>NZ_AYXF01000001.1:7500-1031848 GCF_000502215.1 Mesorhizobium sp. L103C105A0 | reverse complement strand
TTCTCGCTGAAGACCTGGACCGGCCAGGAAACCGAGCTCGGCACCTTGAAGACCTACACTGAGACCCGCTTCAACTTCCAGAACAACAACCGTGATGCGGGCGCGCTTGGTGACGTCAATCCTGCCGGCAACACCGGTGCTTCGCTGAACTTCGCCTGGATCCAGCTTGGTGGCCTCCGTGTCGGTAAGGACGAATCGGCCTTCAACACGTTCATCGGCTACGCCGGCAACGTCATCCAGGATACGCTCGTTCCCTACGGCGATTTCGACACCAACGTCATCCAGTACTACTTCGACGCGGGCAACGGCTTCTCGGCCGTGATCTCTCTCGAAGAAGGCTCGGGCGCGGGCGGCTCCACGGTCGGTTCCTACGGCGTGGGCACGATCGACAGCTACGTTCCGCATGTCGTCGGCGGCTTGAAGTACACGCAGGGCTGGGGCGCCATCACCGGCGTCATCGCTTACGACAGCAACTATGAAGAAGTCGCCGGCAAGGTTCGTTTGGACATTACCCCGATGCAGAACCTGTCGCTGTTCATCATGGGCGGCTATGGAACCGACGACAATTACACGGACGTGACCTACGCGTTCCCGGCCGGCGGTCGCGGCTTCTACAAGCAGTGGGACGGCAACTGGGCAGTCTGGGGTGGTGGCACCTACNACACCATCAACGAGAAGACCTCGTTCAACGCCCAGGTCTCGTATGACGAAGGTGAGAACCTCGGCATCGCCGCCAACATCGCCTACGACGTCGTTCCCGGGTTCACGATCACTGCCGAAGTTGACTACGTCAATGCAGGCAAGATCGACGATGTCGACACCCTTGGCACGAACCACAACTGGACCGGTATCACTGATGGCGACGACGCCATCGGCGGCATGCTCCGCTTCCAGCGCTCGTTNCACGAACCACAACTGGACCGGTATCACTGATGGCGACGACGCCATCGGCGGCATGCTCCGCTTCCAGCGCTCGTTCTAATAGGCGCTCGATTGGAAATGGAACCCGGCGGGCAACCGCCGGGTTTCGCATTTTTATCAAACCTTACCCAAGCCCCATTGGGTGCAGAAGTCGCTGTAGCTGCGGCGTTATGGAGAGGTGGCCGAGTGGTCGAAGGCGCTCCCCTGCTAAGGGAGTAGAGGTCAAAAGCTTCTCGTGGGTTCGAATCCCATCCTCTCCGCCAATTGCCCTTCTGAGAGACGTTTTGTCCGGCCATAATGCCCGGTCTCGCGCACCTCTCGCCGCCGCATCACCTCCAAGAGCAGGTCGAAGACGCTTGCGGCCTCGCCAGCGAGTTCATGCTCGCCGATACCCACTCTCTGCTGCTGTCATCAAGTCCTCCGCCAAGTCGCTGGCGGCGATCGGATCTCCCCTCGCTATGATAGGCAGTTGCTTGGCCACCCACTTATCGAGAAACTTCAGGCCGCGTGTGCTCATTAATTAGCAACCTCTCATCTTGACGCCGCAGCCGCCCGCTCCAGAGTCTTGCACATAGCTCGGGGCAATATCAAAGTTGGCGACGAGGTCGCAGTCACGGCGATTGTGCGCGGCCGGGTGACGCCCGATCGCATGAGCGTGACGAACCCCTCCTACGACTTCCCGCATTCTGTTGTCAATTCGACTTGGAAGACTGTGATTGGCCAGCATATGGAATTGATCGGCCCTGTCACACGCATCGACGGGGACAAGGTAACCGTCAGCCTCCGGCCATTGGTGACTGTCGANGGAATTGATCGGCCCTGTCACACGCATCGACGGGGACAAGGTAACCGTCAGCCTCCGGCCATTGGTGACTGTCGAGGCCGAGCACGTGCGCCTTGTCGAAAGACATGTGGCACTTCCACGCGGGCGAAAAAAGTCGCTGGTTGACAAGGCTTAAACTTCGTTGCCGACCCCAGGAACAGCCCACTGAAACTTTCTCCTTCACATCGGCTCTGGTCGCCTCCCGCTAGCTGCCGGCGCGTTGCGATATCGGCACAGTAGACGGGTTGGCATTTTCCGAACTTTCCGCCATGTCGTCGCGATGACGTTGGCGAAGGCGCTTCAGCAGATCGCGTGAGGCTTGAATCGCCCTGCGCGATTGATCCATGTTCTGGCGAAACGTGGCGCGTTCCTCCATGGACTTCTGCCACTTCAGCAAGNATCGCCCTGCGCGATTGATCCATGTTCTGGCGAAACGTGGCGCGTTCCTCCATGGACTTCTGCCACTTCAGCAAGGTGGCCGTAGTCGCAGTAGCGGCTTGAGCGATTTCTATGGGCGTTGCAACCATCGCATTCTCCCTAAAAAGGCAATGGTAAACGCAATCTTTATAGGCCCAACGAAACCCTTCTCCAATTAAAAACGACCATACGGCATACGGCAAAATGGCTATTCGGCGGGCCGCTCGACGGCGGCTTCGTCGACCTCGGCTTCCATCTCGTCTTTGACGGTTTTGGTCTTGCCAAAACCGTCCATCGCCACACCGTCAAAGCCCTGCAGCCACGCGTCGGCATGTTCCTGCCAGTAAGCTGGCACCTCACGCTCCTTGCCATCCTTGCGCGCTTGGGCGCCGTACATCCAGGCGTAGGTGGCGCGCTCCTGATCTTTCTTAGGCANATGGCACCTCACGCTCCTTGCCATCCTTGCGCGCTTGGGCGCCGTACATCCAGGCGTAGGTGGCGCGCTCCTGATCTTTCTTAGGCATGGCCATTTGCATCATCCTCCCGGAAATCCAGCAGCCTTGCGTGCCGCAGCTTCTCATCGCCTTTTCCTAAGAAAGGAGAGGGTCTGTGGACAGCTGTGGCTCTATCCGGCTGTAAGTTGCCAGACCGCTACGCTGGCGAGGGCAAGGCCCGCTGCGCCTTCGATTGCTCGCGATATGGTATCGAACAGCCGTGGCCTGCTGTCGAAAAAATGCACCAGGCGCTCCCGAAACAAGATCGACAGTACCGCCACGCTGGACAGCGTTAGGGCCACGCCCACCATCATGGTGATTGCGAACAGAATGCCAGCTCCCAGCACCCCTCTGGAAATCGCGAAGGTCATGACAAAAAGGGTCAGCGGGCACGGAATCAAACCGGCCATGACTCCAACGGCCTCGCCCTCATGCTTGTGATGATGGCCGTGGCTCACCGAACGCCAAAGCATCCAGACGCCGATCAGCCCGAGCAGACCGCGACTCACACCCTCAAGCAGTGGTGCGCGTCCAACGCTGCCCAATGCAATCGAGACGAGCGGCAGGGAGAATACGGCGATCAGCACCGCTGTCGCCACGTGAGTGAAGGACAGCGTAATCGACACCAGGAGGCCGCGCGAAACCTTCGCATCCGAACCTGCAAGGTACGTCGCCAAGACAGCCTTACTGTGGCCGGGCGTTAGAGCATGTGCCGCACCGAACAGGACGCCCATCGGCAGAAAGGCAAGGAACGCAAGCCAATCACCGCCAACTGAAAGCAGCTTTATCTGATCTGCGAGCGCCAGGTATATGGAGCGCTGAAATTCGACAAGCGCCTGGAACATCAGCCGAGACCGGCAGAAGCGAGTGGTTTCCGGCAGCTGTCAGTGCTGGTGGCCGTGATGTTCGCCATGATCATGAGAGTGCGGATGCTCGTGCTCACCTTGGTCGGTCGAAAACCGGATATTGGCAGCTGCGAGCGCCGGCATGTGTTCGAACAGTTCGTTCTCCAGCGCCGCCGTGATCTTGTTCGCCTCTGAGAGAGGCAAGGTTCCGTCGGCCGCAATAGCGATATCGGCATGCAACTTGTGGCCAATCCAGCGGGCCTTGGCGTCGACGATGCGAGCACCCTGCACATGCGCAGCGGCATGCTGAATTTCGGCCATCACGCCCGGCTCGACGCCGTCGAGCATGCGGGTGAGCACTGAGCGCGCCGATTGCCAGACGATACCGAATATAGCGACCGTGATGAGAAGCCCGATGATCGGGTCGGCCAGCGGAAATCCGAGCCAGACGCCGATGGCGCCGATGACCACTGCAAGGCTGGTAAGCCCGTCGGTGCGGGCATGGTAGCCGTCGGCGACGAGGGCCGCACTGTTGATTTCCCTGCCGATACGGATGCGAAACACCGCGACGGCCTCATTCCCGAGGAAGCCGACAATGCCCGCCGCGGTCAGCCAACCGAGATGAGTCACTGCCTGCGGATTGACCAAGCGCTCGATAGCCTGGTACCCGGCGACGATGGCGCTGAACAGAATGATCAGCACGATAATGATACCGGCCAGATCCTCTACCCTGCCAAGGCCGTAGGTGAAGGTCCGTGACGGCTTGCGTCGTGCCAGCATGAATGCGATCCAGAGCGGAATGGCGGTTGTGGCGTCGCCGATGTTGTGGATCGTATCGGCCAACAGCGCCACGCTGCCTGACACCAACACCACGGCCATCTGCAATGCCGCCGTGATGGCCAAGGTGACAAACGACCATTTGATGGCCCAGATGCCGCGGTCGGTGGTTGCAATCGTTGCGTCAATGACCCCGTGGGTATGGCCATGCGAGCCATGATCATGAGCGTGCGCGTCATGATCATGTGACCCGAAGCCGAACCAACCCAGGACGCGTGCGCCGATACTGGTCATAGGTATTTCGCCAGTTGCTTGAGCTCTGCCAGCGAGTTGCCTCCCGCTTTCGTGTCGGTCAGACAATGTTCGATATGATCGTGGATCAGTTCTCGCTTTGCGCTGCTGATGGCGCTCTCCACTGCATGGAGTTGCTGCGCTAGGTCGACGCAGGATCGCTGCGCCTCGAACATGCCAAGCACGGATGCTAGATGCCCCTGTGCGCGCTTTAAGCGCTTCACGATAGCCGGATGAGAACTATGGATGCCTTCGGACATGCCCCACCGGTATCCCCCCCGGTAGGATGCGTCAAGTATGATGTGAGCGCAGATCGGCTCTTGATCAGCCACCCCGCAGGACGTGTATCCATGGCGCTGAAATCGTCCATCACCCCGCAGCAGATGAAGGAATTGATCGCGAAGCACGGCAACCAACGCGAGACGCTGGAGCGGGAAGCGAAGGCGCTGCGGAAATCATGACCAGAATTGCGGACCTTGGGCCAGCTATCCCCGGCAAACCTCATGACCCTGACTGGCAGGAGCATTTCTATGTGTGCCCCATCTGCCGCCAGCAGGTCGACCGGCGCGACTTCCGTCAGGTGATGTGGCACGAGAAACCGGACCACGAGCCCCTGCAGTTCGACCAATGAGCGCCGGCCGCACGCGGCTAATTGATTGCCGCGTCGATGCGTTTGCCGAAAATGTCGGCCATTGAACGCGAATACGTGGCGGTCAGGTGGTCCGTGTCGCGCCAGACAAAAACATTGCCGATAACCGCGGGGCATACGTCCCCGGGGCATACAATGTCGCTGAAGTCCACGAGCGGCACATGCGGGTAGAGGCGCTGGGCAACTACCACGGGATCCCGATCACGTACCGATTTATATGGAACGGAGCAGTGGCGGTCCCGAGCCATGCATCGCTCCGGGTTCGTTCCCCAAGCTGGTGTGTCGGCTATTACCACCACCTTAATGCCCAATGCCTCGATGCGGCGCCATAGCTGCACCAACGTATCGCTCACGGGCATCTGGCTTCCGTCGTCGGGATAAGCACGTAAAACATCTCTCTGCCCGAAAATGATGATGTCTGGCCTTTGTTGTTGAATAATTCGCAGCATATGCTGACCCCAGGTCAGGCAATCTGGAAACGGACGGTCGCTGTCAGACACCATGATCATGGTAGGAAATAGCGGGCATCCGGGCTTGGTAAAACTCTCCGCATTCCAACCTCGATCCGACGCCGCCACCTGAAACGCCGGAAGCCAGTGCTCTGCGTGCGAATCGCCAACCAGGAACACCTTGAGCCGCCCATTTGGATCGCCAAACTGGCAACCGACAGGTTCGCCGTTTTCACGAGGCGGGCGGCAGATGTCCGTTTGTGGCTTATCCTGCTTTATTGTCGGCAGCGAAGGAGCATAGGCCGCTACGGTCGGCACCGGCCTGTTGGTGAACAACGATCTAGCCCCTGGATAGTCATTCGGGTTTTCCGAGATCAATGCTTGTTGCCGGGCAATTTCTATCGAGACAGCGCAAAATGCGATTAGAGGCACCAAGGGAACCGGGGCAAAAACGGCCAGCCACTCGACCAGTCGGGGGCGTGATGGCAACGATGCGCGGTGGCGGAAACGATCCTCGACATGAACCTTGGTGATGGCGGCTAGACCGACGCTTGCTGCAAGGATGGCCAGGCCGCCCCAAAGGCCGATCGCTTCGCCACTTTGCTGGGTGAAAAAAACGATGATTGGCCAATGCCAAAGATAGAGCGAGTAAGAGATGTCGCCGAGGAATTGGAACGGTCGTGACTTGAGCAAAGCAAAGGCGCTGAACGACGACTGGCTTTGACCAGAGACGATCACCAACGCGGTACCAACGGTCGGCAACAGCGCCGCATAGCCGGGGAAGGGTGTCTTGGTCGAGAACAGAAAGGCGGCTGCGAGAATCGAGCCGACGCCGGCAAACCCAAGCAATCGCCGCGCTCGTTCCCCGATCCGTGTGTCGGCTGATCCCAGCACCATGACACACAGCAGAGCGCCCAGCGCCAGCTCCCATATGCGGGTGTGGGTGACAAAATAAGCCCGCGCCGGGTCGACAAGCGTGAGCCATACCGAGGCGGCAATCGAGATGATGAAGATTGCGCCTAGGACGGCGACGAGCAAGGGCCGCCAGGGCCTGCGGAACTTTCGAGAAAGCCACAGGACGCCGATGATCAGTCCCGGCCAGACAACGTAGAACTGTTCTTCGATCGACAACGACCAGTAATGTTGGACGGGGCTCGGCGCGCTCGTCATCGCCAGGTAATCAATCGCCTTCGCTGCGAGCCGCCAGTTCTCCAATTGAAAGGCGCTATGCACCAGTTCATTCGTGCCGTCCCTCCATAGCGCGGAGGGTAGATAGAGCGGGGTCGCCAAGCCCACCAGCAGAAGCACAAGCATCGCGGCAGGCAAGAGGCGCCGCGCCCGGCGAACATAGAAACCAAGTAGGTCGATTCTTCCGGTGTCCTCCACCTCCCGCAGCAAGACGCCGGTGATCAAGAACCCAGAAATGACAAAAAACACGTCAACGCCGACATAGCCGCCGGGGACCAGCCACGGCCAGACATGGAACAAAGCGACTGAGCAGACAGCGATAGCACGCAGCCCCTGGATCTCAGGCCGGAAATTCGACTTGCTCAAATACTTGCTTCCGGTTGCTGCTAGGCTCGCGCTTATACAGAATGAAACGAATGGAACAAGTAGCCCCCAATAACAACCTCATGGCATCGGCTGGGACCAGAAAAGCGAAAAGCCCCGGACACCGTTAGGCGCCGGGGCGAAGTCGGATATTGGTTTCATGTCGTCGCCAATCAGCCGCCGCGCAGCGCCCGCCAGATATCCGACCAGTACGCGGTGACAAGGGAGGCTAGCGCCGCTGCGGCCATGCCGGTCACACCAAGCGCCCCGAGCCCCATCAGCTTCCACCGGGTGACCTCCGCTGTCACGGCCTTCACCTCGGTCATGTCTTCACTGAGGGATTTCACCGAGCCTTCGGTCTGGGAAAGACGCTCCACCAACTCGTCGGTCTTGGCGTACATCTTCGATCGGCTGGCGGCGGCGCGCTGTTCGGATTGCTCGTAGCTCAGCGCGGCCCGGGCGTCGCTATCTTTGATATCGCGCCGGATCTCGGTGACGTCCCGCTGGACGCCCTCCATAGCGGCGACGAGGCCGCCTACCATCATCTCTAGGCTCTTCGTCGCCGATGTTGGCATGTCAGGCTTTCCAGCCGCAGAGCTGGGCGCCCTTTTCGTTGTGGGCCAAGACCTGATTCACCTCGCCGTCCGAAAGCGCCGCGATTGCTTCGGCGGACAGGCGGATCGGGTGCTCGACCGCGCAAAACGAGCCGCCTATCGTCGTGCAGCCGGCAATCGCCATGAAAACCGCAAGAGCTATTGCTTTGGTGACCATTTGCCCAGCCTCTCCCGGTTGACGTCCGGCGCGCGGCCGGCGACAGCATCATCGATCTTCTGGCCTTCGGTTGCCGCAGCTGCGTTGTCGGCCGCCTGCTTGTTGCGTTCGGCCTTGGCGCCGGCAAGCCGCTGTTGAAAGCCGAAGGCAAGCGCGCCGATGATGGCCGCGCCAATGGCTAGGACGGTCGGGTTGCTCAGGAACCATGCGATGACCGCGCTCATAGCGGCCACCAGAACCAGACGGCAAACCCGGCGATGATAGCTAGGCTGACAGCGCCGACGGTGCGCAGCAGCCGATCGAATGCCGGGATGAGCAGTTCGCGGAAGCCCTCCATCACTCAGCCACCTCTTCCTTGATCTGGCGCACCGCCGCGACGATCTGGGAGCGCAGCAGGAGCAAGATCAGGATGAAGACGATGAGGACGCCGCCGCCCGCAAGAACGGCCTTCCAGTCGATGCCGGCAAGCCAGCCAAGACCAAGCGCACCGGAGCCAAAGAGGCCAGTCAGCCAGGACAGGAATCCGGATTTCTCCTTGACCTTCTGCTCCACCTTTTCGGGGACAACAGGCTTAGGGACCTCTACCGGCACCCTGATCGGCGGCGGCGCTGCGGGCAGTGTAGAGATCAGCATTGCATCGCGACGCACGGCTGCCATGCGGGCCGTCCAGCCTTTGCCGAAGGTCGGCCACAGCAGTTTGCCGGTCTTCTTGTTCTTGGCCCGCCTCATGAAGGCCAGACGCGCATCGCAATAGGCGTCGATGATGACGCCGGCGGGCTTGGCGCTGATCGCCTTGAGGCTGTCTGGTCCCAGTCGGCCGTCAACCGTTGCACCAGCCACGCGCTGCAAGTATTCGGCGGCGCGCTTAGGGCCGGAATTCACCGCGAAGTCAAATGCGGCATAGTCGACACCGCCCGGAAGCTCGGATCCGTGCACCGCATCCCAGAACTGCCGGCGGTAGACCGTCGCTATCTGGGCATCGGTGATAATCTTCAGGTCGGCCTTGGTGCCGGCGGGTTTGATGTAGGCGCGGAAGGTCGCCAGCGTCACGCCCTTCATGGTGGCGCCGCCCGGATCGGCCGGATTGTCCGACCAGCCGCCTTCGGATTTTAGGACGAGCGTAAGCGCCCGCGCGAAATTGCGGTCCATGTGTAAGCCTCTTGAGGTTGCATTTGAAAGAAGGTAACCGCTATTTAGCGGCAGGGCGGGATGTCTAAATGTCAGTATTTTCTAAGTGGTTCAAAGACGCGCGCGCGAAACTGCCCGATAATGTGTCCGTCGGCCGCCACACCTATGGCGTCACTTGGCGGAAGGTGCTTTTCCCGACTAATGAAGCCCCCCTAAATGTCGGTAGCTTCTGCTCTGTTGCTGGCCAAGTGCTGTTCATGTGCACCGGCCAACACCAGACGAAGAGTGCCACTTCATTCCCGATCTATAGCCGCGTCCTGAAGCAGCCTGAGCCTTTACCCAACGCTGGGAAGCCTGGGGGCATCACGATCGGCAACGATGTTTGGATTGGCCACGGTGCCATCATATTGCCAGGCGTGACAGTCGGCGACGGCGCTGTTGTGGGTGCCGGCTCCGTCGTCGCCAAGTCTGTCGAGCCCTATGCGATAGTGGCCGGCAATCGCGCGCAAGTTGTCCGCAGCCGGTTCCCTGCTGATACCGTTGTGCAATTGCTGGAAATACAGTGGTGGTTGTGGGACGACGATAAGATCAAGAGCGAGGCAGCTACTCTCAGCGGTCCGATCGAGACTTTCATTGCAAAGCACGCCACTCGATGAGGGACGTTTTCGGTTATATCGCGTATGGCGAAAACGAATTGTACCATCGCGGCGCGTTGCTGAGCGCACTCAAGCTTTTGTATCATTGTCCAGAAGCAAAGATCATTGTTGCGACGGATAGGCCCGAATTGTTTGTCGGCTATCCCATGGAGACGTTGCTTCTGACTGACATGCAGAAAGAGGCTTGGTCCTTCAGCGGTCAATATCATTTTGGCATCAAGGCCCGGGCGCTGATCAAACTGCTGAGGATGACCGACCGCCTCATCTTCATGGACTCAGACCACTACCCAGCAGGATTTCTATCCCTTGGCTTCGAAAGCATTTCGCCTAAGCATTCAGTGATGCGACGCCTAGAGAAACCCCACAAATGGACGCCTGTGCTGGAAGGGGAAGGCCTTCGAATCGGCGAACATGTTATCACGGGCCGCGAACCTATGTGGCAAAGTGGCATTCTCGGAGTGCATCGAGACAATCTTCCCGCTCTGATGGACGCGTATCCACCGATGCTTGCTGTGCATCAGATATCGAAAATTGACGCTGCGGAGCAGTTCTGCATCGGCATAGCCTTGTCCTTGGGGGGGCGGACGATCAGCCCGCATAAGCTCAAGATCAGGGACTATAATACGCGAGGGAAGAAGGCGTTCGCAGAACCTCGTGTACATCGCTTCTTCGATGCATACGCTGCCGAGCCCGTTGCACGGCAAATCGTCGAAGCTGGCCGATATCGAGTGTGGCGGACGCCGGTGGATATCATTCGCCAAAAACTCAAGGCGCGAGGATGACTGCAGGATCAAGCCCAAGAGCACGGACTAGCCCGACTGCGTCAGGATCGTCGCTGTAAACTTCCGGCCGATCCGGCGCGAACCAGCGGGCAAAATAGATTGGGTTGCCCGCCAGGGCGGCATAGGCCTGCGACATCTTGCCAGCCTCAATAATCCGAGCCTGCACAACCGATTTTGGCACCATGCGACGCTCAGCAGGCGGCGCGCTCCACGCTTTGCCATCCCAGAGTTGGCGGGCATCTGCCGGGGCCTCCAAGACCTCAATGCCATTTTGAGGCAGACCGACGTTTTCACCGTCAAAGCCGCCGAGATAGACGCCATCCGCGTCGACGAAGAATTTGGTCATATCTGCCGATCCCTTTACTCAGAATTTGTGATAGGTGTATGCCTTCGCCAAGCATGGTTTTCGCCGTGAGGCAGAGATGTTTTATTTGGGGTTGGCGGTCGGCTTTGCGTTGGGCATCGTGGCAATGTCAGCTGCCGTTTATTATTGGACGCACCATGATGATTTTGAGATCAGGCGGGGGGAAGAGCGTTAGCAGCATAGGCCTTCCGCCGGCTAGCGGCGCACGCTTTGAGCTTTGGCGAAGTATTTTGTCATGGGAAACCTCCGGTTTGGGCATTGCCGCCCGTCCGGAAACTTACGGAAGCGTTTCGCCGTCAAGAACGCGCTGGTAGAGGGCCAGGTAGGCTTTAGTGGTCTTTTCGATTGGGAATCGGTCAGCAGCCGATTCGCGGCAGCGGAGTGCGGACATCCCGCTGATCTCGTTCAGGCCGGTCGCGAATTCATCGTTACTGTCGAAAAAGCGTCCGGTCTCTGCGTTAACTGTTTCAGGTAGCGCGCCGCGTCGAGTAGTCAGTACTGGAGTTCCGCATAGCATTGCCTCGACCGGCGCCATGCCGAACGGCTCATCCCAAGAAATCGGGTTGAGGAAGGCTTTTGCCTCGCCCAACAGCCGCAGCTTTTCGTCACCGTCGACAGTCCCCGTGAAATTGAAACGACGCGAAAGGCTTTTGAGGAACACGCCCCGAGTCTTGCTACGCCCGAGCAACTTCCAGCGAGAGCCGCCGGCAACGTCGAGATCGAAGTCAAATCTCTTGGCGAGGTCGACGGCGCGACCGAGACCCTTTCCCGCTCTTGCGATACCGCCGAGAAACAACAGCCGACCGGTCTTCTTGTCGGTGAGCCGGTAGGCATCCACCGGGAACCCGTTGTAGACGAATGTCTGCCGGCCCTGGTGCCGGGCGTGGCTGGCGCTAACGAAACTCCAGTTCAGCCCTTCCCTTGGCGTATTCGGCACATAGCCGTGCAGCGTGTAGAGCGCTCGGTGACTGGTCTCGGCCTCGTACCAGCCGTTGAAGTGCACAATGTCGGTATCTGGCGGGATTGCCGCCACGCTTTCGGGCGCAGATGCAGCGTGTCGAACCTCACAGAGGGGATGTGTAGAGCCATGGGCGGCAATCAGCGTGACCCGATGCCCCAGACCGACCAGCGTGGTGGCCAGCCAGTCTACTTGGCGCTGAGTGCCACCGTAGCCTTTGCAGGGTATTTCGCCTTGAACCACGACAGTAGCATGCATTTCGCAGGTTTAGACGGATTCCTATTCAGCAAGCTAGGCCCACGCCCTGAATACCAGCCTCCAGCTTGTGTTCGTTATGTTGGTAAGGCTTGCTCCGCTTTTGGCCATAATTCGAAGTGAACTGGAATTGGCGCCAATTCGAACATTCAAATTGGTTGTATCCGGAACCATGCTGATGGCCTGCACGGTAGCGTCAGTAGTGTTCAGCATAGGATTGATGGCGACTTCATCGCCGATCGAATACGCCAAGTCCGCAGTCGTGCACTGGATGACGGCGATGTAGAGCTTCGGCTTCACCCCTAGCCCATGCGCCAGCGTCAATGTGCCGCCGGCCGTGATGGTCTGCTGGGCGCTCTCGTAGGCTTTCTGCAGAAGCGCCGTGCTCGACTGAACGTAGCGGGCGTCTTGCTCGGCCTGAGACCACTGGATTTTAAACCAAGCACCCCACACGCCGCCGTTCTGGTAACGGCGCCAGATGGTGGTGTTGGCCGCCGTGGCATTCACAAAATCGTAAACCGTTTGGGTTCGGTAGCCGGCCGCCCCGTGTGCCTCGACCGTGCCGATATTCCACCCGGTGTTTGCCGCAGGGGCGTTGGCCGCCCCACTGCCCATATACCAGCCGTTGTCGAGCGCAGTGTTCCAGTCGGTGATCGTCTTAGCCACCACACCGAGGCGCGCGGGGAGGTTGGCATCAGAGATTACTGCGACTGGTTGGCCAGACGCGCGGATGTAGGATCGAACACGCCAGTTGCCACCACCCAGGGACTGCGCCACGGCGGTATCACCGGCTGCGGCAACGATGTTGGCGGCCCCCGGCAGGATGAGCGTGGCGGCATTATGGGTAAGCGTCGCCGCTCCGGAGAAGGTCAGGAAACGCAAGACGCCGCTGGGCAGCACGCCCAAAGCGGTGATCACCGCCGCGCCCGACACCGTGACGGAGACACCGGTTGCCGCGGCCAGATCAGTCGTCGCAGCTGATGCGATGACACTGCTGGTCGTGTGCAGAGCATCATTGCCACCGACCGCCGAGCTCGCGCCCGTGCCGCCCATCGTGATTGGGCGCGGCGTGTTCATGATCGACAGAAGATCGGCCAAGAAGGCGTTGTACTTCCCGCTCTCGATCGTCGTGTTCGGAATCGCCGTTGTGTTCGGCGGCCATGACGTGACGCCGGCTCCATTCATAGGCATTGGCAGCACCTTTTAATATTTGGGGTTTGCTCGTATGTTCCGCGCCTATGCGCGTCAGAATTCTTCAGATCATCGCCGCCGTCGTCACGATCGGGATTATGGTCGTGCTGCACGACGTGATTGGAGGGTTTCTCCGAAGCTTGGAGCCCCAATTCGTCATCGGTCTTGCCGTTGGCGTTATGGGAACGACGGCGGTTTTCGTTGCGCTATTGCTGTGGGAGCGCCGATCGCTGGCCTTGCGAGAGGAGCAGAGAGCGCGCGACCTTATCGACCTCTGAGCCTGACACACCGGAACCACGCCCAGCACGAAGAAGGGCTTCAAGCACATCCGGATTGTTGCTGGTCAGGATGCGGGCCATGGCGGTGCGCGTAGACTCATCCTTTATTCCTCGAAGAGCTTCGACAACGGCATCAACACCCTTCATGGCAGTGGCCCGGGTCGCTCCCGCTACTCCGCCAGCCATGAATGCTTGCGGCACGCCAAAGGCTTCGGCACCTGAGCCGGTAAGCTCTTGCTGGGAAGCCTGGCGGGCGGCGGTGAGTGAATTCCGCGTCACGATGTCCGTGGTATCGGCGAAGTGTTTCTCGCGATCGAGAAGACCGATGATGCGGTCGGCTCGGTCCTTACCGAAAAGCGTTGCAAGACGACTGCGGTTCCAATCGCCTTCGCCCTTGATGAGGCGCTGAAGGGCAACGCGGTCATTTGCGTTAGTCCCCACGATGCGCTCAATCTCGGCACGCGCCCCCTCGCGCAGCCGCATAGGGACAGCAGACGGGCCGATCTGCATGCCTTGCGGCAACGCACCTTCCTGCACTTCTTGGGCGAGCTCGGCGGGCCTCGGCGCTTCCCGGCCGCTGGACAGCACCTGTTGGCCGCGTCCGACCGCCTCCCGCTGGCGGGCCAGCTCGGCAAATTTGCTGTCGACTTCTTTGATGCCGGGCACGGAAGCGCGCAACTCGTCATCAACAGCCTGTCTGGCCGTCTGAAGCGCGTTGCGGGCGTTCGTTTCCACCGTCGTTTCCAGCATGCCATCAATAGCCTTGCGGGTTTCAAGCAACGTAACGGGATTGCTTTCCAGTTCTTGGGTGCCGGTGCGGTTCAGCATCGTGCGAACACGCTGTAGACCGCGCTGCGCCTCACCGCGAAGGGTCTGGAGTTCCCGATCAAGATAGGTGGCGATCGGTCGCGGATTGGCCGGCGAAGCGTTGGCAAAGGCCGCCCGATATTCCGGTGACAGGTTGGCCTGGTTCACGTCGATGCCGGCATTGATGCGCGATGGGATAGGGGCTGGGCCAAGTTCCTGGTCGATCGTGCTGGTGATGCGCTGGTTTGCACCGGCATTGCGCGCGTCGACGGCCCCGCGAACAATGGCTTTGCCTTCTCCGGGCAACGCTGCCAAGCCGCCGGCCTGCGAACGAAGATTTTCGCCCAGATCCATGATCATTCCGCCGGGGCCGAGCTTGTCCATCTGACCCAGCGCGCCGGCATCGAGCGCGTCGCGCCCTGCCGCCCTTGACAGCATCGCCGCGGCAACCTTGTCGATGCCAAGTTCCTTGGCTGCACCGCCGAGGTTCCAGCCATCGGCAACATACTTGACGCCTCGGCCGACGAGAGGCCCGATAGCCGGGGCGAGCACACCGAGGCCGGCTCCAGTAACCGCGCCAATGCCTGTTGCCGTAGGATCTCCACCAGAACGGATTGCCGCATCGGTTCCGTTGATAAGTCCGCCGGTCAAGGCACTGGCGCCGAAGCGCAACGGCGCCGACGCCACGCCAATACCGAAGGCCCCAGGCGCTGCCGCCATCGCCGGGATAGTGCCCGCGACAGCGCCCGTGACTTGTGACGCCTTGTCGAGGTTTGGGTTCATCGACTTTTCGGCGACGGTGCCCGCTTGGATGCGCTTCAGAACTTGGTCATAGGTCTCGTCAGACGCTCCCGCGATTGTCGCAGCAGCTGCACGATCGACGCCGCCCCGGATCATTGGGCCCAAGATCGGGATGCCCTCCAGAATCCCGCCCGAGGTGGTGCGCAGTTTGCTCAGAGCATCGTCGCCCTCGATCCTGTCGGTGAGCGCATTGTAGCCAGGTGGTGCGAAGGCAGGAACGCGGTTCGGCTGCAACGTCTCTTGATCGACCCCGGCAATCGCGCGCTTTTGCTCGGGTGACAGCGCATGCATCTGTTGGGCGAGCCCAATGCCCGCTTGAGCGCGGGCATCCGGACCCGAGGATGCGCCCGCCTGTCCGAGGGCGCTCAGTGCGGTCTTCTCGTCGGGCGCATCGACTTCGTAAGTCTTGCCGTCTGCGCCTTGAATTTCGAATGTTGCCATTATGGTTTCACCCTGATCCGCACGCCGTTTCCTACATCTTTCCAGCCATCCGGATTTGACGATGGTGCCGGAGCGTTCGGCTCGGCCGTCGTCCGGTCGACGGAAGCCTTGATGCCTTCCAGCATGCGCTTCAGCTCTTTGACGCTGTTGGCCGCCCTATCACCAGCACCGCCAATTGCGGCGGTGTAGACCTGGCTCGGAAGGTTCCATGCGCCGCCGTCCTTGGTCACGTCGACAACCGGGTCGTAGATCATGTTTTCCATCAACTGGAGATCAGGCCCGTTGAGGACGCCCAGATTGAAGAGTTCCTTCATCTGCAACATGATGCCCTGACGGACGGTGTTCAGATTGTCCTTGGACGCGCCGGGCATTACCTCGATGCCGGTCTTGGCGACCAGCTCCGAATAGCGGTCGAGTTCGCCGGTGATGGCATCGAACGCCTGGTTGACCGAGGAAACCCGGTTCCGCTGTGTTTC
The DNA here is from genome assembly GCF_000502215.1 of Mesorhizobium sp. L103C105A0. Taxonomy (NCBI): domain Bacteria; kingdom Pseudomonadati; phylum Pseudomonadota; class Alphaproteobacteria; order Hyphomicrobiales; family Phyllobacteriaceae; genus Mesorhizobium; species Mesorhizobium sp. L103C105A0. The sequence goes on along the minus strand of NZ_AYXF01000001.1, from coordinate 1,015,723 downwards.
TGTCGGCTTCATTGTGCCGGGGATGACGGCTCCTGCAGAAGGAGCGGCCGAAGGCGGCGCAGCGACGGCGGGAGCCGGTGCCCCAGCAGCAGGAGGCGCTACCTGAGCGGGCGAAGTCACTCGTGGTGCGGCTGGTGCGGCAGGCACGGCACCACCACCGGGAGCCTGTAGCCATGCCGGAAGGTTGGGCGGCACCTGAATAGGCACCATGCCATCAGGCGTCTGCACCATCTGCGTCTTTGGCTGCGAAATGATGGCGTAGGCAGTCGCATATTCTCGCGAAGCGGGATCGGCGGTCGAGAGGATGTTCCAAGCCTGGGCATCGAGGCCGTTGCCTTCGAACTTCGTCGGGCCGCCGCCTGAAATGCTTTTCGTCTCGCCGCTGGCCGCATCGAACAGAGTGTCGTCGTCCAGCTTCTGCCACTGCTTCGGCGGGACGGCCAGAGACTTGCGCGCAGCCTGAATTTGCAGCTGCCGCAGAGGATCGGCATCCTGCATTTTCTGCTGGAGCATCATGTTGGCCATCGCCTTTTGTTCGGGCGATGCCCAAGGGTCAGCGGCAACCTGCATGATCTGCTGAAAAGACGGACCGCCCTGACCGGGCTGGATAGCGCCGCCAGTGCCGCCAGCCTCTACCGGGATGCTGGACAGGTCTTCCTGCGGAGACATCGCCTGAGCGACCTTCTGGACGCCGGGAGAGGCTGGTGCAGCCTGCTGGGGCTGCTGAGCGCCGGCGAGAGCCGCAACGACCGGCGACGGGGCCGCTGCCGCCGGACCGGGCTGCTGAGCCGCGCTGAGGGCCTGCACGACGCCACCGCGACCGCTGAGGGGCTCCGAGCTCATCATCGTTGACAGGACGCGCTGGCCGGCCGGCGTGGTCGCGGCAGGATCACCGGGGCCGGGATTGGGCAGCGGCGCATCGGCATTGACCGGGATCCATCCCTGATCACCAGTCGCGCCGGCCATGCCGGTCGTTTCGACAAACTGATAGGTCTTGCCATCGGCGCCGCGGCGAACTTCACCAGCTTTTCCAGATCCTTGCGGAGCGCCGGGATAAGTCGGACGCGTTGCGGGTGCCATCGGGTCGTTAGGATCGAGCGGAGGAAGGCCGCTGGGATCATACGCAGGAGCCGTGGTGCCGGGCGACATGGTGGCGAGGCTCGGGGCCGGTGTCATACCAGCGGAGCGATCGAGCGAGGCAACCTGAACTGGGTCTTGTGACTGCTCCTGCTGGGCCGCCTGCGTTGCCTGTGCGGGCGTAGCGCCGGCGCCAAGCGCCTTCTGATAGGTCGCAACGAACCTGTTCGTGTTTGTCCCCTGTTCGATACCACCGGGAAGGCTCGTCCACGTCCCGCTTAAGACCTGGCCGACGTTGGCGATTGCGTCAGGATCGCCGGACTGAAGAACGTCATCAAGCACTTGGCCCGTCCTGGCCTTGTAGGTCTTGGCGGCGAGGTTCCATGCCGCCTTGTCCTGGTTGACTGGCGAGAAGTCGGGCAAGCCAAGTTCCTTCGCCTCATCGTCCCATGTGGAGCCCAGAAACTGATATTTGCCAGCGGCCGACGAGGTGCGGCCAGCATTCGGCCCTGTTTGGATGCGCACCGCCTGGTTCGGATGGTGGGAGAAATCATCGAATTTTCCGCCGCCATAGATGACGTTGTAGCGACCGCCGCTTTCTGGGCCGGAAATCGTGTTGAGCAGCGCCTTCTGGTAAGGCTTTGCGTCCTGCCATGCGAGTTGGTCGCCGCCGTAGTCGGCCGCGCCGCTCGCGGAGGCCGCAACTGGAGAGCCCGGAGCCGCCGGGAATGTGCCAGCGTTGATCATGCCGCCAAAAGCATCGGTCGCATGGGCTTGTCCAGCGGTCTCTGCCGCGTCGGCGCGCCTGTTGAGCACATTCTGCACGATGCCATCGCCGAGCGCATTCAAGCCCTCGCCGATGTTCTGCGGCGCGCGCTGAGAAGACATCAGCGCCTGGACAATTGCCCGCTTCTTGGCGACTGACGCAGGCGTCTCGCCCTTCTCGGCATCGAAGATGAATGACAACGCCATGTCTCAGGCCCCCAGCGACAGAGCTTTGCCGTAGTCGACCTGGCGATAACCGTCAGGCCGGCGCGAAACAGCATCGGGTCGGACCTTCTCGACTTCGCTGGCCATGAGCCCAAGCCGCATCGGAGCGCCCTTCGCCTCGCCTTTGTAGTGGAACTTCCACAGCCCCATTTCCGGGGTGATGTCGGCGAGCCGTTCCTTGTCCTTTTTTGCGTCGTCGTCGGACAGTCCGATGAGCTTGCTGCCGAGACCAAAAAGACCACCGACCAAGCTTCCGGTCTGCGCGTTTTTTGCATTCACTGCGTCGACGCGCTGCTGGTAATTCTGGTTGATCAGCCCAGCGTTGTCGGTTGTCGGAATGGTGCTGCCGGTATAGCCGGCGGCCTGTGGCGAACTGACCTGCGATCCGGAAAGCAGCGCCGTGATTTCGTTGATCGGCTGGTTGCGGATTGCCTGGCCCTCCGCGAACGCCTGCCCATGCCCCGAAAGGATTAGCTGGTTGTTGGCGTCATTGACGTTCTGGCCCTGCTGGGCCATCGCACGGTCATAGGCGGCCGAGCCGAGCTTGATGCCCTGATTTGAGAGCTTTGTTGCCAAGGCATCCTGTTGTTGAGCCAAGATCGGATCGAGGCGCGCTTTCCCAAGCTGCAGCAGCCGTGCTTCGGTGGCGTCGTTCGAGCCGTCGAACGGCTTCGACATATAGTCTTGCAGGAACGCGGATTGAGTATTGGCCAGCGTCCCAAGGTTCAGCTGGGCCTTGTCGGTTTGATCCTTGATCGCCTGCTGCGCGGCGGAAAGCGTCGTCGTCGCGGTGCGCGTCGGGATTTGATAGGTCTTGCCCGTATAGGGGTCAGTGATCGATTGCGTGCCGCTGTTCGTATAGGTGATCGTGCCATCAGGCCCGACCTGATTGGCATTGTTCAAATATGAGTTGGCAATAGCGGTCGAGATGTTCGTCCCGGTCGACGCCGCGGAAGTTTCCTTGGGATCTGGCGGCTTAGGTGCTGAGGCTTTACCCATTTGTCTTCCTCGTGAAACGGCCGTTGCGCCAGTCTTCTTCAGTGAGCGTGAAAACGTAGCCGTCTTCGTCGCGGCCGCGCATGCGCTTGATCAGGTAAGGGGTGAAGCCGAAGGCCTTCGCGATCCGAACCATGCGCTCGTTCTTTGCGGAAACCTGCAGAACGACCATCTGGCAACCGATCTGGTCGAACGGATACGAAAACATGATGTGGCGGACATCCGCCGTCAGCCATCGCGGCGTTTTCGAAGCGCTCGAAATCTGGATCAGGCCCGGTCCTGGTTGAAAGTCATGAAACACCATGCCGGCGACTAGTTCGCCGGTTTCGTCATCGCCCACGCCGATCGCCTGGCATTTGCCGAAGCCGGTTTCGCAGCCCGGCGTCATGTCGGCCACGAACCGAGCGATCGCTTCGCTATGGCCGAAAATCAGTTTCAATCGACCACCGAACCGACTTCATAGGTCATGTCGATCGCGACGAGCTCGGCATCAGGGGTCGGAGTGATACCGCATGTGACCTGCACCTGAGGCGCGATGGCAAAGCCCGTCAGGCCGACAGAGACCCATTTCGTGGAAACCGTCTTCGTTGCGCTGGCGTCCCACTTCGCAACATCCCAGAGGCCCAGATCCCATTCATCGAAAACGACATCGTCGGCAACCGACGACGGCGCCGACGGCAGCGAGACCTGATAGTCCTTCGAGACTGAAAGCTTGGCGATGAATTTGCGGCTGGCCAGAAAGACCGTCCGCGCCATGTGAACGATCTTGCTCCGCGCCGGCGACTTCATGTGATCGAACAGGCCAACATAGGTGCAGGTATAAGGCGAGCCATCATCACTGCCGCTGACCTCGCACTGCATGATCTTGCCGTCCGACGTCCCGAAATACGCCCAGCCGTCATGCAGGACTAGGCATCGCGTATCCCAGCCTGTGTAGTCCGCCCATGCACCGGTTTGCAGGTTGACGACGAAGCACCTCGCATCCTGTCCGACATCCGCCGGCAGCGAGACGATTGCCATGTTGAACAGCGGCCACTTCAGGATTTCCCAAGGCAGGTTGGCGCGAGCTGCAGCTTCCCTGCGCCAGTCCGGCTCGATGTTGCGCGAAACGCTGATCATCGAAAGCGCCGCACGGTCTTTCTGGATAGCTTGGGAAATCGGAATGATACCATCATCCATGCCGATCAGCAGTTCGCCACCGGCTTGCATCACTGCGCGCTTGCCGCGAGGCGGCGACATGTCATAGCGGCCGACGAGCGACCAGCCATTCGGATCGGCGGGGTTTGCACCCTCGTAGACCGCTACCTCGCCCTTGGTTGAAACGAATACGCATTTGTCGTCGACGCCGTCGCCGGCATCAAGCGACCAGGTGCCGCCAAAAAGCAGCGATCCGCCCTTCTGGAAGACACCGGCAAGTGAGAGATCGACGGCGGCGCCGGCAATGGTATCGACTGGTAGGAACCACGCCGTAAGGCTGTTTTTTTGGATGAAAAATTCGCGGTTGCGATAGGTCCAGACGTGCGAGAGCTTGTTCGTGGCAATGGTGCCCAGCGCGGCCACCGTGGTCCATGCCGTGCCGTCGAATTGGCGCATGCTGTCCGTGCCGTTCACCGCCGACAGATAGTCGCCGCCAGCGGTCTCGAACTGCACATAGGAGAAATAGCCGCTGGTCAGCCCGGAAACGACGGGAGCCGGCGCTACATTGGGGTTGGCAGGGTTCGTGACATCGAAAATCTTCGTGCCATCCGCCGCGAACATGAAGCGGCCCGGCGACGCGTCATAGGACATCATGCTGACCACTGCGGTAGTGCCGATCGTCGCCTTCTTCTTCTCGCCGCCACGCAATCGGATGCCGGTTGTCGTAGGAAACCAGTTCTCGAGGACGCGGGCACCCTGCGGCTTCGACGCAGCGAGGTTTTCGTTCGAAATCTTGCCCCGGATCGGTGCCGGAAATGTGAGCGTGCTGTGACGCTGCTGCGATTGGGCAGCAACAGGAACGCGCCTGAAGCCGGCCCTCATGGCGTGATTACTCCCGGAAAGGCAAAGTCGGCGTCAATCGTCGAGCGGCGCCGACCGACGGCCAGGATGTTGGAGCCCTTGTCGGCGCCAGCTGAGACCGCGATGGCATCCTCGTAGGTCGCCATGTCCTCGGAATAGGCTTGCCCTTTGTTGGCCTTCCATTGCCAAATGATGCCGAGCTTCAAAACGCGCTCATCGAGGCGGAACACGTCATCGTCAGCCGTGAAAGCTGCCTTTGTGGCGCCGTCCTTGTCCTTCACGATTTTGTTGGTCAGGTAATAGAATTGCGCCGTGGCCAGGTTGGGGGTGGCGGGCTTGATCTGGATCTGATCCCCGATCATCGTCCATGCGCCAACAAGGATTTGAAAATTCTGCACCGCCAGGCCCAGCCACTCGTCGCTGTCGGGATAGTGCGTGAGCGACGTGTAAGGGCTTGCCGACGGCCAGACACGCGCTTTCTTCAGCATGCGCTGGTAATCGGCCGGGAGATTGAGGCCGGTCGAAACGCCGTCGCCAGTGAGCGTGGCAAGCGTCTTGAGTTTCGTCCAGTCCCGTGTGTCGAATGCGATCCTCTGCGCCATCTCGTTCGCGAGCGACTGCAATTCGATATGCTCGCGGTCGGTCGACGAAAAGACGGCGGTCGGCACGGTCAAGCCGATGACCGTGCAGACATCCTTGATGACGCTGAGGATCGTCATTGCGATCAGTCCACCATCGCCAGTTCCTTGGCCGCAGCGACCAAGGTGTCGTGGTTCGGATTGCCGCGTGGCCGGGAGCCGGTTTCCTTGGCGATGTAGACCTTCAGGGCTTCATCATCCATCGCCTCGATCTCGGCAGCGGTTGGCGGCGTGGTCTGCTCGGTCTCTTCGTCGCCGTCCTCGTCCTCGCTGGTTTCCTCATCCTCGTCGCCGGGTTCATCGTCGGCGGCGGTATCTTTGGCCGTCGCAGTGGCGCCCTCCAGTGGCTTTCCTGCCTGCATGAACTCCTCGCGCAGCCGGCGTTCATCCGCCAACTGCTGGGTCAGGGCCGCGACCTGGGCCGCAAGGTTGACGATGTCGGCGCTGCCGGCCGCATTGTCGAGATAGGCCTGCGCCTGGTTCTTCAGTTCGCGGCCGCCCATGCCGAGCTGCTTGAGCGGGGTGCCGTCCAGCGAAGCCAGCTGCTCGACTGTGTGGACGCCGAGAGCCTTCAGTTCGCGGCGCTTGCCTTCCTTCAGGAACGGCGCTTCGGAAAGCGGCGTGCCGGAAAGCGGCTGAGAGGTGCCGTCTTTGAAGGCGAGATACTGCTTGTTGTAGAGCTGCGCATAGGTGATGAGACCGCCGCCGGCCGCGATGCTCTCGCGCGTGGCGTTCGGTTCGGCATCATGTGCCGGATAGGTCGCCTTGGTCTGGCGGTTTGCCGGGAATGAAAGGTCGCAGACCTCCATATCGGTGAAGATCGGCCGGCCGGCGGACCTGCTGGCCTGTTCGTTGGGAATGACGTGATTTCGGAAAACGACGTTGACGATGTTCTGGTTCGCGCTCATGGCGAAACTCCTGTCTGAGAGGGTGCAAAGAAAAACGGGAGCCGAAGCCCCCGTTTCAGTGTCCTGTTGGAATTGGCCGGGTTACGCGGCCAGAGCGTCGTCCACGTACGGTCGATCGATCTCGAACTCGGCGAGACCGGCAGACGGTACGCCGACCGCAGAAGCGCCCTTGGCGTTCTTGACGCGGTCCCCCGCGACAACAGCATCGTCAACGCTGCCGGCGGTTGCCGTGGCGTAGACGTTGGCATTGTCGAGGAAGCCGACCAGAGCCTTGCCGATCGCCTTGCCCTTGATCTGATACCACCCGAACTGGCTGGCGACATTCGCGGACATGGCGACAGCAACGGAACCGATCATGTCGGGGCCGAGGAGCACCGTCGACCAATCGTCAGGATTGTAGAGCACCCACGAGCCGAGACCGGTGGTGGCGACGCCAGCGAGATAGATGAACTCGCCGACGCCGTAGACCGGATCTTGCGCCTGGATGATCTGACCAAGCCAAGGGCCAGGAGTGGAGCGCCCGGCCGCCGTAGAGGCCGGCAGCGTTGCGGCGATCGGCGGAAGGCCGAGATGCGGAGTGTGAGGAACGTAAGCCATTTTTCTGGATCCTCCTTTACGCGGCCGGGTTGCTGTCGATGAGCTTCCACTGGAACAGCGGATTGTTCATCGTCAGTTCGCCCATGAAGCCGATGTACTGGACATTCGCGTCCTGATTGATCGGCATCATGGATTTGCCGATCTTGTTGAAGTTGCGTTCCGGGTGGTAGCGGAGCCAGAGCGTGTCGGTGTCCAGACCATAGGTCGTGTTCGCCGGCATGTTGGAGCCGATGCCGCCTTCCTGGACGATTTCAGCGGAGCGACCGGCGCCGAAGTATTTCAGCGACGTAAAGCCGAGCTTGCCGAGCCCAGAGACATCGTTGACGCGCTGGATTGCCACGGTGGCCGCGTCATAGGCCGCGTAATGCTCCGGCGACATCAGCAGGAGATCGGCGGCCCTGGTGCCACGCGAGCGCTGCGTCATGATCGAGTTGAGCATCGGGCGGATGGTGGTCGCCGTGACCTGCGTTCCGATAGCCGGGAAGGCAGAATTCGCGTCGAACACCGAAGTGCGCCAGATCGCATTGGCGCCGCGATCGATACCGGCATAGACGCCGGAATTGACCACAGTCGGAACCGCCAGCTGGAGGCCGCCCAGTTCCTTGCCGCCGAAGCGGGTGCCGTTGCCGTGGAGCGAGATGTCGACCTCGTCCTGCAGCTCACCTTCCGCAGCCTCGATATGAGACTCCAGAATGTCCATGAGCTGGTTTTCGCCCTCGTTGTTGAGGATGTCCTCGTTTGCGAGAGTGACGGCGACGGCGCACATTTTCGGCGAGTATTCGGCGTCGTTGAACAACTCGGCCGGAACCGGGTTGAGGAAGTCGAAGCCGTTATACCAGACCGCCGAACCCGTCTTGGTATAGAGCAGGCGCTGGCGGATCTTCGGGCCGGAGTATTCCTTGAACTTGCCCTTGCGCTTCAGCACGTTGAGCAAGGCGTTGGAATTGGAGACCAGGTCCTGGTAGCCCGAGGCTCGATCCTCAAGCGCCAGAGACAAAATCTCCTGGTTCTTTTCTACGGAAGTAAGAGCCATGTCGGCCCTCCTTTATGACGGGGATCACCCGGCCTGAGCGACAGCTCGGCGGAGCGAATCCTTGATTGAGGTTGAAGCCCGCTTCGTTGCCGGGTCTGAGCCAGCCGAGGGCGCGCCTGTGATTGATTTCTGGCCCTTCAGGGTCTGAGCCTGGGGGTCTTGAGCGGTGCGCGTCTGAGGCGCTGCTGAAACTGTGGTGGTCGATGCGGCCGGGTCGGGATTGAGCATTTCCGCAAGCTTGTAAGCTTCGGCCAGATCGGCGGTTTTGCCTGATTTCAGGAAAAAGGCGATGTCTTCGGCCAGGTCCTCGAAACGGGGATTGTCAGCCGCGAACTTCTGCACCTGCGCATCGATCGTTGCGACGTGCTGCTGTTGCATCGTGTTGGTGACGCCGCCGACGCTATGCTTCAGCGTCTCGATCTCGCGCTTGAGCTGCTGGATCGTCGCGTCATTCTGGCCCTGCACCTCGTCGGGCTTCTGGCCCATGACATGCGCAGCGAGCTGGCGAAGCGAGATGCCTGCATAGTCGCAGACGGCCTCAATGCCCTTCAGCGGGTCCGAGAGTAGCGTCCGCTCCAGATTGGTGTAGCGCGTCATCGCATCGCGCATGGTCGTGTTGTTCTTGGTGGCCAGTTCGTGGAAGTCCCGGACCTTCTCGAATTCCTCCGCTGGCACGCGGTGCTTTTCGATGCCGGCTTCAAGCTCGCGGATCGAGCGGTGAACGGCCGCCTTGACCGGGTCGGGAGCCTTCTCCCATTCGGCCATCGCAGCGGCGTCGCTCTTGAAGCGCGCGGGAGCCTCGGCATGGCTGGTTTGAGTGGCAGGCTTGCCGGGCTCAGTCTTGGCCGTCTCTGCCGTCTTGGCAGGCTGCTGGGTGGTGTTCGGGTCCTTGGTCGGCTTCGGATCGGGAAGCGTCTTGTCGGTCTTGTCAGCAGCCTTCTCGCCCGGCTTGGGCTGGGCCTCCACTGGTTTCTTGCCGGTGTCGGTCTCTTCGGCCTTGGCCTTCTCATTGACCTTTTCGGCCGCAGCCTTCAGCGCTTCGCGAGCGGTCGGCGCCTTCTTTGCTTCCGGTTCGGGCTTGGGCTCGGCGGTGTTGGGTTCGGTGCTGATCGGATTCGGCGTCTGCGCGTCGTCGGCAACAGTCGAGATTTCGGCGGGCGCCGAAGCGCCTCCGTTCAAGTCTTCCATGGGATTGCTCCGTCTGAGGGATTGCTGGTTACTGGTGGTCCTGGCGCATCAATTCCAGCGCCTGGTCGATGTGCTCGCGCGTGATTCCGCGCAGCAATTTCTCTTCCATCTTCGCCCGAATGTCGTTCGGGATGATGAGGGACAGCGCGCCCTCAAGCATGGCGACACACAAGACAGCCTGCTGGCCAATATCGAGGCGACTGGCTTTGAATGATGCCTCGATCGCGTTGGCGAGGCCGGCGCTAATCACGGCGCCCGGACCCGTTCGCCGCGGTCAAATCGGGCTTTTGCTTTCAGCACTGTTTCCTTGATCGCCTTACGGTCGATCTTCGGACGCTTGCGGGGCCGCAGCCGTGCCGGATCGTTGCCAACTTCCTCGAGCCCGGCGGCGCGGTAAGTCGCGCGAAGAGCCGATTTCGAGGTGTAGACCTTGCCGTCGTGCATCGACTGGACTTCGGACATGGTGTCCGAATTGATCATTGGCGCCGATAGATGCGAGCGCTTCGGCTTGGCGGTATCCACCTTGTGGAAAACCTGCCGGCCGTCGCCGAGATTGATCCACGTGTAAGCCATCACAGGCCGCTGGTCCGCTTCAGCAGAGTTGCAACGCCCGGGTTCACATTGCTTAAAGCAAGCTTGTGCGCATCGAAGACACCGGCGTTGATCTGCTTGGCCAGTTCCTTTGCCTGCTCGCCAGGCACCCCAACGGACATAAGCCGGTCGACGTTGCCATTGGTGAGGCCCGCGTTCATCTGGCGGGCAACCTCGATTGCCACCGGATAGCTCATGCCGCCCCGGCAGAGTTCATCAGCACTGACTGGCATGGCATTGTCCTTTTCAAAGTTGAGCAGCAGCTGGCAGAGGCGCGGCGTTCTTCTGTGCTTGGCCGAGCACCTGAAGGCGCAGCTTTTCGATTTCGAGCTGACCCTTCTGCATGTCCTGCTCGTGCTTCTGAGCTGCGGCGGCCGCGTTGGCCTCGATCTCGCGGATGCGGATATCGGCCTCGCGCTGCTTTTGCGCGGCATCAGCGTTGATCCGGGCGATATCGGCCTCCGCCTTGGTTCTGGCGATTTCCGCGTCGCTTTGTGACTTGGCCATTGCGGCGTCAGACTTGGCCTTTTCCACCGCCATCTTGCCTTCGTTGGCCTTGGCGTCAGCTTCCGCTCTGCCGGCACTGGGATCTGGCCTAGGCTGGGAACCCATCGCCTTCATCTGCTCCGCAAACTCGTCAATCGTCGCATCCATGCTGCGACCGGGACGGAACGGCGCCATGGCGAATTTCAGCACCTCGGCAGCGAAGGGAGCCGTCTCAGGTTGTGCCTGCACCATCGGGCCAAGCTGGGCGAGCGTGCCAGCAAGCGCAGTCAGGAACTCGCTGCGGCGCTGCTTCTCGGCATTTTCGTCGGGCTGGATGGTGCTGTCGGTCTCGATGTCGAGACTGAACGGCCGGATTTTCTGATCGTGCAGGAAGTCCATCACCTGGTCGATGGTGACGGTCTTTTTCAGCTCCTCGATCTGCTTCGTGATCTCGGCAATCTGGCCCTGAGCCTGCTGCATTATCTGCTGCGCGGCTTCCGGGTTCTGCTTCGCCATCGCGGCGATTTCGGGATCACGCGACGCGCCCTGCAATTCCTTCTCGATGCTTTTGGCTTGGGCCTCCAGCGGCTTTACCTGCTTGGCGATATCGGCCTCGCTCGGCAGTTCCATCTGGCTCATTTCCAGCAGCGTCTTCGACTGGAAATTCTCTGCCATGACCTCGGCGATGATGCGCGCCGCGTCGCGAGCGATGCGCACCAGCTCGTTCTGCCGGTCGCGAATGCGGACAGAGCCGTATTGCGTCTTGATCTGCTGCGCGCCGAGCGTTTCGTTCGGGTTGCTCTCGCCCCGCATGATGTCCGACAGGCCGCTGATCTGGTAAATGTCCTCGATGAGCTGCTTGCGAAGCGCGATCAGCTGCGTGATGGTCGACGCCACCATGTCGGTCGGCAGCCAGACAACCGTGTCCTTGGCCGATCCATTGCCGAACGCGGCCCAATTGCTGACCGGGACCATGATCTGGCGCGGATCGCGCGTCTTAACCGCGGCCTCGATCGCATCGCCGATTTCGCCGGCGCCGGCCGGATAGAAACCACGCACCTGAAGCGCTTCGGTCAATGCCGAAATGCGGTTGGTGATGTCGTTGATTTCCTCGATCTGGTCTTTGTAGAAGACGTAATCGGGAACCGGGATAAGGCTCTCCGGCTGCAACGTGCCATAGGCCGGCTGCGGACACGGGAAGAAGTTTTCCAACGTGAGGTGCGGCGCGCCCTCGTCCAGCACGACATCAACGCCCGGTGACAGCCACACCACCTTGTTTTCGGACTTCGACCACAGTTCCCAGACCCGCGCCTTCAGCTTGCCGTCGGTGTTGTTCTTGTCGTCCTTGCGCTTGGCGAACTCGGCATCCTGATAGGCGTTGCCTGACGTCGCCTTGAAGCGCTTGCGCATCTCTTTGCGCGTCATCCATGCGCCGCCCGCGACCCAGTCCACTTCCTTCCAGTTTCGGGCGGGATCATGCACGAAGTCGCGACGGTTCTTGTGCTCGATGCAGACGGTTTCGGTGTAGCCGTTCTCTCGGCTCTTGGTCTCGTACCGGATCCACATGCAGCCGCGCGCAATCGTGGCCAGGTCGTCTCGCACCAGCCGCATCACGCCGTCAATGTTCTGCCGATCGAACGTCACCGCCGTCGAGCGCTCGACAAGCTCCGATGCCGTGCGCGGGAGCGGCCGACTGTCCTGAAAGCGCGGCGCGACCACCGGAACCGGTGGGCGGGAATACATGGAAGGCTTCAGGACTTCGATATTGGCCCAGAAGATTTGAAACTCGCGGTCGCGGGTGACGTTCGCCAGGCGCTCCAGATCGGCATACCGCTTCTGGATGTTGGTGCACCGTGTCTGATAGTCGGCAAAGCCGGCCTTCTCCTGATCCGTGATCAGCTTCAGCCAGCCCTTGGAGGCCTTCGGCTTCAGCGACGGGTCGACCGCATCATCTGCGGTGTTGTCGATCTCGTCTTCAGTGTCGTTGATCATATGCGAATCCTTCGACGCCCGTTGCCGTCGTCAGGCACGCCGGGAAGCTGGACATGGCCCTGGGGCACCTTGGGAGCCGGCGTCTTGGTCTTGGCCGCCCATGGCCGCGACATGCACGCGTAGCGCGTCTCGTCGGCCGCATGGTCTTCCTGGTCGCTGTTGAGGTCTTCCGGGTTCGCCTCGTCGTGCTGCAGCGCCGGCAGGGTCCGAATCGTGTGTATGCAGGTTTCGAAGAAGAACAGCATCGCCCGGCCGTCCTCGTCGCCAGTCAGTCGGCCGCGCAACTGATCCCAGCCGCCCATTGCGCCGCGTCCAGCCGTTCGCTTGTTGTCCGCGCGCCGGAAGGTCGATCCGTTAGCGTTCGTCCCGTTCGCCATCCTCTCGGCCAGCGATGGCCCGCCGTCCTGGCTGAACGCAGCAGGGTCAAGGACGCCGTAACTGATCGTGTCGTCATAATCGCGCTGGCGGACACCGGCCCCGACCGCTTCTGCATGCAGCTTCAGACCAGTGTTGGGCAGATAGCGACCCGATTTGTCGATCTTCACGCCATACCATTCGCGGTACTTGATGAGCGCGCCGCGTGGAATGACGATGCCGGGCGCGCCAGCCACGCCAGACGGCACAATCGTATCGTCGGACGCCACCGCATACCAACCAAAAGAGAACGGCTTGGCGCTGCCCCAGTCGCCCGCCCTGAAGCGTGCCCAGTGGTCTGGAATGGCGAATGGTTTGACGACGTGCCGGCGTCGTTCGAAGTTGTCGAAATAGGCGCCCTCAACAACGTCCCAGTCGCCATAGCGCATTGCGCGCACCAGGCTCTCCGAACCGAGACCCATCAGCCGGCTTTCATAGCCGGGATCGTTGTCGTTCATTGATGGGTTGTCTTCGAGCTGCGCAGGGATGAACTGCCGCTGCATGCCGCCTTCGCTGACTTCGGCCTTGTACACCTTCAGCGGCAGGACGCCGTCAATGAACGTTGCCTTGACGAACTGGTGACCGATCCCGCCCGGATTGGCTCCACAGAGGATGCGCGGGAAGCGGCCGGCGTATTGCGGCGGAACCTTGATCCCGACCATGCGCACGCGGTTGCGGAGGAACCGGTAAATCACTTCGGTGAAGTGGGTCAGCTCGTCGATCAGCAGCACATGGATTTCAGCGCCCTGATATTTGAAACGGTCCTTCTCGTCTTTGCAGTGGCAGAGATAGATCCTCGATCCGTTCCAGAACCGAATTTCATCCTCTACGATGGTGACGAACCCGCATTCCACCCAGCCGGCGAGCATCTGGCGAAAGCCTTGGGGGCCTTCCATGTGGTTCTTGATCAGGTCGTCGCGGATGCGGCGGAAGAGATAGACCTGAAGGCCTGGGATTTCCGCGCACCAGGTTATGGCGGCCGCGCGCATCAGGTGCGACTTGCCACCGCCGGCAGCACCGCCATAGAGCGCTTCGGTTGCTTCCGTCTCGAATGCCAGCGCCTGCTTGTCGTGCAGGTCGAGATTGATTTCAGCTGCGGCTGCGGAGGCGGACATTGACCACCGGGACGAGCGCGGCGCCGTCCTTGCCAGTGAGCTCGACGCGTTCCTTGAACATGCCAAAATGCTTGCCCAGGTCGACCAGCGCCGATTTCTTGTCGTGCATCTTGATCTTGATGCCCGTCTGGGTAAGCGAGACTTCAGAGACCGCGGCGGCCGTGTCGTCGTCAATCTTGTCGCTGCCGACCAACTCGACCGGATAGATGCCGAGACCATTCGGCTTGGCGTTCTCCGATTCCGTGTCGATCGGGCTGCGGCCCCACTGCACCGCCTTGCGAATATCGGAAAAGGCAATCTTCGCCAGCTCGGCCACGATGCGTTCCTGAGTGACGCCGAGCTTTTCAGCGATGGCTGCTTGCCGCGCTGCGATGGCCTCGCCAACCATAACATTCGATAATAGGCGCGATCCTTGCACCTGGGCTGTCAATTCGCTGTAGCCGGCCCGCTTTGCCGCCTGTGTGGCGTTCAGGTCGATCATGAATTCTTCGATGAAGCGCGCTTGCTTCGGGGTCAGCTCTGTTGCGGGCATTGAGGCACCTTGCGGTCTGAGCGCATGCGGAATTATACGTTTGAACCTTGCGACTGAAATGGTTCGTTGGGGCTCGTGTTTGGGAGTGGCGACCGTGGACGAGAGTACAAATGGTGTTCGTGTCGAAAGGATCGACGGCCAATGGGCGGTGCAGATCTTTGAGAACGGCGAAACCACCCAGCATCTTTTCGAGAACGAAGAATTTGCCAGGAATTTTGCGGCCGGTCAGCTGATAAGGCTTAACTCCCCGCCTATCCAGCCAAAGCGCAGGCAGGAGCTACCCAGCGATTCGTAGGTGCGCCGCACCTCTAAAGCGAAAGCCGCCCGGTTGGACCCGAAGCGGCTCTAAATAATATGCAGTTTCTGCGCTTTTCGGTTGCGCGATGCGCAGTTTCTGCGTCTATTCATTTCGCCGAAGCAATCCCGCTTCGGCAACGGACTGGAGGACACCATGAGCTTCAAGCTCACCTTCCACGTCCGGTTCGGCAGATGGAGATTGGCTCTCTCCATAGGCCGGTAACACCGGAGCCGGGTGGGGGTCCAAACCTCACCCGGTCCCGATATAGCGCAACGCAGGGCTCAATTCAATGGAAGCGATGAACGCACAACAATTGGAATGGCTCCGCAATGATCTTGGCTTGACGCAAACACAGATGGCCGAAGAGTTGGGTTTGAAACTGCGTGCCTACCAAGAAATCGAGGGGGGCAAGGCGACCCTTCGTAGGATGCATATCCTTGCTGCAGAACGGGTTGCATTGGCGCACGGCGCGAAAGGAAAGATCGGGGAAGGATCGATGTCGGATATTGTGTCATTCGACTGGTATGAACAGCTGATGGCAGACGCGAAGGCCTTTACCGATCCGCTTGTGTGATAAAAACCGATGCGCAACAAAAAACCCGCCTCATTCGGGCGGGTTCCGGCGCAAATCGTCACCGTGCCCAAATCTCTACCATACGTGACGGCACGTTTCAACTGTTGTGACGGGTTGCGGACTGCGACCCGTAGTGAAAAACGAGACGTTCCAGACCCATGCGCAAGAGCTGGGCCGGAATGTCTCGGACCACGTTCTCCCGCTGCGCCACTTCCTTGATCGACATCCCGAGACCGCATACCGCATCGATTACAGCCAGGATCTCGGGATAGACCAGAGCTTGCCGCGCCCGCGCCATCACCGCGTGGTTGTCGATCAGCTTGGCCGGGACACTCGCACCGGATCGGCCGCCGTCGACGCGCTCGCCCATGCCCATGGTCTTCAGGCCCTCGCGCGTCGCCAATTCGAAGTCAGCGCGATAGCGAGTACCCGCGTCCCGCTGCTTGTATGTCAGGCTCGAAATGCCCTTGAGGGGATCGACATTGCGAACCCGGGCTATGCCACCCGTGCTGATATAGCCGCCATTGCTGACATCGTAGACGCGCCTTGCGTCGGCGGTGCCGGCAATGAGCCGGTCGCGACCGTGATCGTCCTTCTGGACAGCGAAGTCATGGCCAAGGTCTCGCCGAATCTTCGCCTGTTCCGCTTCGCCTTTCCGCATCTTCGGAACGGTCAGCTTGCTGTTCCTGCTTTTCGTCATACTGGTTGTTGCTCCGGGTTGCGCTTCCATAGTCTGTCCATCAGTTGATCGTACCGCTCCGGCCCGAGGTGCTTGAACTCACATTCGTGGAAAGCTTGCGCCAGCATCTCGTGCAGATCGTTGCGGATCGTGTCCCAGAGGATCGGGCTTACACCCTTCCATGCCATTTGCTCTTGCCGCAGCTTGAAGGCGCGACGGATGTAATCGGACAGCGCCTGGTCACAGTCGAAGATCGCGTGATGGTACGCGTCATCAAGTTCAGCCTGGGAGAGCGTTTGCATCATGACGCCTTCCGCTTGCCGAAGGGCAGAACGTTCGAGCCAGGATTATTCTTACCGGCCCCTTCTTTCCTTGGGGTACTATCTGAGGGGTACTTGTCTGCAATGGTTGCAGTGACAGGACTGCAAATTTTGCAGTGACAACCGGGGTTATGTCCCTGCAATGGTTGCAGTGACACATCGCTTGTTTGCGACGTTATCTTCTTCAGCCGAGATTTGGCCTTTTGTTGCCTCAAGCGCTCTCGATGGAAAGCCGTCATGGCCGCGACGTGCTCGATTGCTTCATCCCGCCAGGGATTGATCAGCTTGAACGCGTCAACGGTGCCGGAGCCGCCGGCAGCGATCATGTACGGCCTTTTGGCTTCATTCTTGCCGGCGAGACGCGTTCGGCTTGTCCAATATTGCCGTTCGCTCAGTCCGGTTTTTGCGCAACCCAGCGTGATGGAAAGCCATGCTTTACCCGAAGGCCATTCCATGACCGACATATATGCCGCCAACAGTTTCAAGTCGGCAGCAGTCATCACCGGGTCCGCGTTGGCTGTCTCGATGAGGTCAAGTTTGAAAGAAGCTTTCGAGGTGTCGAGTTCCTTTTTCATGAAGTGCCTTTCTTGCGCGCTGCGTTCGCCATGACGGCTGTCAGGGCTCGCTGCACGGCAAAGATGCTTGATCGTTGGTGAAGGTCGTTGAAGTCCGTCCCGATATCGGGCGGCATGCCAAAGGGCAGCGACGTTTTGCGGGCGTAGTATTCGCTGGCGCCGAGGCCATCGAACTGCTTCAGCGGCTTGTCATTCTCAGCCGCGATGAAAACCCGCCCGCCGCTGTGGCCAGCTACAGTGACGATATTGGCGGCCGAGAAGCAGCAGAGGACGGTCGGTTTGATCTTCATCCCCTGCAGAGCGGCGCGGACGGAGAGGCCCGTTGCATAGCCTTCACAGAGCCAGGTATCGACGCCGGTGCTGATCCGGTGGGCAGCGCCCCATGTGGCCCCGCCGAAAAGAAACTTCTTGGTGCCGTCTTCCCAGATCAATTGTGCAGACGCCACTTGGCCGCCGATGCGGGCCGGTATGACCATCGCGGAAGAACAGCCGGCATCGGGCACGAGGTAATCGCCGCCGATCCGACGCACATCTTCCACCCGGATCACCATGGCCTTTTCGTCACGAAACCCTTTCGCGGCCAGGTAGGGGTGCGCGGCGATCTTGGCCGTGGCGATCATGTCCGACGCTAGTCGGGCAGCGCGTGCCGCGTCGGCCTGCTTCTTGCGCTTTGAAAACTCGATTTGCTTTGCGATTTTCTGCCGATCGCGTTTCTCGACCTCCCCACCCATCCCGACGGTTACAGTCTCACCGGTTTGCCAGTTGAAGGCCGTGACGTGTGTTTCGTTGATGATGACGCGCCCGTCGCCCTTGCCGTTCTTCCCGGACAGCGTGTCGGTGTGAAGCCACTTGCCGTAGCTGCGTTCCTTTGGCGGAATGATGCCGACCGAAGAGCATGCGTCGTCGATCGCGTCTTCGATGCTCATGCGGCGCGCCTCGGCTTGTTGCGGAACTGTTTGATTTCGCGTTCGACAAGCTGCCACTCGTCAACCTTCACCTGGCTGTGTTCGCAGGCCGCATCGAACAGGCCATAGGGCAGCTTGCTGCCGGGGTAGATGCCGCGCCAAACGCCATAGGCCCACTTGCGAGACGATTCCTCCCCCTTGCGCCCATTGGACAGGCAATAGGCCAGCGCCGTGTTCCAGATCGACTTCGGATCTTCCAGGCATTTCGCGCGCAGACCTTTGCGCGGCGTGAAGGCGTTCTTGATGCTGAAATCGACATCGATCAGCTCGCCTTCAACGACTTGAATTTCGCCATACTTCGGCCGCTGCCAGCCGCAGGAAACGCAAGCAGCGTGGTGGGGCTCCATTTGAAGCCCGCACTCGCCGCAAAAGTATTTCTGTTTGACTTTCTGGTTGGGCTCCCGAGCCTCGCCGTCTTTCTTTTGAGCGCTCGACAGGCTGTGGACGCCATGTTCGAACAGCCAGGCAGTGTCTTCAGCGAACGTGACGCAGTTGCCGGAGTGATCCAGCCACAGCCCGAAATCTTTGCCTTCGGAAATGCGCATCACGCGCCCAAGCTCTTGGATATGGGACGAGAAGGATTTTCTGTAGGGCCTGCAGGAGATGCCGCACATCACGTCCGGCACGTCGAAGCCCTTGGTCAGTACCGCGCAGGAAACGAGCCCGTGGATCGCGCTGTCCGGCTTGCGGAATTCTTCGATTTTGTCGCGCCGCTCTTTGTCCGAGGCGTCCAGGTAGCTGATTTGTTGAAAGTTGAAGCCAGCCGCGGCGAACTGCCGGCAAAGCTCTTCACCGTGGGCAACGGACGGTGAGAAAACGAGGGTCTTCACCGGACCCCCGAAATGCTTTTGTGTCTGTTGAACCCATGTATGGATCACGTCGCCAATGATTGTTATCCCGCGTTGGCCGGCGTCGGTTTCGTCGTACTCGCCGGTGAACGCCTTCTTCGCGCCCTTCATGTCAGGCGCGACGCACGCTTTGATCTTGAGCGGGGTCAGCCAACCATCCGCGAGAAGCTGATTGGTCGTCGCGCCGTTGACGAGGGCGTCCCAGTGGTCGGCCATACCGTCGGTGAAAGGCGTCGCGGTCAAACCGACGACGATGGCGTCTTTGGCGCGTTCGACCAGCTCAAGATTGGATTGGTATTCGCAATGAGCCTCATCAATGATGATGAGCTTCGGCAGCTCGCTGTCCAGATATTTGCGCCGTCCTAGCGTTTGCGCCGATGCCACCTGCACAGGCTTCGTCGGATCGGTCAGCCAGTGATCGGCCTGGATAATGCCGTGGTCGATGCCGTATTTTGTGAAGCGCTCGCTGGTCTGGTCGATCAGCGTGACGCGATCCACGATGAACCAGGCTCGAGAATTCTTGGCTTGGTTTTTGGTCACGAGATCGATTGCGGTCTCTGTCTTCCCGAACGCCGTCGGCGCCACCAAGATGATCCGGCGTGCGCCTTCGCGGATACGCTGCCGCAAAAGCTCTTCCGTTCTGATCTGGTGAGGACGGAGCGATATCTGGTGATGGGCTGGCGGAAGCGCGTTCATACCGCTACCCCCGGCGCTTCGTCGATCATGCGACCGCACGTCGTCAGGAACCAGGACCAGTCCATTTCCGAAACCCCGGCCGGCTTGGTCAGGGACAGATAGCGGGCGAACTGTTCGGCCCATTCGCGAGGCGCGCCAGCTTCAAACTCGACGATCGCGGCACGCTCTTCGAATTCGATGTTCTCGTCCGAGCGCAGATATTCGGCGACGGCCTGACTGTTCTTGGTGATGTACGTTTTCGCGGATGCAGGCAGCTTCTTCGGGTTCACGATCCGCAGGGAGTTGCCGTCCAGCACGATGTTTGCGCCAAACGACCGCACTCTGCTGAAGAGATCGGCCACGTCAGCCAAGGGAAATGACCTCATCATCCGAAGATCGCGGATCAAGGGGAATGACCACGTCGCCGGACCAGCCGAGATCAGTGGCGCGCTTCTGCCACCCCTTTGCCCGCTTCATCCATCCGGCCTTGTCTTCGCTCTCCTGGATCAGCCGGGCGTTGAGGGTGCGAATTTCTTCGTCCTTCCCAGCGATCACAGCTTCGAAGCCGCCTTGCTGATACTGCACCCACATGTCGGCGAACTTTGCGTTTTCAGCCTTGAGCGATGCGTTGTCCGCTTCCAGGCCGCGCACCCGTTCTTCCAGTTCAGACACACGGTCTACAGTCTCGACATTCGAGCCGTCGGCTTTGGTCTTAGCGACTCCGCGAGTGGTAACGTGCTGCTTGACTGCATCGGGCAGGGCAGCGCGGGATTGTTCCCGTTGGCGGTCATGGTCGACCTTCGCTTTATCCTTCGCGGCGCGCTTCTCCGCTATGACATCGGTGGCGGCCTTTGCAGGCTCAGCACCCCTATCGATGCGTGCGACTATCTCGGCCTTCACAGCCGGCAAATCGTCCTTGATCGCAGCGGCGTCGCGCTGCGTGATTTGTGCCGCATGCGGCACAAAATCTTCGATCTCGCGGACGACGCGGCCGAGGTCGAGAAGCCGGTAGGAATTACGCCGAGACATTGCGAATTCGGCCTTTACATAGGCTTCCCAGGTCGCATGGCGCAGCGCCTTCCATGCCTCGCGCTCCTGCGCCTCCAGGAGAAGCGCCCACACATTGTCAACGGCTTTGCGGATGCGGACTGTAAGCGCGGCGGCCTCCCGTTCGGTAAGTGAGCGGGTCGCCGGAGCTGTCTTCGCGGTTTTACGGATCATCATGCGGCATCTTTCATAGCGAGCAGTCGGCGAAGTTCCGCCAAGGCTTCGTCAACGGTAAGGGCGGATGCCGTGATCCCGGTCGACGGGTCGCAGGCGATCACCGTGCCGTCGCAGGTGCGAACAACAGTGAACGCTTTCTCGCGGCAGGTTTCAGCTGGTGCAGCAAGCGGCGATGGGCGCCGTCGATTGCGATCTTGCCATTTTCCATGCGCCAGACGGTCGTGTAGTTGCAGCCGAGGTAGGCCGCCAGGTTCGAACGCTTCCAGTTCCGGGCGTTGCGGATCGCCACGATGTCGGACGGCGTTATCGGTGCTGCTTCTGCGATGTCGGGCGTTTCGGTCATCAACGTTCCTATGCGTTCGGCAGCTATCAATGCGTTAAGCATAGCACATCATCGGCAGAAAACAATGCAGCGCGCATCACTCTTTTCATGCATAATGCATCGGAATTCAATTTTCATGGGGATTTTCTATGCCGTCCGAGGATAATCGCGCCAGCCGCCTACGCAGTGCGCGCCTATACGCTGGCTACAGGTCAGCCACTAAAGCAGCGGAGGACCTCAAGGTGCCGGTCGGCACCTACGCCGGCCATGAAAACGGCTCGCGTGATTTCGACACCGAAACCGCTAAGCTCTATGCGTCATTTTTCAATGTCCGGCTTGCCTGGCTAATGCTCGGCGAAGGACCACGTTCGGACGCCGGCCTGAGAGAGCCAGAGCGGATTTCGATTGATGAATGGGACCCAGCCGAGCCTGACCACGTCAGCCACATCGACAGCGAGAATATTGGCGATGACGGCGGCGTCCTGTCAGGTGCGCAGCGCTACACGCCAAAGACGCCAGGAGCTACGCCGGAGATTGATGTAAGGCCCGGTGCCGGTCACGGACAGGCAGGGGCCGAGGTGGTGGCCATATCGAGCGCAGGGACGGTGACCGGGCACAAGGTCGTGAATGAATGGCTGATTCCGGACAGCTTCTTCAGGCACGAGCTGCAGGCGTCGCCCGCCGGCTCGATCTTCATGGCGGTCGTCGGGGATAGCATGGTTCCGACGCTCTATCCCGGCAACCGGATCATCGTTGACACCAGGCAAAGCAGCTTCGGCGCCGACGGCATTTATGTGTTCGATGACGGAGACGGCGAGCCCAGAGTAAAGCGGCTGTCGAAGGTACTGTTCAGCCAGCCGCCGGCGGTCACAATCCTTTCCGACAATCCTGCTCACCCTCCGCAGAACGCATTGCTTGAACATGTCCGAATCATCGGTCGCGTCGTCGGACAGGTCTCGCGCCTATAATTTTTTTCTGCGCGCGATCGCATAAATCAGTGCGCAATGCATTGACTTGGTTAATGCAGAATGCATTAATAGCTTCATCGATAGAGGAGCCATCCCATGCACACAGCCGCTCATTCAATCTTCGCCGATCTCGCCCGCCCGCTCAATGTCGATTCGGACGGCTCGTGCCGCCGGCTATAACCCTGGACGATCTGCCGATGTTCGCGACCGATTTGCAGATCGCAGAAGCCATCGTCGGCAGGGAAAAGGCTGAAAAATGGACACGCGAGCGCCTGCCAACCCTTGCCAACAAGCCCGGTTTCCCGGCTATTGATGAATTTCACGGAGGGCGCCCGGTCGCCTTGGTGCGCAGGTTCTACGAAAACTATCTCGGAACCGGCCCAACCACGGCAACGGCGCCACCCGGCAAAGCGGACGCAAGCCAATGGAAGTCGAAGACCAGACAAAGGCCCCAGGCCTGAAATGGATCAAGCGCGCCGGCGGGCGCGTACCGCACTGGATTGCCGATGAGAACGACGTCAAGAACGGCTATATCCCGAAGACGGTGAACCTCTACTACCTCGCCGATCAGCCGGAGATGCTCAAGGCAAAGTGCGATGCGCTGCAGGCCGAGATGCTGCTGTGGCGCACCGGCTATCGCGCCGATCCGCTGAAATTCGATGGTGCCATCAAGTCACTGCTGACCATTTACGAGACCCACAAGCGCAGTCCCTATCGTAAGCTGAAGCCTGGGTCGCTCCGGCCTTACAATCACTACCTCAAAAACCTCAAAGCCCACGTCGGCAGCGTCCGCCTCGATGAGACAACCGGGGTTGACCTCATAGACTGGCACGACGTGTGGTCTGAGAACGGGCGATACCTCGCCGCAGCGTCAACTGCCCGTGCCGTGCTCTTCGCTGCCGTCAGCTTCGGAATCATGATGCGTCTGCCCGGTTGCTCGGAACTGGCTGTTGTCATGCGCGAGACAGCGAAAAAACTCCCCCACCCAAAACCCCGCAAGCAGTCTGCCACCGCCAACCAGATCATTGCGGCGCGCGCAGCTGCGCATCAGGCCGGACGGCCTTCGTCGGCACTCGCCTATGCCCTGTGCTTCGAGACAGTGCTTCGCCTGTGGGACGTGATCGGCCAGTGGTGGCCGATGGACATGGGCGGAATTTCCGAAGTGCTCGACGCCGACCGGGATCTGAAATGGTTCGGTCTGCGCTGGGAAGATATCGACGCCGCCATGGTGCTGCGCTACACGCCATCCAAGACCGCCGACAGCACTGGCATCAGCATTTCGTATTCGCTGAAGAAGGCGCCGATGGTCATGGAAGAACTGCAGCATTGGCCGATCGAGAAGCGCAAGGGGCCGATCATCGTGGCCGAGGAAAACGGGTTGCCCTGGCGCGCCAAGATATTCGCGCAGCGGTGGTCGGTCGATCGCAAGGTCGCGGGCCTTCCCGTGGCCCTTTGGGCTCGAGACTTGCGAGCTTCAGGCATTACCGAGGGCAGGGCATCCGACGCCAGCCTGGACGATGCCAGCAAGGTCGCCGGCCATAGCGCAACCAGCACCACCAAGCAGTATGATCGCGCCGTGTTGGAGGCCGCCGACCGCTTTGCTGACGCGCGCGTCAAGCGCCGTGAACAGAGCGGTAACGGCAGCGGTAACGCGCGGTAACGGATTAAGAAGTTCGTAAGGAATTTCAACGGCCTGCACGAGCCCTGCTTTAACGCGCCCTTAAACCGCCGCATCTACCCTCCAACCCGAGCGCCATTGACACCGGGAAGACAGCGCAACGCATGGCGAACCGCAGAGACAGTCGCATCGAACCCAGCTTCGAGGGATCGCCAAAGGCGAAATCCGCGGCCGGTTTTTCGGTGAACGAGGAGGATCGGGTCGTGCCGGCCAATCGCAAATCATCTTCGGCGCGCAAAACCTCCAAGGCAAAATCATCGTCACGCGGCAAGCGCGGCAAACCCCGGCGCGGGCTGTTCGGCGTGATGGCGCGGATGTTCTACTGGTGCTTCGTGCTCTGCATCTGGGGCGGCATCGCCGTGGCCGGCATTGTCGTCTATTACGGCGCCAAGATGCCGGCGGCCACCACCTGGTCGATCCCCGACCGCGCGCCCAACATCAAGATCGTCTCGGTCGACGGGCAACTGCTTGCCAACCGCGGCATGAGTGGCGGGGAGGCGGTCGGCCTGCACGAAATGTCGCCCTACATTCCGGAAGCCGTCATCGCCATCGAGGATCGCCGCTTTTATTCGCATTTCGGCATCGACCCGATCGGCCTATCGCGCGCCATGGTGACCAACGTTCTGGGCCGGCGTTTCTCGCAGGGCGGCTCGACGCTGACCCAGCAGCTGGCCAAGAACCTGTTCCTGAAGCCCGACCGCACGCTGGAGCGCAAGGTGCAGGAAGTGCTGCTGTCGCTCTGGCTGGAGCACAAGCATACCAAGGACCAGATCCTCGAAATGTACCTCAACCGGGTTTATTTCGGCTCCGGCGCCTATGGCGTCGAGGCGGCCTCGCGTCGCTATTTCGGCAAGAGCGCGCGCGATGTCACTCTGTCGGAGGCGGCCCTTCTCGCCGGCCTCTTGAAGGCGCCGTCGCGACTGTCGCCGGCGCGGGATCCGAAGGCGGCGGAGGAGCGCTCGCAACTGGTGCTGGCCGCCATGCGCGACGAAGGCAAGATCAGCGCCAAGGAACTGGCCTCGGCGATGAGCGCGCCGGCAACGCGCGCGCCATCCTATTGGACCGGCTCGGAAAACTATGTCGCCGACACCATCATGGAAGAATTGCCCGATTTGATTGGTGACGTGCGCAGCGACATCGTCGTCGACACCACCGTCGACCTCAACCTGCAGAAGCTCGCCGAACAGTCGATCCGCCGGCTGATCGACGAGAGCGGCAAGAAGCTCAATGTCAGCCAAGGCGCGCTGGTCTCGATCGACAATTCCGGCGCCGTGCGCGCCATGGTCGGCGGCTACGACTATTCGACCAGCCAGTTCGACCGCGCCTCCGAAGCACGCCGCCAGCCGGGCTCGGCGTTCAAGCCGTTCGTCTATATGGCCGCGCTGGAAGCCGGCCGCACGCCCGACAGCGTGCGCAACGACGCACCGATCAAGATCGGCAAGTGGACACCGGACAATTACGGCGGCAAGTATTTCGGCAAGGTGACGTTGGCGACCGCTTTGGCGAAGTCGCTGAATTCCGTCGCGGCACAGCTAACCATGGAGGTCGGCCCCGACGCGGTGGTCGAGGCGGCGCACCGCATGGGCATCCAATCCGATTTGATCGCCAACACCTCGATCGCGCTCGGCACTTCGGAAGTGACGCCGCTGGAGCTGACATCGGCCTATGTGCCGTTCGCCAATGGTGGCTACAAGCCCGACATCCATTTCATCCGCCGCATCACCACGACCGAAGGCAAGGTGCTCTATGACGACAATGGCGGCAGCGCGCCGCGCGTCGTCGTCAAGCAGAACATTGTCGGCATGATGAACTCGATGATGACCGGCACGGTCGAGATCGGCACGGCGAAGAAGGCGGCCTTCGCCTGGCCGTCTGCTGGCAAGACCGGAACCAGCCAGAATTCGCGCGACGCCTGGTTCGTCGGCTACACCGCAAACCTCACCACCGGCGTGTGGTTCGGCAACGATGACGGCACGCCGATGAAGAAGGTCACCGGTGGCGCGCTGCCGGCACAGGCCTGGCACGAGTTCATGGTGGCCGCGCATGAAGGTGTGCCGGTCCGGCCGCTGCCCGGCACCTGGAAGTCGACGCCGCCCGACACCATCGTGCCCGACGATATTCCGTCAGTCGATAACAATCAGGCGGCGCCGTTGCCTGCCGTGGCCGTCAGCCGTTCTGAGCCTGCTGCCGCGCCGGCACCTGCTGCTGTACCCGCACAAGCACCGGTCCGCCGTCCGGCCGAAACCGTCGATGCCGACGGTTTCGACATGCCGGGCGACGGCGGCACCACGGCCTCGATCAAGCATCCGGTACCGCCGGGCAGCGTCGGCGGCCCGACCAAGAAGCGGAAAACCTCAATCCTGGATATTCTCGGCGGCGGCTGAGCGGCTCGTCATTCTAGCTTCGAATCAAATGCGAGCTGGCAATCCGTTCCTCATATGAGAGCTGCGGTGACAATTCGGCCTCTCGCCACCTTCGCGGCATTCGGCTACATCTCCGGCCGGAGTGACAGACATGGCTGAGACCGACATCAGAAAAACCATCGTGCTGACCGGAGCCAGCCGCGGCATCGGCCATGCCACGGTCAAGCGCTTTTCGCGTGAGGGCTGGCGGGTCATCACCTGTTCGCGCCAGGCTTTTGCCGAGGATTGCCCGTGGCCGGCCGGCCCGGAGGACCACATCAAGGTCGATCTCGCCGACCAGGAGGATGTCGGCATCGCCGTCTCGGAGATCCGTCACCGGCTGGAAGCGCATGGCGGGCAATTACACGCGCTGGTCAACAATGCCGGCATCTCGCCGAAGCTCAAGGACGGCAACAGCCGCATGGATTCGATCGACACGCCGATGCATGTCTGGCGCGATGTGTTCCAGGTGAATTTCTTCGCGCCGATCATGCTCGCGCGGGGCCTCTTCAAGGAGCTTGCTGCAGCAAAAGGCTCGATCGTCAACGTCACCTCGATCGCCGGCACGCGCGTGCATCCTTTCGCCGGCACCGCCTATGCGACCTCGAAGGCGGCACTCGGCTCGCTGACGCGCGAGATGGCGCATGATTTCGGCCCGCACGGCATCCGCGTCAATGCGATTGCGCCGGGCGAGATCGACACCGCGATCCTGTCGCCTGGCACCGACAAGATCGTCGAGACGATCCCACTCAGGCGCCTTGGCGCCACCTCGGAAGTCGCCGACATCATCTTCTTCCTGTGCTCGCAGCAGGCGTCCTATGTGACGGGCTCGGAAATCCACATCAATGGCGGCCAGCACGTCTGAGCACTGACAGACTGCTCATCCGGCGATGGTGAGAACAGCCTTGCCGCTGAAGCTGCGCTGTCTGAGCGCATCCAGGGCCTGAGCAATGTCTGTCCACGGCAACGTCAAGTACACGCGGGTTTCCAGCCGGCCAGCCGCGACCAGAGCGAGCAGCGAGGCGATGTCCGCGCCAATGGCTGGACCGGATGTGTAGTAGGCGAAAGTCTGAAGCCTCGCTCCCTCATGGCCCGGAACGAACTGTCTGAAGCCAACCGGCGTGAGTTCGCCGCTGCTCGAACCGAACATGACGATGGTGCCGCCGGGGGCGACGCGTTCGATGGCATGGGCGAGGCTTTGGCCGCCGACCGACTCGGTGATCAGAGAGAATGGCCCTTCGGCCAGTTCGATCGACTCGACGACTTCGTGAGCACCAAGACCGCGGAGATCCTCGGCGTGCCGGGCGGCGGCGATTGCAGTCACCGCGGCGCCTTGCTCGCGGGCGATCTGGATCTGGAAACGGCCGACCGCGCCGCTGGCGCCGGTGATCAACACCTGCTGTCCCGCGAGGTCGCCGCCATGGCGCAAGACCCTGAGCGCCGTCGTGCCCGCGACCGGAAGCGTGGCGGCGGACCCGAAGCTGACCTCGTCCGGGATGACGGCGAGGCGGTCGGTCGGAACGGCGACCTGTTCGGCCCAGCCGGCCTCGTCGACCAAAGCCACAACCCGGGCGCCGACGGCAGGCCCGGAGCCATCGGCTGCCGCCCGCTTGATTACTCCAACCACGTCCTGGCCAGGTATCCAGCCTTCCGGGCGTATGGTGAGCAGGCGCAATTCACCGCGGTTCAAGGAGGTTGCGTGGACGCAGACAAGCGCTTCGTTGGGGAGGGGCCGAGGGTCCTCGACCTCGGCGAGACTGATCCGGGTGATGCTCTCGGGAGAGATGACAAGCGCGCGCATGGGAAGCCTTCCTGCCGGTTTGTGACATGCCAGCCACGAACCAGAGTCTATCGACTCCCCGCATCAAAGAATTTAGCTATCATGGCGAATAGTCGCTAAAAGCGGTCAATTGTGAGACAGCCTCTCCGCTACCCCTGGGTCGATTTCGATGTCGATGATGTGCAGGCACCTGCGATTGCCGTGCGCGTCGAGGTTACCGAGACTAGGGCGGAAGTGGCGACCCATTGGCACCGCAAGGGCCAGCTCGTCTTCGCGCTCGGCGGTGGCGTCACATGCCGGGTGCCCAGCGGTCTGTGGATGGTGCCGCCGCATTGCGGTGTGTGGATCCCCAGCAGTATGGAACACAGCAACATCGCCACCGCCAATGCGCGGATTTTCTTCGTCTATATCGAGCCGGGAGCCGCCGATCTGCCGGACCGGTGCTGCACGCTGTCGATCTCGCCGCTGCTGCGCGAACTGATCGTCGAGCTGGCCGATCGCGTGGAGGAGGATGAGGCGAGGGACGTGCTGCTGACCACGATCCTGCTCTCCGAACTGCCGCGCATGCCGGTCCAGCAGCTGCATCTGCCGATCTCCGCCGAGCCGCGCTTGCGGCGGATCGCCGATGCGTTGGCGCAAGACCCTGCCGACCGCAGCACGCTTGCCGAGTGGGCCAGCCGCGTCGCGCTCTCAGAAAGCAGTCTCGCCCGTCTTGTGGTGAAGGAGACCGGACTGAGCTTCGGCCGCTGGCGCCAGCAATTGCACCTGATCGTCGCCATAAGGGAGCTGGCCTCCGGTGCGAGTGTCCAGCAGGTTTCGGGCGATCTCGGCTACGCCTCCGTCACCGCCTTCATCACCATGTTCAAGAAAGCGCTCGGCAAGCCGCCGGCAAAGTATCTCAGCAGTGTCGCATACAATGGCGGCTCCGCCTTCGTGGCGTAATCAACGCGCCTGTGGGCAAGCCTCAGGCCGGGGAGGGCTCAATGGCTTCGGCGGCATCGGCTTTTACTCCAGCACTTCTTGCACGATGCCGCGGGCGATCTCGCGTTCGCCCATGATGACGGTGTCGGCGCCGAGGCCTTTGAGATGCTCGACCCCGGCATCGGAATGGGCCCTCGCTATGACGTTGATGCCGGGATTCGCGGCGCGTGCCCTGAGCACGATCTGCCCGGCCTCGAACGCGTTGGGGATGGCAAGGATCAAGCGTTTGGCCCCCTGCGGATTGGCGGCGGCAAACACGCCCCCATTGGCCGCATTGCCGGAGACGATTTCGACGCCGTCGTCTCTGAGCCTCGCCAGCGTCTTGTCGGCGTCCTCGATGACCAGGAAGGGCAGCGATGCCTGTTTCAGCGCCGCGCCGACCAGGCTGCCGACGCGGCCGTAGCCGATCAGGATGGTGTGGCCCGAAAGCGTTGTGCGTGGCGGTGGGCCATTCTCTTTTGCCGCGGCGGCCACCGAGGCCACTTGTCCGGGCTGCGTCGCCGGGCCGACCGGCTTGGCCTCTTCCGGTGGTGCTGCCTTGGCGGCGCGCGCGTCCAGCCATGGCTTCATCCAGTCGAGGGCGAGGAACATCAGCGGATTGACCAGGATCGACAGGATGGCGCCTGCCAGGATCAGGTCGCGTCCCTGTTGCGGCAACAGCTTCAGCCCGACGCCGAGCTCCGCCAGGATGAAGGAGAATTCGCCGATCTGCGCGAGGCTGGCCGAGATCATCAAGGCGGTTCCCAGCGGATAGCGGAAGGCGATGACGATAACGAAGGCGGCCAGCGACTTGCCGATGACGATGATGGCCAGCGTCGCCAGGATCGGCCAGCCATTGCTCATCAGGCTGAACGGATCGAACAGCATGCCGACCGAGACGAAGAACAGCACCGAGAAGGCGTCGCGCAGCGGCAGTGATTCCTCCGCCGCGCGGTGGCTGAGCTCGGATTCGCTCATGATCATGCCGGCGAAGAAGGCACCGAGCGCCAGCGAGACGCCGAACAGTTTGGCGGCGCCGAATGCGACGCCGAGCGCGATCGCCAGCACCGCCAGCCGGAACAGTTCGCGCGAGCCGGTATGGGCGACGTAATGCAGGATCCACGGAATGACCCGGCGGCCGACCACCAGCATGACGATGACGAAGGCGGCGACCTTGGCGAGCGTGAGGCCGACGACGCCCCAGATGCCGTAGCTGGCCGGCAGCGACAAAAGGCTCGCATGGTCATCGACCTGCGGCTGGCCGCCGAGCACGCCGGCCAACGCCGGCAAAAGCACCAGCGCCAGCACCATGGCGAGGTCCTCGACGATCAGCCAGCCGACGGCGATGCGGCCGCGCTCGGTCTCGATCAGCCGTCGCTCCTGCAACGCGCGCAACAGCACCACTGTGGACGCGACGGAAAGCGCCAGGCCGAAGACCAGGCCGGCGCCCATCGACCAGCCGAGCATCCAGGCAAGGCCGGCGCCCAGCGCGGTGGCAAAGCCGATCTGGACGATGGCGCCGGGTACGGCGATGGCGCGGACGGAGAGAAGGTCCTTCAGCGAGAAATGCAGGCCGACGCCGAACATGAGCAGGATGACGCCGATTTCGGCCAACTCATTGGCAAGGCCGGCATCGGCGACGAAACCCGGCGTGTTCGGTCCGACCAGCACGCCGGCGACGAGATAGCCGACCAGCGGCGGGATGCGAAAACGGTTGGCGAGCGCCCCGAAGATGAATGCCAGCCCCAGACCGGCGACGATGGTGGCGATAAGGGGCGTGTCATGCGGCATTGTCTATGGAGCGCCTTTCGGGAAATGTCGGGTGTGCGCCGCCCGCAGCCGCCGCCTTTGCAATATGGTGGAGGGGGTGCGGGCGACGCAACCCGCGAGACGTAAATTGGTGGCCAGAGGCGCCGAAAAACGAAAGGCGCGCGCAGCGAAAACGCTGCGCGCGCGAATGATCTATGAGATAGCGTCAGGCTGCCTGCTGCAGCATGGCCTCGATGTCGATCAGCGGGCGGTTGGTCAGTGTCTTTGGGATCTCCGCCTGCACCTTGTCGGTGACTTCCTTGTGCAATTTCTTGCGCATGGTGCCGAGCACCAGCGGCGGCGCGACCAGCACGATGTCGTCGAAGATGCCGTGATGGGCGAGCTTGTAGAGCCGGTCCGCGATCTCTTCGGCAAAGCGTTCCTTGCCCTGCCGGTGCCAGTCGGTTTCCTCAACCGCGCTGCGATGCACGGAGGGGCCGTCATTGTAGCGGCCGGGACTGTCGCTGCCTTGTTCGCGCGTTGCCGGATTGTCCTGGTTCATCTCCTGGAAGAGCTGCAGGTGCGGATAGAGATTGTCGCCCTCGTTCTTCAGGAACAGCGCTTTCTCGCCATCGGCCACCATGACCAGAAGGCCATGTTTCAGGTTGATCTTGCTCATTTGCGGGCTCCTGCTTGAAGGTTCAAATCCAGCCGACGATTGTCTGTTACGGCAGGGGCAGAACGCGTGGTGAAGCGGGAACGTTCCACTTCGTTCGCCGAGATCGCACGCAGCCATATCCAGCCCGATCTAACGTCCATCGGAGCAATGTCCGAGGTGACGGCTTTAATCTACTAAATTAGTAGAATTTAGAAAAAACAATTTTGCAGCTTGGCCGCCTGCCGGATAAAAGAGCCGCAGAACAAGGCCTGCGGCAGCAGCTTGAATCCGCCTGATATGCGGATGTGGAATATTTTTCTCTTGGCCCTTTGGCTTGCGGAAAACCGATTGCCTCCCGTCAGGGGATGCGCGAGTGGGTTCCTTCAGCTTTTTCGCGTCCGCGCCTAAAACTGCCGAATTGTTCCGGAATGTGTTCGTCATGCCGCACGCCAATCCCAAGCTCACCGCGTTCCCGGTCTTCATGCGGGTCGAAGGCGAAGCCGTGGCCATCGTCGGCGGCGGAGGCGAAGCATTGGCCAAGGCGCGGCTGCTTGATCAGTCAAGCGCGACACTGCGCATCATCGCGGATGTTGCCGACGCCGAATTGCTGAGCTTCATCGCCACGACCGGCGCCATCCGTATCGACGCCCCCTACGACGCCGCGCATCTCGAAGGCGCGATCCTGGTGTTTGCCGCCAGCGGCGACGAGACGCTCGACCGCCGCGTCGCCGACGATGCGCGCCGCCTTTGCATTCCGGTCAATGCCGTCGACCGGCCGGAGCTGTGCGATTTCTTCACCCCGGCGCTGGTCAACCGCGCCCCGGTCGCCATCGCCATCGGCACGGAAGGCGCCGGTCCGGTGCTGGCGCAGATGCTGCGCAGCCGCATCGACCGCATGCTGTCGCCGTCGCTCGGGCCGCTGGCAGCGCTTGCCGCCTCGTTTCGGGGTGCCGCCGAAAAGCTGCTGCCGAAAGGCAACGCCCGCCGCCAGTTCTGGAGCAGTTTTTTCCAGGGTGCACCGGCGCGCGCCGTCGAAGCCGGCGAGCTTTCGCAGGCGCATGACGCCGCCGCCGATCTGTTGCTGTCGAAGGCTCCGGCTTCGGGCCATATCGCCCTGGTCGGCGCCGGGCCAGGTGCTGAGGATCTTCTGACGCTGCGCGCGCATCGGCTTTTGATGGAAGCCGACGTCATCGTCTATGACGCGTTGGTGCCGGAGGCGATCGTCGCCATGGGCCGCCGCGACGCCGAGCGGCTGCCGGTCGGAAAACGCAAGGGATGCCACACCAAGAGCCAGGCCGAGATCAATGCGCTGCTGGTCGATCTTGGCAGGCAGGGCAAGCGCGGCGTGCGGCTGAAGTCGGGCGACCCGCTGGTGTTCGGCCGCGCCGGCGAGGAGATGGCCGCACTGCGCGATGCCGGCATCGCCTATGATGTCGTCCCCGGCGTCACCGCCGCCTTTGCCGCCGCCGCCGATTTCGAGCTGCCGCTGACGCTGCGCGGCGTCTCCTCGTCGATGGTGTTCACCACCGGCCATGATCTGAAGGGCAATTCGCTGCCGGATTGGGCCAAGCTCGCCATTTCCGGCGCCACCGTCGCCGTCTATATGGGCCGCTCGGTCGCCGCCGAAGTCGCCGGACGGCTGATCGAGGCCGGCCTGTCGCCGGACACGGCGGTTGCCGTGGTCGAGAATGCCAGCTTGCAGAACCGCCGCCGTTTCCACGGCACGCTGGCCGATTTGCCGTCGCTGGAAGCGCGCGCCGATCTGACCGGTCCGGTGATGACCATCATCGGCGACGCGGTTGCCGGCGCCAACTTTGAACGTTCCGAGCCGCTCGCGGCTCATAGTCATGAGGGCGCCGCCAACGCGGCCGACGCAGAGGTCGAGCCATGAAGATACTGACCGCAAACCGCCTCTCCGACGGCATCGCCGTCTGGTACGCCGATGGTGGCTGGGCCGAGACGGTCGAGCATGCCGACCTTGCCCATGACCAAGCGGCAGAGGACAGGCTGGAAGCAATCGGCGCCAAGGCCAACGCCAACAATCAGGTTGTCGACGTCAATCTGATCGACGCTGAAGTCGTCAATGGCATCGTCGTGCCGGTGCGGCTGCGCGAAAAGATCCGCGCCGCCGGCCCGACCATCCGGGAAGATCTGGGCAAGCAGGCTGCGCGGGCAGCGTAACAAAATACGGGCGGACGCGCCCTGAAAGACGAAACATGTACCGCTACGATGAGTTCGACCACGATTTTGTCCAGGCCCGCGTCGCCGAGTTCAGCGACCAGGTCGAACGCCGGCTGTCCGGCGAGATCACCGAGGATCAGTTCCGGCCGCTGCGGCTGATGAACGGCGTCTACCTGCAGCTGCACGCCTACATGCTGCGCATCGCGGTGCCCTATGGCACGCTGAACAGCGCGCAACTGCGCATGCTCGGCCACATCGCGCGCAAATACGACAAGGGCTACGGCCACTTCACCACGCGCCAGAACATCCAGTTCAACTGGCCGGCGCTGTCCGACATTCCGGCGATCCTGGCCGATCTCGCCAGCGTCGAGATGCATGCCATCCAGACCAGCGGCAATTGCATCCGCAACGTCACCGCCGATCACTTTGCCGGCGCCGCCGCCGACGAGGTCGCTGATCCGCGCCCCTATGCCGAGATCCTGCGGCAATGGTCGTCTGTGCATCCGGAATTCTCGTTCCTGCCGCGCAAGTTCAAGATCGCGGTGACCGGGGCCGAGCGCGACCGCGCCGCCATCCAGACGCATGATATCGGTCTGCATCTGAAGAAGAACGCCGCCGGCGAGCTCGGCTTTGCCGTCTATGTCGGTGGCGGCCAGGGCCGCACGCCGATGGTGGCGCGCAAGATCCGCGACTTCCTGCCGGAAGCCGACCTGCTGTCCTACTGCACGGCGATCCTGCGCGTCTACAACCTCTATGGCCGCCGCGACAACAAGTACAAGGCGCGCATCAAGATCCTCGTCCACGAGACCGGCGTCGAGGAAATCACCCGCCAGGTCGAGGCCGAATGGCAGGAGCTGAAGGACGCCGAGCTGAAGCTGCCGGAAGCCGACATCCGTGCCATCGACGCCTATTTCGCGCCGCCGGCACTGACCGCCCGGCCGGAAGGCGACGCGGCGATCAAGCTGGCGCGGCTCGATTCCAAAAGCTTCTCGGATTGGCTCGACCAGAATGTCGTGACGCATCGCCATCCCGACTATGCCGCGGTGACGATTTCGCTGAAAGGTATCGGCGAAGTGCCGGGCGATGCCACCGACAGCCAGATGGAAGCGGTCGCCGACATCGCCGAGAAATACGCGTTCGACGAACTGCGCGTCAGCCATGAGCAGAACCTGATCCTGCCGCATGTGGCGCGCGCCGATTTGAAAGCGGTCTACGACGCTTTGGTCGACATTGGCCTCGCGACGGCCAATTCCAACCTGATCAGCGACATCATCGCGTGCCCTGGCCTCGATTATTGCGCGCTGGCGACAGCGCGCTCGATCCCGATCGCGCAGGAGATTTCGCTTCGCTTCGCCTCGCTTGAGCGGCAGCGCGAGATCGGCGAATTGAAGCTGAAGATTTCCGGCTGCATCAATGCCTGCGGACATCACCATGTCGGCCATATCGGTATCCTCGGCGTCGAGAAGAAAGGCTCCGAACTCTACCAGGTGACGCTTGGCGGATCGGCCGACGAGAACACCTCGGTTGGCGAAATCATCGGCCGCGGCTTCTCTTCGGAAGAGATCACGGACGCCATCGAGCAGATCGTCGACACCTATCTCGGCCTTCGGCTCGGTCCCAGTGAACGTTTTATCGACGCCTACCGCCGTGTCGGTCCCGCGCCGTTCAAGGAGGCGCTCTATGCTGGCGAAACCAAGGCCGCTTGACCGCATCGTCGACGTCGACGACAGCATCGCCGCCAAAGCGGCGGGCTTCGACGCGCTGTATGGACATCTGAGCCCGCTCGACATCATCGAACGCGCGGCGAGCGAATTGTTTCGTGACGAGATCGCCGCCGTGTCGTCCTTCGGCGCGGATTCCGCCGTCCTGCTGCATATGATCGCCAAGGTCGACCGCACGCTGCCGGTCATTTTCCTAGACACCGGCAAGCATTTCGAAGAGACGCTGGGCTATCGCGATGCGCTGGTCGCCGATTTCGGGCTGACCAACATCAGGGTGATCAAGCCCGAAGACGCGGCGCTCGAGCGGGTCGATCCGACCGGCAATCTGCACCAGAGCAACACCGATGCCTGCTGCGACGTGCGCAAGGTCGAGCCGCTGGCGCGCGGCGTCGCCCCCTTCCGGGCCTGGCTGACCGGCCGCAAGCGCTTCCAGGCGGCGACGCGAGCCGCGCTGCCGGTGTTCGAGGCGGTCGGCCCGCGCGTACGCGTCAATCCGCTGGCGCACTGGACGACATCCGACCAGGCTGACTACATGCGCGCGCATGCGCTGCGCGAAAATCCGCTGGTTGCGTACGGCTATCTGTCGATCGGCTGCTTCCCATGCACGCAGCCGGTGCAGCCGGGCGAGGATGCGCGAAGCGGACGCTGGGCCGGTCATGCCAAGACCGAGTGCGGCATCCATCTGTCGGGACTGGAAGTGTCGCTGACCGACGCATCCCTTTAAGCTATGGTGATATTCAGGTGAGGCTGGCCTGCAGCGGCGGCTTCCGCTCGGAGGCCGCCGGTTTCGTGTGGACCGGCTTTCGCGGACTTTCGATTTTTAGGGCTTTAGGAATTTTCTATGACTGAACAGACCACAGCGGAGACCCGCCTCTGGACCCCGACGGGTTTTCGCGAAGACGAGTGGACACATGCCGAAAGTGCGGATGCACCGGCGGGCAATGGCCGCTTCATCCTGCCGTTGCAGGCATTTCTCGGCCTCGATGCCGAGGTGCGGCGCTCGGCCAAGGAGCGGCTGGGCGTCGCACTGCTGCCGGGCGACCAGCTGGAAAAGATCGTGGATCTGCTCGACCAGCTGTCGCTGGTGGCGCTGGCCTTTCCGGCCTTCAGCGACGGCCGCTCGTTTTCCAAGGGCGAATTGCTGCGCAACCGCTACCATTTCGAGGGCGCGGTCCGCGCCACGGGCCAGGTGCTCGTCGACCAGCTGCCGCATATGCTGCGCCTCGGCTTCGACGAGTTCGAGATCTCCAACCCGGTTCTGCTGAAGCGCCTCGAAGAAGGCCGCACAGGCGGGCTGGGCCTTTACTATCAGCCGACCGAAGCGTCGGAGCCGAAGGGGCCGAAATACTCCTGGCGGCGCGTTCGCAACAGCTGACGCAGCGGTAATTTCGCCTGTCTTTACAAAGACTGTGATCGGGCCTTCTCCTGGCTGTCCGGACGGAAATATCCGCCGGGCGCGAGGGAGGAATCGGCGCTCATCGGCGGCAACACCAATGCACCGTCCATCATGATCGCCGAAAAGGCGCCTGACATGATCAGGGCTGCAAGGTCTGGATGCGCGAGGANTTTGTCTTACGGCATTCCCAAGCGAAAGCCCGGAAAACCGCCTCACACTTTGCTGGAATTGCTTTTAGGCCAAGGCCCGCGCTTCGCGAAACGAGATCAGCTTGCGGCGGTTCTCGTCCCACAACGCCAGCTTGACGCAGCGCAGGCTGTCGAGAAGCGTGACGCGGCCGATGCCGCGCAGTTCGGGATAGTCGCGCAGCACTTCCTGCAGCCGGTAGCCCGGCACCTTGGCCGAGAGATGGTGCACGTGATGGACGCCGATATTGCCGGTGAACCAGTTCAGCACCGGCGGCAAATCATAATAGGACGAGCCGTGCAGGGCGGCACGCTGGAATTCCCACTCTTCGTCCTTCGCCCATTCCGTCTCCTCGAACTGGTGCTGGACGTAGAACAGCCAGATTCCGGCCGATCCGGCCAGGATCACGATCGGCAAATGGACGATCAGGAAAGCGCCGGGGCCGACCAGCCAGATAAGCAGCGCTGCCGCGACCGCGATGCCGAGATTGGTGGTCATCGACGACACCCAGGGCGTCAGGCCGCCGCGCATCATGCCGACCGGCAGCCTCTGCTCGAAGATGAACAGCCAGATCGGGCCAAGGCCGAACATCACCAGGGGATGGCGGTAGAGACGATAGGCAAGGCGTCCCCGCCAAGACAGCTGCCGGTATTCAGCAACCGTCAACGTCCTGATATCGCCCATGCCGCGCTCGTCAAGATTGCCGGCGCTGGCGTGATGGGTGGCGTGCGCGCGCCGCCAGCAATCGTAAGGGGTCAGCGTCAGCACGCCGAGCGCGCGGCCGATCCAGTCGTCGGCAGTGCGGTTGGCGAAGAAGGAGCCGTGGCCGCAATCGTGCTGGATCATGAAGATCCGCACCAGAAAACCGGCGGCGGGAAGGATCAGGATCAAGCCCCACCAGTGGCCATAGGAATAGGCTGCCGAAGACAGCGCCCACAGCGTAACGAAAGGAATAAGGGTGATGGCGAGTTCAAGAGTGCTGCGTCGCCGGTCGGGCTTCTTGTAGCGCGCCAGGATCTTCAACCAGGCGCGCTTGCTGTTGGCGGCCGTCTCGGGGGAAATCATGTTCATCAGGAAGCATAGGCGGGGCGTCCCGCTGCCGCAAGGAAAAGCTCACGCAAAATTACTGCGCGTAATTGTCGCGCGATAGCATCGCTATTGACGGCGTTGGCCGCCGGCCATGCTGGCTTCTATGCCGTCCAGCCGGTCGAGCAGGTCCCGGAAACGGGCGGGAATGTCGGCCTCGGTGCGGAAGGCCGGCAAGGTGCGCAAGAAGCGCGTCGTCGCCTCGGTGCCGAACTGGCGCCTGATGTCGGCGGCGAGCTCTTCGCTTCTGTTGCCAGTATTGCGGTCCATTGTCTCAAATCCTGTGTCGGTTTCAAAACTCCTCCAAGCTTTGAATGGTTCCCCATAGCGGGGTATTGGCAAGCAAAGGCTGCCGTTACGGTAAAGTTTGAATTAATTTTGAACGTCCTTGCGTCCCGCACCAAGTCCGACGGGCTGCCCGCAACATTGCCTGCTGTGGGGCGTCCTCCTGGGCTTGCCCCTTGATTTTTGGCCGCCAAACCTCGATATCGGGCGCAAATCCAAACCATTCGAATGACGGGAAATGGCGATGAGCGACCAGACAAAAGACGAACGCGCGCCCGAGGATATCGAAACGGCCGAGGCCGAGCGCACGCAAGGCGGCATCGACGGCGACTATGAAGCGCTGGTGCGGTTGCTGAAGGAAAACGAGGAGCTGAAGGACCGCGCGCTGCGCGTCGCAGCCGAGATGGAGAATCTGCGCCGCCGCACCGCCCGCGACGTGCATGATGCGCGCGCCTATGCGGTGGCCAATTTCGCCCGCGACATGCTGTCGGTGTCGGACAATCTGCGCCGCGCGCTCGATGCTATCCCCGCCGAGGCGAAAGCGGCCGGAGATGCCGGCTTCAAGGCGCTGATCGACGGCGTCGAGATCACCGAGCGCGCCATGCTGTCGACGCTGGAACGGCATGGGGTGAAGAAGCTTGAGCCGGAAGGTGAGAAGTTCGACCCGAATTTCCACCAGGCGATGTTCGAAGTGCCCAATCCAGATGTGCCGGCCAACACCGTCGTCCAGGTCGTGCAGCCGGGCTATTCGATCGGCGAGCGCGTGCTGCGGCCGGCCATGGTCGGGGTCGCCAAGGGCGGCCCCAAGATCGCGGCCACCGAAGCGCCGGTCGAGCCGGGGCCGGTGAACGAGCAGGCCGAGAAGGATGCGTGAGTAGGGAATAGCCAGTAGGGCATAGGGAATAGGGAATAGGGAATAGGGAATAGGGAATAGGGAATAGGCAGGCGTATCAATCGCGCGGCTTCGTGTTATTCATACTTTCCCTAATTCCCAATCCCTACTACCTCATGTCCCTGACACCCATCGACCTCCTCGACTATGCCGGCGTCGCCGTCTTTGCCGCGACCGGGGCGTTGGCGGCTTCGCGCAAGCAGCTCGACATTATCGGCTTCCTGTTTCTGGCCAGCGTCACCGGCATTGGCGGCGGCACGCTTCGCGACGTCATCCTCAACCTGCCCGTCTTTTGGGTCGCCAACTCCGGCTATGTGCTGGTTTGCGCGGCGGTTGCGGTGCTGGTCTTCTTCATCGCTCACCGCGTCGAATCCCGCTGGAAATGGCTGCTCTGGCTCGACGCCATCGGATTGGCGGCCTTTTCCGTAATGGGCGCGGCCAAGGGGCTGGCCATCACCGGCTCGCCGGTCGTCTCCGTTGTTATGGGCGTGCTGACAGCTACGTTCGGCGGCATCCTGCGCGATCTGCTGGCCGGCGAGCCATCGGTGCTGCTCAGGCCCGAAATCTACGTCACCGCCGCACTCGCGGGCGCCGGCCTCTACACACTTGGCGATCTTGCCGGCCTGCCACCGCTCGCCTCGGATGTCGCCGGCTTCGTCGCGGCTTTCCTGGTGCGCGGCGGCGCGCTGAAATTCGGCTGGACCTTTCCGTCCTACAAGAGCCGCCCGGGACGGCGACCGGAGGATATTCCGTAGGGAGAGGGATTAGGGAATAGGGAATAGTCGGTAGTCAGCAATTCGCGGCAGCCTTCACTACTGCCTACTGCCTACTGCCTACTGCCTCACGCCGCAAAGCGCTGCACTTCCCCGCCATAATAGTTGACGTAGCGGGCGCCGATTTCCTTGACCGGCATCACCACGAACACATCGACCGTGGAGAACTCACGGTCGATGACGCAGCCGTCGCCGATGCGGGCGCCGACGCGCAGATAGCCCTTGACCAACGGCGGCATGGCCGCGATCGCCGCCTTGGCGTTGACCGCCTCGATCGGCATCAGGTCCATCGAGCAATAGCGCCCGGAGACCGCCCGCACATCCCAGGCGGAGTTGGTCCGGCAGTGATGGGCAAGGTAGGTGAGCGCCTCGGCATGCGCAGCCGGCACCGTGCCAGGGAACGAGGCACAACCGGTCATCACGCCGATCTCATAGTGGTTGATGTAGGCCCAGATGCCTTGCCACAGCGCCTCGATG
Organism: Mesorhizobium sp. L103C105A0; assembly: GCF_000502215.1. NCBI lineage: Bacteria > Pseudomonadati > Pseudomonadota > Alphaproteobacteria > Hyphomicrobiales > Phyllobacteriaceae > Mesorhizobium > Mesorhizobium sp. L103C105A0. Next base: position 975,496 of record NZ_AYXF01000001.1, on the reverse strand, counting down.
GTGCGCTTCGAGCGGTATTCCGGCAGCACGCAGGAGCGGCCGAGCTCAAGGAAGCGCTGGCCGGGATGGCGGGCGATCAGCTTGGTCAGTTCGAACTCGCCTTCGGAATAGAAGCCGCCGGCGGTCGCCGCAATCTCTTGCCGCAGCAGGCGGTAAGTGCCGACGATGCGGCGATGCTCGGGGCCGGAGATCGAGGTGTCAAGCACCAGCAGATGGTCGCACAGCGGGTCGAAGCGGTCGGCGTCGCGCCGGTCCTGCGCCTGGAACAGGTCCTTCCTGGCGCCAAGCTCGTCATAAAACACCCGGTAGCGCACTTCCTGCGCGGCGGCGATCTCGGCCTCATTGCGGGCAAGCCGCACTTCGAGATTGCCGATACGGCCCAGCGGTGCGCCTGTTGCGACGGCATCGGCGTTCCGCGCGGCGAGCAAAGCGCCGCCTGCGCTGGGCCGAGTGTCACATTCCGGCATAACTGTATGCACGAGTGATTCTCCTTCGAGCCATCCCTCTTGGCACGGGGATACGGTGTAGGTGCAACAGGATTGTGACAGTACCGTGATACGGCGCGACGGGCAATACTTCGTCGGCTGGCGAAAACCCTCATTCGGCTACCTACGTGACGCGAGGATTGCGCCAGCGTCGCGTCGCGCTGGGACGATTCACGCGACGCGCTTCTGTCTTTGTTTTGTGCATGTCGTCTTCTCAAAACCGGGGCCACTTTTGAGGGACATGAATTCAGGCGGCCACCTGGCCCTCGACGGCATGGACCAGCGCGTCGGGATCGAGCGGCTTGGTGACAAAGCCGCTGGCGCCATGGGCGAGCACGGTGTGGCGGGTCTTTTCCTGGCTGTCGGCCGAAAGCACCATGATCGGAACCGGCGGCACAGCCATTTCCTCCTCGTGGCGGCGGATGGCGGCGATCGCGTCCAGCCCGTCCATGACCGGCATGTGCAAATCCATCAGCACCACATCGAAGCGATTTTTCAGCCCGGCTTCGGTCACCGCCTCGACCGCGGCCTTGCCATTGCCGACCACTTTCACGCGATGTCCCGCCTTCAAAAGCGTGGCGCGGGCAAGCATGGCGTTGATGTCGTTGTCTTCGGCGATCAGCACCGACAAACCTTGCTGGCGCCCGCCATGGGCACGAAGCGAGGACGCGCCGGTCTTTTCCGGCTTGGGCGGCGGCAAGGCAGGGGCATGACTGGTCAGCAGCACGCGCAGCAGGGTTTCGCCGCGCACCGGCCTCGCCAAGAAGGTGGCGTAGCCGCTGGTGCGGAATTCGCCAAGCATGCCGCGGTCGGTCGGCGCGATCAGCGTGATCGCCTCGCAATCGGCAAAGCCACTCTGGCGCAGGCGCTTGAGCAGTCTGCCGTCGCCGTCCTCCAGGGCCGCGTCGATCAACAGCACATCGCAATGTTCGGCGAAGGGCGTCGCCTGGGAAGCGGTTGCGGCGACGTCGACGGCGCCGCCATGGGCGCGGATGGTGCGGGCGATGGCGTCCGCCTCGACGGCGTTCTTCGACACGATCACGGCGCGCCGGCCGGCGAGGATGTTCTGCCGGTTCTGCGGTGCTTCGGTTGCTCCTGCGGCCGGGATCTCGAAGACGAATTCCGATCCCTCGCCAAGCCGGCTCGACACCGAAATGGCACCGCCCATGGCGGCGACCAGGCGCCTCGATATGGCCAGACCGAGGCCGGCGCCGCCATGGGTGCGGGTCGAGGTGCCGTCGGACTGTTCGAACTCCTCGAAGATGCGCTCCATATCCTCTTCGCGCAGGCCAGGGCCGGTGTCGGCGACGGTGAAGCAGATGCGGTCGCTGGTCTCGGTGCGGGCCCGTGCAACCGAAACCAGCACGCCGCCGGTGTCGGTGAACTTGATCGCATTGCCGATCAGGTTGAGCAGCACCTGCCTGACTCTTCCCGGATCGGCCATGATCATCTGTGGCACGTCGGGCTCGACATGACAGCCGAGGCCGATGTTCTTGGCGAAGGCTTTCGCCGCCATCAGTTCGATGATGTTGTCGGCAATTTCACGCAACGATGTCGGCTGCGGTTCCGGGTCGAAGCGGCCGGCCTCGATCTTGGAATAGTCGAGCAGGTCTTCGATGAGCGCCAAAAGCGCGCTGGCCGAGGTCGAGACGGCGCCGACATAGGTGCGCTGCTCGGGCGACAGATTGGTGTCGGCCAGTAGCTTGGCCATGCCCATGATGCCGTTCATCGGCGTGCGGATCTCATGGCTGACGGTGGCGAGGAAGCGCGACTTGGCCTGGCTGGCATATTCGGCGCGCTCGCGCGCGGTGATCAACGAGGATTCGGCGCGCTTGCGGGCGGTGATGTCACGGGCAATCGCCCGGTGCGAGACGGCGCCGCTATCCTTGTCGCGCACCGACAGTTCGATCCACGAGAACCAGCGCGGACCGTTCGGCGTGCGGATGGAGACGTCGGTGGAACTCAGGCATTCGTGATCCGAAAAGGCGGCGTCGGGAACGATACCGACATCGATGCCGAGGTCGGCCAGAGTCCTGCCGGCAAGGTCGCGCTGATCGGTTCCGACGAGGCCGGCGAAAACCATGTTGGCATAGACGATGTGGCCGTCGCGGTCGCGGTGGACGACGAGATCGCCGAGCGCATCGATCAGCCCGCGAAAACGCTCCTCGCTCTCCTGCATCTCCCACATGCGGTCGGCCAGCGTCTCGATCTCGGCGCGGCTGCGCGCGGCGGTTTCGTCGAGCAAGGCCGTCGCGCGGTGGACGGTGCGGCGGTTGCGCAGGTGCATGGCGACGCCGGCAACGCCTGTCGCCAGCAGGCCGAGGGTGATGAAGATCGGCGCACCGGTGAGGTGGGAGAGGCCCGCCAGCACGACACTGGCGACCACCGTCAGGAACGGCAGGCCCTCGGACGTGGGGCGCGGCAAATCCGGCGCCAGCGGCGGCGCGGCAACATGCTGCCGCTTGGGCGTCGCCGGGTTCGGCCCGTCGATGCTTTCGGCGCGGCTCTTCTCTTTCCTGGCGGACTCCGCGATCATGCGGAACTCCTTGCCAGATAGAGATTATGGAAAAGCGCGGCGGATCGTTCGAATTTTAGCGGTCATGCATTTTTGCCGCCCGTTCTGGCGGCTTCGGGGCCTCACATATCCACGACCATGCGCCCCCTGATCTTGCCCTCGACGATGTCGTGGGCGGCGGCGATGATGTCGTCGAAGCCGATGGTCGTCGACAGGCCGGCGAGCTTTTGCAGATCGAGATCGCTGCCGATGCGGCGCCAGGCTTCGAGGCGCACGGCCTTGGGCGCCATCACCGAATCGATGCCGAGCAGCGAGACGCCGCGCAGGATGAACGGGGCGACGCTCGACGGCAGATCCATGCCACCCGCCAGGCCGCAGGCGGCGACCGCGCCGCCATAGGCGGTCATCGACAGCACATTGGCCAGCGTGTGGCTGCCGACGGCATCGATGCCGCCGGCCCAGCGCTCCTTGGCCAGCGGCTTGGCCGGCTGGGAGAGTTCCTCGCGCGAAATCACTTCGGCGGCACCGAGGTCGATCAGATAGGAGCTTTCGGCGTTGCGGCCGGTCGAGGCGATGACGTGATAGCCAAGGCTGGACAGGATCGAGACCGCGACCGACCCAACGCCGCCGGCTGCACCCGTCACCACCACCGGGCCGCGATCCGGCAGGATGCCGTGCCGCTCCAGCGCCATGACGCTGAGCATGGCCGTATAGCCGGCGGTGCCGACCGCCATCGCATCGTGCGCGCTGATGCCGTCGGGCAACGGCACCAGCCAGTCGCCGTTGACGCGGGCGCGCCCGGCATAGGCGCCGAAATGCGTCTCGCCGACGCCCCAGCCATTGAGGATGACCTTGTCGCCCTTGCGCCAGTCGGCATGCGATGAGGAGAGGACGGTTCCGGCGAAATCGATGCCCGGCACCAGCGGCCAGCGGCGGATCACTGGCGCTTTCCCAGTGATGGCCAGCCCGTCCTTGTAGTTGACCGTCGTCGCCTCGACCGCGACGGTTACGTCGCCTTCCATCAGATCGGCTTCGCCGAAATCGACGACCTCCACCGACTGTTTCTTTTCGGCGTCGCGCGAAACGAGGATGGCTTTGAAGGTTTCAGGCATCTCTTCTCCTCGGCTTCGCAAAGGCTGGCGGTCGGCATTGGCTGGCTCTGGCCGAACTGTGCGGCGACCGTCCGGCGAGGTCAATTGGTCAAAAGAGTCGGGCCGTCAGGCTTCTGGGCCTTGCGGCTTGGCCTCGCGCCGCCAGCCTATGAACTCGTCGAAGACGACCAGCGCCGCGCCGACCGAAATGAAGGCATCGGCGAGGTTGAAGACGGCGAAGGACCATACCGGCGTGTGGAACAATATATAGTCGATGACGTGGCCGTAGACGGCGCGGTCGATCAGATTGCCGATCGCACCGCCGATGATCAATGCAAAGCCGATGCGGGCCAGCACATGGCCGGCGGGGGTGCGCGTTGCGAGGTAAAGCACAAAGGCAACGACCACGACCGCGATGACGACCAGGCCGGTGTCGCCGAAGGACGAGAACATCGAGAAGGCGATGCCGGTATTGTAGGTGCGAAACAGCGCCAGGAATGGCACCAGGTCGAGCTTTTCCTGGAAGACGAGGCCGGTCTCGATCAGATGCTTTATCCACTGGTCGAGCGCGATTGCCACCACCACCAGCAGCGCATAGGGAGACCATGATTTCACGATGTGGCGTCCTCGGGGGCAAGTTTCAGCGCGCCGCGCCGGATCTCGAACAGCATGATTCCGGTGGCGACCGCCAAATTGAGTGAATCGGCGCGGCCGGCCTGCGGAATCCGCAGCAGCCGGTCGCAGCTTTCCGCCAGATTGTCGGGCAGGCCCTGCTGCTCATTGCCCATCATCAAGAGCACCGGTCCTCGGGAGAAATCGACCGAGCGGTAGTCGACCGAACCCTTCAGATGGGTGCCGACCACCAGGCCCGAGAAGCTGTTTCGCCAAGCCAGAAATGCTTCCGGCGTCGCCTTGGTCACCGGCACGGCGAAGATCGAGCCCATGGTGGCGCGCACGGTCTCGACAGAAAAAGGATCGGTAGTCTCGCCGACCAGGATGACGCCCTTGGCGCCGACGGCATCGACGGTGCGGATGACGGTGCCGAGATTGCCGGGATCGCGCACCCGGTCGAGCGCCACCCAGACGTCGCCGTCGTGAGCGCGGATGTCTCTTAGCGGCAGCAGTTTTTGCCGGAAGACGCCGACAACCATTTGCGGATTGTCACGGCGGGTGATGGCGACCAGCACTTTTTCGGACACTTCCAGCACGGTGCCGCCGGCGGCAACCGTGCGCGCCGCCACCTTTTCGACCGCCGCATTGCCGCGTCCGGCCTTGGCGAAAACCAGCGTCCTGATCGACCAGCCGAGGTCGAGGGCGTCGATGACCAGCTTCAGCCCTTCGGCCATGAAGGCGTTCTGCTGGTCGCGGAATTTCTTCTGGGCGAGCGCCTTGATGTCCTTGATCAGCGGATTGGCAAGGCTGGTGACTTCCTTGACCTGCCCGGGCGCACCTGCGTGCCGCTCATTCATTCGGGACTCCCGGGCATTCAGGTCTCCCGGGCATTCAGGCCACCCAGCGCGAAAACAGCGATGTCGACAGCGCCCGGCCGGCGGATTGCTCGCGGATGATCAGTTCGCCTGATTCAACCGTGCCGCCCATGCCGGCAAAGGTGTCGCGCATCAAGGCATGGATGGCGAAGAAGGAGGCGCGGATGGAATAGGCGGTCAGCACCACGGCGAGCGGTTTCGGCGTCAGAATCGCGCGGCAAAGATCGGTCAGGCCGGGCAGGTCCTCGAACAACTGCCAGACCTCGCCCTTGGGGCCGCGGCCATAGGCGGGCGGGTCGAACAGGATGATGTCGTAGCGGCTGCCGCGGCGCTCTTCGCGCTCGGCGAATTTCACTGCATCGTCGACGATCCAGCGGATCGGCTTGCTGCCGAGACCGGCCATTTCCTGGTTTTCGCGCGCCCAGCCGACCGCCTTCTTGGAGGCATCGACATGGGTGACCTCGGCGCCGGCACGGGCGGCTACGAGAGACGCGAGCCCGGTATAGCCGAACAGGTTCAGCACCTTGACCGGGCGCTTGGCCGCCGCGATCAGGCTGGCCATATGGTCCCAGTGCGAAGCCTGCTCGGGGAAGACGCCGACATGGCGAAACGAGGTGAAGCGGCCGAGATAGTCGATGCCGTCATGCTTCATCGGCCAGGTCTCGCCCAGCGGCACCTTCGGAAAACGCCAGCGGCCGATGCCTTCTTCGTCGGTATCGCCGGTGAAGATGGCGTCGGCTCGGTCCCAGTCCCTGGCGGGCAAGGCCTTTTGCCAGATCGCCTGTCCCTCGGGCCGCACGATGCGGTAGGGGCCGTATTGTTCGAGCTTTTCGCCGGCGCCGCTGTCGAGCAGTGCATAATCCTGATTGGGCGCAACTTCGAGGATCACCGGCAGGCGCTCAGTGGGCAGGACGCCTTCGCGACGCGCCAGGATACGGGGGGCGGGCTTCGGATCAGACCGGTCGTCCGGTTTTGTTTCGTGGCGTGGCTGTCTGGCTTCGGGTCGGACTGGTACGGTCTCCGGCTGCGGCCGCGCATGTTCGGTCCTGCCCTTTGCGGGCGGACGGTTGTCGCGGCGTTTGTCGCGAAAAGACTTCAAGCAGGAGCGTCTCCGGAGGCGGCAGGCCGCTTTTGACATAGGGTCACCGGCTGCGCAAACAAAATGGTCCAGCGTGCGAATGTCTGAGGTGGTGGACCTCGCTGAGGAAACAGGCAAATCTGGAATCATGTCCCGTTCCGAACGCCTGCTCGACTTGATCCAGATCCTGCGCCGGCATCGCCGGCCGGTGAGCGGTCGCACGCTTGCCGGCGAGATGGACGTTTCAATCCGAACGCTCTACCGCGACATTGCCACGCTGCAGGGGCAAGGCGCGCCGATCGAGGGCGAGGCTGGGCTGGGATATGTGCTGAAACCCGGCTTCATGCTGCCGCCGCTGATGTTCACCGACGAGGAGATCGAGGCCATCGTTCTGGGATCGCGTCGGGTTGCCAGACAACCGGACACGCGGCTGTCGGCCGCCGCCACCGACGCGCTGGCCAAGATCGCCGCTGTGCTGCCGGACGATCTGCGCGAGGACCTCGATGCGACCGCGCTTTTGGTCGGGCCGCACGGCGATGCTGTCGAAAGCATCGACCTTGGCCTGGTGCGCCAGGCGATCCGCAACGAGAGAAAACTCGGCTTTCTTTACCGCGACGCCGGCGGCGCCGCCTCCGAGCGCTTGATCTGGCCATTCGCGCTCGGCTTTTTCGACAAGGTGCGGGTGGTGGTGGCCTGGTGCGAGACGCGGCAGGATTTCAGACATTTTCGCGCCGACCGGATGTCGGGGCTCAACACCACGGATATCCGCTATCCGCGTCGTCGGCAGGCGCTGCTGAAGGAATGGCGCGCGACGCTGGACGCACCGAAGCGCCAGCCTGGCGCTTAATGCTCCTTTCCACGCGCCCACAAGACGCTGCTGCCAGAATCTGACAGTGGCGTCACCTATGCTCCTCCAATCGAAACCTGGAGAGCAGACATGAACACCCCCAATTTCGTCATCCTTTATGTCGACAGCCCGGAGCGGAGCGGCGCCTTCTACGGTGCGCTGCTGGGACGCCAGCCGGTGGAGACGTCGCCGACCTTCGTGCTGTTCGTGCTCGACAATGGGTTCAAGCTCGGCCTGTGGTCGCGCCACACCGTGGAGCCGGCGGCCGCAGCGGCGGGCGGCGGTGCGGAGCTCGTCTTCGCGTTGGACCGGCCTGATGCGGTGGACGCCGCCTACACGGACTGGGCAGGACGCGGCTTGACCATCCTGCAGACGCCGACCGACATGGACTTCGGCCGCACCTTCGTTGCGCTCGATCCCGACAAGCACCGGCTGCGCGTCTACTGGCTGAACGATGGAGAACAGGCCAATGGGGAACAGCAATGAGTGCACACTGGATCGCGGTCGCTTCCGCCGAACATGTCCGGCGCGGCCGCGAGGCCGGCTTCATGCAGGTCAACCACGGCAAGGCGGCACCTTTGCGCCGCATCAAGCCCGGCGACGGCATCATCTACTACTCGCCGACCGCAATTCTGCGCGAGAAGGACGGCCTGCAGGCCTTCACGGCAATCGGCACCGTGCGAGAAGGCGAGCCTTACCAGGGCGACATGGGTGGTGGCTTCACGCCGTTCCGCAGGGATGTCGAATGGGCCAAGGCCGAGGAAGCGCCGATCAAGCCGCTGCTCGAGCAGCTCGACTTCACCGCGGGCAAATCGAACTGGGGTTATCAACTGCGCTTTGGCCTGTTCGAAATTACGGCGCATGATTTCGCGCTGATCGCCGAGGCGATGGGCGCTGCCATGAAGGCAGGCTGAAGCATCCAGCCGCCGGATGGGCAAGGCACACCGTGACAAGGCTGCTGACACCAAGTTGTCAGCAGCCTTGTGCGACAAGCGATTGTCTTCAGATAGCGACGCGCTTGCCCAGGATCCGCATCATTACCGACCAGATGAAGCCCTTGGTGGCATTCTACGAGACGATCACCGGGCTTACCGCAACCTGGTTGACAGACGATTTCGCCGAACTGGCAACGTCGTCCTGCACATTGGCGATCGGCAGCACCCGCACGCTGGCCCTGTTCGGAACTGATGTGGCGCAGCCGTCCGCCAATCGCTCAGCGATCGTCGAGTTTCGCGTCGCCGATGTTGATGCTGAGTACAGCAGGCTGGCGAAAATCATCGGCGATTTCGTTCAGACGCCGACGACGATGCCATGGGGTAACCGGTCGCTGCTGCTGCGCGATCCCGATGGCAATCTGGTGAACTTCTTCACCCCGGTCGGCGCGGAAGCGATCAGGAACTTCGATCGCAGAACCGGCGCAGACGCTACTGCTTGAGCGCGTTGTAGACGGCAATGCCGGCGGCAAGGTCCTCAAGCGCGGCGCCGACCGACTTGAACAGCGTGACCTCAGTGGGGCTCTGCCGGCCCTGTTTTTCCCCGCGCGCCAGCTCATGCAGATCGGCGACGATGGCTTCCGGCTTCAGCACGCCGGAGGCGAGCGGCTGGACGATGTCGCCGGCTTCCTTGGTGGCGCCGGCGCGGGTGTCGACATAGACGCGGGCGCGCGCGATCGCGTCGTCGTCGCTCTCGCGCATGGTCGGCGTGAAGCCGCCGACCAGATCGACATGCGCGCCCGGCTTGAGCAGCGCACCCTTGACCAGCGGCGTCGTCGTGATCGTCGCCGATGAGACGATGTCGGCCTCGGCGAGTTCGGCGTCGAGATCGCTTGCGGCCTCGGCGTTGAAACCGTCCGCGCGCAAATCAGCCGCGACCTTTTCGGCATTGGCGGGCGTGCGGTTCCAGATGCGGATGGTCTTGATCGGCCGCACCGCGGAGTGCGCCTTGGCGAGGAACGGCGACAGCGCGCCGGCGCCGACCACCAGAAGCCGCGATGCGTCCTCGCGGGCGAGATAGGAGGCCGCCACCGCCGAGGCGCAAGCGGTGCGCCACTGTGTCAGCCGTTGGCCGTCGATCAGCGCTTCGGGCTCGCCGGTGGCGCCGTTGAGCAGGAGGTAGAGCCCCATTACCGCCGGTTTGCCGATGGCGTTGTTGTCGGGCGATACGGTGACGATCTTGACGCCGATATGACCCCCGACCGACGTGCCGGCCGCATGGAAGTCGGTCCACGCCGGCATCAAAAGCAGCGTGGATGTGGCACCGTCGGGCCGCTCGACCCCGTGATGATGGCGGACGGGTTGCACAGCACCCTCGCGGAAGGCCGCGCGCAATGTCTCGACCAGCCCGGGAAAGGTCAGCGCCTGGTCGACAGCGTCGGCCGAAATGGTCAGCATGCAAAACTCCGCGAAGATAAAAGCGCCGGCTTCAGGCCGTTGGCTTCGGCAGCGCCGGCCCTTGGCCCGAGCCTTGCGGTGCGGCGGGTACCCGGCTGACCGCCTGGCGCAAATTCTCGGCCTCGACGCCGCGCTGGCGCGCCAGCTTGCGGTAGCGGCCCTGCTTGACCCAGGTCGCCAGGCTGCCGACGACCATGCCGATGGCGAGCGCCACGAACAGGAAGATGAACAGCGGCAAGGTCAGCGTCAGTTTCGGATTGCCGGGGTTGAACGGGTCGAGCGTGAAGGCGACCAGCTCGCGGTTGGCGACGGCCAGCGCAATCAGGATGACGGCGAGCGGCACGAAGACCACGATAAGTATGAAGCGGTTCAACATAGAGATTCCCTGGAGAAGGCAGGCCTTGATAAGGTCGGCGCGTGGTCCGCGCCTACTTGCCGCCATTCAGCCTTTCACGCAATTCCTTGCCGGTCTTGAAGAACGGCACCCACTTCTCCTCGACCTCGACGGATTCGCCGGTGCGCGGGTTGCGGCCGGTGCGGGCAGGGCGATTTTTCACCGAAAAAGCGCCGAAGCCACGCAACTCGACCCGATTGCCTTCCGCCAGGGCATCGGTGATCTCGTCGAAGATCGCTCCCACGATGTTTTCGACGTCGCGCAGGAAAAGATGCGGGTTGCGCGTGGCAATGATCTGCACAAGCTCGGATTTGATCATCAGAAAGGTCCCCGTGAAAGCGCTGCGGTCAAATTATCAGGATGATTTTATTTGCTTTTTTACTCGCCCCAACCGGCAGATCAAGGGTGCCAGACGGAAACGAGACCGTCAAGAAACAAGCGATCCGCGCCAATTTCGTGAAGCACGTCGCTGCCGGCCTCCGACAGGCCGAGCGCGCTGCCGACGCTGCGCGCTATTGCTTTCGAGAACAGGAAGCCGCCACGCCGCTCGGTGTCCTTCCATTCCACCACCTTGAGCTTGGCGTCGACACCCTTGGTCGCCAGCCAGTCGATCGCCACGCTCTCGCCGCCGACAGCGTCGATCAGACCGTTGGCAAGGCCCTGGCGGCCGGTGAAGATCGAGCCGTCGGCAAGGGCCAGTGCCTGATCGCGGGTCATTTTGCGGCGCTCGGCGACGATGCCGACGAACCAGTCATAGCTGTCGAGGATGAGCTTGCGGACCATGGCTCGCTCGTCTTCATTGGTCGGCTTGAAGGGCGAGGGCGATGCCTTCAGCGGCGAGGATTTCACTTCCTCGAGCTTGATGCCGACCTTGTCCATCAGACCGCTGACATCGGGATACTGGATGAGCACACCGATCGAGCCGACGATCGACGTCTTGCGGGCAACGATATGGTCGCTGGCACTGGCGATCATGTAGCCGGCCGATGCGGCCAGCGTGCCGACCTCGGCCACCACCGGCTTGTCGGCGGCAAGCTTGCGCACCTCCTCGTAGATCGATTCGCCGCCGACCGTGGTGCCGCCGGGCGAATCGATCGCCAGGATGACGCCCTTGACCTGCGAGGACGTGCGGATGGTTTCCAGCCGCTTGATCAGTTCCTCGTCTTCGGTGATTGTGCCTTCGATCCTGACCTTGGCGATGTGGTCGACGGAAGAACCGCCGAGGTCGCCGCCATAGAACCAGCTTGCAAGCGCAATCACCCCAAGGGCCACGACGGCAATGGCGGCGCCGCGCCAGAAGGTCAGCTTGCGCCGCAAGCGGCGGCGGTCGATCAGGTCGTCGGCTCTCAGTGCCATGGTCTGCCTCACAGTCGGTGGGAAGCGATGCTTTTAAAGCAAGCGTCCGCGCCCGGCTACCTCTTCCTCAAGGGCCTGCGACGAAGCGACCTTCACGACGGAGGCATTTCAGGAAAAAATGACGCGGCGCGTTCGTTTCTGCTATGAAGTGACGAAATTGTGTCGCCTGAGTTCCGTCTGTAAAACAGCGGCCGTCACATTTTTGCGGTTTTCCTCCGCTTGTGCTTGCTTGCGGGGGCCGGCAACCCACCTATAGCAGGTGTTTTGGCGGACAAGGGTTTATTAGAAGTCAGTCATGCTTGCGCGATCGAACGAACCGACCAATGCCGATGCGGCCTTGGCGCCCACGGCGCCAGCGGGCACGCGCGGCGACGCCTTCGACCGCGCCCAGCGCCACTCGCGCCGCGTGCGCGTGCTTAAGTTTGCCGTGCCGGTGCTTGCCGCCGGGATCGCGGTTGCGTTTCCGGTCTATTCCTATCTGGCGGCGCCGATCAACATTTCGATACAGGCAGACGGCACCGCTTTCGCGGATGGCAAGCTGGTGATGGCCAATCCGAAGCTCAACGGCTTCACCAAGGACAAGCTGCCCTATTCGCTGACGGCCTTGCGCGCCATCCAGGATGTCGGCAAGCAGGACATCATCGAACTCGAAGGCATCCATGCCAAATTGCCGCTGACGGCCGACAATGTGGCGACCGTCGACGCCAAGCGCGGGATCTACAACAGAAACGCCAACACGATGGACATGACCAGCGACGTTACCGTCACCACCACCGACGGCGTCGCTGCCATCTTCAAATCGGTCTTCCTCGATATGGGCAAAGGCTCTATGAAGACAGGTGATGCGGTCGATGTCAGCCGTAACGGCTCGCGGATCACCGCGGGTTCAATGTCGGTCGAAGACAATGGCAAGGTCATCGTTTTCGAGAACAAGGTAAGCGTTCACATCGATCCGGCCACTATGAAGGCGGCAGAGGCAAAGAGCGGAGAAACGAATGCGTCCCAGTAATTCGGCACGGCTTGTCGCCGCAGCTTCGGCCTTGCTGTTGCTGGGTATGGCGCCGTCCTGGGCTCAGTCCAGCGCCAGCAGCCAGTCCGGGCTCAAACTGTCGGGCGACCAGCCGATCCAGATCGAGAGCGACAAACTTGAGGTCCGCCAGGCCGACAGCATGGCGCTGTTCAGCGGCAACGTCACCGTCACGCAAGGGCCAACGCTGCTCAAGGCCGGCAGCATGGAGGTCTACTACGTCAAGGACCCCAACGCCGCCAAAGGTGCTGCCGCCGGCGCTTCGGCGATGACCGGTTCGGCCAATATCGACCATCTGGTGGTCAAGAACAAAGTCTACATCAAGTCGAATGACCAGATCGCCACCGGCGACAACGCCACGTTCGACATGAAGACGCAGGTGCTAGTTCTGTCGGGCAAGGAGGTCGTCTTGTCCCAAGGACCCAACGTCCTCAAGGGCTGCAAGCTCACCGTGCAGATGAAAAGCGGCCTTGCTCAGGTCGATGGCTGCGGCGGGCGCGTCATCATGTCGATGACGCCGCCACCGAAATCCGAGGCCCCGAAGCCCGAATGACTGGCGTGTCTTCGCTGCTGACCCGCCTTCCGGGACGGGCGGCCAGTAAACTTGCAGCACCGGCCACAGTCACCGTTGATTCCTCGAAGTTCAAGGGCACCCTGATCGCCAAGGGTCTGACCAAGAGCTACAAGGGCCGCAAGGTGGTCAGCGGTGTCACCATCGGCGTGCGCGCCGGCGAGGCTGTCGGGCTGCTCGGGCCGAACGGCGCCGGCAAGACCACCTGTTTCTACATGGTCACCGGCTTGGTGCCGGTCGATGAGGGCACGATCGAGATCGACGGTTTCGACGTCACCTCGATGCCGATGTACCGCCGCGCCCGCCTCGGCATCGGCTATTTGCCGCAGGAAGCCTCGATCTTCCGCGGCCTGAATGTCGAGCAGAACATCCGCGCCGTGCTCGAAGTGGTTGAGAAGGACCGCAAGGTGCGCGAGCGCAATCTCGACGAACTGCTCGAGGAATTTCACATCAGCCATCTGCGGAAGTCGCCGTCCATGTCGCTGTCGGGTGGCGAGCGGCGGCGTCTTGAGATCGCCCGAGCTTTGGCGACGCGCCCGGCCTACATGCTGCTCGACGAGCCGTTCGCCGGCATCGACCCGATTGCCGTCGCCGACATCCAGCAGCTGGTTCGTCATCTAACGGCGCGCGGCATCGGCGTGCTGATTACCGACCACAATGTGCGCGAAACGCTCGGCCTCATCGACCGCGCCTACATCATCCATGCCGGCCAGGTGCTGACTCATGGCCGTGCCGACGAGGTGGTGGCGAACCCCGATGTGCGCCGGCTCTACCTCGGCGAAGGTTTCACGCTCTGAGCGTGAAATTTGTTTCCTGACGTGATTTTTGCCGCCCCGCCGGGCTTTTTTCTCCGATTTTGCGTGAGATAATGCTTCGGTAGGGGCCTTTTGCCATCGTTCGCCTTGACAAGCAAAAGCCGGGCCAGTTTCTATGGAAGGTCGGAAATATTCATTTTCCGGCAGCTTCTGATGTGTAGGCTTCCGGGTGCAGAAGGGCGTTTGAAACCGAACCATGGCGTTGGCGGCGAAACTACAGCTACGACAATCCCAGTCGCTGGTGATGACGCCGCAGCTGATGCAGTCGATCAGGCTGTTGCAGCTCACCCATGTCGAGCTCGACCACTTCATCGACGACGAGATCGAGCGCAATCCGCTGCTGGAGCGCGCCGAGCCCCAGGATGACGCCGCAAGCGACCAGGTGCAGAAGGGCGATGCCGCTCCTGAGCCTGCCGCCGATGGCGACTGGTTCGAAAACGAGACGGCGTGGAGCGCCGAAGCGATCTCCGACAAGCTCGACAGCTCGCTGGAAAATCTGTTCCCCGACGATCCCGGCACCAGCGAGCGGCTCGGCCCGGACCTGACGGCGCAGTGGAAGTCGGCCACCGGCAATAGTTCGTCCGGTTCTTCCGAAGGCTTCGACGTCGGCGACATGGCAGCCGCAGCGATCACGCTGCGCCAGCATGTTGGCGAGCAGATCGCGCTTGCCTTTGCCGATCCGACCGCAAGGCTGATCGCAGCCGAACTGGCCGACGGCCTGGACGAGGCCGGCTATCTGCGCGCCGATCCCGCCGAGATCGCCAAACGGCTCGGCGCCGATCAGGCGATGGTGGCCAATGTGCTGGCAGCCTGCCACACATTCGAGCCGGTCGGCCTGTTTGCGCGCGACCTTGCCGAATGCCTGTCGCTGCAGCTTGCCATGCGCGATCGTCTCGATCCGGCGATGAAGACGCTGATCGGCAACCTAGAACTCCTGGCGCGGCGCGATTTCCAGACGCTGAAGCGGCTTTGCGGGGTCGACGAGGAGGATCTCCTCGACATGCTGGCCGAAATCCGCGCGCTCGACCCGCGCCCGGGCATGGCGTTTTCGGGCGGCGCCAGCGACGCCATCGTCGCCGATGTCGAAGTCCGCGCCGCCAATGACGGCAGCTGGACGGTCGAGCTCAATGCCGAGACGCTGCCGCGCGTGCTTGTCGATCACATCTATTTCGCCCAGGTCTCGCCGCATGCGAAGAATCAGGCGGAGAAGGATTTCCTGGCCGAATGCCTGCAGAATGCCAACTGGCTGACGCGCAGTCTCGACCAGCGGGCAAAGACGATCCTGAAAGTGGCGTCGGAAATCGTGCGCCAGCAGGACGCTTTTCTCGTCCATGGCGTGCGTCAGCTCAGGCCGCTCAACCTGCGCACGGTGGCCGATGCCATCGGCATGCATGAATCGACCGTCAGCCGGGTGACGGCCAACAAATACATGCTGACGCCGCGTGGCGTGTTCGAGCTGCGTTATTTCTTCACGGCTTCGATCGCGGCGTCGGGCGGCGGTGATGCGCATTCCTCGGAAGCGGTGCGCGACCGCATCAAGCAGCTGATCGACGAGGAAAAGCCCGCCGATGTGCTGTCCGATGACGCAATCGTCGATATGTTGAAGGAAAGCGGCGTCGATATTGCCCGGCGCACGGTGGCCAAGTACCGGGAGGGTATGAATATTCCCTCGTCGGTGCAGCGGCGGCGTGAAAAGCGCGCTCTGGCGAGCGCGGGGCGCTAGGTCTGCTTGCCCGGCAAGGCTTTTGCTATGGCTGGATTCCACAACTTTCCGACCTTAAAGCGCATCGCGCTGAAACGGATTCATACGACGCGCTTTAAGTCTTTGTTTTGATGCATGTCGTTGTCCCAGAACCGCAGCGCACTTCTGGGCGACATGCATTAATTGACAAGCTGCAATGAAGTGTCTAGAAGCCCGCCCGCATGAGACGGGCTCGCGGCCCGCATGCGGATGGTCCGTCACGATGAAGGCCACGGGACGGCCAAGAAGGCGGATTGTGATCAACCGGAAAGTTCGGATCTAAAATCGGCGCGAGTTGACGCCGCAAAGCTTGTGCGCACGGATCACGAGTATAAACTCTGGCCAGTTTGAAGCCTGAGCAAGGAAGGTCAGTTTTCAGATGAAATTGCGCATATCGGGTAAACACATGGATATCGGCGATGCGTTGCGTACGCGCATTACCGATCGTGTCGGCGAGGCGATTGGAAAATATTTCGATCGCGGTTTTTCAGGGCACGTCACGGTCATCAAATCGGGGTCGCGTTACTCGGCCGATTGCATGATCAGGCTGGATTCCGGCGCTTCGCTGCAGGCAACCGGCGATTCCCAGGATCCGACACTTGCCTTCGAGGCGGCCGCGGACCGCCTCGAAACCAGGCTGCGGCGCTACAAACGCCGTCTGAAATCGCACAATTCAGGCAATGGAAATGGCGAAATCACCGACATCGCCTATACGGTGATGGCGCCGCTGACCGATGACGATGAGGACATTCCGGAGGACTACGCCCCGGCCATCGTCGCCGAATCAACCATGACGCTGCAGACCATGTCGGTGGCGTCGGCGGTTATCGAACTCGACACCAAGGACAGCCCGGTTTTCGTCTTCCGCAACGCCGGAAACGACCACCTCAACATCGTCTATCGGCGGCCCGACGGAAATATCGGCTGGATCGACCCGTCGACGACCAAAGTCGCACAGGCGTGACGACAACGACAATGGTCGCACAGGTGACGACAATGGTCTCGCGGAGATAATAGCCAGCCGCGCGAGGGGCGAGGACTGGCGACGGCAGGCGAATAAGGGATTTCAAATATGGATCTGAGCGATCTTCTCAACGTTCCGGCGATCTTGCCGGCGTTGAAGGCGAACTCCAAAAAGCAGCTTCTGCAGTTGCTGTCCGAGAGAGCGGCGGCGATTTCCGGCATTCCGGAGCGCGAAGTGTTCGACACCATCCTGCAGCGCGAACGGCTGGGCTCCACCGGCGTCGGCAACGGCATCGCCATTCCGCACGGCAAGCTCGCCGGGGTGAAGCGCATCGCCGGCGTCTTTGCCCGGCTGGAGACGCCGGTCGATTTCGAGGCGCTGGATGACCAGCCGGTCGATCTGGTGTTTTTGCTGCTGGCCCCGGAAGGCGCCGGCGCCGATCACCTCAAGGCACTGTCGCGCATCGCCAGGGTTTTGCGCGACGCCGACACGGTGGCCAAGATCAGAGGCACGCGCGACGCGGTCGCCATCCACGCACTGCTTTCGGACACGCAGGCCTCGCACGCCGCCTGAAGTTCTTCGGATTTAAGTCTTCCAGGGGCCGCCGAAGGCGGCCCTCTCCATTTCAACCGCCAGCAGTCGCCTTAGTGAATGGCGACAGTGGTCAGGTCGTTTTCCATGGCGCCGGCCAAAGCCCGGTCTTTCGCATCCGAAAGCAGGATCGGCTGGCCGTTGGCGGCAAACAGGGCCCACAGGACCATACCAGGCGCTATTTCGCCGAGGTTGGGGAAGCGCCCGAGCAGCTCGTCGCTCGAGACCTTGCGGAGATAAGCGACCGAGCCTTCGCCGAGATGGGCGAATTCGCCGCTGGTCATGGTGATGGTTTCGTCAGTTCTGGTCATTTCAAGCCTCCTTGGCGCGAGGACGCCGCTCAAGGCCATCCCGCATGAGAGCCATCGGTAAAGATCAGTCTTTCACCGATATATTTATTTTCCGTACCAGCCGTTCGGTATCCGGCCGATCGAGATCGATCGACAAAAGGCCGTTCTTCAGTTCCGCTGCGATCACCCGCATGCCGTCTGCCAGCACGAAACAGCGCTGGAACTGGCGCGCGGCGATGCCGCGGTGGAGGAATTCGCGCTCAGTGTCGTCGGTTTGACGGCCGCGCACGACCAACTGGTTTTCCTCCGTGGTGACATCGAGATCGCTTTCGGCGAAACCCGCGACAGCCAGCGTAATGCGCAGCCTTTCGGCCTTGCCGTCAGCACCGCTGAGGCGCTCGATGTTGTAGGGAGGATAACTGTCACCGGATTTCGCCAGTCGTTCCAGGGTCTTTTCCATGGCATCGAAACCAAGGAGAAGCGGGCTGGAGAAGGGCGTCATTCGGCTCATGTTACACTGTCCTCTTTGGAGCGACATAAACTGGAAAAACCCGGATGGCATTTTTCCCGATGGTCTTGATATGGTCCGCGCCGCGGCCAAGTTCAAGCCGCCGAACACCCCCGCCAAAAAGACTCCCCCGCATAAGGAAATGAAATGCCCCAGACCCGCAAGATCATCATCGACACGGATCCCGGCCAGGACGATGCCGTCGCCATATTGCTGGCGCTCGGCAGCGCCGAGCTGGAGATCGTCGGCATCTCTGCTGTTGCCGGCAACGTGCCGCTGAAATTGACCGAAAAGAACGCCAGGAAAATCTGCGAACTGGCCGGCCGGCCCGACATCAAGGTCTATGCAGGCGCCATCCGCCCGTTGGCGCGCGAGCTGGTCACCGCCGAGGAAGTGCATGGCAAGACCGGCCTCAACGGCCCGCAACTGCCCGATCCGAAGATGAAGCTGCAGGGCCAGTATGCGGTCGACTTCATCGTCGAGACGCTGATGAAGGAAGAGGCCGGCACGATCACGCTGTGCGCGCTCGGCCCGCTCACCAATGTCGCGCTGGCGCTGATCCGTGAGCCGAAGATCGCGCCGCGCATCAAGGAAATCGTACTGATGGGCGGCGGTTTCTTCGAAGGCGGCAATGTCACGCCGACCGCAGAATTCAACATCTATGTCGATCCGCAAGCCGCCGACCTGGTGTTCAAATCCGGCATTCCGATCGTCATGATGCCGCTCGACGTCACCCACAAGGCGCTGACCACGGCCAAGCGCACGCAGGCCATCCGCCAGCTCGGCACCCGGGTCGGCACCGCGACGGCCGAGATGCTGGAGTTCTTCGAGCGCTTCGACGAGGAGAAATACGGCACCGATGGCGGCCCGCTGCACGACCCCTGCGTCATCGCCTATCTGTTGAAGCCGGAGCTGTTCAAGGGCCGCAACTGCAACGTCACCGTCGAAACGACCTCCGAACTCACCATGGGCATGACCGTGATCGACTGGTGGGGCGTGACCAAGCGGCCGAAGAACGCCATGGTGATGCGCGACATCGACCATGACGCGTTTTTCGCGCTGCTGGTTGAGAGGTTGGCGCGGCTTTAGCTCTGTCTTTCCTTTCTCCCATTGTGGGTTCCGAAGGGACGGGGCGAGACAAGTGGCTCGCCCCCGGGCGGCGTCGCCGAAGGCGACGGATGTGGGGTGTTCCAGGGAACGCCCACGTCTCACTCCGCTGGAACACCCCTCATCCGTCTCGGCGCTATCGCGCCGATCCACCTTCTCCCACAGGGGGAGAAGGAAGGCGCCGCCGCCGTTCACTTTGCAAATCGATAGAAGACCATTCCATTCTCGCGCGTGACGCGCTCCATGTTTGCCGTCGCGCCGATCAGATGCGGCCGGTCGTCATCGACAAGAATGGACGAACCGCTTTCGAGCGAAACCAGATAAAGGGTGTGGTCGTGGTCCGATTGGGCGCTTTTGACCGTTGCGTGGATTGGCTCGACTGACCGGATAGGGCTCGCGTCATTCGTCCATTTGTAGAGCGCCGAAGGAACCATCATCGCGAACATGGCGACGATCAGGACCACGCCGGGCGCGTTCCTTTTCAAATCCCTATAAGTCCATGACATTTGAAAGAATCCCCAGCACAAAGTCATGTGGTGGCGTGGAGACTGACTTTCAATCAGCCTTCACGTACGGGCTCATTCTGCCGTTGGAAACGACCGTCCACGGTTGTTACTTCGCCTTCGAAAAAGCTAGCCACAGGCCGCCGCCGACCAGAAAGCTGCCGCTGATCCTGGACATCAGCTTAATGCGGCTTGCCGAGAGCAGGCGGCCGGCGCGGCTGGCGGCGAGAGCATAGGTGGAATCCGAGACGGCGGCGAAGATCATGGCGGTGAGGCCCATGACGACGATCTGCAGGGTGTAATTGCCCTGCGGGGCGATGAATTGCGGGAAGAAGGCGCCGAAGAACACCAGGGTCTTGGGGTTGCTCAGCGCCACCAGCAGGCCCTGCAGGAAGAAGCCGCCGCGCGGCTTTCTCGCGGTGCCGTCGGCATTCAGCGCGCCCTTGGAACGGAACATCTGCACCCCCATCCAGATCAGATAGGCGGCGCCGATCAGGCGTACCCATTCGAACCAGTGGCCCATGCCCGATATCAGCGTGTTGAGGCCGATGCCGACAATGGCGATCATCACGGCGAGCCCAGCCTGCGTGCCGGCGACATTGGCAAGGCCGGCGCGGTAGCCATGGCGGATGCTGTTGGCGATGATCAGCGTGACAGTCGGACCGGGCACCAGGATGATGACGATGCAGGCAAGGACATAGGCGGCGTAGAGTTCCAGCGACATGGGGGATTTCCTCGAGGATGCGCTTAGGCGGCTGGCTGCAATCAATGCATGGCGGCGGGGCTGGTGCAAGCCGGTCGCAGACCGTGCCGCCCCTCGCGTCAGGACGCCCCCACCTGCCAAGGCAAGGTCGCCTCATAGGCCGCTCCGGCCCTGAGCACGGCGAGGTCGCCGCGCGGCCGGCCGATCAGCTGCATGCCCAAGGGGCGGCCTTTGTCGTCGAAGCCGACGGGCACGTTGAGCGCCGGACAGCCGCCGAGCGTGGCGAAGGCCGAAACCTGCATCCAGCGATGGTAGCTGTCCATCGTCCGTCCGGCGACCTCACTTGGCCAATGCGTGCCGACTTCGAAAGGAAAGACCTGCGCCGTCGGCAGCGCGATGAGATCGAAGTGCTCGAACAGCGACAGCAGCGTCCGGTGCCAGGAGGTGCGGATGACCGAGGCCGCGCGGATCTGCGGCGCCGTCAGCCGCATGGCGTTCTCCACCTCCCAGACGGCTTCCGGCTTCAGCAGGGCGCGCTTGTGCGGGTCGTCATAATGGACTTTCAGCGCCGAGCCGCTGCTCGCCTGCCGCAGCGTCACGAAGGCTTGCCACAGTGCCTCGAAATCGAAATCCGGCAGCAAGGGCTCGGTCAGGAAGGATGCCTCCGCGAAGCGGCCGAGTGCGGCCTCGCACAGATCGAGGATGCCAGGCTCCACCGGCAGGTGACCGCCGAGATCACCGAGCCAGCCGACGCGGCCGCCGCTTGCCGGCGTTGCCAGCCCTTCGAGGAATGAACCAGGCTTTTCCCAGGACAAGGGCGCATGCGGATGGTAGCCCGCCTGCACGTCGAGCAGCAGCGCCATGTCGCTGATGCTGCGGCCCATCGGCCCGTCTATGCCCATCTGAGCATGAAAGACTTCCAGGTCCGGCCCTCCGGGGACAAGGCCCTGCGACGGGCGGAAGCCATAGACATTGTTCCACGCCGCCGGATTGCGCAGCGAGCCGCCGAAATCGCTGCCGTCGGCGACCGGGACCATGTCGAGCGCAAGGGCGACCGCTGCGCCGCCGCTCGAGCCGCCGGCGGTCAGCGCCGGATCGAACGCGTTCAGCGTCGGTCCGAAAACATTATTGTAGGTGTTGGATCCCAGCCCGAATTCGGGAACGTTGGTCTTGCCGATGATGATGCCGCCGGCCTTGCGGATGCGCTCGACGAAGAAATCATCCTCCTGCGGCACGAAATCGGCGAAGATCGGCGAGCCGAAACTGGTCCTCAAGCCGCGCGTCATGGCGAGGTCTTTTATCGCCATCGGCAGGCCAAACAGCGAGCCGGCCGGCCCGCCTTGCGCTAGATGCGCGTCCGCCGCGTCGGCCTCGCGCAGGATGTCGGAGCGCTCGCGCAACGAGACGATGGCATTGACCAGCGGGTTTACCGCGTCGATGCGGTCAAGGAATGCGGCGACCAACTCGCGCACGGACAGGCGGCGCAGCCGGATCGCCTCGGCCAGGTCGACAGCGGACATCCGGCAGATGTCGCCGGCGGGGGGCACGGCGTGCTTCGTTGCGGGGCGCAGGGCTGTCATCCGGCGTTGTTGCGCAGGGCGGTGTCCACATCCGCGGCCAGCGGGATGGCCGGCTGGGCGCCGGGCTTCAGGCAGGCGAGCGAGCCGGCGGCTGCGGCGCGGGTGAGAGCCTGCTCCAGCGGCAGGTTGGACGCCAGCCCGGCGGCGAGATAACCGCAAAAAGTATCGCCGGCCCCGACGGTGTCGACCGGCGTGATCTTCAGCGCCGGCACGGTCAGGAAATCCTCCGGGGTCGCCGCCAGCACGCCGTCGCCGCCGAGCGTGACGACGATGGTGCGGCCGGTCTTGCGGGCGAAGTCGCGCATGCGCGCCGGGCGGTCGCGGCCTTTCAGCGACAGCGCCTCGCCGTAAAGGTCGAATTCGGTTTCGTTGGCGACGGCGTAGTCGGCCTTGCCGAGCAACGCTGCCGCCTCGCTACGGAACGGCGCGGTGTTGAGCACGGTGACCGCGGCGGCGGCGCGTGCGGCGTCGAGCGCTGCATCGACAGTCTGCAACGGGATCTCGTGCTGCAGCAGGACGACGTCGCCCTTCGCAAGGAAAGCCTTGGCGAGATCGCCGGGCAGCACCGAATCATTGGCGCCCGGCACCACGGCAATGACATTCTCGCCATCGGCGCCGACGAGGATCAGCGCCGTGCCGGTGGAGGCGAAGCTCTGGCCGACGCCGGAGAGATCGACCTTGCCGGCCACGAGCAAAGCCAGGGCTTCGGTTGCGAAATTGTCCTTGCCGACGGCGCCGACCATGCGCACCTTGGCGCCGGCGCGCGCCGCAGCCAGCGCCTGGTTGGCGCCCTTGCCGCCGGGCGCGGTGGCGAAGCCGGAGCCGCGGACCGTCTCGCCCGGCGAAGGCAGGCGGTCGACATTGGCGATAAGGTCGAGGTTGATCGAGCCGACAACGATGATCAAGAAAGCCTCCTGCGGAATGCGCGGGAAGCTAACCTGTAAGCCGGCGGCTTGCCAGAGCGTGCGGATGTTTTGCGCCGGGAGCTCGCAAAAAGAACAACACCGGCGAAGGGATTTCGCCGGTGTTGTTTGATGCGGGCAGCTTCAGGACGCGGTCTGGCCCGCTTCCCAACCGAGGATGGCGCGTTTGCGGGTCAGGCCCCAGTGGTAGCCGGTGAGTGCGCCGGACTTGCCCAGCGCCCGATGGCAAGGGACGACGAAGGACAATGGGTTGGCGCCGACCGCCGCCCCCACCGCCCGGCTGGCGTTTGGCGCGCCGATCCTGGAGGCGATCGAAGAATAAGTGCAGGCCTTGCCCATCGGGATCCTGAGCAGCGCGTCCCAGACGCGCAGCTGGAAGTCGGAGCCGATCATCACCACGCGCAGCGGCTGGTCGGCGCGCCACAATGTCGGATCGAAGATGCGCGCCGCATAGGGCTGGGTGGCGCTCATGTCCTCGACATAGGTGGCGTTCGGCCAGCGGCCCGACATGTCGGCGAAAGCCGCCCGCTCGCCGCCCGGATCGTTGAAGGCGAGCCCCGCAAGGCCACGGTCGGTGACCATGATCAGGGCGATGCCGAAGGGCGAGATGTGGTAGCCGTAGCGGATGGTCAGGCCAGCGCCGCGCGTCTTGTAGTCGCCCGGCGACATCGCCTCGTGGGTGACGAACAAATCGTGCAGCCGGCCGGGGCCGGACATGCCGAGTTCGAACGATGTTTCGAGGAGCGGCATGCCGGAATCGAGCAGTTTGCGGGCATGGTCGAGGGTGACCGCCTGCAGGAAGGCTTTTGGCGACAGGCCGGCCCAGCGGGTGAACAGCTTTTGCAGGCCCGTGGGTGTCTCGCCGACATCGGCTGCCAGGGCTTCCAGCGAGGGCTGGTCGCGATAGTCGAGGCTGATCTTCTCGATGGCGCGGCGCACGACCTCGTAGTCGCTGCCCTCGGGGGTGATGTCGTGCTGCAGGATCGCTGTCGGTTTCATCTGCGTATTCGTGGTCATCTGGGCGTTCATGGCAATATCTCCTTGACCGCGAATATCGGTCTTTCCGCCCCTTGCAACCACCCGAAACTTGCCTTGTTGCCGCCTGTTCCCAGATAAGTACTGGATTGCGCCCCGGGAGATGCCAATGGCCGGCGAAAGGGTGAATCTGAGCGGAGCAAGGGAGACCTTGCTGATGACGCTTTATGGCAAGGCACTGGAAAGCCGGCTGCCGCATTCGCTGCTCGGGGATCGCTTCGCCGACGAGGCCGTGCGCAAGATCGACTATGATTTCTCGCGCCTCAAGGTCGACACCAATCTCGGCATCGGCCTGGCGATCCGGGCCAAGACGTATGATGTCCGCGTTCAGGACTTCATCGCCAGAAATCCCGGCGCCATCGTGCTGCATCTCGGCTGCGGGCTCGATACGCGCATTTTCCGTGTCGATCCACCCGAAGGCGTGGAGTGGTTCGATGTCGATTTTCCGGATGTCATCGCGCTCCGGCGCAAGCTTTACCCGTCCCGGGACCATTACCACCTCGTCGGCTCTTCGGTAACCGACCCAGACTGGCTGGCAGAAGTGCCGCGCAATCGTCCGGCCGTCGTGGTGATGGAGGGGTTGACGCCTTATCTCCCGGTAGAGGAGGGGCCACGGCTGCTGTCACGCCTTGTCGCGCATCTTGCCGGCGGCGAGCTGATGTTCGACGCCTACAGCCACTTCGGCCTGAAGATGCTGCGCCTCAATCCGACCATCAGGGCGACGGGCGCCGAGGTTCACTGGGCGATCGACGACCCGCAGGTACTGGAGCGTGCCGTTCCGAAGCTGCGCTTTGTCGACGATATCTCGGCCTACAGCGCGGAACGCACAGCGCATATGAGCTGGTCCGCAAAACTGTTCATCGGGCTCTGGAGACACATTCCCGCATTGCGCAAGGTCGGCAGGATTTTACGCTACCGGTTCTGACGCGCCGGCTCTAACGCGTCCTGGCTTTTGTCAGAGCACGTGAAAATGCAGTGGCAAAACTCTCGCGGGAGTCAGGGTCCAGGAATGACCCGATCGGCACATTCTGTCCTTGTGCTTCCACCGTCATCCTGGTGATGCCGATCTCGGCATGGCGAGCGACGGAAAAGCGCGCCCAGAACGGGTTGAAGCGATGCGCTTCCGACTTTCCCGAGGGCGCCGTCTTGCGGATGTCGAGGCTGGTGCGCGACACCGACACTTCCTCGCGGGCACGGGCGGCACGATAGTTGGCGCGGAAGGCGATGTAGACGGCGATGACGTCGAGGCCGAAGAAGCCGAACACCGGCCAAGCGCCGCGCGACAGGAAAAACGCCCCGGTCACCACCCAGCCGAACAGCAGCGCGCCCATCAGCACGGCAAAGCCGGTGCGGCCCAGCGAGCGGTGCGGTGTCAGCAGCGCCTGGAAGAATGGCTCGTCGGCCTGAAACGAGGCGTTTGTGTCGCTCATCCCAGGATATTATAGGAGGGAAATGGCCAGCCCCAAGTCCAAAAATCTTTCCCTATCCAAAAGTGAACTGCCGCCCGGGCGGCGCGACGGCTCGAATGCCAAGCCGCGACCGCGGCCGGCGCGGCTCCGTTCGCTCTACAGCGCCGCCGAGGTGCATGAGATCTTCCGGCGGTTTTCGGTGCAGCGGCCCGAGCCGAAGGGCGAGCTCGAGCACGTCAACGCCTTCACGCTGCTGGTGGCCGTGGTGCTGTCGGCGCAGGCGACCGATGCCGGCGTCAACAAGGCGACGCGGGCGTTGTTCAAGGTCGCCGACACACCTGAAAAGATGCTGGCGCTGGGCGGAGCCAGGGTCGGCGAGTACATCCGCACCATCGGACTCTGGCGCAACAAGGCCAAGAATGTCGTGGCGCTCTCGGAGGCGCTGATACGCGATTACGGCGGCGAGGTGCCCAGCGAGCGCGATGAGTTGGTCAAGCTGCCGGGGGTCGGGCGCAAGACCGCCAATGTCGTGCTCAACATGGCGTTCGGCCAGCACACGATGGCGGTCGACACCCATATTTTCCGCATCGGCAACCGCCTCGGCCTGGCGCCAGGCAAGACGCCGGAGCAGGTCGAGCAAGGGCTGCTGCGGATCATTCCGGATGAGTATATGCGCCACGCGCATCACTGGCTGATCCTGCATGGCCGCTATGTCTGCAAGGCGCGCAAACCCGATTGCCCGGCCTGCGTCATCGCCGATCTCTGCAAGGCCGAAGTGAAGACGACCGATGTGCCGGCGCCGCTGGTGGAAATCGCGGCGCCCGGCGTCCCGACAACTAGCTTTCCTCCACGAACACCTCTTCGCGCTTCTTCTTGACCGACGGCAGGAAGACGACGACGAGCACGGCCAGTGCGACGAGCAGCAGGCCGGCGCTGATCGGCCGCGTCACGAAGGTCGAGGGGTCGCCGCGCGACAGGATCATGGCGCGGCGCAGGTTTTCCTCGAGCAGCGGGCCAAGCACGAAGCCGAGCAGCAGGGGTGCGGGTTCGCAGCGCAGCTTGGTCAGGATGTAGCCGAGCAGGCCGAAGAATGCGACCGCGTAGAGATCGAAGGCGTTGGTGTTGACGCTGTAAACACCGATCGAGCAGAACGCCATGATGATCGGGAAGAGCACATAATAGGGGATCGTCAGCAGCTTCACCCACAGCCCGATCAGCGGCAGGTTCAGCACGATCAGCATCAGATTGCCGATCCACATCGAGGCGATGATGCCCCAGAACAGCGCCGGCTGCTCGATCGCGACATTGGGGCCGGGCACGATGCCCTGGATGATCATGGCGCCGATCATCAGCGCCATGACCGGATTGGCCGGAATGCCCAGCGTCAGCATCGGAATGAAGGAGGTCTGGGCGCCGGCATTGTTGGCCGATTCCGGGCCGGCGACGCCGGCGATGGCGCCCTTGCCGAACTCCTCCGGGTGTTTCGACACGCGCTTTTCGACCGTGTAGGAGGCAAAGGCCGCAAGCACCGCGCCGCCGCCGGGCAGGATGCCGAGCGCCGAACCGATGATCGTGCCGCGCACGATGGGCGCGGCCATCGCCTTGAAGTCGTCGCGGGTCGGCATCAGGCCGGTGACCTTTTTGATCATCACCGAGCGCTCGTGCTCGTTTTCGAGATTGCGCAGGATCTCGGCAACGCCGAAGACGCCGACCGCCACCGCGACGAAGTTCAGCCCGTCGGCATATTCGCGGATGCCGAGCGTGAAGCGCGGCGTGCCGGTGTAGATGTCGGTGCCGACAATGCCGAGCAGCAGGCCGAGCACGACCATCGCCAGCGCCTTGACGATCGAGCCGTGGGCGAGCGCGATGGACGAGACGAGGCCGACGATCATCAGCGAAAAATATTCGGCCGCGCCGAATTGCAGGGCTATTGCCGTCAGCGGCGGGGCAAAGACGGCGACGAGAAAGGTCGACACCGTGCCGGCGAAGAACGAGCCGATCGCGGCGATCGCCAGAGCCGCCCCGGCGCGACCGTTCCTGGCCATCTGGTAGCCGTCGATGGCGGTCACGGCCGAGGAGGATTCGCCGGGCATGTTGATGAGAATGGCGGTGGTCGAACCGCCATACTGGGCGCCGTAGTAGATGCCGGCCAGCATGATGAGGGACGAAACCGGGTCGCCGATCTGAAAGGTGATCGGCAGCAGCATGGCGATGGTTGCGGTGGCGCCGATGCCGGGCAGGACGCCGATCAGCGTGCCGAGCAGAACGCCGATGAGGCAAAAACCCAGATTGGCCGGCGTGGTGGCCGTCGAAAAGCCGAGTTCGAGGTTCCTGAGGAGGTCCATCTCAGCGCCTCACAATGCCAGCAATTGGGGCAACCAGGGGCCGAAGCGCTGGAATGGCAGCCCGAGCGCGTAGCTGAAGACCAGCACCGAAAACAGCGTCAGGCCGGCCGACAGCAGAAGTGCCGTCAGCGGCTTCATGCGGGCGCTGGCAAAAGAGGCGATCAGCGCCGTCAGGAAGATCGACGGGACGAAGCCGAGGCCGCGCACGGTCATGCCGAAAAAGATCGGCGCCGGCAGGATGAAGAGCATGCCGCGCCAGGCAATGGGGCCGATCGGCTCGCCCTCGACGCGCACCGCCTGGACGAGGATGATGGCGCCGAGCACGATCAGCACGATCGCAAGCACCAGCGGGAAATAGCCCGGTCCCATGCGGAAGGCGGTGCCGATTTCGAGGCCGAGCGATTGTATCGCGAAAAAGGCGCCGAAAAAGATGAACAGCGCGGCGCACAGGCCGTTTGTCCTGTCGATGGCGAAAGGTTTCATGGCGGTCCTCCCCTGACCTTGCGACGGGCTGCCGTTGCAAATGTGAAACGGATGTCAAAGCGAAAACGGGCGCCGGCAGCGCCCCGTTCAAGCCTCAGTCGGCGTATTGGCCGGCGGCTTCGATGATCGGCTTCCAGCGCGTGATCTCGCCTTCCAGCTTGGCCTTCAGCGCTGCCGGCGTCGCGTCGGACTCGGACGACGGCTTGGTGCCGAGTTCGGCAAAGCGGGCGATGACGTTGGGGTCCTTCAGCGCGACCTGGAGCGATTTCGACAGTCGGCCGGTGATCTCGGCCGGCGTGCCCTTCGGCGCATAGAGGCCGTGCCAGATGCCGACCTGCACCGCGGGCAGGCCGGCTTCGATGGTCGTCGGCACGTCCTTCAGCACGTCGAGGCGCTCCGGCGTGGTGACGGCATAGGCCTTGATCGTGCCGCCCTGGATCTGCTTGGTGGTGTTGGTGGTCTGGTCGCACATAATGTCGACCTGGCCTCCGAGAAGGTCGGTCATGGCCGGGCCGGTGCCCTTGTAGGGCACGGTGACCAGCGGCGTGCCGATGGCGCTCATGAACAGCATGCCGCACAGATGCGAGGCAGCGCCGATGCCGGCATTGGCGACAGTGATGGTGTCCTTGTTGGTCTTGGCGTATTCGACCAGCCCTTTCAGGTCGGCCGGCTCCAGGTCCTTGCGGGCGACGATCGCCATCGGCACCTCGGTGACGAGGCCGACATACTCGAAGGCGTTCAGCGTGTCATAGGCGAGTTTTCTGTAGAGGGTCGCGCTGGTCGCCATGCCGATGTGATGGAGGAGCAGCGTGTAGCCATCCGGGTCGGCGTTGGCGACGCGGCCGGCGCCCAGCGTGCCGCCGGCGCCGCCGACATTTTCGACGATGATCTGCTGGCCGAGATCCTTCGACATGGCTTCGGCGACGAGCCGCGTGACCGTGTCGGTCGGACCGCCGGCCGCAAACGGCACGACGACGGTGATGGTGCGCTCGGGATAGGTCTGTGCGCTGGCGGTGAACGAATAAAGCGTGACGGCCGCGGCGGCGGCCAGGGCGGCTACAATTTTCCTCATCGTAATTCTCCTCCCAGGATATCAATCTCCGATCGCTGTGCAGGTCAGGCAGCGAGGGTGCAACAAAGGCAAGCTAACAGATTGTCGCCTGACGCAAACTGCAAAATACAGCCGTGCGCAACCATGGCGATCAGTGCGGAGTATGCCCGGCGGAGATGGGTTTGGTGTTGGCGTTGCTTCAATAACCGTAGCCGCGCGCCATCGCCGCCGCGAAGATCGGGATCAGCAGGAAGATGAAGGCTTCGGCGCGCACATAGGTCTTCACCGAGGCGAGTTCCGCCACCGGCACCTGAAAGCCGGGATTTGCACTGGCTTGCCGCTTCCAGGAGATGAAGCGGATGGTCGGGATGATCGACAGCAGGCCAACGATGCCGAATGCCGCCATCTTGGCCCAGAACACCCAGTTGTAGACATAGAACTCCCAGCCCTTCAGGCCGTAGACGACGCGGCCGATGCCGACGATGATGATCGACATCGCGAGGATGCCGTAGTGGCGGTCGATGCCGGCAAGCCGCTTCAGCGTGGCGGCGGAGAGGTCGCCGCGGATCAGGACAAATTCGGCGCCGATGATGCCGGCCAGCGACAACACCAGCAGATGATGGAAAATGGCAAGCACGAGATCGGTGGTGTCCATGGCGTTCTCCTCCCATTGGCGGTATCGAGACCGGCCCTTGCCGGACCGGTTGCGAAAGGTAGCATCGTTCGGCAGAATTCCCAGAGGCGGACCTGGGTTGGACCATCGGCGTCGCCATCCTGACAGCTGGGGTTTTCTGAAATGACCGGACTGAAGCGCGCCCTGAACCCGATGCCGGACGACATCCGCATCGCCCTGACCGAAAAAGGACTGACAGCGGCCTACGAGGCGCGGCCGGACTACCAGAAGAACGATTATCTCGGCTGGGTCGCCCGCGCCAAACGCAGCGACACCAGGCAGAAGCGGCTCGACCAGATGCTGGACGAATTGCGGCGCGGTGGGCTCTACATGAAGATGGTCTGGCACGGCTGAAAGTAAGCCGACGCTGTTCGCTTCGACCGCCTGGTCGCGCCAGGCCGTTCGGAAGCTTCCCTGGCTGAATGATGATCCGGCTTGGCCCTTGTCCGGGCGCGCTGGTTTGCTAAGCGCTGACCGTCAACGGAGGCAGAGTTTCATGGGCAGTCCAAAAACAGCCGGCGTCCCGGTTCTCGAAACGGAACGGACCATCATGCGGGCGCACCGGATCGAAGATTTCGACGACTATGCCGTCATGTGGGCCGACCCCGTCACCACCCGTTTCATCGGCGGCAAGCCGCGGACGCGGGAGGAAAGCTGGATGCGGTTCCTGCGGCATGCCGGCCTGTGGTCGCTGCTCGGCTACGGCTTCTGGGCGGTCGAGGACAAGGCCAGCGGTCGCTTCATCGGCGAGGCCGGATTCCACGATCTGAAGCGGGACATCGAGCCGTCGCTCGAGGGCATTCCGGAAGCCGGCTGGGCGCTGGCGCCGCAAGCGCATGGCAAGGGTCTTGCCAGCGAAGTCGTCAGAAGGGCCCTGGCCTGGGGCGACGACACCTTTGCCGGCGCGAGAACCGTCTGCATCATCGATCCGGAAAACACCGGTTCGTTGAACGTTGCGGCAAAGTGCGGCTACACCAAGGTCCTGGAAACCACCTATCACGACGGGCTGACGATCCTGCTCGAACGGCGGGTGTGAAGCGCTTCATCGACGCAATTTCCACGTTCTGCCAGGGTTGGCTATTCTAATCTAGCTACGCAATTCCTGTGGGAAAACCGCTCACACTTTTCCTGGAATTGCTCTTTGGGGGAGCCGACCATGCGTGCGATCAATGCGATATTTCTGAAGCTTTTCTGGGCGGGGCTGCTGCTGCTGGCGGCCGTGCAACTGGCGGGCGCCGATGCGACGGTGCCGACCGCCGACATCGAGGGCGGTGCCGACAATCATCTGGCCAAGCGCTACGAGGGGTCGTTCATCGTCTCCTACGAAAAATTCGCCTATACCGATTTTACAGTGCCGCTGTCGCCGCTGAAGCCGAGCGCCGATCCGGAGGCCCGTGACACGATGAACAACCGTGTGTTCGCGCCGGACAAGAAGGCTGAGGTCGAAGGCGCGCTGACCCGCATCGCCTATGTGCTGCCGGCCGAGCGCTCCCCGCTCGAAGTGCTGCGTAACTACCAGGATGTGATCGCGGCCGCCGGCGGCGAAGTCCTGTTCGAATGCAAGAAGGAAGAGTGCGGCGGCGCCGCCGACCGGTCGTCGAGCGGTGGCGGCGGCGACATGAGCCTGATGATGTATTTCTTCCATGAAAGCGACGTCAAGGACGCGGCCTTTTCCAATGGCGCCTGTGCGGTAACCACCGGTATCAACGACCAGCGCTTCTTCGCTGCCAAGGTGCCGCAGGATGGCGGCGACGCCTATGTCACTGTTCAGGCCTATTCGCTGACCGACGACCTCTACTGCAAGGAACTCAACGGCCGCACCATCGCCGTCGTTCAGGTGCTGGACCCCAAGGCGCGCGACAAGAAGATGGTGGTGGTCGAAGCGGCCAAGATGGCGGATTCGCTGTCGGCCACCGGCTCCATCTCGCTCTACGGCATCTTCTTCGACACCGACAAGGCCGACATCAACCCGGAATCGGAACCGACGCTGAAGGAGATCTCGACGCTTCTGACCAACGAGCCCGGCATGGCGGTGATCGTCGTCGGTCATACCGACAACCAGGGCGCGTTCGACTACAATATCGATCTGTCGTCGCGGCGGGCGCAATCGGTGAAGGCGGCGCTGGTCTCGAAATACGGCATCGATGCCGGCCGGCTGACCGCCGCCGGCGCCGGCATGATGGCGCCCGTCGCCAGCAATGACGGCGAAACCGGCCGCACCAAGAACCGCCGTGTGGTGCTGGTCAAGGCGAACTGAGGCCGATCACGGTTTCAGCGCCGGCTAGGCGCGCTGCCTGCTCCAGCATCGAGGCATCCTCGCCGAAGGCGCGGGTGGCGCGAGCGGCGGCCTCCAGCAGGTCCGGTGTCATGCGGCGCAGGAACGCCGTATCGACGCGTGTCGACGGGCCGGCCAGCGTCAAGGCGCCGAGCAGAACGCGGCCCGGTCCGAACACCGGCACCGAGACGCCCGCCGTCTCAGGGTCGCGGTCGCCGATCGACAGATAGTGGCAGGCCTTGCGGATGGTCTCGTATGGTTCGCCCGGCTGGCCCGAAAACGCTGCCAGCACGCGGCCGCCAGAGCCGGCGAGCAACGGCAGCAGGTCGCCTTCCCGGATCGTGTAGCGGATAGGATGCTTGGATTCGACGCGGTAGAGACAGGTGCGGGCGTCGCCCGAGCGGACATAGAACGCCACGCTTTCCCAACTGCGTTCGGCAAGATTACGCATGATCGGCAGCAGGATGTCGACCGCCACGACCGAGCGCTGGTAAAGCGCGCCAAGCCGAAAGGTGGCGGGTCCGATGCGGTAGCGGCCATCGTCGAGCCGCTCCAGCAACTGCCCGCGCAGCAATGAGTTCGCCAGCCTCAAAATGGTGCTTTTGTAGAGCCCGGTGCGCGCCGCGATCTCGGCCAGGCTGAGCGAGCGGTCGGCGGTCGCGAACGCGTCGAGAATGGCGATCGCGCGGTCGAGCGCGGCAACACCATCGGCCGGCAACGGCTGGGATCGCGCTTCGGTCATCTCACGAACAGTTTCATTCCAGTTTACCTGCTCGGACAAAGGCCGGCCGAAGCGATTGTGCCGCACATCCATGGTTCTGTCTAGTAGAACAGCGTTCCTGTTGACAGAACGTACCGAAATCGGCATGAATTTTTGCCGAGCGGGTCTGTTTTCAGGCTACGTTTCTGGCAGGCACCGGAGGAGGTGTCGTGATTTGGAGGAATCCCATGCTGAACAGACGCAGATTTTTGATGAGCACCGCGGCCGCAGGCGCTGCCGGATTCGTTGCAACGCATTTGACGCCCGCCCTCGGTCAGGATGCACCGCAGATCCAGATCTTCGTGCCGGCCGCGCCCGGCGGCGGCTGGGACCAGACGGGGCGCACCATCGACCAGGTGCTGCGCAGTGAAAAACTGATCTCCGGCTCGCAGATCACCAATGTCGGCGGCGCCGGCGGTACTGTCGGCCTGCCGCAGTTCATCAGCCAGTGGAAGGGCAAGGGCAATTCGCTGATGGTGGCCGGCATGGTCATGGTCGGCGCCATCATCGCCAACAAATCGGCCAACAACCTCTCCGAAGTGACGCCCATCGCTCGCCTCACCGGCGAGTTCGAGGCGCTGGTGGTGCCGGCGGATTCGCCGTTCAAGACGGCCGGCGATTTCGTCGCCGCGCTCAAAGCGGATCCGACCAAGGTTCCGGTGGCCGGCGGCTCGGCCGGTGGCTCCGACCACATCCTGTTCGGGCTGATCGCCAAGACGGTCGGCGTTCCGGCAACCAACCTCTCCTATGTGCCTTTCGCCGGCGGCGGCGAGGCGCTGTCGGCGCTGCTCGGCAACCAGGTGGCGGCCGGCATTTCCGGCTTCGGCGAGTTCTCCGAGCAGGTCAAGGCGGGCGCGCTTCGGCTGTTGGCGATCTCCGCCGACAAGCGCCAGGACGGCATCGACGCACCGACGATGAAGGAAGCCGGCATCGACGTCGAACTGTTCAACTGGCGCGGCGTATTCGCACCGCCAGGCGTCTCCGACGCCGACAAGGCGGCGATGGTCACGATGATCGAGACCATGGCCAAGAGCGATGCCTGGGCAGCCGAATGCAAGAACCGCAACTGGACCCCCATCCTTCTGACCGGCGACGATTATGCGAAATTCCTCGTCGACGACACCGCCCGCATCACCGCGATCCTCAAGGATCTCGGCCTCGCCTGATGTCTTCAGGGGCGGCCACGGCCGCCCCTTCCGACATTAGCCTGCGGCATGGACATATCATGCGCTGGGAGTGAAACTGCGGATGCGGCCGGCGGGAGGATGCCGGCCATCTCGGGAGGACATCGATGAGCACCAGCGACCAGCAGCCGGCGCCCCCGCGCCTTGCCATGCCCGAATTGTTGATCGGCATCGGGCTTCTCGCCTGTGCCGCGGCCGTGGCGTGGCAGACCCTGGCGATCCCGGTTTCGCCGCTCTATTCCAAGGTCGGGCCGACCATCTTCCCCTACATCACCATGACAGGCATGATCGTGCTTTCGCTGCTGCTCATCGTCGCCGCGCTGCGCGGCGGCTGGCAGCCGCAGGAGGAAAAGGAAACGCCGACCGACTGGAAGGCCATGGGCATCGTCGTTGCCGGCCTGGTCGCCAATCTGGTGCTGATCCAGCCGCTCGGCTTCACCGCCGCCTCGGTCATCATGTTCGTGCTCGTCTGTTATGGCTTCGGCAGCAAGCACACGCTGCGCGATGCGCTGACCGGCCTGATCCTGGCGCTTGCCGCCTATTTCGGCTTTGCCAGGGCGCTCGGCGTCAACATTGGCGCCGGCTTCATCGAAAACCAGCTGAACACGGTGATCGACGCGATCATCGCCACTGCGAGGGGCTGACGCCATGGAGACGCTCGGCCATCTCGCCCACGGATTTTCCGTCGCTTTCTCGCCGATGAACCTGCTGTGGTGCCTGGTCGGCACCACGCTCGGCACGGCCATCGGCGTGCTGCCCGGCCTCGGGCCGGCGCTGACCATCGCGCTGCTGCTGCCGATCACCTACCAGGTGGCGCCGGAGGCGTCCTTCATCCTGTTTGCTGGCATCTATTACGGCGCCATGTATGGCGGCTCGACGACCTCGATCCTGCTCAACACGCCGGGCGAAAGCGCCACCATCGTCACCGCGCTGGAAGGCAACAGGATGGCCCGCTCGGGTCGCGGCGGCGCGGCGCTGGCGACCTCGGCGATCGGCTCCTTCGTCGCCGGCACCATCGGCACGATGGGCGTCGCCTTCCTGGCCCCGGTGGTGGTGAAGTTCGCGCTCGCCTTCGGGCCGGCCGAATATTTCTCGCTGATGGTGCTTGCCTTCATCACGGTGTCGGCGGTGCTCGGCTCGTCCTCCGTGCGCGGCCTCACCAGCCTGTTCATCGGCTTCGTCATCGGCATGATTGGCGTCGACCTGCAGACGGGACAGCCGCGCTTCACCTTCGGCATGAACGAACTGCTCGATGGCGTCGATGTCATCATTGCCGCGGTCGGCCTGTTTGCCGTCGGCGAGACGCTCTACATGGCCTCGCGCCGCTATGCCGGCAAGGACGAGATCGTGCCGCTCAAGGGCTCGCTCTACATGACCGCGGCCGAATGGGGGCGCTCGTGGAAGCCATGGCTGCGCGGCGCTTTCATCGGCTTCCCGATCGGCGCCATGCCTGCCGGCGGCGCCGAGATCCCGACCTTCCTGTCCTACGCCATCGAAAAGAAGCTGTCGAAGCACAAGGAGGAGTTCGGCACGGTCGGCGCCATCGAGGGCGTTGCCGGACCGGAAGCCGCCAACAATGCGTCTGCCGCCGGCGTGCTGGTGCCGATGCTCACCCTTGGCCTGCCGACCTCGGCGACCGCCGCAATCATGCTGTCGGCCTTCCAGAGCTACGGCATCAATCCGGGACCGCTGCTGTTGACGACGCAGGCCGATCTGGTCTGGGGCCTGATCGCCAGCCTGTTCATCGCCAACGTCATCCTGGTCGTCCTCAACCTGCCGCTGATCGGGCTGTGGGTACGGCTGTTGAAAATCCCGGCGCCGCAGCTCTATGCCGGCATCCTGGTGTTCGCCACCGTCGGCACCTACGGCATCTCGCAATCGCCGATCGACCTCGTCATCCTCTATCTCCTGGGGGCCGCCGGCTTCCTGATGCGGCGCTTCGATTTCCCGACCGC
Source organism: Mesorhizobium sp. L103C105A0 (assembly GCF_000502215.1). Classification (NCBI taxonomy): domain Bacteria; kingdom Pseudomonadati; phylum Pseudomonadota; class Alphaproteobacteria; order Hyphomicrobiales; family Phyllobacteriaceae; genus Mesorhizobium; species Mesorhizobium sp. L103C105A0. The sequence continues at coordinate 939,360 of NZ_AYXF01000001.1, read as the reverse complement.
GCCGGTCATCATCGGCATGATCCTGGGGCCGCTTGCCGAAACGCAGTTCCGCCGGGCGATGACGATCTCGAACGGCGACTGGTCGGTGTTCTACACCCACAAGCTGTCGCTGGTGCTGCTGATCCTTGCCTTCATCGGGCTCGCCGGTCCGCATATCTGGGCCTTCATCGAGCATCGGCGCCGGCGCGGACCCGAGCATGTGCCGGGCGATGCCTGAGCGACCTGGAGCATCATGACCGATCTGCTTGCCGGCATCCGCATTCTCGACCTGACCAATGTGCTGGCGGGCCCTTATTGTGCCTACCAGCTGGCGCTGCTCGGCGCCGATGTCATCAAGGTCGAGACGCCGCAAGGCGGCGATCTGGCGCGCCAGCTCGGCGCCTCGCCGGCGCTCAACGAGGCGGGGATGGGCGCGTCGTTCCTGGCGCAGAATGCCGGCAAGCGATCGGTGGTGCTGGATCTCAAAAGCGAAGCCGACCGCGAACGCTTCCTCGATCTCGTCGCCTCCGCCGATGCGCTGGTCGAGAACTTTCGACCGGGCGTGATGGGGCGGCTGGGGCTTGGCTATGAGGCGCTGAAAGCGGTTCGTCCGGGTCTCGTCTATTGCGCCATATCGGGGTTCGGCCAGACCGGGCCGATGCGCGACAATCCGGCCTACGACCAGATCATCCAGGGGCTGTCCGGCATCATGAGCATCACCGGCACGCCGGAGACCGCACCCTTGCGGGTCGGCTATCCCGTCGCCGACACGCTGGGCGGGCTGGTCGGGGCCTTCGCCATCGCCGCGGCGCTGGTCAAGCAGAAGACCTCGGGCGAGGGCGCGTTTCTCGATGTCTCGATGCTCGAATGCACGCTGTCGGCGCTGGGCTGGCCGGTGTCCAACTATCTGACCGCCGGCGTCGAGCCGCAGCCGATGGGCAATGAGAACATGACGGCTGCGCCCTCCGGCGCGTTTCGCACCGGCGACGGCCTGCTCAACATCGCCGCCAACAAGCAGGAGCAGTTCGTCACGCTTTGCCGGCTGATCGGCCAGCCGGAACTGGCCGACGATCCGCGCTTTGCCGAGCGCGAGACGCGCAAGCAGAACCGCGCTGTGCTGAAGGTGCTGATCGAGACGGCCTTGGCGAGCGCCTCGGCCGCAGCCTGGGAGGAAAAATTCAACCGCGCCGGCGTGCCGGCGGGCCGGGTGCTGACGATCCCCCAAGTGCTTGGCGAGCGCCAGGTGGTCGAGCGCGACATGACCACGCGTTTCCAGGGTCTGCCCGGCATGGCGCAGCCGCTGACCGTGGTGCGCGGCGGCTTCATGGTCGATGGCGCGGCACCCTTGCCGGTCCTGCCGCCGCCTGTGCTGGGCGAGCATATGGACGAGGTTTTTTCCACCCTGCCGCCGCGCGCCAGGAGAAGCGCGTGAGCGAGAGAAAAACCGGCCGCGAACGCGGCGAGGAATGGTGGCAGACCGGCATCATCGAGATGAGCCCCGGCATTATCCGGCTGCGCGGCTATGAAATCCAGGAGCTGATCGGCCGCGTCAGCTTTCCGGCCACGATCTGGCTGATGCTGCGCGGCGAATTGCCGAGCGAGGAGCAGGCGGCGCTGCTCGGCATTGCGCTGGGGGCGGCCGTCGACCACGGGCCGCAGGCGCCGTCGATCGCCATTGCCCGCATGGCCATCACCTGCGGCGTCGGCATCAACAGCGCCATGGCGTCCGCCGTCAACGTGCTGGGTGACGTGCATGGCGGCGCCGGCGAACAGGCGCTGTCCTTCTATGGCGACATTGCCGTGGCACTTGACCAGGGTGTTGCGCTGGACCAAGCCGTAGCCGCACGGCTCGACCGTTTCTTCGCCGAGGAGAAAGGCTATGTGCCGGGATTTGGCCATCGCTTCCACCCGGTCGATCCGCGCGCGCCGCGCCTGATCGCAGTGACGCGCGAGTTTGCCGCGCGCGGCGTCGTCAGCGGACGCTTTGCCGACATCGCCGAGGCCGTCGAATCAGAGGTGGCACGGCGCAAGGGGAAGAAAATACCGCTCAACATCGACGGCGCCACCGCCGTCATCTATGGCGAGCTCGGCTTTCCGCCGCCGTTGACGCGCGGCCTGTTCGTGCTCTCGCGCTCGGTCGGCATCCTGGCGCATGCATGGGAACAGTCGCAGCAAAGCGAGCGCAACAAAGGGCCGCTGCCGCGCGAATGGCTGTGGGCCTATACGGGCACGCCGCTGCGGCCATTTCCCGCTGAGGGGGATGAGGGTCCCGCTGAAGGGGACGAGGGCAAGTGAGGTTGGTCAGGCCGGGTCCGGCACTGCCGGCTGAGGCGGCGCCAGGTTGGCCATCAGCGTCGAGAGATCCGGCTCATCGATGAGCAACGCCGCGTCCTGCGGCTTGAGCCATGCCCGCTGGCGGCTCTTGGCCTCCTGCCAGTTGGCCAGTTCCTCGGACACCTCCAACAGATAGACGACGACGTCGACGCGCACAAAATTGTGCTCCAGCCGTTTCCAGTAGGAATAGCTGCCGGCAGGCGCCTTGCGGGTCTTGCCGAGCACGCCGGCTTCTTCGCGCGCCTCGATGGTGGCGGCCTTGCGCCCGCTCTTTCCTTTCATCGGCCAGCCCTTGGGCACGATAAAGCGCTTCGTCGCTCGCGACGTCACCAGCATCACTTCGAAATTGCCTGAAACGTCCAGACGAAAGGGAATGGCGGCGACCTGGCGAATGCGTTCGCCTCGCCTTGCCTTGCGTACCGCCTTTTTCTTCGTCGTCGCCATGTGCTGAAAATCCGGTCGGCGGGCGCACCGCCGCACGCCGCCTGCAAACCCTGATATGCCCGCGAGGCAATGAGCATTTTTAGTAAATAAGTCGACTAAGTAAATCGCAAGCGACCGATATCAACGGCAAACACGCACAATCTGGTTGTTGACGATCTGAATCGGACAAGCTTGCCGGACGACGGGCACTTCGGGGCGCGGCTGCGGCACGATCCGACGGTCCTGCTCGCGATATTGCTGCTGCTGTTGCTGGAACTGCTGCCGCTGCAGGCTGTTGCGCAATTGCTGCAGCTGGTTCTGCTGGATCAGCCGGTTGGCGCTGGGATTGACGGACTGAGCCGCAGCAGATTGCATGATGCCGGCGAGCGTTGCCGCCGCCAGCATTGCCGACATGAGAACTGTCGATAGGCGAAGCGTCGACATCAGTTCATTCCCGTACAGATATAACCTCCTCTCTATATAGGGCGTTCGTCTCGATCTGCCATGGGCCGGTCTGCCATGGGCCGATCTGCCACGGGTTGGCGAAATCCCTGAGGAAGCGGCCCGGCCGCACTTGACAGAAAAGATCGATTGACCGCTCTATCGGGCGCGGATCTCGGCCTCAATCGCGGCTGACTCGAGGCACAATCGGGAGCATATTGATGAAAAGCAGGCAAGTATATTTCGCGGCGCTACTGGGCAGCATCTGTATTCTTGGCCCGGTGGCAGTCGCGGCGCAAACCAAGACCGACAAGGCGGCGCCTGCCGCCGCAGCGCCCGCCCCTGCTGCCGGCCCGACATTGCCTGGCGGCGCCTCGGCGCTGTCCGAGACACATGGCGACTGGACGGTCAATTGCCAGGTAACCGGCACGGCCAAGGTTTGCAGCCTGTCGCATCAGCAGTTCAACAAGCAGTCCAACCAGCGCCTGCTGGCGATCGAGCTGTCGAGCAAGAGCGGCGAGGATGCCGCCGGAACGCTGGCGCTGCCGTTCGGCCTGGCGCTCGCCAAAGGCGTCAGCCTGACCATCGACGACCAGAAGCTGGAAGGCAGCCTGCCGTTCAACACCTGCCAGGCCGTCGGCTGCCTGGTGCCGGTGGCGTTCGATGCCAGCGTCACGCCGCTGCTGAAGGCAGCCACCACGCTGAAGATCGACGCCTTCGCGGCCGACACCGGTCAAGCGGTGAGTTTCACCATCCCGCTCAACGGCTTCGGCGGCGCACTGGCACGGACCGCGGAACTCTCGGCGGACTGAGCGGAAAACGTCCGGTCACTCAACCTCGCGTAGCCGGTACCCCACCCCGGTTTCGGTGGTGATGTAGCGCGGCTGGTCGGGCGACTTTTCGATCTTCTGCCGGAGCTGGCGGACATAGACCCTCAGATACTGCACGTCGGTCGAATCGCCCCACACCTGCTTCAGAATGAAATGGTGGGTCAGCACCTTGCCGGCATGCTGCACCATAATGCGCAATATGTCGTACTCCTTGGGGGAGAGCTTTATCTCCTTGCCTTCGACCTTGACGATGCGCTTGACCAGGTCGACCGAGAGATCGCCGGTCTGAAACACCGGCTTCTCGCCCTGCTGCTGGAATTTGTGGCGCAGCGCGACGCGGATTCTGGCGACCAGTTCGTTCATGCCGAACGGCTTGGTGATGTAGTCGTCAGCGCCGAGTTCGAGCGCCGCGACGATGCCGGCTTCGTCGGTGCGGCTGGACAGGATGACCACGGGCACGTCGAGGCCTTCGTCGCGCCATTTGCGCAGGAGATCGAGGCCACCCATGCCGGGCAGGCCGAGGTCGAGCAGGATCAGATCCGGCTTTTGTGCATCGACGAGTTGGATCGCAGCCTTGGCGTTGGGCGCTTCGCTGACCGCATAGCCCTGGCTGCCGAGGCCGACGCGCAGCAGTTTGCGGATCGGCGGCTCGTCATCGACGACCAGTATGCTGACGTTGGAATTTGTCATGCCGGATCACCAGATGCTTGCTCGTCCACACCTGATACGTCCGTATCGGACGATTGTACCAACCTCGGCATGCGGATTGTGAAGACTGCGCCCGGGCGATCGCTGCGGTTCGCCGCCATGATCGTGCCGCCCATCGCCTCGATGAAGCCCCGGCAGATCGACAGGCCGAGCCCGGTGCCGGCCTGGACCTGATCGCGCTTGCGCACCCGGTAGAAGCTGTCGAAGACGCGCTCCAGGTCGGCGGGCGGAATGCCCGGTCCCTCATCCATGATCTGCAGCGCGACGGAGCCATTGTCGGCCCAGCCCTGCAGCCGGATTGTCGATCCCTGTGGCGCGTATTTCGCGGCATTGTCGAGCAGATTGAACAGCATCTGTTCGAACAGCACGGGATCAAGCTTCAGCATCGGCAGGTCGGCCGGAACATCAACCTCGGTCTTGTGCCCGGCAGTGATCTTGCGCGCCCGTTGCAAGGCCGAGCCGACGACATCGCCGACATAGTGGAGAGCAAAATTCGGCTCCATGGCGCCGGATTCAATCTTGGTCATGTCGAGCAGATTGGCGATGAAGCGGTTCAGCCGTTCGGACTCGTCGAGCACGGTGGTCAGCAGCTCGGCCCGATCGTTCTCGGGCAGTGCCGGCGCAAATTCCCTGAGCGTGCCGGCCGCGCCCATGATGGCCGCCAGCGGCGTCTTCAGATCATGCGAGATCGACGTCAGCAGTGCCGAGCGCAAGCGGTCGGCCTCGGCCGCCAGCCTGGCGCGATCGACATCGGCGACCAGCTGGATGCGCTCGATGGCAACCGCCGCCTGATCGGCCAGCGCGTCGAGCAGGCGCTGTTGCTCGGGCGTCAAGAGCGGCCCCTGCTTGTCATTGTCGAGGCCAACGACGCCGATGGCGGTACGGCCGGTCCGCAAGGGCAGGTAGAGCCGTTTTGCCCCGGGCAGGGTATCGGCGCCACGGCCGGCAGCCCGGTTGTGTTCCCAGGCCCAGCGTGCAGCCGCGATGTCGGCCTCGGCCAGCGTGTCGTCGGGGGGATAACCGGCCTTGACGGTGATCGTGCCTTCTTCCGGCAACAGCAGCACTACGCGCAGCTTCAGCATCGAGGCGATCTGGAACGCGGTGGCCCACAAAACGTCGTCGAGCGTGCCGGCGCCGGCGAGTTTCTTTGAAAAGAGGTAGATGTCCTCGGTGGCCCGGGCGCGTGAACGGGCGGCGGCTGCCTGACGCTGCACACGCGCCGTCAGATTGCTGGCGATGACGGCAACGACGAGGAAGACGGNAGACGGCGAAGGCAACGATGCTCTCCGGATCGCGGATCGTCATCGTGTAGCGCGGCTCGAGAAAGAAGAAGTTGAAGGCAATGGCGCTGAGGAAACAGGCGTACAGCGCCGGCCACAGGCCAAAGGTCACTGCCGATGTCAGCACCGCCAGCAGAAGCACGCTGGCAAGGTTGCGAACGTCGAGGAACTGATCGAGGACGGCGCTGACGGCAAGCGCGCCGGCGACATAGACGGTCGAGAAAAGATAAGGCCAGATTTGAAATGGCGTCTGCTCGGCCGCCGCCTTGACCCTCGACGTGGCCTCGTTGTCGCGCTCCGTTCCTGAAATGACATGGACGCTGATATCGCCGGCATTGCGGATCAGATCGTAGGTGAGCGAACCCTCGATCAGTTCGCGCCAGCGCGAGCGGGTCGGCCTGCCGACGACGATATGGGTGAAGTTGTTGGCCGTGGCGTGGCGGACGATGTCCTGGGCGACGTTCTGGCCCGGAATGGTCGTCACCTCGGCGCCGAGCTGCTCGGCCAGGCGCAAGAGCGTGGCCAGCTGGTCCTTGTCTTCCTCCGACATGGCGGCCGAACGCGGCGTGTCGACATGCAGCGCCGTCCACGGTGCGCGCAGCCGGTCGGCCAGCCGGCGCGCATAGCGGACACGAGACGCTCCGCCCGGACGCGCATCGACGCAGACGAGCACCCTTTCGCCCGCCGCCCAGGGGCCGGGAATCGCGTGCGACTGCATGTGGTTGAGCAACTGCTCGTCGACGCGCTGGGCGGTGCGGCGCAGCGCCAATTCCCGAAGCGCGGTCAGATTGCCCGGCGAGAAATAGTTTTCGACTGCGCGCTGGGCAGTGTTGGGGAAATAGACCTTTCCCTCTTTCAGCCGCTTGATCAGGTCGTCGGGCGTGAGGTCGATGATCTCGATGTCGTCGGCCTGGTCGATGATGGAGTCCGGGACCGTTTCGCGCACCCTGACGCGGGTGATCTGCGCCACGACGTCATTCAGGCTCTCGACATGCTGGATATTGAGCGTGGTGTAGACGTCGATGCCGCGCGCAAGGATTTCCTGGACGTCGAGATAGCGCTTGGGGTGGCGGCTGCCGGGTGCGTTGGTGTGGGCGAGCTCATCGACGAGCACCAGCGCGGGGCGGCGGGCGAGAATGGCATCGATGTCCATCTCATTCAGCACGCGGTCCTTGTAGTCGACCTTCTGGCGCGGGATGACCTCGTAGCCTTCGACCAGCGCCAGGGTTTCCTTGCGGCCGTGGGTTTCGACGATGCCGATGACCACGTCGATGCCGTCGGCAAGCATGGCGCGGCCGGCCATCAGCATTTCGTAGGTCTTGCCGACACCGGGTGCAGCACCCAGAAATATCCGCAGGCGGCCGCGCTCTTCCCGTTCCGCATGCTCGAGCAGCGCGTCCGGAGAGGGTCTGGTATCGTTGCTTCTGGCGTCCGGCATCAGGCTCGATCATGAACGGCGCCGAGGATCGTGTCGATCCCCGGCCCTGGCTTCAGAGATTGTCTCTCACTGCTTGGTATCGTCCAGTGCCAGGTTGAGCGCCAGCACATTGACGACCGGCTCGCCGAGGAAGCCGAGTTCGCGGCCTTCGACATGGCTGTCGACAAGCGCCTTGACCTTGGCTTCGTCGAAGCCCCTGGCCTTGGCCACCCGAGCGACCTGGAAATAGGCGGCGTCCGGGCTGATAGCGGGGTCGAGGCCGCTGCCGGACGTCGTCACCAGATCCATCGGCACCCGCTGGTTCGGGTTCTCCGCCTTCAGCTTTGCAACATCGCCCTTGATGCGGTCGATCAGCTTGGGGTTGGTTGGACCGAGATTGGAGCCGCTGGACGCTGCGGCGTTGTATCCGTCGCCGGCAGCCGAGGGGCGGCCATGGAAATACTTGTCGTCGGCAAAGCCCTGGCCGATCAGTTCGGAGCCGATGACCGTGCCGTTTTTCTCGATCAAGCTGCCATTGGCCTGGTGCGGAAACAGCGCCTGGGCGATGCCGGTCATGCCCAGGGGATAGATCAGGCCGGTCAAAACGGTGAAAAAGACGATCATGATAACAGCGGGTCTTATCTGAGTGAGCATGGACGTATTTCCTTAAGCGAGGCCGAGGCCGGTGACGATCATGTCGATCGCCTTGATGCCGGCGAAGGGAACGATGATGCCGCCGAGGCCGTAGACCAGCAGGTTGCGGCTGAGCAGCGCGCCGGCGCCGATGGCGCGGTATTTGACGCCTTTAAGCGACAGCGGGATCAGAGCGATGATGATCAGCGCGTTGAAGATGATGGCCGACAGGATGGCGCTCTGCGGCGTCGCCAGATGCATGATGTTGAGCGCTTGCAGGGGGCCGATTGTATGTCCCGGCGCAACGTAGAAGACGGCAAACATGGCCGGGATGATGGCGAAGTATTTGGCGACGTCGTTGGCGATCGAGAAGGTCGTCAGCGAGCCGCGCGTCATCAGCAGCGCCTTGCCGATCTCGACGATCTCGATCAGCTTGGTCGGGTCACTATCGAGGTCGATCATGTTGCCGGCCTCGCGGGCGGCAACCGTGCCGGTGTTCATGGCGACGCCGACATCGGCCTGCGCCAAGGCCGGCGCGTCGTTGGTGCCGTCACCGCACATGGCGACCAGCTTGCCCTTGGCCTGTTCGTCGCGGATCAGCTTCAGCTTGTCCTCGGGCGTGGCCTGGGCGAGGAAATCGTCGACGCCGGCTTCGGCTGCGATCGCCGCCGCAGTCATCGGATTGTCGCCGGTGATCATCACGGTGCGGATGCCCATTTTGCGCAGTTCGGCAAAGCGCTCGCGGATACCACCCTTGACGATGTCCTTGAGGTGGACGACGCCGAGCAGGCGGCCGTCACGCTCGACGGCCAGCGGCGTGCCGCCCGACTTGGCGATCTCGTCGGCGATCGCCTGGAGATCCTTGACGGTGTCGCTGCCGGGGCGCGCGCCGTGAGTGGCCGATGTCGACTGGCTGACATAGGCGAGAACCGAATCGACGGCGCCCTTGCGCACCGACGAGCCATCGATGTCGACGCCGCTCATCCGGGTCTGCGCGGTGAAGGGCACGAAGCTGGCATGCAAGGTTGCCATGTCACGGGCGCGGATGGCGTATTTCTCCTTGGCCAGCACGACGATCGAGCGTCCCTCAGGCGTCTCGTCGGCGAGCGAGGCGAGCTGCGCGGCATCGGCCAGTTCCTGTTCGGTGGCGCCCTTGACCGGGCGGAATTCGGTGGCCTGGCGGTTGCCGAGCGTGATGGTGCCGGTCTTGTCGAGCAAAAGCGTATCGACGTCGCCCGCCGCTTCGACGGCACGGCCGGACATGGCCAGCACGTTGAAGCGCACCAGGCGGTCCATGCCGGCAATGCCGATGGCCGACAGCAGGGCGCCGATGGTGGTCGGGATCAAGGTGACGAACAGCGCGACCAGCACCGTCACCGGGATATAGCCGCCGGAATAGGAGGCAAAGCTCGGGATCGTGGCGGTGGCCAGCACGAAGATCAGCGTCATGCCGACGAGCAGGATGTTGAGCGCGATCTCGTTGGGCGTCTTCTGGCGCGAGGCACCCTCGACCAGCGAGATCATGCGGTCGAGGAAGGTGTGGCCGGAGGCGGCTGATATGCGCACGCGAATCCAGTCGGACAGAACCTGCGTGCCGCCGGTGACCGCCGAACGGTCGCCGCCGGATTCGCGAATGACGGGTGCGGACTCGCCGGTGATTGCCGCCTCGTTGACCGAGGCCACGCCTTCGATCACTTCACCGTCGGACGGGATGATGTCGCCGGCTTCGACCAGCACGATGTCGCCAACCTTCAGGCTGGTGCCGGGCACCAGCTTGAACCTGGAGCGGTCTTCGCCGGCAAGCAGCTTGGCCTGGGTTTCGGTGCGCGCCTTGCGCAGCGAATCGGCCTGCGCCTTGCCGCGGCCTTCGGCGACGGCCTCGGCGAAGTTGGCGAACAGCACGGTGAACCACAGCCAGATGATGATCTGCAGCGTAAAGCCGAAATCGCCGCCGCCGGTGGCGAGATCCTTGACGAACAGGACCGTGGTAAGAAGCGAGACGATGGCGACGACGAACATCACCGGGTTCCTGACCAGCGTGCGGGGGTCGAGTTTCCTGAAGGCGCCGCCGATGGCCGGCCACAGGATGCGGGCATCCATGATGCTCGCGGATTTGGACTGGCTCATTTGGTGGCTCCAGTATCTGAACTGTTGGCCGGCACCGACCGATCGGATGCCGAAAAGAGGGGCGGCGGACCATAGGCCAGCAGCCAGATCACGATCATGACTGCCGCGAGGCCGAGGAAGGTAGATACGCTGGGGAAGGGAGGGGGCGTTTCCTCCCCCTCATTGCCGGCTCGTGGGCCGGCTCGCGGCCGGGCCTTCATGCGTTTTGGGTAGAACCAGGACATGACAAGCCTCAGAATGTCTGGCCGTTGATGGCAGCCAGGTGCTCGACGATCGGTCCGATCGCCAGTGCCGGGAAGAAGGTCAGGCCGACGACGATCAGGATGACGCCGACGAGCAGGCCGACGAACAGCGGGCCGTCGGTCGGGAAGGTGCCGGCGGAAGCCGGAACCGTCTTCTTCGTCGCTAGCGAGCCGGCAATGGCAAGCGCTGGAATGATGACGAAGAAGCGACCCACCCACATGGAGATGCCGAGCGTGATGTTGTACCAGGGCGTGTTGCCGGAAAGGCCGCCAAAGGCCGAGCCGTTGTTGGCCGCCGCCGAAGTGTAGGCATAAAGAACCTCGGAGAAGCCATGCGGACCGCCATTGGCCATCGAGGCGACGGCGCTTGGCAGCACGACCGCTATTGCCGTGAAGACCAGCATGACCAACGGCAGAGCGAGGATGGCGAGCATTGCCATCTTGACCTCCTTGGCCTCGATCTTCTTGCCGAGATATTCGGGCGTGCGGCCAACCATCAGGCCGGCGACGAACACGGTGATGACGATGAACATGACGATGCCGTAGAAGCCGGCGCCGACGCCGCCGACGATGACTTCGCCGAGCTGCATGTTGAGCATCGGGACCAGGCCGCCAAGTGCTGTGAACGAGTCATGCATGGCGTTCACCGCACCGCAGCTCGCAGCCGTGGTGATGACGGCGAATAGTGCCGAAGCGGCAATGCCGAAGCGGCTCTCCTTGCCTTCCATGTTGGCGCCGTCGACGCCCAACGCATGGACCAGCGGATTGCCCGCGGCTTCCGCCCAGTAGCAGATAACGACGCCAGCGATGAACAGCACACCCATCGTGGCCAGGATCGCCCAGCCCTGGCGCTGGTTGCCGACCATGCGGCCGAAGACGTTGGTGAGTGCAGCACCCAGCGCGAAGATCGTCACCATCTGGATCATGTTGGAGATGGCGTCGGGGTTTTCGAAAGGATGCGCGGCATTGGCGTTGAAGAAGCCGCCGCCATTGGTGCCGAGCATCTTGATGGCGACCTGCGAGGCGACCGGCCCAAGGGCGAGCGTCTGCTTGGCGCCCTCCAGCGTGGTGGCGTCGACATAAGGCCCGAGCGTCTGCGGCATGCCGAGCCAGACATAGACAAGGGTGAGCACGATGCTGAGCGGCAGCAGGATGTAGAGCGTGCAGCGGGTCATATCGACCCAGAAATTGCCGATCGATTTGGCCGAGGCGCGGGCGAAGCCGCGGATCAGCGCCACCGCAATGGCAATGCCGACGGCGGCGGACATGAAGTTCTGAACAGTCAGGCCGGCCATCTGCACGAGGTAGGACAACGTGCTTTCGCCGCCGTAATTCTGCCAGTTGGTGTTGGTGACGAAGCTGACGGCAGTGTTGAAGGCGAGATTGGGTTCGACCGATGCCATCCCGGCCGGATTGTAAGGCAGGACGCCCTGCAGGCGTTGCAGAAAGTACAGCACCAGGAAGCTGGCAAGGCTGAAGAAGATGATTCCTGCCGCGTAGGTCGTCCAGTGCTGCTCCTCGCGCTCGCTGGTTCCCGAAATGCGGTAGAGGCCGCGCTCAACGGGCCCGAGTATGGGCGAGAGAAAGGTGCGATCGCCATTGAAGACGCGGTACATATAGCCGCCGAGCGGCTTCACCAGCAAAACGACGATCCCGCAATAAACCAGGATCTGTATCCATCCGTTGAGTGTCATGGGTTTCCGTGCCTTGCTTCAGAAGCGTTCTGGGCGAACGAGGGCGTATGTCAGGTAGACGAGCAGGAACAAGGTCACGCCGCCACCGAGGATGTAATCGACAAGCATGGTGCGATCCTTCCGCTTAAAGAGCGTCGCAAGCTTTGATGTAGGCGAGGGAAAGACCGAAGAACAAAACCTCGATCCCGATGACGACGATGTCCATTTGTGTTGGTCCTTGCTTCTGCTTGTATTTGGCGCCAGCGACTGGCGAGCCAGAAATTCCATGAGAACGGCCCGCCGTAACTCTGGGGTCACGGCGTCCGCAGCGTTTTGCTCGAGATGGAATATGGACCCGATCGCCATAAAGGTTCGAGACGGGGCCGGGAGGAAAGATATAAAATTCCTATAAAGATTTCCGGGAGATGGCTCCGTTCCGGGCCGCTAGAAACCGACGCCATGATATCGCGACCCCTCTTGCGGCGGCTCCGTCTTTCGAAACAATGGGAACGCAAAACGAGGGAAAAACAGATGCTCGACATGGCACCATCGAAACAGGCGGCGACATGGCTTTGCGCGCTTGCACGGGCGCTGGAAGCTGATGACGCCGAGGCGGCCGCCAACCTGTTCGTCGAGGATTGCTACTGGCGCGATCTGCTGGCTTTCACCTGGAACATCACCACGATGGAAGGCCGCGATGAGATCCGCGACATGCTGCAAGCGACGCTGGCGGAAACGAAGCCCTCACACTGGACGCTGTCCGGCGAGGCGACCTCGGATGAGGGCACCGTCGAGGCCTGGTTCACGTTCGAAACGGCGGTCGCGCGGGGCGAAGGGATTGTGCGCCTTACGGACGGCCGCTGCCGGACCTTGTTCACGGCGGTGCGTGAGCTCAAGGGGTTCGAGGAACAAAAGGGACCGGCGCGGCCGCTTGGTATCCGTCACAAGGCCGATCCGAAGCGCGAAACCTGGGCGGAGGCGCGGGCGCGCGAGACGCGCGACCTCGGCGCCACCGAGCAGCCGTATTGCCTGGTGATCGGCGGCGGGCAGGGCGGCATCATGCTCGGCGCGCGGCTGAGGCAGCTCGGTGTGCCCACCATCATCATCGAGAAAAATGCGCGCCCCGGCGATTCCTGGCGCAACCGTTATCGCTCGCTCGTGCTCCACGATCCGGTCTGGTACGACCATCTGCCCTACATTCCGTTCCCGGAGAACTGGCCGGTGTTCACGCCCAAGGACAAGATGGGCGACTGGCTGGAGATGTACACCAGGGTGATGGAGCTCAACTACTGGGTCGCCACCAAATGCCTCAGCGCCAGCTATGACGAGGCCGAGAAGGTGTGGACTGTGGTGGTCGACCGCGTCGGCCGGCAGATCACGCTGAAGCCGAAGCACATTGTCTTTGCCACCGGCGCCTATGGCCCGCCACGCCAGATCGCGCTGCCCGGCGCCGAGACCTTCAAGGGCGAACTCCTGCATTCCAGCCAGTATGCAAGCGGCGAGAAATTCCGCGGCAGACGTGTCGCTGTCATCGGCGCGGCAAGCTCGGGGCACGATGTCAGCGTCGACCTCTGGGAGAGCGGCGCAGACGTCACCATGATCCAGCGGTCGCCGACGACAGTGGTGAAATCCGACACTCTGATGGAAGTCGGCTTCGAGATCTTCTCGGAAAAGGCTTTGGCGCGCGGCATCAGCACCGACAAGGCCGACCTAATCGTCGCGTCCACGCCGTCCGCGCTTGTACCCAAGGGCCAGCGGGATCTTTACGAGGTGATCAAGGCACGCGACGCAGACTTCTACGACCAGCTACGCGCCGCCGGCTTCGCCATCGATTTCGGGGAGGACGAGACCGGGCTGTTGATGAAGGCCTACCGCACCGGCTCCGGCTACTACATCGATGTCGGCGCCTGCGAACTGATCATCAATGGCGAGATCAAAGTGAAGAGCGGCGTCGGCATCAGTTCATTGACGCCGACCGGCATCCTGTTCGACGACCGCAGCGAGCTGGCCGTCGATGCGATCGTCGCCTGTACCGGCTACCAGTCGATGAACGAGACCGTGGCGGCCATCGTCTCGCGCGAGGTCGCCGACAAGGTCGGGCCATGCTGGGGCCTCGGCTCCGGCGTCAAGGGCGATCCCGGTCCTTGGCAAGGCGAGCTGCGCAACATGTGGAAGCCGACGGCGCAGGACGCGCTGTGGTTCCACGGCGGCAATCTGGCGCTGTCGCGGTTTTACTCGAAATATGTGGCGCTGCAGATCAAGGCGCGGATGGAAGGGATTGCGACGCCGGTGTTTGGGGCGGTGAGTAACGCAGGGCGCTAGCGATCTCCTCCCCCCTCGAGGGGGAGATGTCGCCGAAGGCGACAGAGGGGGTCGCCGCGCGTGGAGCGCTGACCTCCAGCTGCCGCGAGGAGCTTGCGTCCGGTCGAACCGACCCCCTCTGGCCTGCCGGCCATCTCCCCCTCAAGGAGGGAGATTATCCACGCCCGAAATGCCGTGCCGCGACCTCGACATGCGTATGTGCCGCATGCGGCTCGAAGCGCTCGGTCTCGTTGTGGTCGGGCGCCTCGTTCGGCCACCAGACACCGCCGATAACAATGCCTTCTGAGACCAGCCGCTGATCCGCGATCAGCGCCGCACCGACCGCATCGACGAAGGTAAAGCGCCCGGGGCGCAGTCTCAGCACCGCGACATCGCCGACACCGCCAACTTTCAGCGTCCCAAGCTCCGGCCTGGCGATCGCCTCGGCTGGCCTTTGCGTGGCGGCGCGCAGCACCTCGACCAGCGGCATGCCCAGCGCCATCAGCTTCGACATGCAGACCAGTATGTCGAAGGCCGGACCGTCGACGCAGTAGAGATGCACGTCGCTGGAGATGACGTCGGGCGCGAGGCCCTCGGCCAGCATCGCTTTCGCCACGGCGAAGTCGAACGATCCCATGCCGTGGCCGATGTCGAAGATGACACCGCGTTCGCGGGCCAGCCGCATGTCCGGCCGCACCGCGCCGGAAGCGAACACCGGCGCGTTGGGGAATGGCCGAAAACAATGGGTGAGGATGTCACCCTTGCGCAGCCGCGGCAGCACTTCGGAGCGGCCGGGCGGCGGCTCGTCTATATGCGCCATCAGCGGCAGGCCGGCCTGGTCGGCGGCTTCCAGCGCGAGATCGACCGGCGCGATGCCGCTGGCGCCGCCGGCATGCTTACCGGAGCGCACTTTTACGCCGACGACGACATCGGCGTGCTCGCGCACCGCAGCCACCGTCTCGCGTGGCTCGCAGAGCCTGAGATCGCTGCATTCGCCGACAGAGACGCTTTGCGAGAAGCCGAATATGCCGGCAAAGGAGATGTTGACATAGGCCAGGATGCGCACCTTCGAGCGCTCGATGACATGGCGGCGAAAGCCCAGAATATTGCCGGCGCCGGCGCTGCCGGCGTCGATGAAGGTGGTGGTGCCGCTCTTGGCCGCCAGCCGGTCGGCATCGACGCCAAGCGAGGTGCCGCCCCAATAGACATGGCTATGCAAATCGATGAGGCCGGGCGTGACGATGCAATCACGAGCGTCGACTATCTTGGTGGCGTGCTCGGCATCGATCGCCGCCTCGATGGCCACGATGCGTCCGCCCGCAACGGCGACATCGCGCGGCGCGTCCAGGCCCGAGGCCGGATCGATCAGACGGCCGCCCTTGATCAGGAGATCGAACTGCATCGGCGCCTGCCTCTCTTCGTTTGGGGCATGATCTCTGGACAAAACGGTTTCCGTTTGTCCGAGAAAACCCCGTCTCCACTTTTCGGGATCATGCCCCGGCTGGTCAAACCGGCCGGTAGGCGACGGCTTCGACCTCGATCTTGATGTCGATCATCAGCCGCGATTCGACCGTGGTGCGGGCCGGCGGATTCTTCGGGAAGTGCTTGGCGTAGACGGCATTGAAGGCGCCGAAGTCGCGCGCGTCCTCGAGCCAGACCGTGGTCTTGACGACATCGTCCATGGTGCAACCGGCCAGCGCGAGTGCCGCCTTCACATTCTGCAGCACCTGCTCGGTCTGCTCGGTGATGCCGCCCTTGACCACGATGCGGTCGCCGTCGACCGGCACCTGACCTGAGATGTAGACGAAATCCCCGGCGCGCACGGCCGGCGACAGCGGCACGTGGGATGTTCCAAAACACTCTTTAGGCAAGGGAAACTCCTGTTCAGAATGGCGGGCCGCGCCCCGTTTTCGACGACCGCTCTACGCCTGTCCCGGTGATCCTCATAGGGGGCTTTTTGGAAAGCAGCATTTTTCCAAACGCGTGTTGCTTTATCAGCGGACCGCCAGCATCTTGCGCGTCGCATTTTGCCGACAGGAGATTTCAATGACCTTCGACAAGAACCCGTTTCCAGAGGGCGATGCCGATCGTCACGCGCTCTGGGAAATGCTGGTGCGGCGCGACATCGACGCCTTTATCGGTCAGGACTGGTCGATGGTCGAGGATGATTTCATCGCCGACAGCTTCTTCGGCATGCATGCGCATTTCCTGAGCGATGCCGACGCCTGGCGCCTGCAATTCCCGAGCCTTGCCGTCTATCGCGACGAATGGCTGCGCCAGGCCAAGGAGACGGCGGCGACCAAATTCGCCGAGCCGCTGCGCGAGGCGCTGTTTCGCGTCACCAACATGCGCGACATCGATGTCGACGGCGACCGCGCCGTGCTGCACAAGAAGTTCAACGGCTCGGTGGCCAAGGCCGATGGTAGCGTCGACAAGCTGAAATGGCAGACGCTGTATTTCTGCAGGAAGGTGGCGGGCCACTGGAAGATCGGCGGCTTCGTCGGCTACATGCCACATCCCTTGGGGATCTGAGTCTTGCCGCTCATGCTATTGCCGTCCTTCGCGCACGAAGACGTCCGCTTCCCGGGCTGCGGCTGTAAAAGCTCGGCGCGGCGCCAACCGAACTCACTCGAACTCAAGCGAGTTGAACGGCACAGGTTCGTCCCACAGGGCTAGCGGGAGCGGTGGTCGAACACGACCGCCATGGTCTTACCAATTGCCGCCATGACGACGAGTTCGACGAGATCGTCGTCGCTGTCGACACAGGTTGGATCCATGCGGCGGATGGCGTCGAGCGCCGCTCTAGTCGAGACGGTATCGCCAGCGCGGAATCTGGAAAGCGCAGAGGAAACAAGGTTCTGGGTTGTCACGTCGATGACAGGTACGCTCTGCACTACGTTCATGGCTTCCTCCTGCCAAGAACCCTCTCCCGAAGGAAATAATACGCCGAACAACGGCGTGTGCCAGCGGAATCGTGGTCCGACCAGATTGCCGGGAGGGCACGTTTGCGTGTTTGATAGGGTCGAGCCCACAGCGTCCAGGACCGGATATGAAACTGTACTTCAGCCGCAATCCCAATCCGCGCCTTGCGGTAGCAACGGCACGTCATCTGCAGGCCAAGGTCGAGTGTGAGTTCGCGGCACCCATGGCGCCCGGGCAGGCTGAGCGGTTTCGTCAGCTCAATCCCAATCTTACCCTGCCGATATTGGCATGGACGGGCGGCAGCCTGTGGGAAGCCGACGCCATAGCCTGCCTTCTGTCGCGCGAAGCGGGTTCGGATTTCTGGCGCGGCGGCGGCGACCAACCCGACATGATCCGCTGGCTGAGCTGGGGCAAGGAAAATTTCGTGCGGGCCTGCGACACCGTGCATTTCGAGCGCGGAACCAAGCAGCGCTACGGGATTGGGCCTGTCGACCAGGGCAAGGTGGAGGAGGGGCTGGCGGAGTTCCGCATCGCGGCAGCGATTCTCGAGGCGGAGCTCGCCAAGCGGCCATGGCTTGTGGGCAAGTCGCTTTCCTATGCCGATTTCCGCATGGCGACGTTTTTGCCGTTCAACGATGCAGCCGGCCTGCCGCTGGCGGACTATCCCTCTGTTCTGGGTTGGTATCGCCGGCTCGAAGCCATCGATGCCTGGCGCGATCCCTTCGACGGGCTGGAAGCGCCGCTTCTGCCGCCGGTCAACTCCGCTTGATGTGCCTTCCCTTTGGGCAGATGGGCTGATGTGTGGCGCTTTGGCAGCATAGGTGTGGAACAGCGGGCGAGTTGCCATGGCGCGCTCGACGGCTCGCGGCCGGGTTGATAAGCCCTGTCCGCAAGGAGAGTCGTGACATGACCGTAGCCATCGAGATGGGACAGACGACGGCGGGTGCGTCGGCGGTGCTCGACCTTGAGGAGCTGCTGGCGACCCGGCTTCTGGTGCAAGGCAATTCCGGCTCCGGCAAATCGCACCTTTTGCGCCGGCTCCTGGAGCAGAGCGCGCCCTGGGTGCAGCAGACCATCATCGACCCGGAAGGCGATTTCGTCTCGCTGGGCGACCATTACGGCCATCTGGTCATCGATGCCGAGGAGCATACGGAGCGTGGCCTGCAAGCAGCCGGCGAGCGGGCGCGCATCCATCGCGTCTCCACGGTGCTCAATCTCGAAGGGCTCGATGCCGAGAACCAGATGCGGCGCGCCGCTGCCTTTCTCGGCGGGTTGTTCGAGGTTGCCCGCGAGCATTGGTATCCGATGCTGGTGGTGGTCGACGAAGCGCAGCTGTTCGCGCCCGCCGTGGCCGGCGAAGTGTCCGACGAGGCGCGAAAGCTCTCGCTCGGCGCCATGACCAATTTGATGTGCCGCGGCCGCAAGCGCGGCCTTGCCGGCATCATCGCCACGCAGCGGCTGGCAAAGCTCGCCAAGAATGTCGCGGCGGAGGCGTCCAACTTCCTCATGGGCCGTACCTTCCTCGATATCGACATGGCGCGCGCCGCCGACCTTCTGGGCATGGAACGGCGCCAGGCGGAGGCGTTTCGCGATCTGGAGCGCGGGCACTTCATGGCGCTGGGACCGGCGCTGTCGCGCCGCCCGCTCGGCGTGCGCATCGGCCAGACCGAGACCAGCCCGCGCAACGGTACGCCGCGGCTGATGGCAATGCCGGAAACAGCGCTCGAGGACGCACGGGCCATCATCCTGGCAGCGCCGCCGCCCGAGACGATGCGCGCGCCGCGCCGGATGGCGTCGCCCGATTTGCTCGACCAGCTGATGGCGGCGAAGTCTGCGGCGATGGAGATCCGCCCGGAACCTGCGGAACCGGCGGTAAGCGCCGAGGATATCGCCGACCGGCGAGAGCGGGTGGACCGTGTCCTGCGCGCCATCCTGGCGCAGCCCGATGCGGGTTTCCGCGTCATCGGCGTGCTTTATCAGGAGTTCGTCGTCCGCTGCCGCATCGAAGGCCTCGCTTCGGTGGTGCCGGACCTCTCAGAATTCCGTCGCATGCTGACGCGTGCCCGCGCCGGGCTCGGCGCCGACATGGCAGGCGATGACGCCTGGCAGGACGTTTCCGTGCGCGCCTCGCTGCTGCCCGAGGACATGCAGGGCGTGTTCATGATGATCGCCCGCGCCGCCAAGGAGGGCTGGCCGTGCCCGAGCGACGCGGCGATCGCGCGCGCCTACGGCTCGCATTCGCTGCGGCGCGCCCGGCGGCTGCTCACCTATATCGAGGAGCAGGGCCTCATCGTCTGCCAGCTCGACGGCACCGGCCGCCGCACGGTGACGCTGGTCGAGCTCGCCTGGGCGACGGCGCCGGGCGACCCCAATGCCGCGGAGGCGGAACAGGGCAGCCTGGCGCTGTGAAAGGCGAACAGGCAGCTACCTGACTTGCTTGCGCGGTTCTGAACAAGATGTGTTTCGCCGATCGGCGCGCGACGATTTATGATGGGTTTCCGAGAATCGCAGAACGGTTCGGGCGGGAGGGTTGTCCGGTGCGGTTGAAATCTCTGGCTGTCTTTGTCTTTGGCCTCCTCGCCGTCGCCGGCATCGCCTTGACGATGTCTGCCCGGTCTTTTGCCGCGTCCTCCGATATACCGGCCTGGCTGCAGGCCCATGTCGGCAATGACGACGGCGAGATTTCGCAAGTGGTGCTGGAGCGGGCGCGCGCGCTTTACCTGAAGAAGGTCGCGCAAGGCGCGGTCCACAATGGCTGCTATTTCGCCATGGATGCGACTCGCCCCGGCGATCTCGGCAATGGCGTGCTAGGGCGGCGCTACTACGTCATTTGCGAGGCCAAGCAGTCGTTCAGGGCGATCTCGTCGGGCCATGGCGGCGGCCGCAATTTGAAAGGCGTGGTCGATTTCTCCAACGGCAAACGCTGCGCGAAAAACTTCGGCAATGCCCTGGACTCGTCCTTGACGACCGGTGGCGCCTATATGACCGGCGAGGCAAAGATCTCATTCAAGGGTTTTTACCGCATCGGCGCAAAAAAGGACCAGGCGCTGCTGCGCACCTTCATCCAGTTCGACGGTGAGGGGGAGACGGCGAATGCCAGGCAGCGGGTGATCGGTGGCCACGCGGCGCGGCTGTTGCGCGGCATGTGCCTGCGCAAGAACCCGAACAGCTCCTATGCCGACCATGACGGCTTCGTGCCATACGGCAAGCTGGTGGATTATGCCGGCGGCCGCAGCAATGGCTGCACCAGCTGGTCGCCGTCCGACGCCGACCAGATCATTTCGATGGTGAAGGGCAATCCGACGACGCTCTATATCTACCCGGAATCGCGCGACATCACCGCCGTTGGTAAATCGGGCGCCTATTGGAATGCGTCCTGCCTGAAGGAGATCGGCAAGCCGAAATTCTGGCCGCGAAAGAGCCTTGAGCCGATCATCGCGCAATACGCCAAGGACAACCCGCCACCGCCGCCACAACCGTTGCCGATCTGCACCGGGCCGTGAGGGATGAGTCCTCGGCTCGGCATTGTCGGCGGCGCGGACTGGCTGGGCGGCGCCGCCGATCCGATGGGCTCTACTGATTGATCTCGGGTTCGACGAGCTTTGCCAGATTGCGCAGCGACTCCTGCCAGCCGAGATAGCAGGCTTCGGCCGGAATAACGTCCGGAATGCCGGCCTGCGTGATGTCGAGTTCCGTGCCGACCGACACTTTCTTCAGGAGCACGGTCACTTCGATCTGGCCGGGCAAATTGGGGTCGTCGAACCTGTCGGTGTAGCGCAGGCGCTCGCCGGGAACGAGTTCGAGATATTCGCCGCCGAAGGAATGGCTGCCGCCCGTCGTGAAGTTTCGGAACGACATCTTGAAGGCGCCACCGACTTTCGCGTCGAAGCTGTGCACGGTGCAAGTGAAGCCGTTCGGCGGAAGCCATTTCGCCAGCGCGTCGGCTTCTGTGAATGCGCGGTAGACCTTCTCCGGGCTGGTCGTCAGAACGCGGTGCAAACGTACGGTGCTTGGCATCTCTTCGGTATCCTTTGTGGTTTCGTTGTTCGATGCCCCAAGGACGGGTGAACCTCACCCGGTCCGACATAGCCTGTCAAATTTTCTTGAGCCCTTTGCCGGCAGCCATCCGCCCGCGACTTCGAGTCGCCGCCTCAGGCAGGCGGTCGTGTCGCGTCATTGCCTAACCTTTCGGCGCGGATCTCACAATTTATTAAAATTGTAAGTCTCTCCTACAAAGTTGTATTAGGATCAGCTTAACGCCTTCGGCATTATCTATTAAATGATGGGCGACGATCTCCTTGGTGTACTATAGAATGATTCCCTGGAACGACGGATCAATTTAAGAGTTGATCCGAATGGTCGCTCGAAGGTTGTCGAACGACCAAGGCAGCACGCGCAAGGAGTGTCGGAATGACCACAGTCCTCAACGCCAAAGGCATTCCACTTCCCTATACCGGCGCTTCCACCCATTGGTTCTCGGCGACTGGAGGCGCGCCTTACCGCTACGGCACCTCGGGCAACGATTCCTTCTGGGGCGACACCAACGTCAAGGTCACCATGTATGGCGGCGCGGGCGACGACTATTACCATCTCTATTCGACGATCAACAAAGCGGTCGAGAACTACGGCGCGGGCGTCGACACGATCGATACCTGGATGAGCTACAAGCTGCCCGCCAATTTCGAGAACCTCGTCGTCACCGGCGACGGCCACTATGCCTTCGGCAATGCTCAGGACAACATCATAACGGGCGGCGCTGGCAGCCAGACGCTGGACGGCGGCAAGGGCAATGACGTGCTGATCGGCGGCGCCGGCGCCGACACCTTCATCATCACCAAGGGCAATGGCAGCGACCTTATCTCCGATTTCGGCGCGACCGACACGGTGCGCCTCAACGGCTATGCCTTCACCTCGTTCGAGGCCGTCCACGCCAATATGGTCCAGGTGGGATCGAACGTGCAGCTGAACCTCGGCTCGAGCGAGGTGCTGGTGTTCCACAACACCACGATCGACAAGTTTCAGCCCGGCCAGTTCGAGCTGCCGATCGACAAGACCGGCATGACGCTGTCCTTCAACGACGATTTCAACACGCTGAGCCTGTGGAACGGCCAGAGCGGCATCTGGGATTCCAATTTCTGGTGGGGGGCGCAGAACGGCAGCTCGCAGCCCCAGAACGGCGAGCTGCAATGGTATATCGACGCCAATTATGCGCCGACCAGCTCGGTCCATCCGTTCAGCGTCGCAAGCGGCGTGCTCACCATAACCGCGGCGCATGCGCCCGACGACATCAAGCCGCTGATCAACAATTACGAATACACTTCCGGCATACTGACGACGCACGACACCTTCTCGCAGACCTATGGCTATTTCGAAATGCGGGCCGATCTCCCGGAAAATGCCGGCGCGTGGCCGGCCTTCTGGCTTCTGCCCGAAGACGGTTCATGGCCCCCGGAACTCGACGTGATCGAAATGTATGGGCAGAACCCGAATGCGCTTCTCATGACCGCGCACACAAATGAGACGGGAACCCACACCACGGTCGGGTCGACGGTGAATGTCTCCAACACCGACGGCTATCACACCTATGGCCTGTTGTGGACGCCGGACAAGCTGGTCTGGACCTATGATGGCGTCCAGGTCGCGGAAGCGGCGACGCCGTCCGATATGAACAAGCCCATGTATATGCTGGTCGACCTTGCGGTCGGCGGTCAAGCCGGCGCGCCGCCCGACCATCTGGCGACGCCCGCGCAAATGAAGATCGACTATATCCACGCCTATACGCTGAACGATTTGCAGCAGAGCCATCTGAGCACGACAGCCGAGCACGCCGTCTAGATGTCACGGGACCGCGCGCCACTCAGCGATGCGGCCATCGGCCTGCGCCCGGTTTTCCTGCGCGGCATCGCCGATATCGGCATCTTTTCGTTGCTGATCAACATCCTGCTCCTGGTGATCCCGCTCTATCTGCTGCAGGTCTATGACCGGGTGTTGCCGTCCTCCAGCGTCGAGACGCTGCTTTATCTCTCGGCCATGGCGGTCCTCGCGCTCGCCTTCCTCGGCCTGCTGGACGCGGTCCGCGCCGTCTACGCGCAACGTGTTGCGGCCACCGTCGACCAGAAACTGGGCGCGCGGACATTCGCCGCCTCGCTTGGCGCCAGACATGCCGGCAGCGGGCTGTCGCCGCTGAACGACCTTGCCACGACTTGCGCCTTCATCAGGTCGCGCGGCGTGGCGGTGTTGTTCGACCTGCCGTTTGCGCCCGTCTTCCTGGCCTTGCTCTATTTCATCCATCCCGTCCTGTTCTGGCTGACGCTCGCCGGCGCCGTGCTGCTGTTTCTCTTGGTCGTGGCCAACCAGCTTGCCATCGGCAGGAACGATGCCATGTCGGCGGAACGCTCGGCGGTGGCCAGCCAGGCGGAGCAGGCCTTCGCCCGCAACACCGACACGCTGCGCGCCATGGGCATGGTGCAAAATGCCGCCGCGGTCTGGGGACGGCACGTTGCTGAGGCGCTGACCCTGCATGACCGTTCCGGAAGCGCCAATGCGATCTTCAGCGCGACGTCGCGGGCGCTGCGCATGATGCTGCAACTGGCGATCCTCGGCGCCGGCGCGTGGCTGGTGCTACAAGGGCAGATGACCGCCGGCATGATCTTCGCTTCGTCGCTGGTGTCGTCGCGCGCGCTGCAGCCGCTCGACCAGCTGATCGGATCCTGGCGGCAGATCGTCGACGCCAAGCGATGCTGGAAGCGGCTGGACACCGCCCTTGCGGCGCAACCAGCGCAGGGGCGCAAGCTCGCACTGCCCGATCCATTGGGCGCGATTTCGGTGCAGGATCTGTTCTTCATCGCGCCGACTGCGGCTTTCGGCACGGAGCCCATCCTCAAGCGGTTGAATTTTGCCATCGGCGCCGGCGAAGCGGTGGCGATCGTCGGCCCGAGCGGGGCCGGCAAATCGACGCTGGCGAAATTGCTTGTGGGCGCGCTGCAGCCGACCGGCGGCGCGGTCAGGGTCGACGGCGCCGACCTGAGGAGCTGGGGCGAAACCCAGCTTGGCAGGCATATCGGCTATCTCGCGCAGGAGGTGGAGCTTTTCCCGGGATCGATCGCGCAAAATGTCGCCCGCTTCGAACCCGACGCCGATGACGCCGCGATCGTCGAAGCGGCCAGGCGCGCCGAGGCGCATGAGCTGATTCTCACGCTGCGCGACGGCTATCAGACCATGATAGGCCCGTCGCATACCGTGCTGTCGGGCGGCGAGCGCCAGCGGATAGGGCTGGCGCGCGCCTTCTACGGCAAGCCACGCATGCTGGTGCTGGACGAGCCCAACGCCCATCTCGACGGCAGTGGGGAGGCGGCGCTCGAAGGGATGCTTTCGGCCGCGCGAAGTGTAAGCGTCACGACAGTCGTCATCACGCATCGCCCTTCGATCGCCGCGGCCTGCGACCGCGTCATGGTCCTGCGCAACGGCATGGTCGAAGCTTTCGGCCCTGCGAGCGAGGTGCTGAGGCAACCGGCGGCCGGCAAGGCCGGGAGCGCGGTGGTGACAGGCTCGTTCGTGCCGACCGTGCGCCCGCACAGCGTCCGCTTCGGGTCATAGACGATGATGCAGCAGAGCCTCGCCTTCGAAGGTCGACCGCGCACCGACTTCCGCCGCATGGCCGTCGTCGGCTACGTGGCCATAGCGCTCTTCGTCGGCTGCTTCGGCTATTGGGCGGCGAACGCGCCGCTCTCCGGCGCGGTGATCACCTCCGGCACGATCTCGGCAACGGGCGGCAACATCCTCATCCAGCACCCCGAGGGCGGCATCATCGAGCAGTTGCTGGTGCATGAAGGCGACCGCGTGCAACAAGGCGAACCGCTGGTCCTCCTCGACCGCACGGCGGCCGAGGCCGACCTCAACCGGCTGACCAGACAGTCGATCGCGCTCAGGGCAAGTGCCGCGCGGCTGGAGGCCGAGCGCGACGGATCGGACAGGCTGGCGCCGATCGCCGAAGCAGCACCCGCGCCGTTCCAGAGGGATTTCGACAATCTGGTGCACGAACAGCAGAAGGAGTTCGAGGCCAGGCTCGCCCGGTTCCGCTCCGAGCAGTCGATCCTGGCGCAGCGCGTCGCCATGCATCGTGAGTCGGCGCTGGGACTGGACGCGCAGAAACTGGCCATCCAGCAACAGGCCGAGATCGTGAAGAAGGAACTCGGCATCAAGACCGGCCTGCTCGACAAGGGTCTCACCAACCGCAGCGAATATTCGCAGCTTCTGCGCAGCGAGGCCGATCTGGTCGGCCAGGCCGGCGCGCTGGAGGCGGATATCGCAGCGACCAAGACGCAGATCGTCGAAGCCCAGGCGCAGGTCGAGCGCGCGACCACGCAGCGCGTCGAGGACGCGCTGACCAAGCTCGACGAGGTTCGCACCAGCCTGGCCGACATCGGCGAACAGATCACCGCAGCCGAGGCGGTGCTGGGGCGCACGACGATCAAGGCGCCGGCAGCCGGCATCGTGGTATCCTCGATCTACAACTCCAAAGGCAGCGTGATTGCGCCGGGGCAGAAGATCATGGAGATCCTGCCGACCGCGTCGGGCCTCATCGTCGACGCGAAGCTGCGGCCGAAAGACGTGGACCTGGTTCGCGTCGGCCAGCCGGCGAAGCTCAGGCTGTCCGCCCTGAACGCGCGCCTCACCCCTGAGGTCCCGGCTACGGTGACGCAAATTTCCGCCGACCGGCTGATCGATGAAACCACGCATGAGGCGTATTTCCGCGCCAGGCTGAAGATCACCGACACGCTGCCGCAGAGCGTGAAAGCCGAGCAGCTTTACCCAGGAACGCCGGTCGAGGCGTTTATCAGCACCGGCGACCGAACCTTCCTCGAATATCTGGCGCGGCCGATGCTGGACTCGTTCGCGCGGGCGTTCACGGAGCGATAGGCGCCAGCTCGTCCTCCCAGTTGACGCCGCCGTAGAACACCCTGAGAATCACCACCTGGTCGCCTTCTACGGTGAAGGCCACAGTCAGGCGGCGCTCGAAGCCAACCATGCGAAGCCCCCGCCGCACATCATCCCTTAGGGTTCCGCGTTCCGAGGCATAGTCGAGACCAGGCAAAATCGCTCGATCCGCTCGATGTAGCGAAGGGCGGTGAGGTTGCCGGATGCGTGAGCGACCGTATCGTATATCCATAACAGGTCCGTCTGGGCTTCCGGCAAAAGGACAACATGCAGGCGCTTCACACGTTGCGGGCTGCGTGATGTGCGCGGATGCTGTCAAAAGACTTGTCGCCCGGGATGACCTGGGAGGGGTCTGCCTTCCACCTATCATAGGTCGGCGCGACCTCCTCACGCAGCCAGCGCTCCACGGCGGCGTCGCGTTCCTGCAATGCGCGAAGACCGGCGCGGATCACTTCACTGCTGGTCGCGTATGTGCCGGACCGAACGAGCTGGTCGATGAAAGCAGCCTGCTCGGCCGGCAGGCTGAAGGTGCGTTTTTCGGTGGCGGACATGGATCCCTCCTATCAGGTTGGTATGATACTATCATACCAACGGCGAGATCGCACGCCCCAATATAGGCTTAGGGACCGCTCCCCTTGCCGTCGGCAAAGACACCGGACATTCGGTTCGGATGCCTGAGATGGGTCGGCGTGATACCGGTCTGCTGGCGGAAGACACGGCTGAAATGGCCGGCATTGGGAAAACCGCAGCGGTAGGCGATGTCGCCGATCGCCAAGTCGCTCCCCTCCAGCAGCGACTTGGCATGATGCACGCGCAGCGCAAGATAGGCGGCCATCGGGCCGATGCCGAGCTCGGCGCCGAACAGCCGCTCAAGCTGGCGCCGGGATAAATGCAACCGGCCCGCGATCTCGGCGATCGACAGCGTCTCCTGGAGATTGCTTTCCATCAGAAGCAGCGCCCGTTTCACCGCGCGGCTCGAGGCCGCGGGAAAGAGGTCGCCGACGGGCTGCACATCCAAGCTCGAGCGGATGCGGTCGAGCACGAGGATCTTGGCGGCTTTTTCCGCAGCCTTGCGGCCGATGAACTGCGACACGAAATGGCCGGCAAGGTCGGCCGCACCCGTGCCTCCGGCGCAGGTCGAGCGGCCCCTATCGACGGAAAACAGGCTGTCGGCATGGGCGTTCACATCAGGGAATTGGCTGCGGAAATCCTTGATGTGAAACCAGCTGACGGCAGCACTGTAGCCATCGAGCAGACCGTAGCGCGCGAGCACGAAGCTGCCGGTGCAGAGTGCCGTCAGCGGCACGCCCTTTTCGGCCGCCCGCAACAGGAAGGCCTCCTTTTCGGAGCTGAGGCTGCGGTTGGTGTCGAGCAGGCCACCGACCACGACGACATTGTCGAACTCCTGCGGATTGCCGATCGCCTTGGTCGGCAGCAACTCGACACCGCAACTCGCCCGGATCGGCAGGCCACGCTCGCCGACGATCTCCCAGTCGAACTCGATCCGGCGGCTGCGGTCGCCCTCATCGCCGGCGAGCCGCAGCGTGTCGATGAACAGCGACAGCGGCGACAGCGTGAAGTCGCGAACCAAGAGAAACGCAAACCGCCTGGCCATTGTTGCTCCGAAACCGTTCCTTCGGGTGGATGGAAGCAATTATCGCGAAAGATGTCGCACAGGCGAGCACGCGGCGCTTTTCAGGAGAAGCCACCGGATGTCGGCGATGAGATTGACGACTTTCTGATGCGCCGTCACGGTATCGCCTTTGGCTTCAACAGGCCGAGACCGCTCGCATCCATAACAATTTGCCGCTATATTGGGTTCATGACAAAAGCACAGACCAAACAGGAGCTGACCGGCAAGTGGGTGGTGCGCGATTCCCGCAGCGGCCGCTACGTTGAAGTGCGCGGTGCTGATTCGATGAAGTCGTCGCAGTTGCCCCTGAAAAAGGGTGTGGACCTTACGAAGCCGATTGCTAATCAAGCCCTCAAAGGCGGCTCTCACCAGGTGCGCAAACCCAGGGATAGTTGATCCTTGCCAGGGGCGCTTCTCGACACGCATACGTTTTATTGGCTGGTAACGGCCGCAGGCACGCTTTCGGAAGAAGCTCTCATCGCAATCGCCGAGAGCCAAACTGCGGGCAAGCTTTATGTTTCCCCAATCACTGCGTGGGAATTGGCGATCGCGTCCCATAAGCCGACGCACAAGAACCCGCCCTATCTCGGCATAGGAACGCCGTCGAAATGGTTTTCCGAGGCAGTTGCAGCAACGGGATCTAAGATCATCCCGATCAAGCAACGTATCGCTTGCGAGGCAGCGACCGTGGTGACCGATACGGGGCATAAGGATCCCGGCGACTGCTACCTGATCGCGACGGCGCGAGTAAGAAAAATTCCGATCATCACCCGCGACACAATCATGCAGGGGCTTGCCTCGCCGGACTATCTACAGGTCATTGTATGTTGAGTTTGCAGCCACAGCACTAAGCGGAGCCCCAACCATGACCCTGACCAATCGCGATATCATCGAGCTGACGGCATGGCGCCGCAAGCTGCACCAGCGGCCTGAAATCTCCAACGAGGAAGAACAGACCGCCAAGGAAGTCGTGAGCTTCCTCGCCGATACAGGGCCGGACAAGGTGCTGACCGGCCTCGGCGGTCATGGCGTGGCGGCGATCTATGACAGCGGCAAGGCAGGGCCTACGGTGCTGTTCCGCTCGGAGATCGATGCGCTGCCGATCGAGGAGCTTTCGGGCGTCGAGCATGCCTCGCAGATGCCGGGAAAATCGCATATGTGCGGCCATGACGGCCACACCGCGATCCTGGCCGCACTTGGCCGCCAGCTCGGGCGCGAAAGGCCGGCCCGCGGCCGCGTCGTCTTGATGTTCCAGCCGGCGGAGGAGACCGGCAATGGTGCGGCCGGCGTCGTCGCCGATCCACGCTTTGGCGAGATCGCGCCGGACTTCGCCTTCTCGCTGCACAATCTGCCGGGCGTGCCGTTCGGCGAAGTGCGGCTCAAGCCCGGCGTCGTCAACTGCGCCTCGCGCGGCATCCGCATCGTGCTGGACGGCAAGACCGCGCATTCCTCCATGCCCGAAACCGGCGTGTCGCCGATGCCGGCGATCAGCCAGCTGATGCCGGCGCTTCCGGCACTCGGGAGCGGCACTTTCGCCGATGACGATTTCAGCATGGTGACCGTCACCCATGCGACCATGGGCGAGGCCGTGTTCGGCATCGCGCCCGGACATGCGGAAGTGTGGGCGACGCTGCGCACAAGGCGTGACGAGCGCATGGCGGAGCTGGTAGCAGCTGCTGAAGCGCTGGCCGCCAGGATAGCGGCCGAGCACCGCCTGTCCGTGCGCTGCAACTATCACGAAATCTTCGTCGCCAGCGTCAATGCGCCGGACGCGGTGAAACATCTCAACCGCGCGCTCGACGAGGAAGGTGTCGCGCGCAGCGAAGAGGCCCTGCCGATGCGCGCTTCGGAAGATTTCGGCATTTTCGGCCACAAGGCGAGCTCAGCCATGTTCTTTCTCGGCGCCGGCGAGCGCCATCCTTCGCTGCACAATCCCGATTATGATTTTCCCGACGATCTGATCCCGATCGGTTCGAAAATCTTCATGCGCACGGCGCGCAACCTGCTGGGGTGAGCGGCCCTGCAAAATCCGCATCCTGAAGCTGCCTTTTTCCCGCTGGAATCGTCTTGTAGTCGCGTCCTACATTAGGAGGGGCTTGCGGATGAGAATTGCAATGGTCGTCGCGTTGACCGCGACGGTGGCAGGGTGCGTATCGTCTCCAGTCCAGTATGGAGCCTCGCTCTCGACCCAAGACCCGAAATGGGCGACGCCGGAATGCCAGCAGGCCCGCACGGATGCCTTGAACTACGACCGGCGCGAGAAGGAGCATCCGGGATGGGCCGCCGGCGTCGTGCTGGGGCCCTACAGCATGGGTCTCGTGGCGGCGATCAAGGAGCATGAGCAGCAGCAGCGAAGGCTGTTGGCGCGCCAGATGCATCTGCAGTGCTCGAGCCTGCCGCTGCCGAAGGATTTGGACTTCGATCCGCAAATCTACGCACCAAAGCCGGGGAAATATCCGTAGGGCTGGGATTGGTTTGCACAGGGACCATAGCGGAGGCTTGCGCCCTACGAATACCCCCACCCTCAATCCCTCCCAACAAGGGGGAGGGAGACTAGGTTGGCGCTGATTTCCGCAAAACCGTCTAAGTCGACTTAAAAAAGGGCTGGGCGTGCGGCAGCGTTCCCTCCGCCTTGTGAGGGTCCGAAGGACGGGCGAAACCCTGGCTCGCCCCGGCAAGTTAGAGTGGGGGTCCTCTTCGTAAAAGCTCATATGCGATAGCCCTTGCCCCGAGGCATTGGCATTGCCAGCTCTGTATGAAGCGCTCCTCCGCTCTCCCCACCAGCTTTGCGCCTTGACCCACCGAGGGCTCTCCCTGGAACCAAATCCAAGCCTAAACTGTTCAAGTTGGCTACGACGCCGACGAGCCCTGCCGGTTGGGTGAGCGGCGCACTTGAGGAGCTCCCATCATGACCATCTCGTCCAGCTTTCGTTCGCTTGCGGTTGCGGCCATCACAACTGTGTCCGTCAGCGCTGCCAGCGCCGCGCATGCCGATAGCGGCACGATCCGCTTTGCCGTCTACAAGGCGGCCTTCTTCGTCGGCGGTTCCGGCGGCGAGGGGACGCTGACCTTCCACGGCCGCTCCTATCCCATCACGATCGGCGGCGTTTCGGGCGGCTTCGCCTTCGGGGTTTCCAAGACCTATTTCCGGGGCACCGTGCGCCATATCCGCAGGGTGCGGGATGCGACCGGCGTTTATGGCGCGGCCGGCGGTGGCGGCGCGCTCGGCAAGGGGGCGCAGGTGATCGTCATGACCAACGACAAGGGCGCCCAGCTCGAGCT
Organism: Mesorhizobium sp. L103C105A0; assembly: GCF_000502215.1. NCBI lineage: Bacteria > Pseudomonadati > Pseudomonadota > Alphaproteobacteria > Hyphomicrobiales > Phyllobacteriaceae > Mesorhizobium > Mesorhizobium sp. L103C105A0. Next base: position 908,198 of record NZ_AYXF01000001.1, on the reverse strand, counting down.
TACCGGCCGGCAGGTGGGCCTGCAGGTGAATGCGGATCTGAGCGGGATGGCGATTTCGTTGAAGTAAGGGGCGCTCCCTCGCGTTCTCGGTGGGGTAAGCTCGTCTGGGGCGATGATAATCGCCTATGGCTGCGCCAGCCCCCTCATCCGGCCGCTTCGCGGCCACCTTCTCCCCGCTGGGGAGAAGAGGCTGGCGTTGACGCTGGCGCCCTCCTCTCCCCTCGGGGAGAGGTCGGATTGCCCCGAATTGCCCTTCGCAATTCGGTTGGCAATCCGGGTGAGGGGGAACTTGCTCCCGTGCGCTTGGCCTGAACCTTGGATGGGGAAGCTTCGCCCAATGCAGCGTCGGGCGCCAGCCCCTACCGCTCCTCCACAATCCGCAAATACGCCGCCGTCACGAACAGCACGATCAGCCCGAACAAGATCCGCCGTGCCCCCTCCGGCATCTGCAGGATGGTCAGCAGTGTTGTCAGCACGGTCAGGATCAGGGCGCCGATGATGGTGCCGGTGTAGCCGCCGCGGCCGCCGAAGATGGAGGTGCCGCCGATGACGGCGGCGGCGACCGAGGGCAGCACCAGCGGTTCGGCGAGCGACAGCGAAGGCGCCTTGATCAGGCCGATATAGAGCAGGCCGGTGATGCCGGCGAGCACGCTGGAGGTGACGTAGAGCGCGGTGATGACCTGCCAGTATTGCACGCCCGACAGGCGGGTCGCGCGCTCATTGTCGCCGACGGCGTAGAGCAGGCGGCCGAAGCCGGTGCGGGCGAGCGTGAAGACGATGAGGGCGGCGAGCGGCACGAACAAAAGCAGCGCGTTGGGGAAGCCCCATGTCACGCCGGTGCCGAGCCAAGCCAGGAAGTCGGGGATTTTTGCGCCCGACGCGATCACCGTGCGCTGGTAGACCTGCAGGCAGCCGGTGCCGATCAGGCTGGTGCCCAGCGTCATGATCAGCGGGTGGACGCGGAAGACACCGACGCCGATGCCGTTGACGAGGCCGATCAGCACCGCCGGCATCATCGCCAGCAGGAACGCCACCGCCGGGTCCTGGTTGACCACTTGCGTCGCCATGATGAAGGCGCTCATCGTTGCCACCGTGCCGACCGACAGGTCGATGCCGCCGGTCAGCATGGTCATGGTCTGGCATCCCGCGAGGATCGCCAGCGGGATGGCGAATTTGATGGTGTTGGCGATCCAGCGCTCGTTGACGATGCCGGGGCGCAGGACCTGCAGGATTATAACCAAGATGGCGAGCAGGACGATCAGCGGGATGAGCGGGCGATCGGCCATGAAGCGCTTTATGCGGCGGCCGATGGGGACCGGGGTGATGGCGGTGGTGCTCATGGGGCGGCTCTTGCTCGCGATGAGGTTTGCAAGGTGCGGCAAGTTGGCGAGGACAGTGCTCTACGGCGCCCCCCTCTGGCCTGCCGGCCATCTCCCCCACTTGTGGGGAGATTGGCAGCTCCAGCGCCTCGCTCCTTTTTGCAACGTTGAAGGCTGGCGAAAGCGGCGATGACAGCTGATCTCCCCCCTCGTGGGGGAGATGTCTTCCGGCAGGACAGAGGGGGGCGCGAAGGAACGCCGACGTCTCTCTGCGACAGCACACCCATCATTGCCGCCCCCGCATCGTGATAAACGCCCCGAACATCACCACCGCCACCATGATCAGCCCCTCGATGATGGCCGTGACATTGGGGTCGATGGCGAGCAGCGTCAGGTCGGTGCGCACCAGCCTCAGCACGAAGACGGCGACGATGGGGCCGAGCAGGCCGCCTTTGCCGCCGCCGAGCGCGACGCCGCCCAGCACCACGGCGGCGACGCTGGCCAAGAGATAAGGGCCGGGGATGGGGGCGCCGATGCCGGTGCTCATGGTCAGCGCCAGGCCGCCAAAGGCGGCGAACAGGCCGGACAGCGCATAGGCGATGATGCGGGTGCGCTTGACCGGCACGCCGGAGCGAAACCCCGCCAGTTCGCTCGAGCCGATGGCGTAGATGGAGAGGCCCAGGCGCGAGCGCCTGAGCGGTATCCAGATGACGCAGAGGCAGACGATCAGCACCAGCAGGGCCTTGGGCAGCCAGGCGTCTATGGCGTCGGGCAGGCCGGGGATCGGCACGGTGCCGGAGATCAGCGCCTTCAGCCATTCGGCGATGCCGCCGCCCGGCGCGTCGAGCACCAGCAGGGCGGCGCCCTGCAGCACGAACAGCATGGCGAGGGTGACGACAATGTCGGGCACGCGGGTGACGACGATGAGCAGGCCGTTGAGCGCGCCGAGCGCAAAACCCATGGCGAGCACGAAGGGCACCACGAACAGCGCGTATTCCTCGCTCGCGCCATTCATCATCGACGCCGCGGTGACGCTGGTCAGCGCCATCATGGCGGCGACCGACAGGTCGATGCCGCCGGCGATGACGACCACCGTCTGCGCGGCGACTGCGAAGGCATAGGGCAGAACGGCGCGGGCGAGCGAGCCGAAATCATTGCTGCCATAGGCCGGCTGGATGATCCTGGTGGCGATGAACAGGACGATGAGCAGGGCGAACAGGCCGACGACCCAGCCTTGGCGGCGCAGGAAATGGCTCATGGCGCGGCCTCCGGCGAAGCCGAAGTGTTCGCGGTCGGATCAGCCAATATGCCGATATCGGCCTTGGCGCCGCGCGGCAGGCCGTAGGCGGCGCGCATCAGCGCCGGCTCGTCGGCCTCCTCGACCGGAAAAATGTCGACGAGGCGGCCGCCAAAGATGACGATGACGCGGTCGCAGACGCGCTGCACCTCTTCGAGTTCCGAGGTGTAGAACAGCACCGACTTGCCGTTGCCGGCGAGTTCGCGCAGCAGCTTGTAGATCTCCTGCTTGGTGCCGACATCGATGCCGCGCGTCGGGTCGAAGCACAGGATGGTGCGGGCATCCGCCGCGATCCAGCGGGCGATGGTCACCTTCTGCTGGTTGCCGCCGGACAGGCGCTGCACCTCGCCCTGGGCGCGGGTGTCGATCTGCAGCCGCTCGATGGCGCTGAGCACGGTCGCGCGTTCGCGGCGCATGTTGATCGGACCCCAGTTGCGCAAGGCAGCGCTGAAAGGCAGCGCGATGTTTTCGCGCACCGAGCGCTGCATGGCGAGCGCTTCCGAGCGGTCGCCCGGCACATAGGCAATGCCGGCGCGGATGGCGTCGATCGGATGCGAGAATTTCACCGGCTGGCCATCGACTTCGATCGTGCCGCCGGAGGGCCGGATCGAGCCGGCAAGGGCGGCGAACAACTCGTCCTGGCCCTGGCCTTCGAGCGCGACGACGCCGGCGACTTCGCCGTCGGCGAGATCGAAGGAGACATCGCTGAGCTTGGCGCCGACGCGGAGATTGCGCACGGAGATGCGCGGCCGGGCAACTGCGGGCGCGGCCTTCTCGGCAGCGCTGCGGGCCGCGACATGGGTTTTGACGATGCGGGTGCCGAGCATCAGCTCGACGATCTTTTCCTCGACGCCCGGCACGATGTCGACGACGCCGACGGTCTCGCCGTCCCGCAGCACGGTGGCGCGGTCGCACAGTGCCGAGATTTCGACGAAGCGGTGCGAGATGAAGATCACGGCGCGGCCGGCATCGCCCTGGCGGCGCACCACTTCCAGCACCTTTTCGGCAAGGTTGGCGGGCAGTGCCGCCGTCATCTCGTCAAGCAGCAGCACGTCGGGCTCGACGGCGAGCGCCCGCGCAAGGTCGAGCACGCGCAGCACGGCGAGCGGGATGTCGCGCGCGGTGTCGCGCAGATCGAGGTCGGTGATGCCGAGCTCGCGCACCCAGGCGCGGAACGGCTCGACCGGCGTGCCGGTGAGCCTGAGGTTGGAGAGAACGTCGAGATCGGGGATCAGCGACGGCTCCTGGTAGACAGGCAGCAGCCCGGCGCGGCGCGCGGCGGCCGGCGAGCGAATGTCGCGCGCTTCGCCGCGGATCAGGATGTGGCCGGCGTTCGCCGGAATGGCGCCGGTCAGGATCTTCACCAGCGTCGACTTGCCGGCGCCGTTGGCGCCCATCAGCGCGTGGACCTCGCCCGGCAGCACGGAGAGCGACGCGTTGCGAAGCGCTGCAACCGCGCCGTAGTTCTTGGCGACGCCGGTGGCGTCGAGGAGGGGGCTGGTGGTCAAATGGTTTGTTGTCAAAATTGACGGTTCCAGAAACTAATGTCGGCGCTCTACGGCGCCCCCCTCTGTCCTGCCGGACATCTCCCCCACTTGGGGGGAGATTGGCAGTTCCGGCGCCGCCCCTCGTCTTGCGACGTAGAAAATTAGCGAAAGCCGAGATGACAGCCAATCTCCCCACCTGTGGGGGAGATGTCCGGCAGGACAGAGGGGGCGCCGTAGAGCGCTAGTCTGTGTGACGAGGACGGCCGTTCGCCGTCCTCGCCAGTTCATTCAAACCAGGCTTACTCCCCCGGCCCCTTGCAGGCCACGATCTGGTCCTTCGTGTAGGTCGTCCACTCCGGGATCGAGATCGAGACCGGCCATTCCGGGCTCAGCGACGGGTCGGCGGCTGCCTTCAGCTTGGCCTTGCCTTCGTCGGTGGCGTTGTCCCACAGCTGCGGGTCGACCAGCACTGTCTGCTGCGCCGGCTTCTTGCCATCGAGGATCTGCAGCGCCAGCGTCACGCCCGCGCCGCCGATCGAGCCGGGGTTGGTGACGGCTGCACCGACGAGACCTTTCACCGAGCTCAGCTGGCCGACGAAGCCGGCATTGTCGGCGCCGACCACCGGCACCAGCGGCGCCTGCGATTCGACCAGCGCGTCGACGATGACGTTGTCGATGCCCGACGTCCACACGCCGTTGAACGGCGTGCCGGTGGCCAGGAACGACAGCATCTGCTGCTTGGCCTGATCCTGCTGCCAGCCGGTGAAGACTTCCTGCGCCACCTTCACGCCGGGGTTTTCGGCCAGCGCCTTCTTGAAGCCTTTGTCGCGATCGCTATCGGCCGAGGCGCCGGCGGCGCCGCGCATGTAGAACACTTCGCCCTTGCCGCCCATCTGCTGGAACAGCCATTTGGCGCCGAGATAGGCATACTGTTCCTGGTTGTTGGAGATGATGTAGGCCGACGGTTCGGTCACCGCCTGGTCGACGGCAACGACGACGATGCCGGCCTTGGTGGCTTCTTCCAGGCCCGCCTTGATGCCGGCGGGATCAGCGGGGTTGACGACGATGGCGTCGACCTTGGCGCTGATCAGATTGCGGATGTCTTCGAGCTGGCCGGCGGCATCGGTGTTGCGGTGGGCGATGTTGAGCTTCGTCACTTCGCCCGAAGCCAGCGCCTGCGCCTTCATGGCGCAGACCATTTCCTCGCGCCAGCCATTGCCCTGCACGGTGTTGGAAATGCCGATCGTATATTTGGCTTCGGCCGACGACACGCCCATCGATGCCAGCAAGGCAGCGCCCGCAAGCAACGGGACCATGGTCAGTATTTTCTTCATCTCAGTACTCCTCCACATTGTTGTTTTTCGTCTCAGGGCCAGACCCTTCGGCAGGATCAGACCAAGTCATTCACCTCGTCATTTGACGAAGGGGCGCAGCACGTCGCGGGCGAGCAGAAAGCCCCGCTTCACCGCATCGTCGCTGCCTTCGAACCGCCTGTCCTCATGTTCGATGATGACCGAGCCGTCATAGCCGGCGCGGTAAAGGCCGGAGAAGAAGCCGCTCCAGTCGACATCGCCCAATCCCGGCATGCGCGGCACCTGCCAGCCTATCCCGGCGGAAAGGATTCCGCGCTCATACAAACCATCATGATCGATCATCAAATCCTTGGCGTGGACATGCAGCATGTAGGGGCCGAACTCCCGGATGAAACGGCCCTGGTCGATCATTTGCCAGACCAGGTGCGAGGGGTCGAAATTCATGCCGACCTCGCCGCCCCAGGCCTCGAGGATGCGCCGCCAGATGCAGGGCGAATAGGCGATGTTGTGCCCGCCCGGCCACTCGTCATAACTGAAGATCATCGGGCAGTTCTCGAAGGCGAGTTTTACCCCGTGATCGCGCGCATAGGCGACGGTCTCGGGCCAGACTTTCAGCGCGTCCTGCCAGTTGACGTCGACGGTCTTCGAGGCATCGCCACCGCAGAAGGTGTTGACCACCGGCACGCCCATATTGGCGGCCAGCACGATGACCTTCTTCAGATGGCCGATGACGGCCTCGCGATGGGCGGGGTCCGGATGCAACGGGTTGGGATAGTAGCCGAGGCCGGAGACCGTCAGCTTCTTCTCCGTCAGCGAAGCGACGATCTCCTTGGCCTGCGCCGCCGAGGTGGAAGCGGCATCGATATGGCTGGTGCCGGCATAGCGCCGCGTCGCGCCGGAGGTCTTCGGCCAGCAGGCGATTTCCAGCGCCTCGAAGCCGGCCGAGTGCGCCCAGCCGGCGACCTCGCCAAGCGGCGTCTCCGCAAACGGTGCTGTAAGCACTCCAAGTTTCATTCTGCCTCCCTAGACCCGACGACTATAATGCCGATTGTTTGGATCGCTTCAACCTCGCGACCTCATCTTGTTCAAGACTGTGCCGGACAGCCGCCATCGGATCGTCCGACAGCAGGTCGCCCAGCGCCGATGTGACGGCCGCGCGGAACGTATCGTCGGCGGCAAGGCCGGGGTCGAATATCCCGTCGATGGCAAGGATGGCGGACACCAGCGCGCTGGCATCGTGACCGGTCGCATCGGCGATCGCGGCGACCTTGCCGGCATAGGGGTCCGACACCGGCCAGCGTCTTTCAAAGCGATCCGAGGCCCGGATCAGATAGGCCATCCAGCCGGCGACCGGCACCGATAGCAGGCCTATGCTCTGGCCCATTGCGAGCCGGTCGCGGATCGGGTTGAGCAGGCGCTGGACGATCTTCTGCGAACCGTCGGTTGCGACCTGGTGGTTGCGGTGGCGGATCGCGGTGTTCTTCAGCCGGGCAAGACTCTGCTCGACATAGGCAAGCGGCAGGATGCCCGGCACCGGCATCAGCGTCGGCACAGTCTCTTCGACCAGCATGCGCCGGATGAAGTCCGACAGCAGCGGGTCGGCCATGGCATCCGATGTGTGCTCGAGACCAGCCAGAACGCCGAGCGTGGCGAGTGCCGTCTGGGCGCCATTCAGCACCCGCATCTTGAGATGCTCAAACGGCGTGACGTCGTCGACGAAGGTGGCGCCGACCAGATCCCAGCGCGGCATGCGGCCGGCGAATTTTTCCTCGATCACCCACTGCCGGAACGGCTCACCGACAGCGACGGCGGCATCGTGGTAGCCGAACCATTGCTCGACACTGTCGAGGTCATCTTGCGTTACCGCCGGCGCGATGCGGTCGACCATTGACGAAGGGAAGGCGGAATTGGCTGCGATCCATGCGGCCAAGCCATTGCCGCGCTGCCTGGCGAAGGTCTGCACGACATTGGCTAGGATAACGCCATTGGCCGGAATGTTGTCGCAGGACAGCAGTGTCAGCGGCCGCCCATTTGTGGCCCTGCGCTGCTCCAGCGCCCGCACCAGCAGGCCGGGGACGCTGCGAGGCGTCTCGGGGTTGGCGAGGTCGTGGACGATATCGGGATGGCCAAGGTCGAGTTCGCCGCTGGACGGGACGTGGCAATAGCCTTTTTCGGTCACCGTCATCGTCACCAGCTCGATATCGGGTGAGATCAGCACACCCAGCGCCGGTGCGGCACTCTCCTGGCTGTCGACCACCCGGACGATGCTGCCGATCACACGTGCCTCGATATGGCTGTTCTCGCGGATCAGCCTTGTGTACAGCCCGCCCTGCCGTCCCAGCGTGTCGGCAAGGCTGGGCGGACGGATGTTGATGCCGACGATGCCCCAGCGGTCGAAGCGCAGCGAGATGAGATCGTCGGTGTATTCGGCCTGGTGGCAGCGGTGGAAGGCGCCGACGCCGAGATGCGCCATCCCTGCGGCAAGCACGGTGCGATCGTAGGACGGTGTCTGCACCGATGCCGGCAAGCGATCGAGCAGCGCCGGCCCAAGCGTTTCGGTGGAAGCGCTCACCGGTTCGCCCCGATCACCGCCTGCTCCTGGTCGATGACCGCGCCGGTCATCGGGCCGGCCGCGTCGGACAGCAGGAAGACGGCGAGGCTGGCGATGTCGTCCGGCGTCAGCAGCCGGCCGAAAGGCTGCGCGGCATTGGCCTTGTCGAGCCAGCCGGGGCCGTTGCCCAATGTCTCCGCCTGCATGATGCGTTCGGCCGGCGTGTCGGTCCAGCCGACATTGATGCCGTTGACGCGGATGCGATCGAAACGGTGGGCGTTGGCGGCGTTCCTGGTCAGCGTCGCCAGCGCGCCCTTGGTGGCGGAATAGACGGCGAGTTCCGGCGAACCGCAATGGGCGTTGATCGACAGGATGTTGAGAATGGCGCCGCCCTGTCCGCGCTGCTTCATGTCGGCAATCGCCGCCTGCATCAGGAAGAACGGCGCGCGCGTGTTGACGGCAAACAGCGCCGCCCAATCGTCGAGGCTGGCGTCGAGGAAAGAGGCGCGATCGGTCAGGCCGGCGGCGTTGACCAGCGCATCGATGCGGCCGAAGCGCTCGATGCAGGCCTGCGCCAGAAGGGTGGGGGCGTCAGCATCGGCAAGGTCGGCGGTGACGAAGATGGTCGGCGTGCCCAATTGCGAAAGCTCGGCCGCCACGGCCTCGCCACGCGCCCTCTCGCGCCCGGTGACCAACAGCCCGGCGGCACCGGAACGCGCCAGCGTCTCGGCAATGGCGCGGCCAATGCCTTGCGTCGACCCGGTGACCAGAGCCACCTTGCCGTCAAGCCGGATCTCCATTCCTCCTCCCGGGAATAAAGTTTCTATTTTGAGAAATATGGAACGACAATTCCCGATAGTCAATTGGACCAGTGATGCCTCATTCGCCGCGCCGCGCCGCCACGCCATGGACCAGCGCCATCCCAACGGCGAGCGAGGCCGCCAGTGAGCGGAAGCCGGCAAAGTCGGATTCCACCACTTCCAGCCAGCTGTCCGAGAGCGGGATCAGCGGGCTGAAGGTGCTGTCGGTGACGGTGACGATACGCGCCTTGCGCTCATGCGCCACCGCGACGAGATCGGGCGTGATCGAATTGTAGGGGCTAAACGAGACAGCGAGCACGGCATCCCGGCCGCTGATGCAGCCGATCTGGTCGAGTGCGGAGGAGCCGACATTGTCGACCAGCACATTGCGCACGCCCTGCTGCGACAGTGTCAGGGAGAGATAGGCGGTGACGGGAAAGGCGCGCTTGGAGCCGATGACATAGATCAGCTCGGCGGCCGCCAGCAGCGCCACCATCTTGTCGAAACTCGCGACATCGAAGCCCGCCTCGATGCGGCCAAGCGAGGCCTGCGACGCGCCGACCATGCCGTGCAGGAAATGCAGATTGGGCTCGGTCTCGGTGCGCGGTTCGCCGCGCCCTTCCGGCCATGAGCCCTTGATGTGCTCCTTGAACAGGCCCTGGAAATCGGAAAAGCCAGAATAGCCGAAGATCTGGGCAAAGCGCACCAGCGTCGAGGGCTGCACGCCGGCCTGTGCCGCAACCTGCGCGATGGTGCCGAGCGCGACGTCGCTCGGATGCTGCCACAGGAAGATTGCCACCTGGCGCAGCCGCTTGGGGAAATGCACCGTGCCCGACGACAGCACCGCGCGCAGCTCCTCATAGGTCTGCGGCTGGATGTAGCCAAGCGCGGCCAGCGAGCGCCCGCGCTTGCGCGTCGCCGCCTCGTCGGTGCTGGACCGTCCGGATGCCTTGCTTGCCCCACTCATGATTTCAGGCTAGCGCGACACGATCGTTTTACAATATGAAAATTGGAAATCATGTTCGAAAGCGGTCTGCCGGGAGGAGCTTGAAAATGGTCTACGCAACATCGGACGGGTCGGCCGGCAAGCGGCTGCGGGTCGGCATGGTCGGCGGCGGCCGCAACGCTTTCATCGGCGCGGTGCATCGGCTCGCCATGCGCCTCGACGACCAGATCGTGCTGGTCGCCGGCGCGCTGTCGTCGGACCCGGAAAACGCCGCCGCATCGGCCGCCGAGATCGGCATCGCGCCGGATCGCAGCTATGCCGACTATCGCGAGATGGCGCGAACCGAAGCAGCGCGGCCGGACGGCATCGAGGCGGTGGTCATCGTCACGCCCAACCATCTGCACGCGCCGATCGCCACGGCCTTTCTCGAGGCCGGCATCGACGTGATCTGCGACAAGCCGCTGTCGACGACGCTGGCCGATGCAGAGGCACTGGTGGCGCTGGCGCGGGAGAAAAAGCGTCGCTTCGTCGTCACGCTCAACAACACCGGCTACGCCATGGTCCGCCAGGCGCGCGAGATGGTGGCGGCGGGCGCGCTTGGCCGCATGGTGTCCGTGCATGGCGCCTACATCCAGGACTGGCTGACCAAGCCGATCGACGCCGAGGGCCAGAAGCAGGCGGAGTGGCGCACCGATCCGGCGCGCGCCGGGCAGTCGGCGGTGCTGGCCGACATCGGCGTGCATGCCTTCAACCTGGCAAGCTATATCTCCGGCTGTGAGGCCGAGGCGGTGTCGGCGGATCTGTTCACTGCCGTGCCGGGACGCCGGCTCGACGACAATGCGCATGTGCTGGTGCGCTGGACCGGCGGGGCGCGCGGCACGATCCTCGCCAGCCAGACCTCGCCCGGCCACTACAATGATCTCTCGGTGCGCATCTATGGCGACAAAGCCGGGCTCGAATGGTCGGGTGGCCGGCCGGAGGAATTGCGCTTCTCCATCTACGGCGAGGAGACCCGCACGCTGGTGCGCGGCGGCCATGGCTCGACGACGGAAAGCCAACGCGTGTCGCGCATGCCGGCGGCGCATCCGGAAGGCTATATCGAGGCCTTCGCCAATTTCTACCGCGACGCCGCCGATATCATTCGCGCCCATCGCTCTGGTGGGGTGGTGGATGCGGCGCGCGCAGCGCAGGTGCCCGATGTGGTAGAGGGCGCGCGCGGGGTGAAGTTTGTTGCGGCGGCGGTGGAGTCGAATGCAGCGGGTGGGGCTTGGACGGCGGCAAGGTTTGGGTGAGGACGGGAGCTGCCGTGGTTCAGCGGTAGAAGCAATCACCTGGGGGACTGGCGCTGCCCTAAGGGATTGACCTGCCGAAGGCGCTACCGCCGCCGCAGCAGACCTGGCAGCGGCGGGGCGCCAAGTACTCTTCGGTCGCTTTACTGGGCAAAACGCTGCTATGCATGTGTTAATCTTGTCAGAGCATCGGCCCAGCCGTATTCGGTAACAATGCGCAACTTGTCTCTCTTCCTTGCTGCCAGCCTCGGCTGCCTCGTTCTCTCGGCGGTTTCCTTCGGCGCTCCGCAAGGCCTGCTCGTTACCCTGTTCCCGGACAGCAATGCAGCGAAGGTGGCGCAGTGCAGAAGCCTACTCAAAATCCGTTTCGACACGGGCGAATGGCCGGACAAGGGCGCGGCTGACTACATGCGCTATGACGAGTGCTACTATCTGATCTGTGGCGGAACCAAACCGAGCGCTTGAGGGTTTGGCGAGCTATCCCTTGATCGCCGAGCCGACGATGGAATCGACGAAGAAGCGCTGCAGGAAGACGAACAGGATGAGCGGCGGCAGCACGGCGAGCGTGGCGCCGGCCATCACCAGGCCGGTGTTGACCGCACCCCTGTTGTAGCTGAGCAAGCGGCTCAAGCTGATGACGATCGGATAGGCGTCGGTATTGCCCTGCAGCACGGTCAGCGGCCAGAGATAGCTGTTCCAGTGGTAGACGAAGGCGAAGAGGGCCAGAGCCGCGATTGCGGGAGCGACGCTCGGCGCCACGATCTTGTAGAGGATCAAGAACTCCGAGGCGCCGTCCATGCGCGCGGCGTCGATCAGGTCGTCGGGCACGCCGGAGATGAACTGGCGCATCAGGAAGATGCCGAAGGCGTTGGCGAGATTGGGCACGATGATGCCGGCGAGGCTGGCGTTGAGGCCGATCGAGCCGACCAGGCGATAGAGCGGGATCAACGTCACGATCGGCGGCAGGAACATGGTGGCGATCAGCACAGAAAACAGCAGCGACTTGGCGGGGAAGTGGTATTTGGCGAATGCGTAGCCGGCCATCATGCTGGTCAGCAGGATGCCGGCGGTGGTGATCGAGGCGATGACCAGAGAATTCCACATCGAGCGGCCGACATTGACGACGCCCGACACCTTCTCATAGGCGTCGAGGCTCGGCGTAAGGGGGATCCATACCGGCGGCACCTGCATGCTCTCGGCCGGCGTCTTGAGACTCGATAGCGCCATCCAGACCAGCGGGAAGGCCGAGGCAACGGCGACCAGCAGCATCAGCGTCGCCAGCAGCGCCTTGCGGCCCGACGGGCGCCGGCGCGACAGCCGGCTCGACGATCCCGCGCTCATTCGTCGTTCTTCCGGTTGGCGAAGGCAAACAGCGCGCAGACGACGACAATCAGCGAAAGCATCAACATCACCGCCATGGCCGAACCCAACCCGCCCTGCGCGCGTTCGATGCCGACGCGGCGGATGTGGTAGGTCAGGACGTTGGTCGAGCCGGCCGGCCCGCCCTGTGTGATCAGCGCCACCGGCTCGAACACCTGCACGGCGTTAATGATGGCGATGACGGCGCTGAACAGAAGCGTGCGCCGCATCAGCGGCAGCGTGATGAAGCGGAACTGCTCGAAGCGGTTGGCGCCGTCGAGCTTCGCCGCCTCGTAGAGGCTGCCTTGGATTTGCGTCAGCCCGGCGATGGCCAGCACGGTGAAATAACCGACCTGCTGCCAGACATTGAGGAAGACGATCGAGACCAGCGCCGAGCGCGGCGACGACAGGAAGGGCTGTGGTCCCATGCCGATCAGGTCGAGCATCTGGTTGAGCGGCCCTTCGCTCGGCGAATAAAGCTTCGACCAGACCAGCGCCACCGCGATCATCGGCACCATGTAGGTGGCAAACAGCACCGTGCGCAGCGCCGTGCCGCCGGGCACATCCTGCTGGTAGACCATCAGGCCGAAGGCCACCGACAGAGGCAGGATGAGGACGACGGAGAGCGCGGTGTAGACGGCTGTGTTCGTGAGCGCGGCCTTGAAGTCGCGGCCGATCGAGGTGGCCCCGAAAATCTCGCGGAAATTGTCGAGGCCGACGAAGCTGGCGCTGGAAAACGGCGTCTGCGTCGACCAGTCCTGGAACGACAGCCAGACGGTGAGCAGCATCGGCAACAGGATGAAGATGCCGATCAGCGTCACGGCGGGCGCCAGCATGATGCCCGCCGAGGCACGGTACCTCTGAATCATTATTTGGCGGCGCGCTCCAGGATCGAAATGGCGTCGGCCTGCGCCGTCGCCTGCGCATCCTTGGCTGAGACCTGGCCATACTGCAACGCCTCGAGCGTCTGCTGCAGCGATTCCGAGAATTCCTGGCCGCCGGGCACGACAGGGAACGGCTTGGCATCGGTGAGCACGCTGACATAGCCGGAGAGGAATTCCGAGCCGAGCTTGTCTTTGTGCGCCTCGATGTCGGAGAGGCGTGAGGGCAGGATGCCCATCGACATGAGGATATCCGACATCGCGGAAGCACCGTTCTTGCCGGACTTTGGATTGTTCAGCCAGGCGAGGAAGTCCCACGCCGCCTTCTGCTCGGCGGCACCTGCATTGGCGTTGACCACGGTCATCCAGGAGTAGGATATCGAATGCGGCTTGTCGCCGCTCGGACCGACGGGAATCGGCGCCGTCGCAATGTCGGCGAACTTGTCGCCCATGCCGGCCTTCAGCGCGCTCTCCCACCAATTGGCCATGATGATCATGCCGGTCTTGCCGGAGACGAAATTGTCGAGGAAGGGGCCGGTGGTGTTGGCGTCGGCTGTCGCCATCGAAGGCACGCTGGCGCCCGACTTGATCAGGTCTTCATAGAGCTGGAAAGTCTCGGTGGCCTGCGGGCTGTCCAGCACCGGCTTGCCGTCCTTGACCAGGTCGCCGCCATTGGAGACCAGCAGCGAGGCGAAGGGATGAACGACACCGGCGGCCCATGAATTGATCATGCCGAAGCCTTGCTGTCCCGCATCCTTGTTGGTCAGCTTCTTGGCCGCATCCTTGAACTCGTCCCAGGTCTTGGGTGGCGCCGCGATGCCGGCCTGCTTGAACAGCGCCTTGTTATAGTTCAGCGCATAGACGTCGATTTCGTTGGGGATGCCGTAGAGCGTGCCGCCGACCGAGGCGGCGCTGGTGACGCCCGCCGGCCAGGCGGCCTTGACCTCGCTGGCCACCGCATCGGGAGCGGGCGCGACCAGCTTGTCGCGCGCCAGTTCCGGCAACCAGAGATCGTAAATGCCGCCGATCGTCGGACCGTCCGCGCCGCCGCCTTGCGAGCGCAGCGTGGTCAGGAGGTCGCCGAAGGGGACGGCACGCACGGTGACGCTGACATCCGGATTGGTCTTGGCATAATCCTTGGCCGCCGCTTCCAGCAGCGCCACCGTCTCCGGCGACCAGTGGGTGAGATAGGAGATGTTGACCGACTGCGCCCAGGCCGTGGCGGGCAGGATGGCGAGGCCTGCGGCCAGTGCCAGTTTCGACGTCCAGGCAAACGACATTCCTCATCCTCCCTATTGGTTCGCATGAGGTTATGACAAGTCAGCGCGGCGACGCAAGGGCTTGCTGGCGAAAAAGTCTCACATGGTACGGTCACAGATTTCTTTGCGGCGCTGGAATGTGGGTATTTGTCGTTACGTAACAAACAGTTGCGGGTACTGCAATGTCGTGAGCGGGCCAACGCCGCCATTCCTGAGGCGCAGCAGACCTCTTGCGAATACCGCTATGTCGTTATAATGACTTTTGCCGAACCAATGACTTCTCACGGCACGGAAACGCCGCGGGACGCCAAGGACAGAGAACAATGGGAGACTGGCAATGAGCATGCTTTCACTTCACCGGCGCGCAGCACTTGGGCTGATCGGCGGCCTTGCCGCCGCCTGCGCCGGCGTCTTCGCCTCATTGCCGGCGCGAGCCGCCGACAGCACGGTGACGCTGTGGAGCTGGCGCACCGAGGACGAGGCCGCGATGCGCCGCATCTTCGATGCCTTCGAGGTGAAGAATCCCGGCATCAAGGTCGCCATCCAGTTCACGCCCGATGCCGACTACCAGAACCGGCTGAGCACGGCGCTGCGCGGCGGGCGCGGGCCTGACATCGCCCAGCTCAAGGCCTATGGCGAATTGCAGCCCTTCGTCGAGGCGGGCTATCTCGACGCGCTGGACGACAGCGTGCCGGAGCTGAAGAACATGGAGGACGCAGCGCTTGGCGGCGCGCGCGGCCGCAGCGACGGCAAGCTCTACGGCGTGCCCTACTCGGTGCCGATGATGGGCGTCTTCTACAACCAGGATATCTTCGCCGCCCGGGGCATCGAGATCCCCAAGACCTACAAGGATTTCACCGCCGTCTGCGAGAAGCTGAAGGCGGCCGGCATCACCCCGATCGCCACCGGTGGCGCCAACGGCTCGGCCTGGGAACTGGAGATCGCCGTCGGCGTGGTCGGCCCGACCATCTATGGTCCTGATTTCTACGACGAGATGATGAGCGGCAAGGCGACCTTCCAGGATCCGCGCTATGTGGCGGCGCTGAAGCGCTTCGCCGAGCTGAAGCCGTATTTCCCCGACGGCTTCGCCGGCATCGACTACACCACCGCCACGCAGCAGTTCATCGGCGGCAAGGCGGCGATGTTCCTCGGCGGTTCGTTCGAGAACGGCAGCTTCAAGGCGCAGAACCCGAAGCTGAAGTTCTCGATCTTCCCGTTCCCCGCGGACGATGCCGGGGCAAAACTCTACACCTCGGCCTTCTCCGACGGCTCCTATGGCCTGGTCTCCGAGAGCCAGAACAAGGAAGCCGCGACCAAGGTGCTGGGCTTCATGGCTTCGGCAGAGTTCGCGCAGATGTTCGCCGACGAGCTCGGCTGGCCGCCGGCCCGCACGGATGTGAGGGTGAAGGATCCAGTGCTGGCCTCGATGATGGAGATGGCGAAGAATTCGACGCCGTATCTGACGCTGGTCGGCTTCCGCTGGCAGTCGCCGACGGCGTCTTCGGTGCTGCAGTCGGAGATCATCGACATGGTCGAAGGCAACATCGCGCCGGAGAAGCTGGCGGCCGACATGCAGGCCGCGGTCGCCACCTGGTTCAAGCCGAAGCAGTAGGCGCGGCCGGTCGCAAAAGCGGCCGGCCTCTCACGGACCAGAAAAGCGCATGAGCACCCTTCGCCGCACCAGCAGCCTTCGCCGCACGCAGCAGCGCATGGCCGTGCTGTTCATCCTGCCGGCGCTGGCAGTCTATGCGCTGTTCGTCCTCTATCCCCTGGGGATGTCGCTGTGGGGCAGCTTCTTCGTCTGGAAGGGGCTGCGCATGGTCGAGTTCGCCGGCCTGTCGAATTTCTCAAGGCTGTTCGCTTTCCCGAGCGGCGCGCGGATCTACGGCGCGCTGTGGCACAACACCGCCTGGTTCTTCGGCATCATGGTCTTCCAAAATGGCCTCGGCCTGTTGTTTGCCTGGCTGCTGTTCCTGCGCGACAAGGGTGCGGCCTTCTTCCAGTCGGTGTTCTTCTTTCCGGCGGTGCTGAGCCCGGTCATCGTCGGCGCGCTGTGGCGGTTGCTTTTGGCACCGGGCGGCGTCGTCGAATGGGCGCTGAACGGGCTTGGCCTGCACCAGGGCAGCCTGACCGTGCTCGGCAACAGCCACACCGCGCTCGCCATGCTGATCGCCGTCGATGCCTGGAACTGGATGGGCCCTGCCGGTGCTGATCTACACGGCAGGTCTGCGGCAGATTTCCGGCCAGATTTTCGAGGCGGCAAAACTTGACGGCGCCGGCAATGCGCGCATGCTGTTCTCGATCGCGCTGCCGCTGCTGATGCCGGCGCTGGGCACGCTGACGACGCTGTCGTTCATCAACACCTTCAACCAGTTCGACATCGTCTATGTCACGCAGGGCGTGCAGGGCAATCCGAGCTATTCGACCGACACGCTGGTGACCTACTTCTACCGGCTGGCCTTCGGCGCGGAAGGCGCTGTCGGCATCACCGATATCGGTCTGGCGCTGGCGCTCGGCACCGTGCTGTTTTTGATCCTCAGCATCGGCACGCTCATGATGCTGCGCTTCTTCGACCGCCGCACGGTGCAGCTATGAGCGCGCTGGCGATTGCGCAGAGGCCAGACATCTCTCGGCAGCTGGCGCGGCTGCCCGGCTGGACGGTGCTGGTCGTTTGGACGGCGGCTGTGCTGTTGCCGCTCTACATCCTTGTCGTCTCCTGTTTCAAGACCACGGCCGAGATCTACGACAACAGGCTCGGCCTGCCGCAAAGCTTTGCCTTCGACAATTTCATCAACGCCTGGACGCGCGCCGATCTCGGCCAGAATTTCATCAACAGCCTGATCGTCACGGGCGGCGCCGTCATCCTCACCATCGTCGTCTCGGCGATGGCCGCCTATCCGCTCAGCCGCTACAAGCTTGGCTGGAATGCCATCATGCTCGGCCTGTTCCTGTCCGGCATCATGCTGCCCATCCGGTTGGCCTCGGTCGAACTGTTCACGCTGATGCGCAATCTCGGCCTGCTGGATTCGCTGACCGGGCTGATCCTGGTCTATTCGGCGATCCGCATTCCCTTCGCCGTCTTCATCTTCGCCAATTTCATGCGCGTCTTGCCCTCCGAGTTGGACGAGGCCGCGCGCATGGACGGCGCCGGCGAGGTCCGCATCCTGTTCCAGATCATCCTGCCGATGGTCAAGCCGGCGGTGTCGATCGTGGCCATCTTCACCGCGATCGCGGTGTGGAACGATTTCTTCTTCCCGCTGATCTTCATCTTCGACGACCGCTACAAGACGGTGCCGCTGGCGATCAGCATCTTCGTCGGCCAGTTCCGCACCGACTGGGGCCTGGTGTTCGCCTCGCTGGCGATATCCATGGCGCCCATCCTGATCATGTATTGTCTGCTGGCGCGCCAGATTCGCGAAGGCGTGGGCACCGGAGGAGGCATGAAATGATCGAAGACAGAATTTATGCGGCGAAATCCATCCTGGTGGTCGGCGCGCACGCCTTCGATGCCGAGGTGATGGCCGGGCCGCTGGCGGCCGCTGCCGTCAAGCGCGGCGCCACGGTGACCTTCCTGCATCTGACCATGGGTGAGCAGGGCCATCCGTACCTGGTTCCCGCGCATTATTGCGTGCAGAAGGAAGAGGAAGCGGGCAGCGCGGCGGAGCGGCTCGGCGTCACCATGCGTGGCTTTGGCCTGCGCGACGGCTTCCTGCCCACAGACGATCAGACGGCGCTCGAAGTGGGCGACATCATTCGCGAGCTGAAACCCGAGATCGTCATCACCCATTGGCATGGCAGTTGGCACAAGGACCATCGCGCCGCCGCCCATTTGACGAAGACCGGTATCTTCTTCGCCGGACTGCCGACCGTTGCCAGCGACCATCCGGCGCACACGCCGCAACTGCTGCTGTTCGGCGAGAACTGGGAGGACGATGACGGCTTCCGGCCCGAGCATCTCGTCGATGTCAGCGACGGGTTCGAGGCCTGGCGCGACGCGGTCATGGAGTATGAGCTGGCGCGCGGCCTGAGCAGCTTCCCCTATGTCGACTATTACAGTTCGCTCTACCGGCTGCGCGGCTGCCTGCGCGGCACGCGCCATGCGCAGGCCTTCGCGGCGGCGTCGCATTCGTGGAATGCCGGCAGCGGTCTGTTCTCGCTCCCCTTCGGCAAAGGGTCGGGTCGATGACGCGGGTACTCGCCATCGATCTCGGCGCCACCAATTTGCGCGCTGCCGTATCTACGGGCGATGTCGGTGCGTTGGAGGCGCTGGGCAGCGAGCCGGCGCCGGCAACCCTTGATGCCTTCATTGCGCGCATCGACGCGCTGTGCACTGAGGCCGGGTCGGTCTCAGCGCTTGGCATCGCGGTGCCGGGTCTGGTCGAGGGCTCAATCTGCCGCTGGATCCCCAACTTGCCGTTCCTCGACGGCGTCGATATCCAGCCGCTGTTTCCCAAAGTGCGCGTAGCGCTCGGCAATGACGCACAGATCGCGCTGCTGGGAGAGGCTGTCGAAGGCAGTGCGAAAAACATGCCGGATGCGATCCTGCTCGCCATCGGCACCGGTATCGGTTCGGCGGTGCTGGCCAATGGCCGCATCGTTGCCGGCGCGCATGGCGGCGCCTGCTCGTTCGGCTGGGCCTGCGCCGACGTGAGGGATCATGGTGAAGAGCGCAGCGGCTGGCTGGAGCGCGTTGCGTCGGGCCGGGCGCTCGATGCCCTTGCCGGCCAGATCGGCCTTGCCGACGGCCGCCAACTGATCGCCGCTGCCCAGGCCGGCGAGCTGGCTGCACTCACCTTGCTTGAACTGCCGGCGCGACAGCTCGGCACCGCGCTGGCAGGCGCTGTCGCGCTGCTCGATCCGCAAGCGGTGCTGATTTCGGGTGGTTTGGCGGAGGCGCTGGATGTGATCCGGCCGCCGCTGCTTGCGGCGCTGCGACGTCAACTGCCGCCACATCTGCGCGGCATCGACGTCAAGGCTGGAAAGTTCGGTCCCCGCGCCGGTCTGGTCGGCGCGGCGCTGGCCGGCGCCGTTGGGCAAGGGTGGAGGCAGGTGCGATGAGCGAAGCAAGCTTTCAGCAACCGGACCGCAGACGGCCGGAGCCGCTCTGGTACCAGGTCGAAGAGGCGATCCGAGCCATCGTCAAGAGCGGCGAATGGGCAACGGGCGACCAGATCCCGGCGGAGGACAGGCTGTGCGCCCTGTTCGGCGTCAGCCGCATCACGCTGCGCCACGCCTTGCGCAATCTCGAGGAGGCAGGACTGCTCAGGCGCGAACATGGCCGCGGCACGTTCGTGCGCTCGACCACGCTGGTCGCCGGCACGCGCGAGCTGACCAGCTTTACCCAGGAGATGGGCAATATGGGCGTGGTCGCGGGCTCGCGCCTGCTCGACTGCAGCCTGACCACCGCCAATGCGGCGGCTGCCGGCGCGCTGGAGATCGAGGAGGGCGATCCGGTGGTGCGCATTCGCAGGCTGCGGCTCGGCAACAACGAGCCGATCGGCATCCAGACGGCGCAGCTGTCGGCGGTGCGCGTGCCGGGCTTCCTCGATGCCGGCCTGCTGCAGGGCTCGCTCTACGAGGCGCTGGAGCGCCATTACGGCATCGTGCCGGTGGCCGCGCGGGAGAACTACCGGGTCGGCGCGGTCGGCGCGGCGGACGCCGAACTGCTCGACCTCGCTGTCGGCAGCCCGGCCTTCGTCGTCGAACGCATCACCACCGACGAGCGCGGCCCGTTCGAATTCACCGTCTCGATCATGCGCGGCGACCGCTACGAAATCCGCTCGACGCTGCGCGCCGGACGCGTGCCGCTGAACCCGAGAAGCTGATCCATTCCAGACCGACACAGCAAACAGGAGTACCCACGTGTCCGATCTCTACATCCACCGTCTCGCCGCCCTCATCGACCAGGCTGCGAAAGCCAATGAAGAGGCCTTTGGCCAGGCCGCCAGCCGCTTTGCCGACTCCCTCGAGGGCGGCGGGCTGGTGCATCTCTATGGCTCCGGCCATTCGGTGCTGCCGGTGCAGGAAGTGTTTCCGCGCTATGGCAGCTATGTCGGTTTCAACCCGCTGACCGACCCGCGCGTGATGTGGCACAATGTGCTCGGCGCCGGCGGCGTGCGCGAGCTTTTGTGGCTGGAGCGAACTGAAAAATACGCCGAAAAATTCCTCGACCACCAGCCGCTCAACAAGGGCGATTCGATCATCATCTTCGGCCATAGCGGCCGCAACTCGTCGGGCATCGACACCGCGCTCTACGCCAGGAAGCGCGGCATCTTCGTCGTCGCTGTCACCAGCAAGAACAATCTGGACAAACCGGCGACGCACTCGTCCGGCAAGCGGCTGGCGGATGCCGCCGACCTCGTCATCGACACCTGCTCGCCGATCGAGGACGCCATCGTGCCGGTCGAGGGCTGGAGCCGGCCGGTGTCGGGCTCATCGACGGTGCTTGCCATGATCCTGGCGCATGAGCTGATCGCGCGCACGGCCGAGCAGCTCGCCAAGCGCGGCATCGAACTGCCGGTCTTCGCCTCGCCGACCATTGCCGGCGTGACGCTGCACGACACCGACGTCATCTACGGCGTCTACCGCGAGCGCATGCTGGAGGCGCAGCAGAAGCACCTGCCGACCTTCCAGGCGACGATGCGGGGAGAGTGAAAGCACGGAGGCCCGGCACATGGCCAGGCCTCCAATTTCTCTCGCTGGAATTTTCCGGATGTTCAACGCCGCTTCGGGCGGCTCGCGGGAGATTTGTTGCCGCGCGGGCCGCTCTGAACCGGCGTGTTGCCCTGGTTTTCCTCCGACAGCTTGCGCCAGCGGGCAAGGCGCTCAGGGTCGAGCGTACCCGCCTTCAACGCAGCCTGCACCGCGCAGCCCGGTTCGTGGACATGGGTGCAGTCGCGGAATTTGCACAGCGGTGCGAGCTCGGTGATTTCGGCAAACAGCGTGTCGATGCCGGAGGCGACGTCGCTGACATGCAGCGTGCGCATGCCCGGCGTGTCGATTACCCAGCCGCCACCGGCAATGGGGTGCAGCGACCGCGCCGTGGTGGTGTGGCGACCCTTGGCATCGTGTTCGCGGATGCCCGCCGTCTGTTGCGGCGATTGCTGCGCCGATCCGGCCAGCGTGTTGACCAGCGTCGATTTGCCGACCCCGGAGGAGCCGACCAGCGCCACCGTCTGCCCTGCGCCACACCAGGGAGCAAGCGCCGCTGCGGCATCGGCGACGCGCGGGTTCAGCATCACCACGGCCAGTCCACGCTGCAGGGCGGCGGCCTGGCTTTGGTAAGCCTCGGCATCGTCAGCGGTGTCGGCCTTGGTCAGCAGGATCACCGGCGTCGTTCCGGCCTCGTTGGCCAGCGCCAGATAGCGCTCGAGCCGGGCGATGTTGAAATCGGCATTGCAGGACGTCACGATAAACAGCGTGTCGACATTGGCCGCGGCCAGCTGCGGCACCCTGCCGCCCTGTGTGCGGCGCTCCAGCACCGTCTTGCGGGTCAGGCGGCGGCGCAGCAGATGCGTATGCGGCTCGACCAGCACCCAGTCGCCGACGGCATAGTCGCCGGTGTTGGCATTGGCCGGCAGCGTCAGATCCACTGGCCCTGCCCGGGACAGGCCGGCCAGGCGGTCGCGGTGCACCGAGGCGATGCGCGTCGGCACGAGGTCTGCCTCATCGGCTTCAAGCTGGTCGCCGAAGAAATCCGTCCAGCCCAGGCTTGCGAGGGAGGCCGTCACGGCTTTGACCAGGGGGACGGCGTCACAGACATCGGAGAGTATCCTTTGGCAAAATGGGCGCGGACCCTCGGGGCGGTTGTTCAAGCCGTGTATGGGCGGCATGGCGGCATTTGACAAGCCGAACCGCGCCGATGGCCGAGCCGTTTCGCGCACCACGTTGGAACGCATCGCGGCGGTGGTTCGCTGATGCGCTTACGCGTCGTTACTCTCAATGTCTGCAACACGGAAGGCGAACCGGAGCGCCTGGCGGCCATCAACCGGGAGCTGAGGCGGCTCGACCCCGATCTGTCGCTCTCCAGGACGTCGTCCAGACAGCCGATGTGAAATCCCTCGATACGCTGCCGATGGTCTTGATTTGCATGCCACGCATCAGGCCTCGTCGTCGACCTCGAAGTTGGCAGCGACGGCTGAGGATGGCAGGTCGAGAAGCCTGCCAAAAGGGGGAGGGGGATGGCCGGTACCGCAGGGGGCGGGGGGTTGGGATGGGGTTGCCTGAAGCACCGGCCAAAGCGGGACAAGTCCCACGCCCACAAGCTAGCAGAGCTTGGATCGGTTCATATGGTGTGATCGCGGAACTGGCGCAAAAGCGCTTTCACATCCCCGCGCAGGCGTCGGCAACGAGCCCGCAACCGGGGGTTTCCGGTCGGTTGGTGGATTGCGCAAGCGTCGGTTGAAGGCGCTGCGTGAGGCTGTCGTTTTTAGTGCGGTTCGAGTGCTATGCGCTCAGCGACAGGTGCTCAAGGCAGGGCAATCGCGTGGCGCCACCACATGCGATTGTCCTGCTTACGCCACCGGCAGCGTTCGCCCCGCAATCAGATCCGCAGCCTTCTCCGCAATCATGACCACGGCGGCGTTGGTGTTCGACGACACGATGCTTGGCATGACCGAGCTGTCGCAGACACGCAGGCCTTGCAGACCGCGCACGCGCAGCTCGGGATCGACGACGCTGTCGGCATCGCCGCCCATCCGGCAGGTGCCGACTGGGTGATAGGCGCTGCGGCCATGTTCTCGGGCGAAGGCTTCGAGTGCTGAGCGCCCCTGCATCGCCTTGCCGGGCAGATGCTCGCGGCTGATGTATCTGGCGAAGGCTGGCTGCGACAGGATTTCGCGGCTGATCTCGATGCCGTCGATGGCGCGTTCGAGATCATAGCGCTCGGCGAACGGGTTGGGGTCGATGATGGGCGCATCGCGCAGGTCCGCGGACTTGAGCGTGACGCTGCCGCGCGAACGCGGGCGCACATGGTAGGAGTTCAGCGTGCAGCCATTGCCGCCGGGAACCGAGCCGATGCCTTCCTCGACGCCGGCGCCGGGCAGGAAATGGAACTGGATGTCCGGCGTCTTCTCCGCGCGGTCGCCCCACCAGAAGCCGCCGGCCTCGACGATGTTGGAGGCCACCGGCCCCTTGCCGAACAGCGCATATTCAAGACCGGCGACCGCTTGCCAGCGCTTCTTCTTGTAACGGTCGATGCCGTGCGGTCCGTTGAGCTCGGCGACGACATCGACGTCCATGTGATCGTGCAGATTCTGGCCGACGTTTTTGGAATCGTGGACCACCTCGATGCCGTGATGGCCGAGATGCACGGCCGGGCCGATGCCGGACAGCATCAGCAATTTCGGCGAGCCGATGGCGCCGGCGGCGACGATGACTTCGCGCTCGGCGCGGAGCAGTTCGGTGCGGCCATTGACGATGATCTCGACACCGATGGCGCGGCCGTTCTCGACCACGATGCGGCTGACGGAGGCGTCGGTGCGTAGCGTCAGATTCTTGCGGCCGAGCGCCGGCTTCAGATAGGCGACCGCCGTGCTCGAGCGTTTCCCCCGACGCGTCGTCGTCTGGTAGAAGCCGGCGCCCGCCTGCTCACCGGCGTTGAAGTCGGCGCGGAAAGGAAGGCCCGCCTGCTGCGCCGCCTTGACGAAGATGCGGGTCAGCGGATGCGGCGCGCCGCTGGAGACGCCGAGCGGGCCGTCAATGCCATGCTGCGCATCGGCAAAAGTGTCGTTGCCCTCGGAGCGGACGAAGTAGGGCAGCACGTCGGCATAGCTCCAGCCGGCACAGCCGGCGTCAGCCGCCCAGCCGTCATAATCCTGCGGGCAACCGCGGGTGAACACCTGGGCGTTGATCGAGGAGCCCCCGCCCAGCACGCGGGCCTGCGGATAGACCATGGTGCGGCCGTCGATTTCCTTGCCGGGCGCGGTGTCATAGCCCCAGATCAGCGGCCCCGACGTCATCTTGAAGAAGCCGACCGGCAGATGGATGTAGCGATCGGTGTCGGGCGGACCGGCCTCGAGCAGCACGACGGACACGTCCGGGTCCTCGCTCAGCCGGGCGGCCAGAATGCAGCCAGCCGAACCGCCGCCGACAATGATGTAATCCGTCATTTCCACTCCCGGGTTCTCTTTGTTGGAGCATGATCTCCCGGACAAAACGGTTTCCCGATTTGTCCGAGAAAACCGGTTCCCACTTCTAGGGATCATGCTCCGGCGGGCGATGAAAATCACCGCCCTCCTCTTGCGCGCGACGATCTCAAGTCGCTTGTGCCGCGTCAAGAGAAAGGGTATGGTTATCGTGTTGAAGGGTTGTCGTACAAGTGGAGGAGCTCGACGATCCTCACCAGGAGGTCCCGGCCGCGCTCCCTGCGCAAGATGCCGGGCGGAACAGAATTCAATCGGGAGGTTTCGAGGTATGAACGACACGAAGAATTTTGCGGTCAACCGGCGCACGCTGATGATGGGCGCCACCGCCGGCGTGGCGGCACTCGCCATGCCGAGCGTGCTGCGCGCGCAGGACAAGCCGACTCTGGTGACGTCGATCCGCTCGCTGTCCAACCCCTATCACGCGGTGTGGAAGACCGGCGCCGAAGCGTATGCCAAATGGGCCGGGCTGGAACACGTCACGCTGGTTTCGGAAGGCAACAGCGAGAAGGGCATTGCCGACATCAAGGCGATGCTGGCCAAGACCGGCGGCAACATGGTGCTGAATTCCGATCCCAACGACACGCCCGATGCGCGCCCGATCGTCGAGGCCTGCGCCAAGGCCGGCGCCTATGTGGTGACGCAGTGGAACAAGCCTGGGGATCTGCACCCGAAGGATTTCAACCCGAACTATGTCTCGCATATCGAGTTCGACGGCATCGACAGCGGCAAGACCATCGCCGAGATCCTGTTCAAGACCATTGGCGGCAAGGGCGGCATCGTCGCACTCGGCGGCCTGATCTCGACCACGGCGGCGATCGAACGCAAGAAGGGCCTCGATGCGGCGCTCGCCGCCAACCCGGACATCAAGCTGCTCGACTTTCAGGTCGCCAACTGGAAGTCGACCGAAGCCTTCGACCTGATGGGCAATCTGCTCACCCGCTTCGGCGACGACATCAAGGGCATCTGGGCGGCCAATGACGATATGGGCTCGGGCGCTCTGGAAGCGCTGCGCGCCGAAAACCTGGCCGGCAAGGTGCCGATCGTCGGCGTCGACGGCATCAAGACGGCGGTCGATGCGGTGCGCACCGGCGAGTTCGCCTGCACCGTCACCTCCGATCCGTTCTGGCAGGGCGGCATGGGTCTCGCCATCGGCTACAACGCCAAGATCGGCAAGTTCGACCCGACCAAGGAGCCGCCGGAGCACCGCGAGTTCTACGGCAAGGCGGTGCTGATCTCGCACGACAATGTCGAGGAATATTACAAGACCAATGTCGATGCGAAGCCCGAGATCGACTGGAACGATCTGTGGGGCCGGGTGACCGGAGCGATCCGTACCTGATCCATCGGAGCGGGCTGCAACTCCCTGGCGGCCCGCTTCCTCCCGCAGCCGTCGCGATCCCCTTGTCGCGACGGCTGTCACCAGCAGACGGGAAGCGGTTTCTTGACAATCCATACAGAACCCCTGAAGTCCGTTTCGGACATCGAGCGGACGACGCCTATGACATCGTTCCCCGGCCGCATCGCGACATTCCTGGGCGGCAGGCGCTGGCGCAGCCTTGCGCCGCTGGCGGTGCTGATCGTGTTGTGCATACTCATCGCCATTGCCAACCCCAATTTCATCGAGCTGCGCAATCTGGTGCGGCTTGCGAATTCCGCCGCCGTGCCGCTGACGCTGGCGATGGGGCTGACCTTCATCATCCTGATGGGCAGCATCGACCTCGCAGTCGAAGGCACGCTTTCGGTGGCGGCGATGGTGCTTGTGCTGCTCGCCGCCAATGACGGCAACGGCAACGACTATGGCTGGTGGGCGGTGCTCGCTGCCATCGCCGCCGGCACCGCCATGGGCTTCGTCAGCGGTCTCGTCCAGACCATGCTGCGCATCCCGTCCTTCATGGGCACGCTCGGCATGTGGTTCATCGGCCTCGGCCTGTCGGTCTATATGCTGGGCGGCACGGCCATCAAGCTGAACGACGCCTCGATCCGCGACCTGGCCTTGCACCGTTTCCTCGGCCTGCCGGTGGCGGTCTGGGTCGCGTTCGGCGCCTTCCTGCTCGCCACTGTCATCCAGTATCACACCAAGCTCGGCCGCCACATATTGGCGATCGGCGGCGACGAGGATGTCGCCAAGCTCTCCGGCGTCAATGTCGTGCGCGTGCGCATCACCGCTTTTGCGCTGGCAGGGTTCTTCTTCGGCATTGCCGGCGTGCTGGCCGCGGCACAGCTCGGCCAGTCGCACGCCGTCATCGGCGACGGCAGGCTGTTTGCAGCGGTCACCGCAGTGGTCGTCGGCGGCACCGCTTTGACCGGCGGCGAGGGCGGCGTCGTCAACACGCTGATCGGTGTGCTGATCGTCACCGTGCTTGCCAATGGCATGATCCTGCTCGGCATCTCGCCCTACATCCAGCAGACGGTGCAGGGTCTGATGATCATCGCCGCGGTGGCGCTGTCGCTCGACCGTGTCCGCCTGAAAATCGTCAAGTGAACGCCATGCTGCAGGCGTCCAACATCATCAAGAATTTCCCCGGCGTCCAGGCGCTGCGCGACGTCTCCATCGAGGTGCGGCCCAATGAAGTTGTCGGGCTGATCGGCGAGAACGGCGCCGGCAAGTCGACGCTGATGCGGGTGCTGGCCGGCGGTTACCGGCCGGATGGCGGCTCGCTCACGCTGGATGGCGAACAGCTGCGCATGCGCAACGCCCGTGATGCGGCCAGGCATGGCATCGGCATGGTGTTCCAGGAGCAGTCGCTGGTGCTGAACCTGACGGTTGCCGAAAACATCTATCTCGGCGAAGAGGACCGCTTCACCCGCTTCGGCCTCGTCAATTGGCGCGCCATGAACGCGGCGGCGCGGCGGCAACTGGCCAAGATCGGCATCGACATCGACGTCACCGCGCGCACCTCCGAACTCACCTTCGCCGCACGCCAGATGGTCGAGCTCGCCAAGGCGCTGACCTTGGAGGAAGTGGTCGAGCGGCAGTTGCTCATCCTGCTCGACGAGCCGACCTCGGTGCTCAACGCCGCTGATATCGAGGTGCTGTTCGCGCGGGTGCGCTCGCTTAAATCCCGCGCCAGTTTTGTGTTCGTCTCGCACCGCCTCGACGAGGTGCTCAACATCTCCGACCGTGTCTACACGATGAAGGACGGCGCGGTCGTCGCCGAGCACCGCGCAGCTGAAGTCACCGCGCCGGAGCTGCACGAGATCATGGTCGGGCGCGGCCTGCAGGCCGAATATTACCGCGAGGCCCGCCAGCTCGCGCCGCGCGATATCGTGATGGTCGAGGCCAAGGGGCTTGGCGCCAACGGTTACTATCACGGCGTCGATCTCTCGATCCGGGCCGGCGAGATTGTCGGCATTGCCGGCGTCGTCGGCTCCGGCCGCGAGGAGGTGACGCGCACCGTTGGCGGCTTCGTCCAGCATGATGCCGGCGAGATGAAAATCGCCGGCGATGCCGTGCGCTTCTCCTCGCCGGAGCCGGCTGTGCGCAAGGGCATCGGCTATGTCCCGCGCGAGCGCCGGCTCGAAGGGCTGGTGATGTTCCTGTCGATCGCGGAGAACATTTCGCTGGCCGATCTCTCCAGCGTCATGCGCCATGGCGCCATCGACTATGGCAAGGAGCGCCGGCTTGCCGCCGACTGGATCAAGCGGCTGCGCATCAAGGCGCCCGGTCCCGATGCCGCCTGCCGCAAGCTCAGCGGCGGCAACCAGCAGAAGGTGGTGCTGGCGCGCTGGATGACGGCGGGCTCGCGCATCCTGGTGCTCGACCATCCCACACGCGGCCTCGATGTCGGCGCCAAGGAGGAGGTCTACGAATTGGTGCGCGATCTCTCGGCGCAAGGCGTGGCGATCCTTTTGATTTCCGACACGCTGGAGGAAACGATCGGTCTGTCGCACCAGGTGCTGGTGATGCGCGACGGTGCAATCACCGCACGCTTCGATGCCAGTCCGGGCAACAAGCCGAACCAGGTCGATCTTCTCAGGGCAATGGTGTGAACCGATGAATGAGGCGTTCTCCATCAGGCAGGTTTTCGAGGGCAAGTGGACGCAAGGCGCCATTCCGCTGATCCTGCTGGTCGGCCTGCTGCTGGTCATCGAGATCGCCGCGCCCGGCTTCCTCACCGGCGAAACCGTGGCGCTTTTGTTTGCCAACACCTCCGTGCTGTTCATCCTGGCGACCGGCGTCACCTTCGCCATTCTGCTCGGCGGCATCGATTTGTCGATCCAGGCGGTGGCGTCACTAGCCAGCGTCATCCTGGCGCAATTGCTGCCGTCGCTCGGCCTCGCCGCCTTTCCGGTGGCGATCCTGTCGGGGCTCGCCTTCGGCGTGTTGAGCGGTGTCGTCCATGTCAAGCTGCGCGTGCCGTCCTTCGTCGCGACACTCGCCACCGGCGGCGTGGTCACCGGCCTGGCGCTCTGGGTCTCCAATGGCCGCGCCATCACCATCGAGGAGGCTGGTCGCGAAAACACGGCGTGGATCAACGCCACCATCATCGGCATTCCGGTGGTGGTGCTGATTTCGGCGGTCATCGGCATCGCCGCCTTTCTGGCGCTGCGCTACACACGCTTCGGCCGCCAGGCGATCGCGGTCGGCGCCGGCGAGCCGGCGGCGTGGGCCGCGGGCATCAATGTTGACCGCACCAAGATCATCGCCTTTGCCGCGTCGGGTATGCTCGCGGCCTTCGCCGGCATCGTGCTGGCAGCCAGGCTGTCGAGCGGTTCGCCGGTGCTGGCCAACCAGCTGCTGCTGCCGGCCATCGCCGCCGTCATCGTCGGCGGCACGGCGATCACCGGCGGGCTCGGCGGCGTTGCCCGCACGGCGGTCGGCGCGCTGATCATCTCGATCGTGCGCATCGGCATGACCTTCGTCGGCGTCAATATTTTCCTGGAAAACATGGTGTTCGGCGCGGTGCTCATTGCCGCCGTCGCCATCACCATCGACCGCAGCAAGATCGCGGTCATCAAGTGATCCCGCCTCCCAGGCAAGCGCGGACAGGACGGGACCGCATCGGCGCGAGGCCGATGCGGTCCGGCCCGATCGGATTACATCGTGTCGAGGCCGATCAGCTCGATCTTGTAGCCGTCGGGGTCTTCGACGAAAGCGATGTGGGTGGTGCCGTGCTGCATCGGGCCGGGCTTGCGCGGGATCTTGGCGCCGCGCTTTTCCAGTTCGGCGCAGACGGCGTAGATGTCGTTGACGCCGAGCGCCAGATGGCCGAAGCCGGTGCCGATCTCGTAGGGCTCCTCGCGGCCCCAGTTCAGCGTCAGCTCGACGACGGCTTCCTTGTCCTCGGGGCCGTAGCCGACAAAGGCGTTGGTGAACTTGCCGCCGGGGTAGTCGTCGCGGCGCAGCAGAGTCATGCCGAGCACCTCGGTGTAGAAGGCGATCGACTTGTCGAGGTCGAGCACCCTGATCATGGTGTGCATATAGCGAAATCCCGGGGCGTCGCTCATTGGGGAAGTCCTCCGAATTCTGTGATTTGCGGGTCTGATCATCCACATCGAACGCTTGGCGGCAAGCCTCGCTTGATGTTCTCAATCAGGGTTGTATGATAACACGACAACGCCGGTATTTGTCCAGCCGTTTTGCCGAGGGGCCCAGAGCCAATCCATGAATGCCGTGCCGCCACCCTCCGCATCGCAGATCGCAGCCCTGGCCGGCTTGCTGCCGAATGGCGGGCTGCTGACCGAGGAAGTGGATCTGGCGCGCTACAGCCGCGATTGGTCGGGCGATCATTTCGGCCGGCCGCTGGCGGTGGCGCGGCCCTCTTCGGTGGAGGAAATGTCGGCGCTGATGCGGTTCTGCCATGCCGAGCGCATTCCGGTGGTGCCGCAAGGCGGCCTGACCGGGCTCGTGGGCGCCGCAGTGGCGGCGGATGGCGGCGAGATCGTCATCTCGCTGGAGCGCATGAACCGTATCCGTTCGATCAGCCCGATCGACTTTGCCATGGTGGTCGAGGCCGGCTGCATTCTCGAGGACGCCAAGCGCGCCGCCGAAGCGAGCGACTGCCTGCTGCCGATCACCTTCGGCGCGCAGGGCAGCTGCCGTATCGGCGGCAATGTCGCCACCAATGCCGGCGGCTTCAACGTGCTGCGCTACGGGATGACGCGGGACCTGGTGCTTGGCCTCGAAGTGGTGCTGGCCGACGGCCGCATCTGGAACGGGCTGAAAGTGCTGCGCAAGGACAATCGCGGCTATGATCTGAAGCAGATCTTCATCGGCTCGGAGGGCACGCTGGGCATCGTCACCGCGGCGGCGCTGAAGCTGTTTCCCAAGCCGACGCAGATCGAAACAGCACTTGTCGGCTTGCGCTCGGTCGAGGATGCGATGGCACTCTATGCCCGCGCCCGGCGCGATTGCAGCGATTTGCTCACCGCCTTCGAACTGATCCTGCGCGGCGGCATCGAGATCACCATGCGCGAAGGCCAGGATTTTCCCGATCCGCTCAGCCAGCCCTATCCCGTCTATGTGCTGATCGAGGTGTCGTCGGGCGGGCTGATCGACCTCTCCAATATGCTGCTGGGGTTTCTCGGCAGCGTCGAGGACATCGTCGAGGACGGCGTCATCGCTTCGACCAGGGCTCAAGGTGAGCGGTTGTGGCTCTACCGCGAGATCATGGTCGAGCGGCAGGGCAGGGGCGGGCGCTACCTGCGCACCGATGTGTCGGTGCCGATCTCCAGGCTTGCCGATTTCGTCACCGATGCGCTGGCCGCCTTGGAGAAAGCCCGGCCCGACGCGCTGGCCGTCACCTACGGCCATGTCGGCGACGGCAACATCCACCTCAACGTCGTGCCGCCGGAAGGCATGGGCACCGAGGCGATGGAACATCTGTTCGAGCAGGCGGAAGCCGAGATCTTCACCGTCGTCGATCGCTATGGCGGCTCTATCAGCGCCGAGCACGGCATCGGCCGGGTCAAGCAGAAGGCGTTCCTCGAACGCATCGATCCGGTGACGCTCGACCTCGCCGCCGGCATCAAGGACGCATTCGACCCGCGCCACATTCTCAGCAACGGCCGCATTCTGGCGTCCGCACCCGCCGTCGACTATAGGTGAGCGATGACGCTGAAACTCGACAAGGTCAATCGCGGCCCACACCTCTCCACTCTGGTGGCCAGTTCCATCTCGCGCGAGATCGCGCAAGGCCGGCTGAAGCCGGGTGACCAGCTGCCGACCGAGGCGGCGCTGGCAACCACTTTCGGGGTCAGCCGCAACGTGGTGCGCGAGGCGATCGCGCGGCTGCGCTCGGAAGGCCGAATCTGGTCGCAGCAGGGGCGCGGCGCCTTCGTGGTCGAGAGCAACAACCCGACGGTGCTGACCATCGACCATGAGACGCTGCAGCGCGCCGACTCGTTTCGCAATCTGTTCGAACTGCGTGGCATCCTCGAAGTGCAGGCGGCGGCCCTTGCCGCAAAACGGCGCAGCGACGCCGATCTCAAAGCCATGGGCGATGCGCTGTCCGGCATGCGCGCCGCCCCCTATGGCAGCGTCGCCTGGCTGCGCAGCGACCTCGAATTCCACCGCACCGTCGCCGAGGCGACGCGCAATTCCTACATGGGCCAATTCCTGGTCTTCGTGTCCGAGCGGGTGCGCGAAAGCATTCTCGCCGCCGGCAACCAGCAAAAGTCGGACGACATGGCCCGCATCACGCTCGGCGAACATGAGCGCATCCTGAGAGCGATCCGTGCCGGCGACGCCGAAGGAGCGCAAGCGGCGATGCGCGACCATCTGGCGGGCGCGGCGCTGCGGGTGGGGTTGCATGAGGGGGAAGCTGCGGAGATAGCGCCGGGGCCCGAGGCGGCGTCTCCGGTACGGCATTCGCGGTTGCGGAAGGCTGTGCGCGGGCAGGCTTAGGGATAGCCTTGCCTTATCCGCGCGCTGGGCCAATCGCCTATGGCGGCGCTGACCCCCACTCCGTCTCGGCTTCGCCGAGCCACCTTGCCGGGGCGAGCCACGGGTCTCGCCCGTCCTTCGGACCCCCCATTTCATGGGGGATGAGGAAATGCCAATCTCCGACATCGCAGCCCTTCAAAGCTTGGGTTTCCTCTCCCCCACGAATGTGGGGGTAGAGGTGGCTCGGCGAAGCCGAGACGGAGTGGGGGAGCGCCATATCAGATTTCACTCGGTCGTCGGCTCAACCAGCTCAGGGCCGGAGATAGGCCGCCACCCACCGCGCTATTTCAGCGGCAAAAACAGCTCAAGCACCACCTCGCGCACCGGTCCGTTCGACGAAAAGTGTCGCTGGCAATAGATCGGAAAGTCGCGCGCCTCCTCGCCGCTGGCCGGAAGCCATTCGCGGTACAGGTAAAGCGCTGCCGGCTCGAGATTGTTGGTGTTGCCGGGATAGCGCAGCACCGCGCAGCGTCCGCCGGGGATCACGCCGGCCTTCATCTGCGCGTCCTCGATCGGCCCGCCTTCTACCGGCAGGTCGGTTCCGGCACAAATATCCATGCTGTAATCGGCCGGGTTCGCCGGCTCCCTTTCGGAACGGAAGATGTTGAAGGTCGGGCTTGTCTCGGGCGAGAGGCCGGCCGCCTTGCGCCAGGCGATGAAGCGCTGGATGGTGTCCTGGAGCGTCGCCCGGTCGCCGCGATGCTCCATGATCGCCACCGGCGTCGGGGGCACATCGCGGATCATCACGTCGGCGGGTTCGAAGATTATCTGCATGAGCGTGGTCCTTGCTTTTTCGAGCGGCCCGAAGGCCATGAGCCACGCCCCCCAGTCGGGAGACTTCCGGAACGACGAAGGCGATTGTCCGAACCGTTGCCGAAAGGCGCGGGCGAAGGCATCCGGTGCGTCGTAACCGGCATCCATCGCTATGTCGGTGACGCTTTGGGCGTCGCTCTCGGCAAGCCGGTACGAAGCGCGCTTCAGGCGGGCGAGCTGGACATAGCGATGCACGGACAAGCCGAAGGTTGACGTGAACTGCCGGTGGAAATGGTATTTCGAGAACGCCGCGACGCCGCTCAACGCTTCCAGGCCCAGATCGCCGTCCAGATGCTGGTCTATGTGGTCCAGCACCCGCTGCATCCGGGCTTGGTAGTTTTCAAGTGGCGTCATCAAACGTCTCGTCCTGCGTGGCGACACCAGATAGGCGGTTCCGGACATGTCGCGCTCGACCGATCTTGCGGTTTGACATGGGGAGGGGTGGCCAGTGGTGGCTTAAAGGCCAACTCTGGCGCCGAAGCAGCGGCGCAAAGTTGCGGAAGTTCCTGGCCTATGGAGGAGGAAACCGGATTAGAAGGCAGGCGCATCCTACCTGGCGTAGGCCTTGTCGCTCATGCCGCCTTACCCAGTGCTTCGCGAGCAATACGAGCTATCGCTGCGTCTTCGTCATCCTTGTAGACGGGTACGGTCGCAAGGCGGTTGCTTGCTCTGCGGCGAAGGTCGTTCGAGATCGCATGATCGTCTTCCAATAGAGCTACTACCGACAAGTCCTGCTTCACCTCATGCAGAGCAGCAAAGTGAAGGAAGATCGCGTCGTTCACTCGCGAAGGACTATTCCCGAAAAATATTGCGACGGGCGGGCGGCCGCTGACCTCCAAAACCATGTCAGGAGTCACCTCTGAAAGACGAGAACTGACCGCCTCATTTTCTCTGACTATGGCACGGTCTCCCACGATTGCCTTTATTCTTTCCGCCGCATCTTCCTTGAATGAGGAAGCGATCTTCTCTTGTGTGAGCAGGAGAAAATCGTTCATGCGGATCATGACGCCGACAAACTCCAGCGCCCTAGCCGGCAGTTCCCTCTCTGGAAATGCCACGGTCTTGATCGTTCCGTCTGTCTGATCGAAATGAGCGTCCACTGAGGACAGTAGGCTTTCCAGCCCGCGACGGCGGGTATCGGTCTCAAAATCGACGCCGGCCGCTTCTAACTGCTGAATCGTAGCGCCGTCGTCTTCAAGCCTGAAAGCGCCGCCCTCTGTTTTCGTTACATAAAATGACACGCGGTCGCCGTCATCGCGCCTGAATGCCGTAGATACAGCAAGGCCAGCAGGCACCTCAGTGACCGTTATATCATTGCAGAACGCTTGGCAGAGTTCGGTCTTCATACCATTCCTTCCGCCCTATCGATCTTGAAGATTGATATTGCGCAATTAAAGGCGGTCTGAGCAGAAAGAGGCTGCTTTAGATGCCTAAATTCTGTTCGGCGATGGAACGAACCCGCCTTTGGCAAGCGAACGCCGCCGAATCGATTGTGAGCGGAATTGATGCCGGCCAAATCGCTACAACGGGCATGGCAATGCCACCCTGGTTCGCTGGCGTGATACTCATAGTCACAAATGACAAGGGTTTCGCCGCCCTTCGTCACGCCTAGGGTAGCACGAAAAATCCGCTTCGATTCGTTGAACAGCAGAAGAACGCGACAATCTTGACCAGCCGCTTGAAAGAAAAGGATTCGCCACTGATAAAGCGGCCCATATTTATACGCCTTGGCCTTCGCGCGGCGTGACGGCCACTTGGAGCGTGGTATCTCACCTCGTTTCCAATCCCCCGTATCAACGGCGGATTTCTCCGCCGCGATGATCCCCCTCAGATTCATGCGATCCTCATAGCGCAAAATCGCTAAGGAATCACCTATACATCGTCAGTATACAACTAGGCGGTACTCATCAGCCGCCTCCGTCACCCAGTCGCCGGCTCTATCAACGACACCCCGTTCAACCCCGCAACAATATCCGATAGCGCCGGCACGAACTTCTCGCCATGACCCGTCGTGACGGCCATCGCAAACCCATTGCGCACCGCCGCGCTGATCGGGTTGGCGATGCCGGCGGCCTGGGCGAAGGAGGCGAGGTAGGTCATGTCCTTCAGCGCATTGGCGATGGCGAAGCGCTGGGCGTTTTCGTTGCGGTTGAGGACGAAATCGAAGAAGGCCTGGTAGAAGCCGCAATCCATGCGGCTGCCGGAGATGACACTGTTGAAGACCTGCGGCGTCAGGCCGGCCTTGGCGCCGAGGCTCAGCGCTTCCGAATAGATCGCGGAATAGCCCATCGAGATGAAATTGTTGAGCAGCTTCATGGTGTGGCCGCTGCCGGTCGGGCCGGTGTGGACGACACGCGCGGCGAAGGCCTCGAGCACCGGCCGGGCGCGGGCGACGATTTCGGCCGCACCGCCGACCATGACGTCGAGCTTGCCCTCGGTGGCTTCCTTGGGCGTGCGCGCCAGCGGCGCGTCGATCAGCGTCATGCCCTGCTCCGCGAGGTCGGCGGCAAGCGCTGTCGTCGATGACGGGTTGGAGGTCGAGCAGTCGATGATCAGCAACGGCTTAGCTGCCGCAGCAAGGCCATCCTGGCCTTTGACCAGCGCTTCGACCTCGTGCGAGCCGGTGACGCACAGGATGACGATGTCGCTCGCGGTGGCGAGCGCGCGCGGGCTTGGCGCTTCGGTGGCGCCGGCGGCGATCAGCCGGTCGGCGGCGGTGCGGCTGCGGTGGACATGCACCGTCAGCGGCCAGCCCTTGCGCAGCAGATTGTCGGCCATGCCGGCGCCCATGCTGCCCAGGCCGATGAAACCGATGCGTTCTTTCATGCAATCCTCCTATGGCCCGTGCCAACGGGCCGAACTTTCGTCACCTTGCGGCGGGCACCCGTCGATGCAATTCTTTGAATAAGATTCGGCCTTCGAACAAGAATCGAACCGGAGTGCCACCGATGGCGGACCCCATGACTTTCGACGCCATTCCGCAGGCGCCCAACCTGCGGACGGGTCTGGTCAACACGCTGATTGCGCAGATCGAATCCGGTGACCTTGCACCGGGGCAGCGGCTGCCGACCGAGCAGGAGATTGTTGCTGCCACAGGCGTCAGCCGCACCGTGGTGCGCGAGGCGCTGGCGGCGCTGCGTGCGCGCGGGCTGATTACCACGCGCCAGGGGCTCGGCGCCTTCGTCGCCAAGGATCCGCCGCCGAAGACGTTTTCCGTGCTGCCCGACGATCTCGAATCGATCGACGAGGTGCTGCGCGTGCTCGAACTGCGCATGGGCATCGAGGTGGAGGCGACCGGTCTCGCCGCCGAACGCCGCAGCGAGGCGGCGCTTCAACAGATGAGCGCTCGGCTCGACGCGCTGGAGGCGGCGGTGCGCGCCGGCGGCTCCGGCTCGGAAGAGGATTTCGGCTTCCACCGCGCCATTCTGGCGGCGACGCAGAACCCGAATTTCACCCGGCTGTTCGACACGTTCGGCAGCGCCATGGTCCCGCGCCATTGGACGCGGCTCGACCGCATGACGGAGGCCGAGCGGGAAAAATATCTCGACCGCATGCAGCGCGAGCATCGCGCCATTCTCGGGGCAATCGAAGCCAGGGACGTCAATGCCGCGCGGCGCGCCATGCGCAGCCATCTGACCAAAAGCTATGCCCGCTTCGAGGATCTGCGCAACAAGGCTGTTCACGATTAGGGGGCCAACCACGGTTGACGGACTGCTCATCCGGCGACCCCGCGGAGATAGAGTTCGCGCATCAGCGACATGTTCCTCCCGGCTCCAACTGTTGCAGTCTTACCCGGTTGTCATACAACCCTGTAATCTGGTAAATCCAGGGAAGAGGGATGTCAATCACGTTGCCATGCGGTATGAGGCTCCCTGAAAAATCGCAATCATGGAGCCGGCATTGCCGGCGAGGCCGCAAGTCAGGAACAGCGAGATGCATTCACGGAAATTTGGCCGTTCCGGCAGATCAGTCAGCGAGATCGGCTTCGGCGCCTGGGCAATCGGCGCCGCCTGGGGCGAGGTCAATGACGACGATGCAGTCGCCGCCCTGCATGCTGGGCTCGATGCCGGCGTCAGCTTCCTCGACACCGCCGACGTCTATGGCGACGGCCGTTCGGAAAAGCTGATCGCACGGGTGATGAAGGAACGCGGCGGCGCGCGCCCGTTCATCGCCACCAAGGCCGGACGGCGGCTGCCGAAGCAGAGCGTCGAAGGCTACAGCGTCGAGAACCTCAACAGCTGGATCGACCGCAGCCTGACATACCTCGAGACCGACACGCTCGACCTGGTGCAGCTGCATTGCCCCTCGACGGATCTCTACTATCATCCGGAGGTGTTCGAGCGTCTCGACAAGCTCACCGAGCAGGGCAAGATCCGCAACTACGGCGTCAGCGTCGAGCGTGTCGAAGAGGCGCTGAAGGCGATGCAATATCCCGGTGTCGTCAGCGTGCAGATCATCTTCAACGCCTTTCGCCAGCGCCCGGCCGAGCTGTTCTTCGACCAGGCGAAAAAGAACGATGTCGCCGTCATCGCCCGCGTGCCGCTGGCCAGCGGCCTGTTGTCCGGCAAGTTCAGGGCGGACACCAAGTTCGAGACCACCGACCATCGCCTGTTCAACAGGAATGGCGAAGCCTTCGATGTCGGCGAGACGTTTTCGGGCGTGCCCTATGAGGTCGGGCTGGCGGCGGTCGAGAAGGTGCGGCCGCTGGTGTCAGGCGACACCACGATGGCGAAATTCGCTCTGCGCTGGATCCTGATGTTCGACGCGGTGACGGTCGTCATCCCCGGCGCCCGCAATCCGGCGCAGGCGGTTTCCAATGCGGAAGCGGCGGAGCTCGCGCCGTTGTCCTCCGAGTTGATGGCCAAGGTGAGGGCGGTCTACGACGAGAACATCAAGCCCTACGTGCATCAGCGCTGGTAACCCGGCGCCTGCCGGCCTCGACCGGCTGACCGACCAGAGGTCAGCCGGGCGCAATTGCGCTCGTCGTTACAAGCTGTGCAGCGGCTCCTGTGATCCACCGGTCATTTAACCGACCGCGCCGCTTGTTATTGTGCAGTGCAGCAACGATATTGCTGCGTGTGCGTTGTGTGCACGAGTCTGCCCATTCCGGCGCGCAAGGATACCGATTTGCGAGACATATCCGATACGATCGCCCGGCTGAGCGCGATGCGCGGCCGGCCAGCCGGTACAGGACAGAGCAAGGACGACCACCTGTCCGAGATGACAGGGTTCGGGTCCAATCCGGGCGCCTTGCGCGCGCGGTTTTATCGTCCTGAAAACCTGCCGAAGCAGGCGGCGCTGGTCGTGGTGCTGCATGGCTGTACCCAGACTGCGGCCGCGTACGATCATGGCTCCGGCTGGACCGAACTTGCTGCCGATCAGGGTTTTGCCGTGCTTTTTCCCGAGCAGCAGCGCGCCAACAACGCCAACCTTTGCTTCAACTGGTTCGTGCCAGGCGATATAAGCCGCGACAGCGGCGAGGCGCTGTCCATCCGCCAGATGATCGAGGCGGCCGTGGTCACTCACGGTCTCGACCGCAAGCGGATATTCGTCACCGGCCTTTCCGCCGGCGGCGCCATGGCGGCGGTGATGTTGGCGACCTACCCGGACGTGTTTGCCGGTGGCGCGATCATTGCCGGGCTTGCCTATGGCAGCGCCTCGACCATCCCCGAAGCCTTCGACCGCATGCGTGGCCATGGCGGCCCGTCCAGAACCGACCTGCAGCGTCTGTTGCGGGAGGCTTCGCCGCACAAGGGGCCGTGGCCGAGGATTTCGATCTGGCAGGGCTCGGCCGACACGACCGTGGTGCCTTCCAATGCCGGCGCGGTGCTGGCGCAATGGCAGGGCGTGCACGGCCTCGCTCAAGCGCCGACACGCACGGAAAAGGTCGACGGTCAGAGCCGCAAAGTCTGGTCCGATGGCAAAGGCCGCGACGTGGTCGAGGCATACAGCATTGCCGGCATGGGCCATGGCACGCCATTGCAGGCGAGCGGCGACAATGCTCTCGGCAAAGCAGGGCCGTTCATGCTGGATGCCGGGATTTCCTCGACGCGCCACATCGCCCGTTTCTGGGGGCTGACGAAGCCAGAGGTACGACGCACGGCGAAAGCCGAGGCCGCTTCAGGCACTGCATTGCAGCCTTTCTCGCCAAAGGAAAAACCGCGAGCTGTCCGTGTCGATCCGGCCCCGGAGCCTGTCAATCCGCCAGGCGGTCCGGCGGGCGGGATTACCAAGGTCATCGAGGACGCGCTGCGGGCAGCGGGATTGATGCGCTGAGGCTGAGGCTCGCCCCGCACACGCCCAAAATACAAGGGCAAGCGCCAGCATCATTATCGCAGCAGGCCTTCGTCCTCGAACGCATCCCAGCCCTTCAATCCGGGCGGCGGGCCGTCCGTGTTCCGGGCCTTCCTCGCAGTGCGTGCCTGCCCGGTGCCTTTTCCCGCGCGCGTCAACGCGGCCTTGCCCGCGCCGCGCCGCCTGTTCTCGGCGACCGCCTGGACATCCTGCTCTCTCCAGACTGTTGCCAAATCGCGATCCAGGACGTCCTCGATGTGGCGCGGGTCGAAAACGTGGAAGGTGACAGACTTTGATCGCCCACGCATCTTGACGGTGCGTGTGCCGGTGCTTTGCAGCCGACCGTCCTTGCGCCATTTGTGGCGCTCGCGCGAAGAGATCGTAAGGATATCCTCGACCTCGCGTGGAAGCACAGGCAGCGCTTCCACTCCCTCCAGTGTTTTGGAGATACTGGCAGAGGCGGCCTTGAACGCTTCCGCTTCGGATCTCGACATTCGCAATGCGATGCGGCCCGTCTCGGCCTTGACGTGCTTCCTGACTGCCCATGGCAGCCGGGCTCTGACTTCACGTTCGATCCCCTTGGAGCGCACGGCGGACCCGAGTGTCGCTGACGGCGACAACGGCCATTCGGCAATCAGTTGCGGGGAGGGGCTCATGCCTTCCTGGGGCTGGGTTCGTTGGTTCGACGTTAACACGGCGAGAGCCGGTCAAGCCAAGGCAACAGCGAAAAGGGGCAGGTCCGATGAGAACCCGCCCCTTATGGCCGAATCTGAACGTCGCTTGCAGTGCGCCGACAGCACCTTCGGCCCCGCCGCCGTACGGCGACGGGGCTCGATGATCAGAGTGGGCTGGCGTTGCGCGTTCTGTCGCGCTCGGCCTCGATGTCGGTGTAGGGGTCGGCATTGGCATCGAAGCCGGTCCAGCCACCGGCTTCATAGGCGCGTCGGCGGTCTTGCAGATCGACCGAGTTGGACTCGCCAAGAATACGCTCGGCCTCATCGGCGAGTTCGTCACTGACCCTGGCGGTCACCATCGTGCCACCGCGGCGAACGCCCTCCGCATAGACATGCGCATCCCTTTCGGGGACGCCTGACTCGGTCAGCGCCCCGACGATGCCGCCGGCAGCGCCACCGACGACCGCGCCGCCAACGGCGCCGACCGCGGTGGCGGCCAGCCATCCTGCGGCCACGACCGGACCGACGCCCGGAATGGCCATGATGCCGAGCCCTGTCAGAAGCCCGCCGGCGCCGCCAATGACGGCTCCGAGACCGGCGCCGCCGGCTGCATCCTCGGCGGCGTTGGAGGTGTCGCCATCGTCGTACCAGTCATCCGAATTGTTGGCGACGATGCTGATGTCGGCCTGCGGCACGCCGATTGCCTCCAGTTCGCCGACGGCATCGGAGGCATCATCGTAGTTGTCGAAAAGTCCGGTTACGGTTTTCATGGGTCTTGATCTCCTCGGTCTGGTTCAGAGGTTCAGTTGGCGCCGGCAACGACGTTGCCCTGATAATCGAGCGCCACGGTCGTGGTCTTGCCATCCTTGGTGGCCTGACCGCGCCAGATGCCCTGGTCGTCTTTGGTCAGCTTGGACACGCCGGAGAAGCCGGCATCCTGAATGCGGCTCTTCGCCTGATCCTCGGTGAAGCTGTTGGCACCCGGGACCGGGGCGGCCGGATTGGTGGTGTCGGTCGTGCTCACGGCCGGGGTGGTGGAGCTGGTGGTCGACGATGCATTGTCGGCGGAAGCGATCTTCTCGGCCATTTCCTGATGCATTTTGAGCGTCGGCAAGGTCTCGGAGGCGAAGGTCTTCAACTGCGCGTTGTCGCCGTCCTTGGCGTAGCTCTCGAACAGCGTGACCGCCTCCGAATGCGCATCGCGCTGCATCTGGACATAGGGCTTGTCGACGGCATCGTTGGCATTCTGCAGAGCCTCCAGATCGGCCTTGTGCTTGGCGTCCAGCTCCGTCGGCACTTTCAGCTTCTGTTCGCCGGCGATGGTCGCAAGCTTGGCGTTGGCGGCGCCGTGATCGTCGATCATCTTCTTGGCGAAATCCTTGACGCCTTGATCCTGGGCCTTGCCTTCTGCGATCTTGCTGGAGTCCACTTCGAACAGGCCGCCGATGGCAGCCTTGTCGACAAAGTCCTGAGCACTGTCGGCGGCGAAGGCGGGCAGGGCGAAGACCATGGCTGTGGCGGTGGCCAGCGAAGCTAGAAGAACACGTGTTTTCATGGACAGAAATCCTCGTTGGGGCACACATCGTGCTGTGAGCCTAACCAGTGCGGCCAAGCTTTGTTCCGCCGCCCAAGCGTTATAACAGGGAGGGTCGATGCCGCGATGATGGTCCCTCATCCTCGGCTTCTGCGCCTTTGCAATGTCGACGCGTGGCGCGGACGGCGACCTGCTCGATGGGCGCCTTGCAAGTCCATCGCAAAGGGAAACGAGGCCTTCGCCGCCCGCAATGAATAGCGCCCGCGGTGGCCTATCGAGGTTCAGCGATCGTTGCGTTCGAGGCGGCGCGCAACCTCTGTCTGGGCGACCTGCAGCAGCGTATCTATTTCGAACATCGCCGCCGCATGGCCGCCGTCGCGGATGACACGGCGGGCGCGGTGGAGCAGGTCGGAGACCGTCCGCAGCGTTTCAGCATGGCTCGACCGATTCGACAAATGCGTGCCCTCCATCAACCACAACCGTTGGATCGGGAGAGTGTTCCCAAAGTTGGCGGCCGGCCGGGCGAATGACTGTGAGCGCAGGCAGCGGAACCATCCTTGTCCGTTGGCCGTTCCCCCTGCCTCAACGAAAGGAACAGCCATGGCCGACAACGACACCCCGAAGGACACCGCGAAGGACACCCCCAAGGACACCCCGAAGATGTCCGCCCGAGAGGCCCAGGAGGCCCTGGAGAAGCAGGTCGCATCGCTGAAGCGCGAGATCAGCAAGATCAACCGGACGCTTGCCGACCGCGCAGAAGATGCCGTCGGCGAAGCCGGCGGCTGGTACGGCAGCGCGACCGAGCGCGCGGCACGGGCAACGCAGCAGCTGAGATCGCAGGCGCAGACGGTGTCCGAAGCCGTCCAGCAAAATCCCGGCACCATCAGCAGCGCTTTCGTGCTTGGCGGCATTGCCGGGTTGTTGATCGGCATGCTGCTCGGGCAAAGCCAGGAACGCGACCGAAGCTGGTTCTAGTGGCGTATCTTATGACTATTGCGCCCGCCGGCTTTGCTGGCGGGCTTTGTATGGACGCCAGATCACTGTGGCTTTGAGTGAAAAACTCCCCGCTCGGGTAAACGGGATTTGTGGTCGGCGCCGCCCGCGCGGCGCCGCCCGCGCGGCGCCCTCGACAGGTGAGTTGAGTTTCCCTGCCGCGGTCGTATGTTGTTGACCGCAGTGGAGGATCACAAATGCCCATTCGACGCAAAGCCACCGAGGCCGGCGTTTTGCAGCCATCCGAACTCGAGCTGTTGGGCCGTGTATTCGAGCAGCTTAAGCGCGACGGTCAGTCGCCCGAAGCACGCGACGCCATCGCATCCCGGATTATCGCGAACTATATGGCCGGCGTGGTCGACGAAGCCGAGCTCGTCAGTCTTTCGAGGCAACCGCTGGGCCGGTAGTGCGCTTTCCATTCCGGGTTCAGAAGAGTTTCAGGTCGTCAAATCAGAGGGATAAGGCAATGCCGGCTGACCCACCGATAGAGCGACGGTCACATATCCGTGATCTTGTTCTGAAGGAAGCGACAATCCGCGTTGGCGACGCCAGTATCAATTGTCTGGTTTGCAACCAGCACGCTCACGGTGCGGAGCTGCGGGTGAAGGCCGATATCGCAATCCCCGACCGTTTCGTCCTTCACGTGCCTGTCGATCATACCAGCTATCGCGCCGTGGTGCGGTGGAGACGGAACGAGCGACTTGGGGTGCAGCTTGATTCGGGAAGGCAGGCGTAGAGGGCGATAGCCGGGACGGATGCAGGGTTGATGGGACAAGGCAGAGCTCGTTTGCGGCACGAACGCTTCCTTCCATGCTGCTTGCGATTTGCAATCAGTTGCTATAGTGTCTGACTGCTTGCAAATTACAAGCGG
This sequence comes from Mesorhizobium sp. L103C105A0, assembly GCF_000502215.1. NCBI lineage: Bacteria > Pseudomonadati > Pseudomonadota > Alphaproteobacteria > Hyphomicrobiales > Phyllobacteriaceae > Mesorhizobium > Mesorhizobium sp. L103C105A0. The sequence continues at coordinate 864,488 of NZ_AYXF01000001.1, read as the reverse complement.
TTAATCCGTGAACCGACCATGTGAAGGCGCTGCTTTTGGGCAAACTTATCTTGGGAATGAACGTTTCCATCGATGGCTATGTCGATGACCTTGCCGGAAATCTGGTCATGGGCGCACCAAGCCAGAAGCACTTCGAGTACTGGATCGAGACGATTCGCAACCATGCCGGCGCTGTGTATGGCCGCCGGATGTACGAGGTCATGCGCTATTGGGACGATGATCACGCGGAATGGGATGCTTCGCTTCGCCAGTTCGCGACACTCTGGCGCAAGCTGCCCAAATGGGTCGTTTCGCGCACACTTTCACGGGTCGGCCCGAACGCCACCCTCATCTCCGGCGATATTGAAGCGCAGATTCGCGAGATCGCGGCCCGCACGGAGGGTATCCTGAGCGTTTCCGGTCCGGAACTGGCCGGTCTTATGACCGGGCTGGGCCTGATTGAGGAATATCACCTGCACGTGAGGCCGTTCGTGCTCGGCAAGGGCAAGCCTTTCTTCCACGAGGCAAGGCCTCCGCTGCAACTGGTGTCGAGCACATTGATCGATGACGATACGGTTCATATGATCTATGTGCCGCGAGGCTGAACGATAAGGCGCTTCAGCGCCAACATGCGAACCAACACGTACGTTCGCAGTGGGTCTGGTCCCTGCCTTCGCACCGAGGTCTCACATGTCAGCTTGCGTGCTGGGTACCCAAGCAGCAGAGGGTCTGCTGTCGGCCGAAAATCTGCCGGTCAGCAATGCGCCCCATGCCGGTCAAAGAGGCCTTGCCGCCGTTCCTCGCCCGAAGCGCCGCTTCGGTTGGTCCTTCAGTGACCTGGCGGCCCAAGGGCGTCGTCCTCCACCGCCCGACCTCGTCCGCAACTCATCGTTGCCGCCAGCGGCTCTGCTCCTGGCCTTCCCGCGATGACCGAGCGGGTAGTGAAACATCATGGTCAAGCCTGAAAAGCAAGGTCCAACCTAGCCGCCTTTCCAGGCCTGCGTCATCATCGTCCAGCAGTTCAGGATCCTGCGTGCGCCAGCCGGGTCCGTCGGGTCGGCCGGCCGCACAGTTTTTTTCATCCCGCTGGAACATTGGCGAAGGAATGCAGTTGGGGTCGCTGCAGATGCCGCCGCGTGGTGCCTGTGGGCGATTGGTGGCAACACCTGATCGGCCGCCGCTCCTTTACGAGGCGGCTTAGCGTGTGAGCCAATCCTGCAGCAAAGGCCTTGGGATTGGAACGACCAACAGGAGGCAGTCATGAAGCACCAGACACTCGATCAACTCCAGTCAGTCGCGGACATCAGTCCACTATCGCCGGCTCTGCTGGCTACAAGGACGCAACGGATAGAGCGGTGGGCGGAACTGCTCTATCGAAATCCGACGCGCTCCCTTGTGGCTCTCACCGGGACTGAGCATCTGCATCCCTCTGTCCGCGGAGAAGCGCGCGCGGTCGGATCGGCGATCAGTGTCGCCTTTGACGATCCACTGCTGCGTGCATCGGGCATGCAATCGGATACCTACGGGGAAGCCAGACGCTTCTTCGAACTCTCCGATTGGCAGTTGCATGAGATCGTCTGCAGTTGCCACACCGGCGCCACCATGCAGGCTGGCTGGGCCGCCGGACGTGTCCGCAGGGTCCTCAATGGGAGCAAGATATTGGCTTGGCTGAGAAAAGGATTCATGCCGCACTGAGACACAGCGCTTGCGCCTGAAGAAGCATGCAGGCTCCAGCAGAGATTGCGTCGGCTCCGCGAAGGCATGGCTGACCTCAATGGAGTAGGGCGGCCGAGTTGCTTGCGACTTCAGAAATGACGTTCACCATTGCTTAGTGGACCTCGTCAGGGTGATCGGCAATTTCGTGAATAGCGAGTACCAGCGCCAGTTTCGACCAACCGGTCGGCAGCGCCCTCGTGACCAAGCGGGGTTACTTATCCTCGGTGCGTCACATGTGCGCTTCGTCAGCGGTATAGCCTGCCAATCCCTCCACAGCCGTTTTGACGCTGCGAAAAGCTCGAGGCGTGAGGGGGCAATTTAACCCAGGAATCCCGAAAACGGCACTTCCGCTTTCGGCCCCGAAATTGAAATTCGAGGCCCGCCCCATCACCCCGGAAAAATCGTAAACCCGCCATCCACCCGCAGCACCTGCCCGTTGATAAACCGCGCCCGCGGGCCAGCCAGAAACGCCACCGCCTCGGCGATCTCCTCCGGCTCGGCATAGCGGTTCAGCGACTTCTTGCTGGAATCCATGCGCTCCGGATCGACCACGCGGGTCGCCTGGAAGCGTGCCGTCTTGGTGGCGCCGGGGCTGACCGCGTTGATGCGCACGCCGTCGTCGATCAGTTCCTTGGCGAGACAGCGCGTGTAATGCACGACCGCGGCCTTCAAGGTGGAGTAAACGACCTCGGGCGAGCAGCCGAGATGTGCCGCCGCGGAGGCGATGTTGATGACGGAGCCGCCGCCGCGCTGCTTCATCGGCGGCACGAAGGCCTGGCAGACCAGCATCGTGCCGATCAGATTGTTCTCGGTGAGCACGCGGATGTCGTCGAGTTCGATGTCGAGGGCGTTGTTCGGGTTCGGCTTGCCGCCCCTGGCGCCGATGTCGCCGCCGGCACAATTGACCAGCACATGGACGTCGCCGAGATCGGCCTCGATCTTGCGCTTCATCGCGGCCACCGCCTTCTGGTCGCCAATGTTGCCGGTCACCGACGTCACCTTCGTGCCGTGCCGCTTCAGGCGCTCGACCACTTCGCTCAGATTGGCGAACTCGCCATATTTGGCCGGCGCTTCCTCGTCCATGTCGTGAATCGCGACATTGGCGCCGAGTTCGGCCAGGCGCTCGGCCATCACGCGGCCGAGGCCGCGGCCGGAGCCGGTTACGAAGGCGGTCAATCCATCGAGTTCACGTGCCGTCATCGGATATTCTCCATCAAACCAAATTTGCGCATGTTGGCGGCGCTGCGCCGGATCATGTCGAGCTCATAGGAAACCAGTGAGACGTCGGCTTCGCGCTCCCAAGGCGTGCGGTAGTCGGCATCGTCGGGCAGCCGGTTGCGCTGCGCGGCCGCCAGGCAGGCGGCAAATTCGCGTGCCGTCTTCGGGGGATAGCCGCGCCACCAGTCGTCGCTGAGATAGCGGACATGCCGCGCCTCCAATGCGCCCGGTTCGAGGACGGCGGTCAGGCGATCATGGTGCTGGGCAAGAATTGCAAACAGCTCGGCGAACGGCACAGCACCGTCACCGATGGCGCAGCGGATTAGCCGGTAACCTTCGGTCGTGAACTGCACGCGGTAATCCTTGAGGTGGACATGGCGGACATGGGGGGCGATCGCGCGCGTGAAATCGAGCGGCGCTTCGCCGACCGGGAACGTGTTGCCGGTGTCGAAGGTGACGCCCACACTGTCACCACCGAGGGCGCAGAAATCGACGAGTTCCCGGCTGGTAAAGTCCTGGTGGTTTTCGATCGCAAGGACATACCCGTCGGCATTCGCGCGGGGACCCCACTCCACCAATCGCCCCCGAATGATGCCGGCGTACTCGCTCCATTTTTCGCCGGCGGCGTTGCGGTCGCCGCAGAGAATGGGCGTCAGCGCCGTGCGGATGATTTTGGCCTTGAGCAGGCGCGCGGCCCGAAAGGCATCGTCGAGCGGTTCGCCCACCAGCAGGCCGCCGCTGACGACCGGCGTGATGCCAAGGCCGGCGAGCCGTTCGCGTAGCGCGATCACCGCGTCGTCGGAAAGCTCGCTCAGCCATGGCACCCAGATCTCCAGCACGCGCGCGCCGAGTTCGGTCGCCAGCGCGATGAAACCTTCGAGCCCCGCAGGCCTAGGATTGGCGCGTGGCGTGCCGCGACCCTGCAGGCCGAGATGATAGGTCAGGCCGTAGGGGTTCAGGCCGACCTCGAGCATGAAACGATCCTTTGAGTCAGGTGGGGTCATCGCAGGCCGGCGTCCACGGTGATCGACTGCTTGGTGATCATGCGGCTGTCGTCGGCGGCGAGGAACAGTACCGTGCGCGCGATCTCCTCGCCGAGCAGAATCTTGCGGATCACCTGGCGCTGCACGACCTGATCGACCGAACCTTGGGTCTTGTACCAAAGCTCCCGCTGCCGGTCGGTGATGACGGCGCCCGGCTCGATGGCGTTGACGCGGATGTTGTCGGGGCCAAACGCCCGCGCCAGCGCGAAGGTCAGCCCGACCACCGCAGCCTTGGCCGCCGCATAGGGGGCCATCTCTGATGCGCCGAAACGCCAGGCGATCGAGGAAAAATTGACGATCGAACCAAAGCCCAATTCCTGCATGTGCGGATGCACGGCCTGGGCGGCAAAGAAATGGTGCCTGAGGTTCACATCCTGGGCGTGGTCCCAGTATTCCTGCGTCACGTCGGCGACCGAGAGGCGATTGTCGTCGGCGGCGTTGTTGACCAGCACTGCGACAGGCCCGAGGCGGTCGCGCACCGTGCCGATCGCGGCCTGGAGGGCGGGGATATCGGTCACATCGCAGCGCAGGAACAGGGGCGCGTGCGCTGCCGCGGCGGCGAGTTCCCGCGCGAGCGCCTCGCCGGCCTCCTGCTGCAGATCAAGAAACGCCACTCGTGCGCCATTGGCGGCGAAGGCGCGGACCGTGTCGGCGCCGATGCCCGACGCACCGCCGGTGATCAGCACGACGCGCTCGGACAGGCTCGGATAGGTGGCGAAGGACAAGGCGGAACTCTTTTCAAATCAAGCTTTGGTCAGATCGGGTCAGATCAGGCGTTGGGTCGTCGGGTCGAACAGGCACGCACGCGCCATGTCGATGCCGAGCGTCACCGTCTCACCCATAAGCGGCGTGCCGTCGGGGTCGAAACGACCGGTGATCTCCTTGCCGCCCAGGCGCAGGACGGCCATGGTCTCCGCGCCTGTCGGCTCGACCAACTCGACCACGGCATCGATCTGCGCGATGCCCGGCTTGCGGCGCGCAAGATCGGGATCGAAGCGGTAGATGTGCTCGGGACGGATGCCGAGCACGAGCTGTTGCGGCGTGTCGGATGGGAGCGCCTGGACGATCGGCAGGCTGGCCGTCTTGCCGTCGGCGGTCTGCAGGACAACAGTGCGGCGACCGCCTTCCTGGCTCAGTTCGGCGGCCAAAAAATTCATCGCCGGCGACCCCATGAAGCCGGCGACGAACATGTTGGCCGGACGGTTGTAGATCGTGGCGGGATCGTCGAATTGCTGGACCTCGCCCTGATGCATCACGGCGATGCGCGACGCCAGCGTCATCGCCTCGACCTGGTCGTGGGTGACGTAGACGGTGGTCTTGCCGACGCGGTGATGCAGCTTCTTGATTTCGGTGCGCATGTCGACGCGCAGCTTGGCATCGAGATTGGAGAGCGGCTCGTCGAACAGGAACAGTTTGGGATCGCGCACCAGCGCCCGGCCCATGGCGACGCGCTGGCGCTGGCCGCCCGAAAGCTGTCCGGGCTTGCGCCCTAGCAGCGGTTCGATCTGCAGGAAGGCGGCAACCCGCTTGACGGCCTCGTCCTGCTGCGGCTTCGGGACGCGGCGGCTTTCCATGCCGAAGGTGATGTTCTCGCGCACCGTCATCGTCGGGTACAGGGCATAGGACTGGAACACCATGGCGATGTCGCGGTCCTTCGGCGCCACCGAATTGACCAGCCGCCCGTCGATGCGGATCTCGCCGGAGGTAACGGATTCGAGCCCGGCGATCATCGCCAGCAGAGTGGACTTGCCGCAGCCGGACGGTCCGACCAGCGCGATGAACTCGCCGTTCCGCGCTTCGAGATCGATGCCCTTCAGCACCTCGACCGCGCCGAAGTTCTTGCGCAGCGATCGGATGATCAATGTCGACATGCAATGCCCTTCACTTGATCGCGCCTCATTTGATGGCACCTTGCGTCAGGCCGCGCACAAAATACTTGCCGCCGAAGAGATAGATCAGCAGCGGCGGCAGCGCGCCGATCAGCACGGCGGCGCTCATGACATCGTAGGCGCGCACATTGGTGCCGCTTGCCGTCAGCGCGACGAGCGCTGCCGTGATCGGCTGTTGCTGCCCGGAGGTGAAGACGACGCCGAACAGATATTCGTTCCAGATGCCGGTGAACTGCCAGATCACCGTGACGATCAGGATCGGTGAGGAGAGCGGCAGAATGATCTTGCGGAAGATGCGCCAGAAGCCGGCGCCGTCGATGCGCGCCGCCTTGATCAGGTCGTCGGGGATGCTGACGTAGTAGTTGCGGCAAAACAAAGTGGTGAACGAAATGCCCTGGATGACGTGGATGAGGACGAGCCCGTAGACCGAATTGCTAAGGCCGAGATTGCCGAGGATGAACGCCCACGGCATCAATGAAATCTGGCCCGGAATGAAGACGCCGAGCAGCATGCAGGTGAACAAAGCTTCCGAACCTCTGAAGCGCCATTTCGACAGGATGTAACCGTTCATCGCGCCGACCGCCGTCGAGATGATCGTGGCCGGGATCGTCATCTTCAGGGAGTTGTAGAAGTTGCGCTGCATGCCCTCGCAGGTGCCGCCGATGCAATAGGTGCTCCAGGCCTGGCCCCAGGCATCGAGGCGGAAGCTGCGCGGCAGCGAGATCAACCCGTTGCGTGCGATCTCCTGCTGGTCGCGGAATGAATTCAGCACCACGACCAGCAACGGGACCAGGTAGATCGCCGCGAAGACGACCAGCAGCCCATAGATGGCGAAGCGGGTGAGAAAATGCCGGCGCGACGCGACTGCGGCAGCGCGACGGTCGAGCGACTGGTCCAGGGAGACGTCAGCCACGGCCGGCTTCCTTGCGCCGGCGCCAGACCACCCAGAATGAATAGGGCACCAGCACCACGGCAACAGCGGCAAGCATCATGATGGCGGCGGCCGCACCTTCGCCGATCTGGCCGCGTTGGAACATCAGGTCATAGACGTAGATGGCGGGGAAGGTGGTCGAGATCCCCGGGCCGCCTTTGGTCAGGGCCGCCACGAGGTCGAAGGTCTTGATGGCGAACTGGATCTGGATGACGGCGACCGCCAGGAAGATCGGCGCAATGGTTGGCAGAAGCACCTTGCGATAGATGCGGAACGTCGATGCGCCGTCGATCTGCGCGGCCTTGACGAGGTCCTGATCCACCGAGCGCAGGCCGGCCAGGAACAGCGCCATGGCAAAGCCCGAGGCCTGCCAGACACCGGTGATGATCACCGCGTAGATCGCATAGTGCCGGTCGCTGGCGAGTGCGAAACTGAAGCTCGCCCAGCCGAAACCGCGCACCATGGCCTGGATGCCGTCGGTCGGATTGTAGAGCCAGCTCCAGACCGTGCCGGTGACGATGAAGGAGACGGCCAGCGGATAGAGAAAGATCGTGCGCCAGGCCGCTTCGCCGCGCACGCGCTGGTCGATCAGGATCGCCAGCAGCAGTCCCACCGCCACCGAGCCGACGATGTAGAAAGCGCTGAAGAAAAACAGGTTGTTGTAGGCGATGTTCCAGCGCCGGTTCGCCCACAGCGACGCGTAGTTCTCCAGGCCGACGAAGCCGTAGGTCGGCAGCAGCGAGGAGTTGGACAGGGAGATATAGAGCGTCCAGCCGGTGAACACGAAGACGTAGACGAAGCTCGCCACAAGCGAGGGGCCGAGCACCAGCAAGGGCATCGCGGAGCCCAGCCGCTCGCGCAAGGGGCGGGCGGGCGTCGGTACCGACAGGATCAGGTCGTGATTTGACATTCAGAGCACAGCATTGGCAGAGCACGGGACTGAAAGGGAGGACGGCCGGGCGGATAGGCATCGCGCCCGGCCATTCCCGTCTATTTCTGTGCTTCCGCCGCGTCGGCCATCGCATTGGCGCCATCCTCCGGCGACATGTCCGGCGTCGCCACGAACTCGGTAACGGAGTCCATGATCGCGCCGCGCATCTTCTGCGGGATGGTCATGTTGTGCGCCATCGAGCGGACCAGCGTGCCGTCCTTGATCGAAGCCTGCAGATCATTCTGCGAGAGCTGCTGGCACGGATTGAAGCCCTTCGACAGATCGATATCCAGGCGCGCGGGGATCGAGCCCTTGGCCTGGTTGAAGACCGTCTGGAAGTCGGGCGACAGGATCAGGCTGGCCAGCAGCTTCTGGCCGTCGATGAAATCCTGGTCCTTCTGCTTGAAGAACACGACCGAGTCCGAGTTGAGGATGAAGCCGGGTTTGCCCCAATCGGTCGGCGCCTGGGCGCAGACATAGTCGGTGCCTTCCTTGAAGCCAGCGGCGGTCAAAAGGCCGATCGTCCAGTCGCCCATGATGTGGAACGCCGCGTCGCCCTTGCCGACGAGCGCCGACATCGAATCCCAGTCGCGGCCGACCATGCCCGGATCCATGTACCTGCTCGTCATCAGGCGCATCTGCGTGAAGGCCTTGACCATCCCCGGGCTGCGCATGGACTCGACATCGCCTTCGACGAAGGCCTTGCGGTAGAGATCGATGTCCTGGCCGTAGAGCACGACCTCGAACACCGTCGAATCCGTCCAGTCGGCGGTCGAATGCGAGATGCAGATCTTGCCTGTGGCGACGATCTTGTCGCAGGCGGCATTGAACTCGGCCCAGGTCTTCGGCATTTCCGCCACGCCGGCCGCCTGCATGACCTTGGGCGAGGCCCAGAGCCAGTTGATGCGGTGGATGTTCATGGGCGCGGCGACCCATTTGCCGGTCGGCTTCATCACCGGAAGCAATTCCGGCGCCACCACTTTCTCCCACCCTTCCGAGGCCGCCAACTCGTCGAGATCGGCGGTCATGCCGGTCTCGTTCCATTCGGCGATCTCAGGGCCTTTGAGCTGCACGGCAGGCGGGGCGTTGCCGGCGATCACGTCGGCGCGCAGCTTGGCCAGCGTATTGGCGGTGTGGCCGGCAATCGAGGTCTGTTCCCATTTGCCGCCCTTGGCGGTGAACATCTCGCCGAGCTTGGCGATCGCCTGGGCGTCCGATCCGGTCGCCCATTGGTGCAAAAGGTTGGTCTTGGGCTCGGCGAAGGCTGTTCCGGCGAAAAATGTGCACGCAGCAGCGGCCGCAAACGCGGTCATGACGGACTTCATCGTTTCACTCCCATATCGTGTTGCACGGTTCGTCTCGACCGCTTATGGCCGCGGTTTGAAGCCGCCGCCGGCGAGATGCGTCAATCTCGAGTTCTTTCCAAGATGACATATTGGAGCTATCAGTCAACGATGTTTATGTTGAGCCATGACAAAACCTTCGCTTAGAACCTGGCTGATCGACAGACCCTCCGCGTCGCCGGAGAGCATGATCGTGCGCTGCCTGAGCGAGCGCGGCGCACTCTCGGCGTTGCAGATCGCACGCGCCACCGGTCTGGCGCGCTCGACGGTGTCAACCGCGCTTAACGGCTTGAAAAAGTCTGGAATGGTGATCGAAGCCCCGACCAGCCGCGACGGCATCAGAGGCATCGGCAGGCCAGCCGCGGCGGTGACGCTCAATCCGACAGCGGGCACCTGCGTCGGCATTCACCTGGCTCTTCAGCAGATACGGCTCATCGTCGCCGATGTCTCGCATTCCGTCATTGCCGAACAAAATATTCCAATGGCGCTGGACTACCAGCCGCAACAGGCGGCCCAGGCGGTCAAATCGGCGATTGCCCAATCCTACAGGGAAAATGGTCTGCCGATGGCGGGGCTCCTGGGGGTTGGTGTCTCCGTCTCCGGCCCTGTCAGCCGCGATGGAGTGGTGCTGCGCGCAAGCATGGTTCCAACATGGGCCGGCGTCAACATACGAGATGTGTTCGGACCCGTCCTGGAACAGCCGATCTTCGCCGACAATGAGAGCAACTGCGCGGCCATTGCCGAGCTGATGTGGGGTGCGGCCGTCGGCCAGGACGATTTCGTGCTGTTCAAGATCGATCTGGGTGTCGGCGGCGCCATTGTCCAGCATGGCCGGCTGGTGACGGGCGTCGCCGGCGGCGCCGGCGAATTCGGGCACATCAGCATCGATCCCGGCGGCGACCTTTGCCGCTGCGGCAATCGCGGATGCCTGGAGCTCTACGCGAGTTTTACCCGGCCGCTGGAACAGATTTCGCGTGTCGTTGGGCGGCAAGTCACCATGGACGATGTCATCGCCATGGCCGAGCAGGGCGACGTCAGGGCGTTGCGGATGATCGAGGATACCGCCGAGATCGCCGGCCGGGGTCTCGGCCTGATCGGCTCGGTGCTCAATCCGCCGCTTATCATCATCGGCGGCCACATGGCTTTGGCAGGGGACATTCTGTTGACGCCGCTGATCGCGTCCTATGAACGCCATACGCTGATCAAGTCCCGCGATATCGCTCCCGCCCTGCGCACGCGCATCATCGTTGGCAAGCACACCGAGAACGATGCCTTGCTGGGCGCGGTCGGCCTCGTTTTGAGACACCAGACGAAGGAACTGTCGCTGGGGTGATCGTCAGGACCTGCCTGTGCTTGTTCAAGTCAATTGCACGTGTCGGCAGCCTTGAGCGCTTCGGCGCGGGACGATTTGGGCAAATCCGCGATCCGCCGGACAGAAGCGTAAAACCTTGGATAGTTGCCCGAACACAGGTCGAACAAGCGAAGAAAGGCCGGAACCTGTTCACCGTAGACAGAAGTTGCCGCGAGCTTGGCGTTGTTTATCGGGGCAGCGAACCAGGCGTCGTATCCCCGGTATCCCGCCCAGTGCCTGTCGCGCATCTGCCGGTAGCGCGCCCGCATCCTCTCGATCGCGGCTTTCTTTGCAGTCGCCATCTTTTCCGGGGTGCGGGGACTACCATAGACCTGCCTTAGCTCGTCGCGCGTCTTCGCCACCAGTCCAAGAAAATCGGCGCTGCGCTTGCGATCGGCTTCGTAGCGGCGCAATCCGGCCCGGTCGCCGGCGGCGCGGAGCCATTTCCTGACGCCGCTGGTTTCGACGGCAACGGCGAACGCCTCGTTGAATGCGGAATCGCCATCCACATAGAGGCGCTGATGCGCCAGCTCATGAAAAACAAGGCTGGCGAGATAGGTGTCGTCCTGACGCAGCATGGTGCTCAGTAGCGGGTCACTCGACCAGCCAAGCGTGGAATAGGCGGTGACGCCCGAGACATAGACGTCCAGCCCCTGTCTTTGAAGTTCGACTGCGTTCTCAGTCGCGGATTTCCGGGAGAAATAACCCCGGTATGGAACGCAGCCGAAGACCGGAAAGCACCATGTTCGTGGCGCAAGCGAGAATTGCGGCGCGGCAAAAACGGCCCAGGTCACGGCATCGCGATGGATGTCGACATAGCTGCGGTAGCTGTTGTTTTCGGGCAGTGCCAGCTCATCTGTCCCAAACCGTCTTATGGCGCTGGCCGACGTCAATTTGGCGCGCAATGCTTCAGGCGTCGAAGGATCACGGATGAGTTTTGCAATATTTTTGCGGGCGGCCATGATCTGCGCGTGACCCTGCAACGACTGCGCGTAGTAGGAAATGCTCGTGCAGCCGGTCGCCCCGGACGCGATGATCGCCGCGGCAAGCATCCGAAGAACGCGCTTCACTGTTTGCCCACCCTTGCCCATCTCCCCATGCAGCAAACGTCCTGGTCACCCTCAAACAGGAGGCACCGGTTTCCGTCAAGAGCTGCAGGGGTAGGGGGCGACACCGACCTGGGCAGGGCGATGCGGCCATTCGCCTACGATTGACGAAAGTCCGCCGCAGGGCGGAGCGAGCGAGATACGGACCGTCCGTCGAGGCGCGGTTCCCCCAAGCTGCCGCGCGCTACTGGTCCGAAAACCTCACGCTCACGCCGCGCTGGCGAAAATAAGCCTGCATCAACTTACGGCCCGAGCGGTTGTTCTGCGCCAATTTTGCCGGATCGAACACCGCCTGTTTTGCGCCCTCTCGTGTCAGCGCTGCCTTGAGCGTCGCGATATGGGCGTCGATGTCGGCATTGTCCGCCCGCAGCGAGGCATAGATACTTTCGGTCGCTTCGGCCACAGTCGGTTCGCTCACAGATGTCGTCCTTTGGTTAGTTGGGCGGCGGCTTTACCACAGATTTGCGGCTCCGACGATATCGACTGAACCGTCAGAGCACAGCGCCCAGGGCGCAAAACCGCAAAACGTATGTATTCGGCCCTGCTAAACATTGCCCGGCAGGCGAATGGGTCTAACTATCGTTACGAAACGGGGGGAATCAGGTGGCTGCCAATCGTCGAAACGAGATCTCATCGTCCGAGCGAGGGCTAGGACGGATTCTTGCGGCAGGCAATGCCCATCCGCGCACAGCTCTGCCTACCGTGGCAACCATCGTCACGACAGTAGCTGCGCTGTATTTCGGTCGTGAGGTGTTCCTTCCCATTGCCATCGCGCTGCTTTTGACCTTTGCGCTGGTGCCGATGGTCTCCGCACTGAAGCGTGTCGGCTTGCCTCGGCTGCCCGCAGTGCTTCTGAGCGTGATTGGCGCATTCGCGGCCCTGGGCCTGTTCAGCTTCATTGTTGCGACCCAGGTAAGCGAGCTTGCTCAGAACATTTCCGTCTACCAGACAAACATTCTGACCAAGGTGCGTTCCCTCAAGGAGACGGGCGTTGGTGGCGGCATAATTGCCAGGCTGAGTGGGGTGATCGAGCGCGTCGGTCAGGAGATCGACAAGCAGGATGTGGCGCCGCCTGCGGCCGACAAGCCCCGGCGCGAGCCTGTTCCCGTCGAGATCGTCGCCCGCGAGAGACCTCTGGAGGTATTGCAGAACATCATCGGACCGTTGATCAGCCCGCTGGCATCAGCTGGCCTGATCATCATCGTCGTCATCTTCATGTTGCTTGAGCGCGAGGATCTGCGCGACCGGTTTATCCGCCTCGTCGGCTATGGCGACCTCCATCGCACAACGCAGGCATTGCAGGATGCCGGCAAACGGGTTGGCCGCTATCTGATCATGCAATTGGTGGTGAACATCGTCTACGCCATACCAATCGCAATTGGCCTTTGGGTGCTCGGCATTCCCAACGCGCTGCTGTGGGGGTTGCTGGCACTGGCGCTGCGCTTCGTTCCCTATATCGGCCCTGTTATCGGCATGCTGCTGCCCTTGTTTCTGGCCTTGGCGGTTGCGCCCGGCTGGTCGCTGGTGCTGTGGACCGCCGCACTGTTTGTCGTCATGGAATTGGTAACCGGCAACGTCATCGAACCGTGGCTCTATGGCTCGCGCACGGGACTTTCTCCTTTGGCAATCATCGTTGCGGCAATTTTCTGGACATGGTTGTGGGGGCCGCTCGGCCTGGTCCTTTCGACGCCGCTGACAGTTTGCCTCGTCGTCCTCGGGCGACATGTTCCGCAGTTCGAATTTCTCGACGTCCTGTTTGGCAACGAGCCCGTCCTTGAAGCTCATGCCCGGCTCTATCAACGGCTCCTGGCCGGCGATCCCGACGAGGCAACTGACCATGCCGAGGAGATCCTCGAGGAGAAGTACCTGATCGATTTCTACGACACGGTCGCCATTCCTGCTCTCCTGTTGGGCGAGCAGGACCGCATGCGAGGCGTGATGGGCGATCAACAGCGAAGGCAGGTGGCGGCGAGCGCCCAAATTCTTGTGGCAAATCTTGCCGACGATGCACAGGAAGAGGCAAGCGAGGAAGATGCGCCGACAACCACCGCCGAAGGGACCGCGAGCAAGGAAACAGATGGCATCGAAGAGGAAGAGATCGAACTGCCCGACGGCAAGGACATGTCGGTGCTTTGTGCCGGCGGTCGCGGTGAACTCGACGATGCCGCTGCCGCCATGCTCGCTCAGGTGCTGGAGGTGCAAGGTGCTACGGTGGCGAAGGCCAGTTTTGCCGATATGGAGCCGGCAGGTATTCGTCGTCTCGAACTAGAGGCGATCGACACCGTCGTGGTCGGTTTCCTGAACCGGGATTCGCTCAAGCATGCCCGCTTTCTGGTCCGCAGACTGAAGCGCGCCAAGGCAGGTTTGAGAATTGGGATTGTGTTCTGGTCAGACGCGGAGCAGGGCGATGTCGGGCAAGAAAGGCAAGCTTTGGCCGCCGACATCAGCGCCGATTTCGTAGCCCACGGCATGGTCAACGCTGTGCTTGGCGCACTTTCTCCAGCGCCGGCCGTTCCCCTCAAAGTCGTTTCGAAACGCCGCGATCGACGGCGTCCGGCCCCTCGAAAACGGATCCCGGCCCAGGCAACGGCCGCAACAGCCTAGCAGCACCGCCATGTCTCAGATTGCCGCGCCGGCGCTGGAATCTCTGGTGCGACGGCAAGATCGTCCCCACTCGCAAGCCATGGAACAATCTCGCGGCCTTGCGGTTCCTAACATCGAAGGAGAACCCCCATGCTTAGATTCCTTATCCGCCTCGGCGCGATCTACGCGGCGTTCCAGATCGGCCGAGAGTTCGGCCGCAAGGAGACCGAAATCATGCTCCTGCCGCCGCCCGTTGACTACGAGCGGCACCCCACGTCAAGAAACGAAACCGATTTCGGAGAGGCATAGGACCGCTCAATCTGTCTGGTCGATTTGGCCCATGCTGGCGCCGTCCCTGCGCGGGGCGCATTATCCTGCGAACGAACCGGCCTCTTGGCTGTGCCAGGATGGATCCGGGTAATGCAAATTGAGCCGCTATCTCCGCCGCTCAAACGCGGCATAACGAGGTTGACCGTGCGTCGAGGAATGAGTCTCTCGCAGATCTTGGCGTTGAGCCGATGGAGAAGGCATGACCAGCACGGGCAAGGCACGACCCTAAGAAAGTGGAAGGGAAGAAGCACTGGTGCTGTCAATTGCCAGGGGGACCGGCATCACCGAGGATCAAGCGCGCGATCTTGTTCGCCTGATCGGCACCGGCCGCAATTCGCTGTTTCCGTGAGGCGCGGCAGCTGCTCCGGCAGCGCCTGAGCTACTTTAGACCGAAGGTGCTCAGAGCACGGCTATCCCGTCGCCTTATGTTGCCCGGCGGTCATCGCTTTGAGAGCCCGGACCACCTCTGCAGGTCCGGCGGGTTTCATCACTCTTACGCCAGACGAGAACGCTTCGGGGGTTTCCTCGAGCCCCAAGCCGGAATAGACGATGAAAGGAACCGCCCGCCCTGCCAAGGTTTTTGCCGCGTCAACAGCCTCGCCGTCCGACAGCCTGACGTCCAGGATCGCTGCGGCGGGGGTATGGTCCGCAAGAAAACGTTTCGCCTGGGAACATGTCGCCGCCAATGCCACGGCAAAGCCCGCCTCCGAAAGAGTGGACTCCATATCCAGTGCTATCAAGGCTTCGTCGTCGACGACAAGGACCAAGGGTTTGCCCATGCGCGGATGATCGCACGTTTGTAGATGGAAGACGAGTCGAGGCTACGACCCTTTTAGGGTCCGGTTCCCGTACGCAGCGGGTCGAGACCGCGAGCAATGGGAACCAACTGATCCAAGCCGCATTATATTTGGTTGGACTGGACAAGGTGTTTGGGATGCATGAAGCAACACAGGCGAATGTTGTCGCCTTCGAAAACCGGGGGGTGTCCAGCAATGACGGTCTGGATTTCGATTACAAGGATTTCTTCGAAAACGGCGCCGTTGCCCTCCATCTGGTGAACGCAGACGGCGTAATCGTGCATGCCAACCAGGCTGAGCTCGACCTTCTCGGCTATCCCGCAGAGGACTACCTCGGTTGCCACATCGCCGAGTTCTATCCCGACCGGGACGTCATAGAGGACATTTTGGGTCGCCTTGCCAATGGCGAGAAGATCGTAAGATATCCGGCGCGATTGAGGGCCAGCGATGGATCGATCAAGCACGTCGAAGTCACCTCAAGCGGACATTTCCGGGACGGCAAGCTGATCAACACCCGGTGCTTCACGGTCGATGTAACCGACTTGGTGCACACCCGCTCGGAGCTCAGGCAGCATGACAGTACCTATCACCAGATACTCGACGGCCTACCCGTCGCCATCTACACGACCGATCAGGATGGGACGATCACCTACTACAACCGCGCCGCGGCCGATCTGGCAGGCAGGGAGCCTGAAATCGGCAAGGATAAATGGTGCGTGACGTTCAAGCTGTTCACTGCCGACGGCAAGGAATTGCCGCACGATGAATGCCCGATGGCCATTGCGCTCAAGGAGAACAGGCCGGTCCGCAATCAGCAAGCTGTTGCGCAACGTCCCGACGGATCGTTTTTTCCGTTCCTGCCCTACCCGACACCGCTGCGGGACGAGCACGGCGCTCTGATCGGCGCCGTAAACATGCTGCTGGACCTGACGGACCGCCAACGTGCCGAAGAAACCAGGCAGCACC
The DNA here is from genome assembly GCF_000502215.1 of Mesorhizobium sp. L103C105A0. NCBI lineage: Bacteria > Pseudomonadati > Pseudomonadota > Alphaproteobacteria > Hyphomicrobiales > Phyllobacteriaceae > Mesorhizobium > Mesorhizobium sp. L103C105A0. Next base: position 848,305 of record NZ_AYXF01000001.1, on the reverse strand, counting down.
TCTCAGCGATCGTGGAATCCTCATTTGACGCGATCGTCAGCAAGGATCTCAACACCATCATAAAAAGCTGGAACCAGGGCGCCGAACGGCTTTTCGGCTATACCGCCGACGAAGCGATTGGCCGGTCGGTGACCATGCTGATCCCCGAAGACCATCAGGACGAGGAACCCCGCATTCTCCAACGCATTCGCCGCGGCGAGCGCGTCGAACCATTCGAAACGACCCGCCAGCGCAAGGATGGCAGCCTGGTTCCGGTTTCACTGACGATATCGCCCGTGCGTAACGCAACCGGGCAGATCACCGGCGCATCGAAGATAGCGCGAGACATCACGTCGACGAAGGAGAATGAATATCGCATCCGCATGCTGATGCGCGAGGTCAACCACCGGGTGAAAAACCAGTATTCGGTCATCCTGTCGATGATCCGGGAGACCAACAAGCGATCGGAGACGCCAAAACAATTTGAAACCCAGGTGCGCGAGCGCATCATGGCGTTGTCACGATCTCACGACCTGCTTGTATCGGCGGATTGGAAGGGTGCCACGATCAGCGACCTCTTGGCGGCCCAGGTCGAGCCTTTCCCGCGGGGGGATTTGATCGAAATGTCGGGCCCATCATTGGTGCTCAGTCCCAACGCAGTTCAGTATCTCGGGATTGCCTTCCACGAACTGGCGACCAACTCGGCCAAATACGGGGTTCTCTCAGGGGACAAGGGCCGGATCTCGGTCACATGGGGCATCACCGGTTCCGGTGCTTCGAGGCTCTTTCACCTCACCTGGGTCGAAACCGATGGGCCGCAGGTTCAGACTGTCGGACAAGGTGGCTTTGGAACCGTGGTGCTGAAGCGGGTCGCGCCCGCAGCGGTTAGTGGGCAGGGAATTCTCGAACACGGTCCGCATGGCATAACATGGAGCTTGGAAGCGCCTTTGGCTTCCGTAGCAGCTTCTGCCGTCCATGAAGCTTAGAAGCAGGAAGCAGCCCTGCAACGAGCATTCGTCAATTGGAAGCCCTTGATGCGGCCTTTGCCGAGCGAAAACCCCGTTTCCGCTAAAGATCGCCAGAGCCATTGCTAAAGTCGACAGAGCAAATCACCGGCAGAGGGCGCATTTCGTTGCACGGAACGGGACAGGACCGGCGTAGCCAGAGGCGAGGTAACTATGGACATCGACGAGTTCCGTGCGACCCTTCAGGGTGTAGAGCCCCCGGCGAATCTTGGGATGGCGCTCCACGCTCTATGGTGGGATAGACAGGGCGATTGGGAGCGGGCGCATGAGTGTGTGCAGGCCAACGAATCTGATCCGGCCTCTGTATGGGTTCATGCCTATCTGCACCGCAAAGAAGGCGACCTTTCTAATGCAGCCTACTGGTACCGCCGCGCCGGGCAGCCTGTGGCAACTGGCAAGCTAGACGCAGAGTGGGAGTCGATTACAGAATCACTTCTTGCAGGATAGTGAGGGTCGCCCAAGGGGCAGCCTAGCGCCTCATCGCCCCCGTAGAGGCGAAACTCACCTCCGCCCGATGGGATCGGCTGGGCCCAGGAGGTCCGAACGTTTCCGCATAAATTCATGCAGCGAGATTGTTCTCGCGATTCCGTAAGGTCTCTGTTTAATAAGCTATATCTAATATTGACTATTTTCTGTCGCTCAAAAGTCGCAGACTTCATTTTACTGATCACCGTTAGCTTCTTGGTAGCTCTCACGACTATAAACTTCTTGCGGGCGAATAGCTTTCATGCTGCCTTCGCGCACTCAGGAATCAGGGAGCTTAGGCATGGCGGAGCGGATTGCGCGTGATGGGTTTTGGGTTTTGCATCTCGCGCGCTTGCCGCAAGTCGTGTCGCTTCGCTCCGGCACTTCCGCCTTGACGATCCTAACTGTTGCCCTTGCGCTGAGCGCCGCGCCAGCTCGGGCCGATGGCGGCAATGGCAGCAGCGCAGGCGCTGGACAAGGTGGCGTTGACGGCGCGCTCGCGAGTGCCACGGGTCAGAATGCCGCCAATGGCGCGACCGCTGGTGGCGGTGGTGGCGGCATTGACCTCACGACGGGTGACGGGGCGCCAGGAGGATCGGGAGCGGTAAGTGGGACAGCCAACAACCCAAATGGCGTTGCCGGTGCCACTGGTGCTACGGGTCTGGTCATCTCGACAGACGGGACCATTGCAACCAGCATCAGCGGCGGGGCCGGCGCTTTGGGCTCCCCTGGCACGAATGGCGTCGTCAGGAGCGGCGGCGGTGGCGGTGGCGGTGTGGGCGTCAGTGCCACGGCCGACGTTACAGTCACTGGCACAGGATCGGTGAGTGGTGGCACTGGCGGCCGAGGTGGGACCAATGGCAACAGCGGCAGCGGTGGCGGCGGCGTCGGCATATTCTCGTCCGCAAACGTGTTTGTAGAGGCGGGCGGCAGCGTTACCGGCGGCACGAGTCTTTCCACAATTGGGGTCCAAGCAGGTGCTGGCGGCGGCGCAGCTGCCATCGTCCTGATGGGCGGCGGGACAATCCAGAACAGCGGGAATCTGCTCGGGGGTGCCGGTGGAAGAACAGTTCTCGGCGGCGGTGGGGACGGTGGCGCCGCTGTTCTGCTGCTTTCAGGTGGAACCGTCATCAACAAGCTAGGTGCGACGATCGTTGGCGGCAGTGGCGGTCAGGGCTCCTTGGCAGGCGGCGATGGCGCCGCAGGGATCAAGGGCGCCAACATCGCGGTCATCAATGCGGGTACGATCAGCGGCGGTGCCGTCGGCACCGGTGGCGGAACGCCGGCAGCCGGCAAAGCCATCCAGTTCACCGGCGGTGTCAATTCGCTGGAGATTCAGGCCGGCTCCACCATCACAGGCAATGTGGTCGCTTTCAGCGCCGCGGATACATTCAAGCTGGGTGGCGATATCAGCGCCAGTTTCGGTGTGTCGCAGATCGGCGCTGGCGCCAAATATGACGGGTTTGGGTTCTACGAGAAAACCGGAAACAGCACCTGGACCCTAACGGGGACGACAACTGCCGTCACGCCTTGGACCTTGTCCGGCGGGACCCTGCAAATTTCGAGTGACAACAATCTGGGCGCCCTCTCGGGCGGCTTGACCTTCGACGGCGGCACGTTGCGCACGACCACCAGCTTCGCCACCAATCGCAATGTCCTGATCAATTCGACCGGCGGGTTTGACACGGTGGCAGGCACGCAGTTGGACGTGTCAGGCCAGGTGACCGGCACCGGCACACTGGTCAAGAGCGGCGCCGGCACGCTCAACGTCAGCAATTTGTCCAACAACTATACGGGTGGCAACATCGTCAATGCAGGAACGCTTGCCGGCAACACCGTGGCGATCCGTGGCGACATCCTGGACAACGGCGCTGTCTCGTTTCTCGACCTCGGCCCCCACACCTTCGGCGGAAATATCTCCGGCTCGGGCAGCGTCGACATCGAAGGCTTCGGCACGCTGACGCTGACCGGTGCCAACACCCACAGCGGCGGCACCAAGGTCGGGACCGGCAAAAGCATCTCGGTCGCGTCGGACCAGAATCTGGGTGCCGCGACGGGCCTGCTGACACTCGACGGCGGCGAACTCGGCACGACAGCAAGCTTCGCCATGAGCCGCGATGTCAACCTCACTTCCGCCTATGGCTACTTCCGCGCGGCGGCGGGTACGACGCTGACCGCCAATGGCGAGCTGAGCGGCGTGGGCGGCGTCTACAAGGAGGGCGCCGGCACCCTGGTGCTCAAGGGCGACAGTACCTATTCCGGCCGCACCACCGTCGACAGCGGCAAGCTTATCGTCGAGGGCTCGCTCGGCAGCACCGAAACGACGGTAAACAGCGGCGGCACGCTGGGCGGCTCCGGCTCGATCGGCGGCGCGGTGATCGTCGCCGATGGCGGTGTGCTGGCGCCGGGGTCCAGCCCTGGCACGCTTACGGTCGGATCGCTCAGCCTGAGCTCCGGTTCTATGCTCGACTACGAGCTCGGCCAGGCGGGCATTGTCGGCGGCGGTGTCAACGACCTGATCGAGGTGACCGGCGCGCTGACGCTGGACGGCAGCCTCAACATCACCGATGTCGGCGGCTTCGGGCCTGGCGTCTACCGGCTCATCAATTATGGCGGCGCCCTCACCGACAATGGTCTCGAGCTCGGCAATCTGCCGGCCGGTGTCACGGCCGCCGACCTGACGGTGCAGACCTCCGTCGCCAACCAGGTCAATCTCGTCAGCAGCGTCGGCACCGACTTGCTCTTCTGGGATGGTGACGCGGCCGGCAACGCCAACAATGATCTGGTCGACGGCGGCAACGGCACGTGGACGGCGACAAGCCTGAACTGGACGATGAGCACCGGCCTGGTAACTGGCGCGATGAAGCCGCAGCCCGGCTTCGCCATCTTCCAGACGCTCGGCGGCACCGTCATCGCCGACGGCAGCGCCGGCGCGCTTGCGATTACGGGAATGCAATTCGCCGCCGATGGCTACCGCATCGAAGGCGACGCCATCACGCTTGATGGCGCTGGCGGCGAGAGCATCATTCGGGTCGGCGACGGCACGGTGGCCGGAGCAGGTTACACCGCCACCATCGCCTCCGTGCTAACCGGGACCAGCAGCCTGACCAAGACCGATGCGGGCACGCTGGTGCTGTCCGGCGCCAACACCTACACGGGCGGCACCTCCGTCCTGGGCGGCGTGCTATCTGTTTCAGCCGACAACAATCTTGGCGTTGCCGCTGGCGGCCTGACGCTCTCCGGCGGGACGCTGCGCAACACAGCGGCGTTCAGCTCGGCGCGCGACGTCACGCTTTCGTCGGCCGGCGGCACCTTCGACACTGTGGCCGACCTGACCTTGTCCGGTGCGATCTCTGGCGCTGGCAGCCTTGCCAAGACCGGCGCCGGCACGCTGACGCTTACGGGAACGAACAGCTATGGCGGCAACACGTTGGTCAGCGCTGGCACGCTGGTCGGCGATGCAACCTCGATTCGTGGCGACATCGGCAATTCCGGCACTGTCGTGTTCGACCAGGCGGCGGACGCCAGCTTCGCCGGCGATATCTCCGGCACCGGCGCAATGATGAAGGATGGCGCCGGCGTGCTGACGCTGTCAGGCACGTCGCTGCTGGACTGGACCGTCAATCAAGGCGGCCTCGTCTCGGCAGCCGAGCGCTTCGGTGGCGATGTCGCGATCGGCGCCGGCGCCTCCTTCACATTCGACCAAGTCGCCTCCGCCAGCTATGCCGGCGTGCTCTCGGGCGCCGGTACGTTCATCAAGGACGGCCAAGGCACGCTGCTGCTCGCGTTGGACAACTCAGGCTTTACCGGCGCCACTACGGTCAGCGGCGGCACCCTTGCCGCGGGCGCTGCGAACGCGTTCAGTTCCTCCTCGCAGTTTTCCGTCGCCTCGGGCGCCACGCTCGATCTTGCCGGCACGTCCCAGACGATTGCGGGGCTGAGCAACGCCGGAACGGTGCGCATCGCGGGTGGCGACCCAGGCGACACACTTACCGTCAGCGGCGACTATATCGGCAATGGCGGCGCCGTCATCCTCAACACGGCGCTCGGTGGTGACGGTTCGCCGACCAATATGCTGGTGATCGCCGGCAACACGTCAGGGACTGGTACCCTTCAGGTCGTCAATTTCGGCGGGTCGGGCGCCCAAACGGTCGGAGGCATCAAGATCGTCGACGTCGGCGGCGCCTCGAACGGCAGCTTCTCGCTCGACGGCAATTATACCTTCGAAGGCGATGCAGCGGTCGTCGCGGGCGCCTACGCATACAGGCTCTACAAGAACGGCGTCAGCACACCGGCCGATGGCGATTGGTATCTGCGCTCGGCCCTGGTCAACGGCGATCCCGATCCGCAGCCGCTCTATTCGCCCGGCGTGCCGCTGTACGAGGCCTATGAAGGGGTGCTGCAGGCGTTCAATGAACTGGGCACCATGCAGCAACGCATTGGCAATCGGTCGTGGGGCGAGGGTGCTACGCCGCAAGGTGCGGACCTGCCAGGCCAGGGCTCGGTCGACGGCAAGGCGATATGGGCGCGCATCGAAGCTGCCCATGCCGAGATCAAGCCGGAGACGTCGACCTCCGGCACGAACTATGACGTGACCACCTGGAAGCTGCAGGCCGGCGTCGATGGCCTGCTGCACGAAAGCGACGCCGGTACCCTGATCGGAGGGATTACGGCCCACTACGGAACCGCGTCGTCGGACGTCTCCTCGATCTTCGGGGCAGGGTCGATCGCTGCCACCGGCTACGGCGTCGGCAGCACGCTCACCTGGTTCGGCAGCGGTGGCTTCTACGTCGACGCGCAGGCCGAGGCGACATGGTATGACAGTGACATCCGGTCGGCCACGCTGGGCACCACGCTTGCGGACGGCAACAACGGTTTCGGCTACGGGCTGAGCGTGGAGACCGGACAGACGATCGCCCTCAACGGCAACTGGTCGCTGACGCCGCAGGCCCAGCTTGCCTATTCCTCGGTCGACTTCGACGCGTTCACCGACCCGTTTGGCGCCGTCGTGTCGCCCGGCAGCAGCAACAGTCTCGTCGGCCGCCTCGGCCTCTCCGCGGACTATGAAGACCAGTGGGTGGACGATGCGGGGCAAGTCAGCCGCACGCACATTTACGGGCTCGGCAACCTTTACTACGACTTCCTCGACGGAAATGATGTCGATGTGTCTGGCACGAAACTGGTCAGCGAAAATCAGGCGCTGTGGGGCGGTGTCGGCCTTGGTGGCTCGCTGAGCTGGGCGGACGGTCGCTACGCCGTCTTCGGAGAAGGGACAGCGCGGACAAGCCTCAAGGATTTTGGCGATAGCCACGCCCTGGGCGCCAAGCTCGGGTTCGCTGTGAAATGGTAGCGGCGATCAAGCTGGACATGTCGACCTTGGCTTGAGGGTCGTGTCCGGCACGGCTATGGAATCCGGACTTGCGGGCCACCCGGCTCGTCGGCCCTCGGACGTTTCCTTACCGGCTGCCGGCATCAAGTACCAGGCTCGAATCCGAAGCACCCTGGCGCTCGATCACAGGGATGCCAGCGCGCTGGACATGCGCTCCAGCCCTTGGCGCAACAGGGGACGCGGGCAGCCGACATTCAGGCGAATGAAGCCTTCGCCGCCAGGCCCATAGACGCGGCCGTCATAGAGATTAACCCCGGCCCGATCGACAAAGAATTTCTGAATTCCACCCACTCGGCCATCGAGCGCGCACGCGTCCAACCACACCAGAAACGATGCGTCGGGCCGCATGGGCGTGATGCCTGGAAGGTGTTCACCGGCGAACTCGCAAACCAGATCGATGTTGCCGGCGATGTAGCGCGTGAGTTGGTCGAGCCACGGCGCGCCGCTGCTGTAAGCAACCTCCAGGGCCAGGCGGCCGAAAAAGTTCGCATTCACCATGAATGACGCCTGCATTGCGGCAAGAAGCGCCTCGCGGCGCTTTTTGCTGGCTACCGAAATCGTTGCCGAAGGAACCCCGGCAAGATTGAAAGTCTTCGTTGGAGCGGTGCAGATGAACGATTTCTCCGCAGCATCTTCCGAGATGGAGGAGAAGACGATGTGGGGGCGATCCGACAACCTTATGTCGCAGTGAATGTCGTCCGATATGACCAGGATGCCATGGCGCTCGCAGACGTCGTTGAGCGCCGCCAATTCTTCGCGTGTCCAGGCCATTCCGGCAGGGTTGTGAGGATTGCACAGCAGGAATGCCTTGGCACCGCCGGCCGCCAGTTTCTCGAAATCCTCCAGATCGAGTTCATATCTGTTGTTCCGCAGCCTCAGCCGGTTCGTAAGCAGAACCCGCCCGTTTCCCTGAACAACTTCGAAATAGGGCGAGTACACGGGCGACTGCACAATGACGCCGTCACCGGGCTTGGTGAAGGTTCGCAGTATCGCAGCCACCGACGGCATAATCGCCGGCGCGGGAAGCAAGGTCTCCAGTTTCGGCGACCAGTTGTGCCGGTGCGCGAACCACGATTGCACGATCTCATAGTGGCGCGGATCGCGGCGTGTGTAGCCGTAAATGCCATGCTCCGCGGCCTCGCGCAGTCGCGCGATGACGGTTTCCGGAGCGCGGAAATCCATATCCGCCGTCCACAGCGACAGCAGGTCCTGGCCCTCGACCTGAGGAGAGAACTCGTCCCACTGGTTGGCCCATTTGACGGATCCGAACTGCTGACGGTCGTGGATCTGGTCGAAATCTATTCCCGCGATATGTCGTTGCCCAAGCGCCGATGCGGGCGTGTCTGCACAAGCCATTTGATGGTCACCTTGCCGCGGGCATTGCTTGTGGCATCATCAGCGCCTCCTAGGATTTGTGGCCACGCGCCAATTGGCGCTCCATAGATTGCGAGTAACGCGACATGCCGAAGCAAAAGCTCCAGTAGACCAACCCCGCAAAGAGGTAGCCGGTTGATGAGATCGTCGGGCCTGCCCAGTTCGGATCGACGCGCGCCGTTTCAACGGCCTTCAGGAAATCCGCGATGCCGACGATGGCGACCAGAGTCGTGTCTTTGAACAGACCGATGAAGGTCGAGACGATGCTCGGTATGACGATCGTCAACGCCTGAGGGAGGACGATCAGGCGCATCATGTCGAAGTAGCCGATCCCGAGCGCCTTGGCCGCTTCGTGTTGGCCCTTCGGGATCGCCTGAAGGCCGGCTCTCACGACCTCGGCCATATAGACGGACGAGAACAACGCTATCGCGATGAGCGGGCGCAACAGTCGATCAGGCGTCAGATAATCCGGGACGAAGAGCGGCATCATGAAGTTCGCCATGAACAACACTGTGATAAACGGCACGCCGCGGACGACTTCGATGAACGTGACGCAAACCGTCTTGACGAAAGGGAGTTCCGACCTGCGTCCAAGCGCCAGGACAACCCCGATCGGAAGCGAGAAGACGATACCCACGATCGACATCAGCAACGTGATCAAGAGACCGCCCCAGAGCGTCGTATCGATGACAGGCAAATGAAGCCAGGCAACGCCGCGCACGAGAACGAACGCGGCCACGGGGTAGACGAGGAAGAACAGCAACGCCGCCACTTTGCGCCGCGGAGCCTTCGTCCACAGGAGCCAAACGATGAGGATGGCGCCGATCGCCTGCGCAAGGTCCACCCGCCACCGCTCGGAAACCGGATACGCGCCGTATCGCAGGTAGTCGAACTTCTCGGCGATGAAAGGCCAGCAAGCCCCCTGGCTGTTCGCACGGCAAGCTTCATGGCCGCCGCTCCAGACCGCGTTGAAGATCGCAAAGCTCAGGAAGTGATGCAGCAGCCACGTGGCGAGGAGGACAAAGCATATTGTCAGCGCGCCTGAAGACGGCGTCGAAAACAGGTTCTTTTTCATCCAGCTCACTGGACCCGGTCGAACGTCCGCGGGAGGCGCCATGGCTGGTATGAGCGCGCTGATCACAATTGGCGAACGCATGGACTGATCGCTCATCCGTCACCTTTCAACAATTGCAAAATGTTGGTTGCACGCGTTCATGACCAACGACGTGGCAAGGGAGATGACGAGATAGACCGACAGAGTAATCGCCATGACCTGGACGGCGGCTCCGGTCTGATTGAGCACCGTGCCGGCAAAGATCTGAACGAGGTCGGGATAGCCGATGAACACGGCAAGCGACGAGTTCTTGATGAGGTTGAGATACTGGCTTGTCAAAGGGGGAATGATGATGCGCAGCGCCTGGGGAACGACGACCAGACGAAGCGTCTTGCCCGGCGCCAGCCCCAACGCATGCGCAGCCTCGGTCTGGCCCTTTGGCACTGCCTGGATTCCACCTCGCACGATCTCGGCGATGTATGAACCGGTGTAGACCGACAGACCGATCAGGAGAGCGGCAAACTCCGGATAGAGCTGATGCCCGCCTTGAAAATTGAAACCCCGTAGCTGCGGGGCGACGAACGAGACCGGCTCGCCAGCCGCCAGGAACAGGACCAGCGGAAGTCCTATCAAGGTCGCCAGACTGACCAGAAGCACCGGCAGCTGCCTGCCCGTCCGTCTCTGGATGCTCCTGGCGCGAAACCAGAACGCAACGCAGCAGGAAATGGCCGCAACGAATGCCAGGCCCACCAGCCCCGCTCCCGGATGCAAATGAATCTCCGGAACGATGAGGCCGCGATTGTTGAGGTAGATGCCGCCGGGAATGGCGATGGACGCCTTCGGCGAGGGCAACGGCTTGAGGACGGCGTTGTACCAGAACAGCAGCTGCAGCAACAACGGAACATTGCGCACAAGCTCGACATAGGCGGCCGCCACCTTCGAAACGATCCAGTTCGGCGACAGGCGGGCAACGCCGATGACGAAGCCAAGCAAGGTCGCAAACAGGATTGCGAGGAGACTGACGTAGAGGGTGTTGACCACTCCTACCCAGAAGGCCTGACCGTAGCTGGACAATGCATCGTACGGTATCAGGGTTTGATTGATGTCGAAGCCGGCAGACTCATTCCAAAAGTCGAATGAGAGCGGAATCCCCCGGACCCGCATATTCGATGCAGTCTGCATGCCGATGCCCAGGGCCAAGGCCAGCAGGCAGCCGCCGAGCAAGAGCTGGTAGAAGATGCCCCGCACCTTCGTATCGTGCAGCGACAACCTCCTGCGCGACGGCGCGGGAAGCGACAAATGGGACATGGGCTGTTCCTATCGGGTCCGTGCAAGGCGCTGACGGTAACACGCCAGCGCCTTGCAACCATGCCTTTGCCTAAAGCGCGTCGGGTTTGAACGGACTCAGGCGACGCGCTTTAGGGTCTTCGGTATGCATGTCGTTGTCTCAAAACCGGGGCCATTTTTGAGCGACATGCATTAGCGGATCGGCGGAGCGTACTGAACGCCGCCTTGGTTCCAGAGCGCGTTCATGCCACGCTCCATTTTCAGCGGCGAATCCTTGCCGACATTGCGTTCGAACACTTCGCCGTAATTGCCGACCTGCTTGATCACCTCGACCGGCCAGTTATCGCCGAGCCCGATGTCCTTGCCTATGCTGCCTTCCACGCCAAGCAGGCGGCGGATGCTGGGATTGTCAGACGATTTCATGGCATCGACGTTCTTGGAGGTGACGCCGTATTGCTCCGCAGCCACCATGACGTAGAACGTCCACTTCGCCACATTGAACCACTGGTCGTCACCCTGCCGCACCGCCGGGCCAAGCGGCTCCTTGGAGATCAGCTCGGGAAGAACAATGCTGTCGTCCGGCTTGGCCATGCGAAGCCTCGACGCGTTCAAGGTGGAGGTGTCTGCGGACAAGACGTCGCAACGCCCCTCCTCATAAGCCTTCACGACAGCTTCCTCGTCCGCGAAACCAACCGTCGTGTACTTGATCGACTGCGAGCGAAAATAATCGGCAAGGTTCAACTCGGTCGTGGTGCCCTGGGTGACGCATATCGATGCGCCGTCGAGCCCCTTGGCCGATGTGATGTTGTCGGCCTTGCGCACCATGAACCCCTGGCCGTCATAGAAATACGTGCCGGCAAACAGTATGCCTAGCGACGTATCGCGGGACGATGTCCAGGTTGCGTTGTGGGCGAGAATGTCGATCTCTCCCGACTGCAAGGCGGTGAAGCGATCCTTTGGCGTCAATGGGATGAACTTGACCTTTTGCGCGTCCCCGAGCACGGCAGCGGCCACGGCGCGACAATAATCGACGACAAATCCGGTCCATTTGCCTTCATTGTCGGGAAGGCTGAAGCCAGCCGTGGCCGAATTCGTGCCACAGGTCAGCACGCCATTTTTCTTGACATTGTCGAGGGTTGCGGACCACGCCGAGGAGGCGGTGCACGCGATGGCGAGGGCAAGTAGGCCCTTGAACGTTGATCTCATTTCGGCATTCCCCTGTTATTGTTGAAAGGGAATGTGCTCTCCAGGTAAACTATTCGTCAAATCGATTGTCCTCATGGTCAAAATGAGCGCCCCTCATAATTGCGCAGCACCCGCTCGCAGGTAAAAAGGCGCTCGAGTGTTGAAACAGACGACAGCGCGCGCGACCTATTTTACGGCCGACCCAGGTCTCCGACGGTCGACCCTTGGTCTCTTGGTCCGCGACTCGTTGTAGATGCCCACGATGATTTCCCGGAGCCACCTGGTTCCCGGGTCATTCGCCATCTGGCGGTGAACAATAAGCCAGGCATTCACATTCGATATCGGAATGGGTGGCGGGACCAACGTCACCTCACTCCTCTCGTCCAGCATTTGCAGGATGGCATCACCGCAATGGGTAATCAGTTCAGTGCCGCGAAGCGCCCAGGGCAGCACCGGATAGTTCGAGATGGTCGCAACGACATTGCGGCGAAGACCCATCTGTTTGAGGGCGGCATCCGCGAGGCCTTCCGCCAGGCCATCTGCGGAAATCTGGAGGTGAGAACTGGCCAAATAGGTTTCCAGCGTCATTGCGCTTCTGGCGATCTTGCTTCCGCTCCACACCGCGCAAAACAATCGGTCCTGGCCAAGCTCCACCTTCAAGAGACCTGGGTCGTCGCGTATCGCTGCTCCCGTCAGCGCGCAGTCAACTTGTCTCAGATAGACCGATGAACCGATTTCGGGTCCGTTTGCGGGAATGACGTTCAGCGTCGCGCCAGGAGCTTGCCTGGAAAATTCTCGAATGAGGCCCGGGATGAAAACCATGGCATGATAATCTGTAAGCCCAACTCGAAAGTTGCGTCGCGTCGTTGCTGGATTGAAGATCTGATGCCGGTCGATCGATGCGCGGATCGTCGCGAGTGCGGCGGAAATATTCGACAGCAGCTCAACTGCCCGGGGAGTTGGCCGCATCTCGCCGCCATCTCTGGTGAACAATTCATCCTGCAATAGATACCGAAGCTTCGACAGGGAGTGGCTTACAGCTGATTGTGTTCTGCCCAATTCGGTAGCCGCCCGCGTCACGCTCCTTTCCCGCATCATCACGTCAAAGACCCGCAATAGATTGAGGTCGATATCGTTATAATTCATGGAATTACCTCATCTGCGACCTGAGACCGCACCAGGCGGCACTACCGCGTTGGTTGCGACGGTGACAGATGGGGCACGAAGAGTGAAGACAGAGGTTCGGCGCTACGCCTTTGAAACTCTGGCGGACCAGGTGACGACGACCGCCGCATCGCTCCGCGGCATTTCTGCGCCTGGCTTGGCGAGCAAGCCGGCAATCCGCCATGAACCCAGGGCGAGCATGTGAAGTAAAGTCAGCCGCACCCGCTGGGATGGGAAATCGCAGCGGTTTCAATGGTTTGATAGTGGCGGAGAGAGCGCCCGCCAAAGCGAAAGCCGAGGACGTCCATTGCCATCCACTAAGGCAATTAAAACAGGTGTTTAGCACCGTTTGACTGTCCAATGACGTCTGTTGCACTTCGACCAAATCCAAAGTACGTTGTGGGGCGAATTGTGGGGTAGGACTTAACATCGACGATGAAGCGGCAGGGGCAACACCCAGAAAAGCAACTAAGCGCTCTTCAGATCAAGCAAAAGCTCCCCTCTGGCCGATACACCGACGGGAATGGACTTTACCTGGTTGTTGACCCCTCTGGCGCCAAGCGATGGATACTCCGGGTAGTCGTGCAAGGTCGGCGACGCGACATCGGCCTGGGAGGCGTATCTCTGGTCAGTTTGGCGGACGCCAGAGAAACTGCGACGTCTTTTAGAAAGATCGCCAGGGAAGGTGGGGACCCACTCACCGCTCGGCGAGAAAGCCGCAAGATCATACCCACTTTCACGACTGCCGCTGAAATAGTGCACGCAGAGCACGAGGTGAGCTGGAAAAATCCCAAGCACGCGCAGCAGTGGATCAACACGCTTAAGCAATACGCCTACCCAGTTATCGGCGATTATCGGGTGGACAGCATCGACACGCCGGCTGTCTTGCGAGTCCTGTCGCCGATATGGCTGAAGAAACCTGAAACTGCCCGAAGGGTTCTCCAGCGCATCAAAACGATTTTGAACTGGGCGAAGGCTGCAGGTTACAGAACCGGCGATAATCCAGTCGAAGGCATTACCAAGGGCCTTCCGAAACAGGGCGATAATAAAAAACACTTCGCGACCATGCCGTATGCAAAGGTCGCGGCCTTCATCAAGGCTCTGGATGAGACCAACAGTAGCCCAATGGCCAAGTGGGCATTCGAGTTTCTGATCCTTGCCGCCGCTAGAACGAGCGAGGTCCTGCAGGCGAGGTGGGACGAGATCGATCTTGAGGCCAAGCTTTGGACGGTGCCCGCCGAACGCATGAAGGCGAAGCGCGAACATCGCGTGCCGCTTTCTGATCGTTGTCTGGAGATTCTGAAAGCCGCTTACGCAGTTTCTGCCGACGAGGGATTTGTGTTCATTAGCGCGGCCGGCGATAGGCCGTTGTCGAATATGGTTTTCCTGGCGATCCTCAAGCGAATGGAGATTGAGACGACAGCCCATGGCTTTCGGTCATCATTCAGAGATTGGGCCGCAGAGGAAACGAGCTTCCCACGAGAAGTTGCCGAGATGGCGCTCGCACATACAATTACCAATAAAGTGGAGGCGGCTTATCGAAGGGGAGACCTTCTAGAAAAGCGTCGCGAAATGATGCAGGCTTGGTCCGGTTTTGTTGCTGGCGGTCGAGAATGATCTGAAACACCATGGGCACAAAATACTTTTCAGATCAGGCCTATAGCGGAGCAAGCATGTTCCCTTCTGCTGAGGCGAAGGCAAGCAGTGAGAGGGCTTTTGCTTTCCTTGCAAACGCTTCAAGGAAAGCATCTGAAGATAACCTTGCAGGCTTGTTTTTGGATAACATCGATCTAGAACGCATATGTCATATCTACTGGAGCCAGAAGGATTACTACAATCGCGTAAGCGTGGGAAGAAGAGAGATTACCGCGTTTGACAACTTCAAGGCCCATGCCAGGGCGGTTCTGAAAGTAATTGGAAGCGACAATTCAGCTCCGAATAGGAGCGTCGCGGATAGATTTGTTTGGCGTGTATTTCACGGAAATTTAAAGTGGAATCTCAAGGAATTTGAGGAAGCGCTTCCGGCCGTTCGAATGAGCTTGCGCCTGATTGCAGAGCAACAGACTCCCGAACTCGAGTTGAAAAGTGGTCGACGGGAGCGTTCCCATGTCCACAATGCCGCGGTTTCACTTCGCGAAGTTTGGTTGGCAATTGGGGGCAGTCCTTTTCCGAAAAACCCTGAAATCGCCGGTGTAGGCTCTTCAGCCGAGTTCGTGCATCTAGGGTCGCAGCTGGTATTCAAAGTGCTTGAGGCTATCGACCCGAACATTCGCATAGCGCAAGTGCGAACAGCTCTCAAAGGCCCAATGAAACGGACGGTGTTAATGCACGCTCAACATCACCATCCAAAGACATAGGATACATCGCCTGTCGTGTCTGAAAATGGGCAAACGTCCAACCTCAGCCTCCGAAAATGTCGCATGGACCCGCATCATTTCTGGACGCGGAATTTGTCGACAGATATTGGGTAACATGCGAATACGGCTCTACGAAATGGGGCCGATAGCTATGGTTAAGCTTCTGGAAAATAACAGTTTTCTTCGATTGCGTGACATTATTGGCCCTGGCGGACTTCTGCCTATTGGGCGCTCCAACTGGTACCAACGTGTCGCCGACGGACGCGCGCCTAGGCCGGTGAAGTGCGGACGACTGAGTCTCTATAAGGTCGCAGACGTAGCTCGGCTCCTCGATGACCCTGACGGGTTCTGCGAGGCGCCTGCAGCCGGAGACAACGCGTGATGGAAGGGGAGATCGAGTCCTGTGGGGTCGATGTAGCCGACGCCACTGCTGGTGATGTTGAAGATATTGCCACCGTGGGTCACCCCGTTTTCGGACCAACCGAAACTAGGACGCTCGCATTGCAGCAGGCGATAGCAGAACACTGCGTTGCCGATTTGGAAAAGACCGATCCGTTCGGTCTGCATCCGGTGATCGAAAGCTGCCTGGCGGCTGATGCTCATCAGGTGTTTTTTGGGACGTGGCCGCAGAAACTTTCGTGCCTCACGCCCGCCTATGAACTGTATCTGCGGATGATCGACGGAGGGGAGGAGGCAGTAGAGGCGGTTCTTGACCACCCAATGGTTCTTTCGATCAAGCCCAGAACGTCATCCAAAAAGCCGGCACTGCTCGCTGTGCGCATTGTGACCAGGCCAGACCATCCGGACGATCACAAAACGGCGTCGGATTACTCGGCCATGTTGCAATGTGCTGAAAAAGACGGGGTTTCAGCATCGCGATTTTTGGACTGGGCGACGCGTGCAACGCTTCGCGGCTGCCGTAAAGCGCTGAGCAAAATGCGGCGTGCCAACAAAAGTGCTGCGGAGGAGGACGTCGCTGATGCTGCTTCCGAAAATTCTGAAGAACACCAAAAGAGCCTCGGAGCCACTGAAATAGAAGGACCCGGCGCTATCGGCTCTGTCGCGCCCGCCTGCCTGAGACTTGTGGTGACTGATGGTGACGAAAAACAGGAGGTCCACTTTCCCCTGATGCCTGGCATTGTCGATGAACTGCAAGAGTTTTTTGACGCGTCACCGCGCGCATCGCCGGTGGAGTTCTTGCTCGGCATTGCCGCGAGGCTCGATCGCCCCCAACCCGGATACTGATCCGCCGTCTGACTTTTTCAACAACGGATATGAGAGGCTTACACCATGAAGAAGATCGAGAAACGGCGGCCTATTCTACAACTTAAAGGCGTAGAAACTTCGTCGACAGCTCGCCAGGATAGTATTTATCGTCACGCTGTTCGTTACGCTTTAATGGGCTTTGCTGTCTTGCCCCTTCACGGGATCTTGCGTGGGGCCTGCACGTGTCAGCAGGGAAGATCGTGCACTCACGCCGGAAAGCACCCTCGCGTTGCCGGTGGTGTCAATTCTGCGTCTACCGATCCGTCTCAAATCAAGCTCTGGTGGAAAAGCTTTCCGGCCGCGAATGTCGGCATCGCGACGGGCTCTGTCTCTGGGCTTGTCGTACTGGATCTTGATCCGCTTCACGGAAGTGCTGCGTCGTTCAAGTCTCTTAAGAAGAAGTGCGGCTCCTTGCCTCGAACGCCTCGCGCAAAGACGGGTGGAGGCGGCGAGCATCGCTACTTCTCCGTGCCGAACTTTGGCGTCAAAACGAGACATGGGACGATTGGCCAAGGCATTGATGTTCAGTCTGACGGCGCATATGTCGTTGCACCTCCCAGCCGGCACATTTCTGGGAAGCGGTACTCTTGGTTCGAAAACCGTACCCTGGATCGCGCGTCGCTAAAGGTACTGCCCGGGCCTTGGGTTGAGGCAATCGGTGCTAAGACTAATACGACCACTGACAAGCCCTTTCTGCATCCGGAACCTGGCGCTTCGGCTGCCGGCTTGGCGATCCTCGACGCCGAACTTTCTCGCCTTCGAGGAACAGGGCCCGGAAAGAGAAACGATGCCCTGAACAAGGCCGCGTTTAATCTTGGTCAGTTGGTTCCCGGCGGCGACCTTGATCGAGCTGTAGCTGAGCGTTTGTTGACGCAGACGGGGATGGCGATCGGACTTGACGCGGCAGAGACCAGCGCGACGATCAGGAGCGGCATGGGCGCCGGAGAACAGGCTGCGCGCGACCGGCGGCGTAATGCGCTGGACGAAATCGGCGACCTTGATCCGCTGACCGTCGAACTGGCTAAGCTCGGCGAAACAGATGCTGACATGGGTCGTCGTTTTGCCCGTCGGTATGCTGACAAGGTGATCTTCACTCCCGGTCGGGGCCTGCTTGTCTACGACGGGAAGGTCTGGAGCTCCGATGACGTGCGTCAACGGTACCAGCTCGCCGAAGCAGCTGCTCGGCTCGTGGCCGAAGAAGCTGCCCTCCTCAAATCAGATCGGGAAAAGCAGTCCCGTCTTCAGTTTGCCGCGAATTCTTTGTCGAAGTCCGCGCTCGAGCGGTCCCTGGAATTGGCCAAGTCGCATCTCGCCGTCGAAGACAGCAAGTTGGACCGCGATCCGCTTCTATTGAACGTTAGCAACGGCACCCTTGATCTGCGCACGGGCATCATCCGCGCTCACGACCCCGCTGATCACTGCACCATGCTGGCAAATGCGAGTTATGAGCCGGCGGCGAAGTGCCCCCGGTTTCTGGCCTTCTTGGAGACTGCCCTTGGAGGCGACATCGACCTCCTGAAGTTTGTACAGAAGGCGGCCGGACTTTCCCTTACCGGCAATATTGAGGAGCACGTTTTCTTCTTCGTTCATGGCCCTGGTCGAACGGGAAAGTCGACCTTCGTCAACCTTCTTCGGGGTTTCATGGGGGACTACGGCAAGCACACCCCCACCGAAACTCTGCTCGCCAAGCACTATGACAACGCCATTCCTGTCGATTTGGCTCGGTTGGCGGGCGTCCGCATGGTCACAGCTGTCGAGGCAAACTGGAACCGCGCGATCGACGAGGCCCGCGTTAAGTCAATGACCGGTGGCGAGCCTATCACGGCCCGCTATATGCGCGAGAATTTGTTCGAGTTCCGACCGCAGTTCAAAATCTGGTTTGTCGCCAACGATTTTCCTCAGGTGCGCGGCACGGCTGGTGCGTTTTGGGAACGCGCAAAGGTCATCCCGTTCACCGTCGAGATAGCCGAAGATGACCGCGACCGCGATCTGATGAAAAAACTGATGACCGAAGCGTCTGGCATCCTGAACTGGGCCATTGAAGGTTGTTTGGCATGGCAACACGAGGGGCTCGGAACTTGTGCTGCTATCAAGGCAGCTGGTGGCAGATGGAAGAAGGCTGCTGATCATGTCCGGAAGTTTGTCGATGCTGAGATCGTCCGGGATCCCGGCAACGTGCTCTCTGCCAGCGATTTGCTCGATCACTATGTTGCTTGGTGCCGTCGGAATGGCGAGGAACCGCTAGACGCCAAGAAGTTGAAGGCCAAGCTGGTGTCCTTCGACTTCACACATGCCCGCACCAACACTGGAAGCACCTGGAAGGGGGTCAAGCTCAGGCTCACTTAGGCTCGGCTAGCCATGTGGTTGTGGTTGCAGGAGTGGCAGCAAAACTACAACGATTCAATGAAACCGCCACCCTCATAAAATTGAAATACGAACACCTGCCACTGCTGCCACGGGCAGGCTCGGCCACCGACGCGAAGACAAGTCCCTCGCTCGGTCCAGGCGTACAGGACCCACCGCCATCGACCCAAGAATTAGCTGGCTCCCCGCCAGATAGCTCCCTCATGTCAAAAGGATGAAACATGACCATCTTCAACAGAAGCAGCACACCGCAAACAACAGCAATTCGCCTCACCGAGCGCAATCAGACGATTGATTGGATGCTCGATCGTGTCAGGGTTCTTGAACCACAGATGAGCGTTCCTGAACCCTATGCTCGAGAGATAGACAGAACGATCTCGAGCTTCAAAGCATCCGGTCGCTTTCATTCCCTCCATTGGCGGTGGCCAGGAGCGTTTGAACAGTCAATCCACGAACTTCTGGACCAGACCGAGCCACGCCGCATTGTTGGAAAGGCTCTGGTGACGATCCATGCGGGTGTGCTTGCTCAAAGCATAAAGACACACGGCGACGTTGAGTCGGATTATCTTATCTTGCTGTTGATCGATACCCTTGGCATCAAGCCTCTGTTCAAAATCGACACCTGCGAGGATGACGTCCACTTCAAGAGCGTTCGTCCGATGCTCCGCGCCCATGGCGTGGCAATCGACGTTACCGTGAAAAAGTCTCCCGCACCCTTGCTGACGACCCTGGAAACAACCCTCAAAACTCTGGTGGATCGTGATGTGGCGCGGGCTGAGCATCTTGCAGCCTGCGACCCTACCCGCGTCGCTGCGGGCGGAGCCGACATCCTCGGATGGATCCAACGTGTCCGGCCCTTCCTGAAAGCCAATGAGCCGAAGCTCTAGGCCGCCAAGGCCAATTGCTTGTCGTCCCGAACAACCAATCTGGAGAAGATCATGAAACCGACATCGCTTGAACTTTGCGCGGGTGCAGGAGGCCAAGCTCTTGGCATCGCACGGGCTGGTTTTAGCCACCTCGCGCTTATCGAAATCGAGGAAGACTACTGTTCGACGCTTCGCACCAACCGCAGCCATTGGAATGTCATCCAGTCGGACATCGCTGCTTTTGATGGGAGACCGTATCGGGGCAAGGTTGACTTGCTGGCTGCGGGGCTGCCGTGCCTGCCGTTCACCATCGCTGGAAAGCAGGAGGGGGCAGCGGACGCGCGCAACATGTTCCCTTCTGCCATGCGCTTGATTGAGGAAATCCGGCCAAAGGCGATCATGATTGAAAACGTGGCCGGATTCTTGGCCCCGCGCTTTGAAACTTATCGCACGGACTTGCGCCGCAGGCTCAAGCAGCTCGGGTACGACGTTCAGTGGCGGCTGTTCAATGCCAGCGACTTCGGCGTGTCCCAGTCCAGGCTGCGTGTCTTTATCGTTGCCACGCTGAAGCGCTACACCTCCGCCTTTGCGTGGCCGGAGCCTGCCGCCAATTCTCCTCCAACTGTCGGCGATACGCTCTATGAAATGATGGCGGAAAATGGGTGGCGCGGCGCGAGACGCTGGCGCGCGGCTGCTTCCGGGTTGGCTCCCACCATCGTCGGCGGATCCAAGAAGCACGGTGGGCCCGATCTTGGTCCAACCCGCACTCGCGAGGCTTGGCAGAAACTCGGCGTCAACGGCAAGTCGGTAGCGGACGCTGCGCCGGACTCGGCCTTTGTCGGTTCGCCGCGGCTGACGATCAAGATGGTGGCTCGCCTGCAAGGCTTCCCTGACGGTTGGCAGTTTTGCGGCGGCAAGACGAAGGCGTATCGGCAAGTCGGCAATGCCCTGCCGCCGCCGGTCGCTCATGCGATCGCCTACCGGATCCGGAAGGCCCTGCGCTTGAAAGTCTCTGCGAACGTAGGTGCGGCCAACATCATCATGATGAAAGGGTTCAGTTCGATCTAAGTCCCGTCACATCGACCAATCGCGATCGGCATTAAAGGGGACTTATTGACTTAGGAAAATATTCCTGATATGATGACAGCGGCAAGTTGCGTCGATTTGCGCACTTGGGCCAGATCATAACAGGAGATGAAAATGACCTTTGAGCAGCGATCGAAACCGCGTTGGCGGCGGCACGAAAATGACTTCAACGGGGGCCTTCTGGCCCCCTTCGCTTTTCTGGAGGCCGGGGAATGAATGTCGCCTCCGAAACTACCCGATCGCTGATCGTCTTTGGGAGAGACGATTCCCGGAAGCCCCACGCATCGGCGTTCCTGCTACCCGAGGTGGCAGCGGCAGAAAGCGCAGCCAGGCTGATGGGGATGCACTCGCATCGCGTCGAACCCGGAGAAGCAGACGACATAGTCATGCGGCTGCCAGCGGGCAAGCTGTTCGACAGTGGCAAGGCCTTTGTGCCCTTCGTGAAGGGCGAGCTTTACACCCGCATCGTGACCCTTGCGGGGGTTGCTGACGAGCCTCGGCCCCACTCGGCCGGTGCGAATGACCCCGACAGCCCCGAAAACGCTTCAGCGGGCTCGCCTGAGGCCGGGGCGCGCCATGCCGACGATGGCCAAACCGGCGGTTCGGGCGGCGGCGGCGATGGTGGTTCGCCCGACCTTTGGGCAAGGCTGGCCGTCGGTGACATGGTGCTGGCATCGGAAGGACCCGACGAGGGATATTTCGAGGCCCGTATCATGAAGGCGAAAGCCAAGGGTATCTTCACCTTAAAATTCAGGGACTACCCAGATGCAGCCCAGGTCGACCGCAGCTACTACCAGCTCGGCCTAATCCACCCCCGCCAGCTGGCGAAGAAATAAGCGGCCTTGCAAACGGGCCGGGTTGTCCTGGCCCGTCATCCCTCAACCACACATCCATAGGAACCACCTCATGACACGCTCAACAGAGCGCGTCGGTCGGCAGTCGGCGGCTGATCGAACAGCGCGTATTCGGACACTAAACGACCAACTGCGCCAGACGGGTGCTGGCGGGCGCATGGTGCTGACCGCCGGTGTCGCCGCACTGCCTGCCAACGAGATTGGCGCCATTCTTCTGGCCATCGCCGACTTCGACGCGTTTGACGGAAACAACGACCCCTATGACACCCACGACTGCGCTCTGCTTTACGTCGGCGATCGGCAGCTGCTGTGGAAAATCGACTACTACGACCGCGCTCTCATGCACCTGTCGCCCGATGCCTCCGACCCGGCCGTCACCATTCGGGTCATGACGGTCATGTTGCCGGAGGAATACTGATGTTCTCCACAGGGCACAGGGCACAGGGCACAGGAGCACATCCGTCGGCTCGTCTAGCCTTGCTTCGGCTTTCTGCCAGACGACAACGGCATTGGCTGCCGCGCAACTTTGGCAGGCTCGATCAAAAGAGCCGCGGCGGGTACACCAAGGACGGTTGCCAAGGCATCCAACGTATCGATGGTGACGTTCTCCAAGCCTCGCTTAATGCAGCCCACGTAAGATCGATCAATCTCCGCCGCCAACGCCAGCCGCCAAATATGCATTACTTTCGGATCTTGATCTCGTTGCAAGCCGTTCTGGTCACTAGCACTGATTCAATCCGTGGATTTATATATCGGAAATTGCCAATGAGAAACGAAGCCCGTGGTCAGGCCAGCGCAGAGCTGTTGGGGCTAACGGCATACGTTGTCGCCGCCTATGTTCGCAACAACGCGACGCCGGTCGCAGGTATCCCGGATTTGATCGCCCGCGTCAACAGTTCCGCTGCCGTCAGCAGTGCACCGCATCAACGAAGGAATTAGTCAAGTTCGCCTTAGTTCGGTAGCGTAAGGCCGTCGGGCCTTACTATCCCGTTAAGTGGCTTCTCCTCAACGCTCAAAGAATCGAACTTGTTAAGCTTCAGCGCCTTTACCGCTTTATCGTTGTCAGGCAAAATCTTAATCATTTTCGCTGCGTCCTCCATATGCAGGTACGGGGCAAGCACCGCGTTATCTATGATAACTCTAGTCGCAATTTCCGAATACGGGGTCTTGATATCATGACCCGTCAAATCCAATGAACGGCTCGCAAGTTCTGTTGCCAGCTCGCCTGCTTGCGGGCTCGAGAAGGATGATCCTGAATACCGCTCACTGACATTTGAAGCCAACAGCGCATAGCTCTCGGCAAAATCAATTGTTGGCAAAGATGCCGACTGCGCCTTGGATAGGCCGGAGGCAAGATAAACAATCGAAATATCCTGTAGCGACTTCTTGGTGGCCTCGGCAACAGCAAGCTGTTGAACGCTTAGTCCCTCTATCGGCTCATCCGCCAGCTTGGCCAGCTGGCGTCCAGTTTTCAAAAGTTCTTCAGCAGATGTTGGCAAATTCATCCCCGGCGGTGGCGTCACCTTTAGTTCTTTGGGCCCGTCGCCCCTACTACTCCATCCGGCATTGTCTTTAACAAAATCAGAAGCAGCCCCAGCAAACCCACCCCCACTTGCCACCGCAAATTGCTGAGGGTGCTGCACGCCAATTTCGCGATACGCCCGACGGAGCGGTATCGGAACAAACTGGAATTGCATGAGGCTGGATCTGGCTACAATAAAGTCTCTCACGGTCGACGTGTAAGTGCCATTTTTTATCTTCTCGCTGAGCACGCCGTCATACCAGTCATTCCACAATAGCAACAATGACGACCAGTTTATATCTGCCCTTATAATATTAACTTGCAGACGGCGAAGGTCGTCAGAGTCTTCCATGTTAGTTTTGTGCAGCAGCTCTTCGATCTCATCTAAATCGTTATTGTGACGTTTTGCCAGCATGCTAATGACGCCGTTGCGATCTTGGACTGAGCTGCGTATGACTCCGTTTATGATGCATTGCATTGGTACCACTTTGACAAACAATTCGTTCTTCAGCCAAGTGCGAATTATCGATAACTGCTGGTCTAGCGGAGCGGCGACATCGATAGGTGGTTCGTTGCCACTGCCACCCAGCTGTTGTTGATACTTAAAAAAGAGAGCAGCTACAGCCTTTTCATCGGCTTTGGCCAAGTCCTGCGGCAATTCAAAGCGGCTAGAGAGCGCAAACACGTGACAAGTGTCTCGGGAATAGTAGGGGGAACCGCTGTTACCTTTGTCATACTTGTCCACTTTGGTGAGCGTCAGGTTACCAATACTGCACTCCGCGCCGAAATCAGGCGGGTTGCTCCATTTTGTAGAGACCACATCGGACGTAGATGAGGAACTGGTCAAGACCGTCGACTGAGCGATGCTGTCCGGTGTCGGCGTGTCATATAACAAATTTAAAGCATCGGAGTCGTCAAAGGTTACTGGGGTGTCATTCTCTCTTGCCTGAAGAACAGCCCAATCATCAATGACCTGAGTAGGATTCGGGCCCGAAGCAATTACATCGAAGTGATACTTTTTTTCTTTCCTGCTAAGTACCAAACTCTTGTACCCAACAAGGTGCAGCGCTGTAAGGAATATCGCATTGCGCCCGTCAACCAACGTTGCGGTTCCGACCCTTAGGCCGTTGTGCGCTTCATCGAGAACATCGAACACCGCCCTGTCTACCGCCGAGGTACAGCCGTCGGCAAACGAAACGCCCGGTAGAAGCAGGGAAAGAAGAAAGGCCGCATAGGTGATCCGCATGGCCGTTATCCGAGTGCGTCCAATCGCCGGAAACTATGCAGCTTCAATCCCGTCGAACTCCGATTGAAGGCTGCGATGTTGACCTCACCTCCGTTCCGTTCGTTCTGCGCGCCTTGGTTCCCTCCAAGCCCGAGGAACGTATCGTCGTCTACGGGGCCGTGATAGAACGTTACGTGGCCGGTTCCCGGCTTTTTCGGGTGATGCAGAACGACCAGATCGCCCTTGCGGGGCTGTTCTTTTAGATCTTTTTCTACATCCCTCCCCCAACTCGCATAGGCTTGAGAAGCTGCCCCTTCGGCATAGGGCCAACCGCCGTGGCTATTTATTCCTTTGCCCAATTGCGATCGCTGGATGCACCAACTCACGAATGCTGCGCACCAATAAGTAGTGTCACCGGAAATTTTGCGGAGCCCTGTGGCGTCAAAAAAGCCCATTATCACAGGGTTGCCGCGGACTGGCCATTCTCTCGAGTAGTAGGAATAGTCCGCTAGTTCTGCTGGCGTCTTGTCCGGGACCTTGTTTGCTCTCCAGAGATGAAACCGCCAAGCAACCTCATAAGGCGTCGCTTTCGTAGGGATGTCCTTCAAAAGGGCTTTTGCCAACGCCCGTTCTTCCTTGAACGGATTGGCCGCGCCAGTTAGTGCTTCAATCTGTGTTTCGTACTCGTCAAGCGTCGGCACAACGTCGTTTTCCGCGAACCGGAAAGGTGCGGCGGAATCAAAGTCGAGTTCTTCCGCAACTGATGCCGTCGCACGCATAGCGAATGGCGCAAGTGCAGTCCCGTAGACAAAATGCCGCCGATTCAACATCTTAAGTCCTCCCAACTTGCATATGGTTACCTGACGATACTCTTTTACCCTTGCACATGCGAGTAGGACTCGCGGGTTGGAAGAAAATTATTGGCTTGACTTGCCATCCAGGCGGTGGAGGCCATATGAAACCCGTTGAACCCACAACGCTCTTCCTTGGAGGCGACGTGCCAGACTTGGGTTATGTTCATCCGGGCTCTTAGGGCGATGGTGGCGTTATGACTGTCAACCTCGCAACCCGAGCCTTCCCTCATAGAATGACACCTGGGGAGAATTTTGTGCGTCAAATAAGGCATACCCTGCTTCAACGGTTCTCCGTACAGCTTCTACTGACGGTCGGCATAACTTTGGGAGCGACCAGTATCGCCTCGGCCGGCGCACCGCCGAAGTACGACCATGTCGTTGTCGTCATCATGGAGAATCATTCTTTCGAACAGATATTCCATGCGCCGACGGCTCCCTATTTGCAGAAGTTGGCGAGGGACGGTGCCCTGTTCGACCATTCACATGGGGTCGCTCATCCCAGCCAGCCAAATTACTTGGCGCTGTTCAGTGGCTCCACACATGGGGTACGCGACGACGGCGTCCACGACATCGCGGGGCCTAACCTTGCCGCCCGTCTTCGCACTGCCGGCAAAACATTCGCGGGCTATGTCGAAGCCGGGTCGCCGCGGAAGCACAATCCGTGGGAATCCTTCGCTGACGCCAAGCGGGCTGGAAAATCGCTCGCCGAGTTCCCACGCGATTATAGGAGACTGCCGGCCGTCAGCTTCGTCATCCCCAACCTTCGCAACGACATGCATGACGGCACGATCGGGCAGGCCGATGCCTGGCTGAAGGCGCGTCTGGGCACCTATGCCAACTGGTCGCGCCGGCACAACAGCTTGTTGATTGTTACGTTTGACGAAGACGATTACGGTCTTGAGAACCATATATTCACGCTGTTTTACGGCGCCGGTATTAGGACCGGGCGCTACGCCGAGAGGATCGACCATTACACCTTGCTGCGAACCATCGAGGATATCGAGGGCATAGAGCCGCTCGGCGCCACGGTCGTCAAAAAGGCGGTCGGGAGTGCCTGGGGAGAGCGGTAGAGCTTCGGGAGCTAGTTTTTGCGTGGGGGCGTGACCTGCCACGGAAGTTTCCCGGTGGCGATGAGAGCCTCGGCCATTTTGATACGATACCGTTTTTTTGGATCGCCGAAGGGTGGAGTTTCCCGGCTGCTTAGTTATCTTTCAAATATTGAATGAACTCGACGAGTTTGCTTGCGATAATACCTATTATCGGACCCGTCAAACGTTTGTTTATACGGCAGTTTTAACGCGTTCGCTCCGCCTTTCATTTCTGCGGCACCGCCGCTGGCGGCTTGTCGACACTGAAGCCATTGCAGTCATAGCCGCGAGGGTGGCGGTGACCCCAGCCCGATTGTCAGAAACGGTGAGGCTGGCTATCGCCCCATTCTGGAATTGAGGCCTGACAAAGCGCTCCGGGTACGGGCGTACGGTCCGTAGACATCGCAGATCCCCGCACTACATGCAGCCTACATTGTAGTGTAGTCGTCAGTGTGAAATACGATTTTCACACCTGAGACGCTACCGAGGGTGGATGAAACTGGGATAGTAGCTTTCAGCGATTAAACAGGCGGTTTCCGCTCTTACGCAGATGATACCGGACAGTAGATTTCCGAACATGGTTTTCGGACACGCAAGGGGCAGTTTGCAGCCAATTTATTCGCCTTTGCCGATGTCAGGAAAACGGCAGCAGGCCAGTCTACCTGAGCGCCCGCTTAAAGCGACCCCAACCCACGCCGTTGATGCCTGCTAAAATGCGCCGCGAGATACCCTAATTCTGCAGACTGACAGGACAGGCGTTAAGCTTGTCGATTTGCGCGACAGTTAGCGGAGGGCTCGTCAGAGCTTGGATACCGGCAGCCTCTTTTGTGATCGCCAAAACTTCCAGACGAGAGGGTTTTTCACTCGGCTTCCTGAAGCGGATTATTTTTCGCAATGGCACGTTTGCGGCGATGAGCTGTTTGGCAAGTGCTTTTAGCGCAGGCAGCGGGACATCTGGGCCACAGGCAATACCGTTGGTGATAAACTCATCGGGTAGATCCGCGGCTGTCACGCTGTAAGGTATGTGAGCGTTCTCCAGTGCGTCTGTCACCAATTTGCTGTCGGCAAGCTTGCGGTAGTAGAGAACTTCGACACCCTTGAACACATCGGCGTCATGGCTCTCTGGGTCGCCAAGCCCGCGCAAATTCGCACCTCTCGGCCCAGGAAGTTCCGCGCCGTTTGGCTCTATGGCGGCAACCTTCGTCGACGCGTCAGGCGGAGTCTGCTGGCTAGCACCTGAAACGAAGACCATATCCCCGCCAAAAGCCTCCTGCCTTTCCTTGTCTCCAGGATCAACGCCGTATTGAGGCGATTGCAGCCCCTTGGGCTTGATCAGGGTTTTCAAATAATATCCAAGCTCACTGGCCGTCGTGATCGTATCGTGATTGAGATCCGCCATGCCGTCGATTCCGCTAGCGAACGCTTGCGCGAAGTCCATCTTATCGGGAACTTCTTCATCCTCGTCTCCCGAAGTGATGAACTGGCGGCCAGGCCGGTCGATGTCATTCAAATAAATTTCATCAGGTGACGGGCGGCTGTTTTTTCTAAGTTTGTAAATGTATCCGGAGAAACAGCTATCGAACACGAGCAGAATATGCTTCGCCCGACCGAACGGGAGCATACCTCGTATTTCCTGCATGCTGACAAGCTTGTTGAAAAAGTCCGCACCGTCGCGATCCGGCGTATCCACCGGAACTATGTAGCCCATATGGTCGGTTTTCGACGTATATCCGTGGCCGGAGTAGTAGAACACCATCCTGGTGTCCCTTGGATGCGGCGTTCTGAAGAACTCTCTTATGCTTTTGAGAAGTGTGTCGCTATCCGGGTCATTGACCACCTTTACATCAAATCCCTGACGCTCCAGCTCGCTCTTAACGAGTTGAGTTTCGTCAGGCACGATGGTCAGCTTGTCCCAGTCAGGCGCCGTGTACTTTGATGCGCCTACGACAAGCGCATAGCTCTCCTGGTACATCGTATAAGAAACTGCTTTGGCACCATCGTGGGCATTGATACGAGTTTGCCTGAGCGTCGACTGATCTTGGGCCTCGGCAATCGCGCAACTGCAGGCCCACACCAGCGCGCCCAAAGTTGATATACGCACAATAACCTGCAAACCCCGCCAAATCATCAACTTCCCTCCCTTTATATAGGCTATTGGATCCCCGACATCTTCTCATACGCCGCGACCAAGCTGCTGTAGGGTGGGACGAACGTATTCAAGCTCTTTCCATTGATCGTGACCGTCCTTTTGCCCTCAAAATGGAGATGGATCGTCGTGGGGGTACCGCCAAAATTGTTCGAGACTTTCCCGATGTGCTCGCCCTTGGTCACGCGCTGGAGCTCACCGACGTTGAGATCGTTCATCTGGAGATGCAAGTAGCGGTATAGGGTGCCGCTGTCGCCCAGGAGCGATACGCTATAAGTACCGATGTTCGTGATAACGCCGTCTTCAACGGCGGCCGTCCAGTAACGTGCAGCTTGGCAAGACGCTGGCCGAATGTCTTGCCCTTGATGGCCAGTTCCCCCGGGACACATGGGCGTAGATCGACTGCGCTTCTCACAGAATGTGTCGCGCCAGGGATAGCTATAGTTTGCCTTGTCGCATTGGCCTCCGCCCGGCCCGTTCATGCCACCGTGACCGTAGACTTGAGAATTGGCAAAGGCCGGCGTTTTTTCAATCGGGAACAGAATGCCCGGCAGGTAAATCTTATCGTCAGCAACGCCTGACCCGCTACCACTTTGCAAATGGCCTGGCTTTTCATGGGTGAAAGGGTCTGCATGTGAGACCGTCCCAACGACAATGGCAAGCACTGTGGCCAAAATCATTGCTTTTCGGAGCATCACTCCCCTCCCTTGACAACGACCTGTGCGGCTGCAGCACTTTGAAGGAATTCGGGCTCCGAGCATCTTGTGTCTGACGGGCCTCGACATGTGAGGCGGAGGTTGTAGGACGCCCCGAACCTGAACCAACTGCAATCGGCCGCATACTCCTTCGCCCCGCCAGGCTCGTCATCCTCGTCTGCCTCCGTCAGAGGTGAGAACCGACATGGCTCAGCGTTGTTTGCCTGATTGAAATTGGGATTGTCGGCGCCGCCGCTATCCTCACTTTTAAGGCGGGTTCCGGTCAGGCTGAGTGTGCTGCCGTCCACAGTGGCGTTCAACACATAGCTATTGCCTAGCGATGCCATCCCGTACGGAGCCGCCCGCACCGCGCTATTTCGCGTCCCGATAGAGATGACTGGCAAATGCGTCCGCGCCAACTCCTCGGGGTTGAGACGGATAGCCCTCGTGACAGCGGGTGTATCGGCCCTAGCGTCTTCCGCCTCAGCTGCAAGCGAGGCTGGGACATCGATAGGGCCGACCACCTGGTTGACTGTCTGTTGCGCGGCGACATCCGATGCGGCCAAGGCGAAATAGATCAATGAAAGACTGTATGTGGCTTTCCATTTCATCGGGATTGACCTCCGAACCTCACATTGATGACCTAGTGGAACTGCCCGTAGTCCGAGTTCTTTCCGATGACGTCGAAATCGACATTGATCCCACCGCAATCCTCGGGAAGCGTCTGGAGAAGGGCCCATTTGCCGGACTGCTGGGCGGGTCGAAATTCTGGCCAGGACGTTGCGTTGGCAAGCCAACATAGATCCACCAATGACCTTTCGGTCAGCTGCCGACATACGAGCCCGCTCCCATAGACGCCAAGGCGGAAGCTGGCGGCCTCCAATACTTTATGCGCAGCGGTGAAGTAGCGAACTATGGCAGCAAGCTCGGACGGATCGGTCCCCCATTCTCCATCGACACCGAAGTAAACGGCTGACCCGCTTGGTTGGTTGTTTGCCTGCGCCAAAGCCATGGACCGAACAGCGTCGTCGTGGCCACGTTGGGTCGTAAAGCTGGAAAAGCGGTTGTTGTGATGCTGGAACACCACCAACAAATCAAATCCGCCTGCCGCAATCTTGCGACGTTCCCTTGGCGTTAATGTCTTGCCTTTTATCGTTTCATCAGGGTAATCGAAGTATCTAATGATTGTTTCGACACCTATCGCTTTCATTTTTCTAAGGAAATTATCGCTCACCGGGGTGGACAGATCGACAGCCTTTTGCTGGGCGGTCAACCTGCAATAGCTCGCGGCTCTCGCAGAAACGGGTATGAGAATAAGCACTCCTACGAGAGCAGCTAAAAGTGACGTAGAAAAGAAACCACTTCTGCCCGCGACTTTCTCAGATGAACTGGGCTCCATTTGGTTCTATCACTCCCATCACACCTAATTATGCCGAGAGTACCGGCGTCGACAAGCGGCGTTGCAATCAGACCTTGGTCAACACAAGGCCATAAAACAGCCCTTTGCCGGTCGCCGTGAGACCAGAATCGCTCTGGATCGAGCCGCCGAAAGCGGCCGTTAGCGCGTGCACGACCAGGCCTTTGACATCTGCAGACGCACCTGTATTGAGCTGAACTGAGTAGGTCACATCGGCTCGTATTGCCTGCTTCGTCTGATAGGCCAGAGATCTACTGGAAAAATCCTTGACGATGTCCCGACATACGGGCCCCAACTGCGACCTCACAGATGCCAAGTCATCAAATGCAAGTTGCTCAACCGTGACATTGCTAAGTTTGATCGTGACTGAGCGTATGTAGCTTAGCTTAGCACCCAGCCCCAGCTTAGCCAAAGTTGTGGCATCAAGCTGGAACGAGCCCGTTAACTTACCTGAAGCCTCAGAGGTTGCCCCCTGGTCGACGATCGCTGGCGGCGCATGAGCAAAATCGGGCCTGCAAAGATATGTGAGCTTCAATGGCTGCGTGAAGCCACTGCCTTTCACTGAAGTAACGAGCGACCCTGGTCCATAGGCAGTCGAGGGAAGTGCGAGCGAGTCGTAACCAAGAGAGCTGATCGCATCATTAAGACTTGCTGCCGTTTCCTTTTGAGCCACGCTTGTACAGGACACGAGCACCAAAGCGCACTGCAGCAGTGCAGCAAATCTTCTCATTGCAATACCCCCAGAGGCCCGTATAGCGGGCCGCCATGCCGTTTAGCTAACGATCTTTGCTTGCTTTCTGATTTCTCGTAGTACTTCTCTGATACTGTGCGCGTCTCCACGTCAGAGAGTCAACAGTATGGCAGGCACGACTTGAAATTTTTTTGTTGTCTTATTTGCGGGGCGTCAGGTCGGTAGCTACCTTGGGGCCGCGGTCAGAAAAGGATATTTCGCTTCGAATAGCACAGGCCGCGACGGGCGCCTTCGGTGCCCGCCGAGCGCCATGTCGGGCCAAAGCACCGGTGCATGCAGCAAGATCGGCGTCACGAGACGTCCGCGGAACTCGGCTACTTTCCCTTATGGCGGAAACTACTTCGGAGTTGGGCCCGGCGGTAAGGTTCTCAATCCCGCCCACGTCTGGGAATAGCCATTTGTTTCGCCCGATCCGCTGGTGTTCTCCCATCCGGGTCGGTTGGCTCCGATTTCCGCCACCAATTGGTTCAAAGCTGGGTTTGATTGGTCAGCGAAGCGCTAGCTTGTAATTTCTCAGCGGCCTCAAGGGGATGCTGCTCGCAGATCCACTTCGCTATTTCGCGAGCCTTAAACCGCTCCTCCGGTCTTGACGCGAGCAACTCAAATACTCTCTTTCGCAACTCCAACGTCATAACTCTCCCCGCTTTTTTGTCCTGAGAGTGACGGTAATTGCAAAATCTTGGCAAGCCATCAGTTGCGCCAACGGAGTATGGGACCGGGCTTCAGCAGCGGTTCGACTCCGCTATCTCAGGTGCGGACGGAAGTAGAGAACGAATCGCAGAGCCCGCTCGCCCCGAGCGGCTGCCTTCTTTCGCGTTTTGGCTGAGGCCGCGCAGCCAAGACCGCTCGACTGTGCAAGGAACTCCTGAAAAATGCCGGGAGAGTCGTAGTTTATTCAGACGGCACGTTGGCTCATCGCGCTGCTGCCTTAAGTTTATTGAGGATCCTGTAAATATGCATCCTCGAACAACCGATTGCTTTTGCGATTTCGGCTGGCCCCATCCCATCTGAATACAATTGAAGAATCCGGGTGTGATCAAGACGGCGCTTGCCGCCCTGATAAATCCTCTCCCGCTTTGCTTTTTCGATGCCCTCGCGTTGGCGCTCTTTGATGAAGCGGCGTTCCATCTGGGCGATCATTCCAAGGACGGTCAATACCATGTGGCCCATCTCACCCCGGGTAGAAACATGCGGGTCAAGGACGGTCACGAAAGCGTCCCGTTGCTCGCACTCGTAGATCAGGTTCAGAACGTCGCGGGTGTCGCGGCCGAGCCGGTCCAGCCGAGTGACGAGCAGTTCATCACCCGGCCGCAGAAAATCGATGATGGTGGCGAGTTCTGCCCTGCCGTCGCGGCTGCCGCCCGACACCTTCTCCGAACGAATGATGCCGCAGCCCTCGGCTTTCAGCTTGGCGATTTGCGTATCGAGATCTTGGTCAACGGTGCTGACGCGGGCGTAGCCTATCCGGCTCATGGTGTGTCACCTCAAGGTTTAGGCCTGAGGCTACCTCGTCACAAATAGTCGCTGTCAACTCCGATGTTACGCATGAAGGCCAAGAGCTGGTTACGTCACCCCGGGGTATACCTTCACGTTACGGCAGCACTGCGCCTGATCTCTGTCGTTGGGGCAAACTTTTGCCTTGACCCGAAAGACGAATACTAGCGAACGGCGGCTATGCGCCGGTGGGTTCAACCGGTCATCGCAACACCTTCTGTAGCCTATCGGCCGGCGTTTCGAAGTCCAGGGTTTTTCGGGGTCGCTGATTGAGCCGCAGGGCGACGGCGTTGAGTTGGGCCTGCGAGACATGGGAGAGGTTGGTGTCTCTCGGGAAGTACTGCCTGAGCAGACCGTTGGTATTTTCGTTGCTGCCGCGCTGCCAGGGACTTCGCGGATCGCAGAAGTAGACCTGAAGATCGGTTGCAACGGTGAAGCTCGTGTGCCGAGCCATCTCCTTACCCTGGTCCCAAGTTAGCGAGCGCCGCAACTCTTCGGGCAATGTGCCGATCGTCTGGGCAAGGGCCGCCACGACGGTGGCCGAGCCCTCCTCGCCACCTTTACAAGCATCGTGAACCGGCTGTGTCGCTCGACGAGGGTGGCGATGTGCGTGTCGTTCGCCCCGGTGAGCAGATCACCCTCCCAATGGCCTGGGATGGCGCGATCCTCAGCCTCGGCGGGGCGCTCGCGGATGGAGATCATATCGAGTATTTGTCCTTGCCCCGTCCGGCTCTGTGCGCCTTTGGCAAGCCGCATCTGTCGTTTGGTACGCAGGTGCGCTGTTAGTTCCTTCTTGAGCACCCTCGCGACTGGATGAATAGACTGCGATAGATCGCTTCATGAGATATCCGCATGCTTGGATCGCCTGGGTACTCTCGCCTCAGCCAGCCCGCTATTTGCTCCGGGACCATTGCAGCGCTAGCTTTTGCGCCACCCGCCATCGTAGCCGCCCAGAGCATGCCAGGCGACACTGCTTCGGGCGCAGCGCTCGCTCCCAGGCATACTTGTCGGCCCGGGTTGAACGATACGCTTGTGCACCGCCATTGCGCGAGATCTCGCGACATATTTCGATGGGGATCGCCCGAGACTTCGTGCAATAGCGCGGATCGCAAGACCCGCCGCGATCCCGCGAGAGATCTCTTCGCGCTCCGCCAGCCCGAGCGTCAAGGCCGCTCTACGCCTAGCTGACGGAGCAATGCCGCCGTGTAAGGATACGATCCGCTGAACGCCGGTCTTGTTCCGGCGGCCAAGTGCCCGCGAGATCGACGAAATGCTCTGACCTCGCTTCCATCGCTCCCAAAGCTCGGCCTTCTGCGCTGACGTAAACCAGATCCGTGACGTCACCATGCAACACCTCCTCATCCTCTCAGATTAAAGCGTGTTGCGATGACCGGTTGAACCCACCGCCTCAAACCGGACGTTTACGCAAGACTCGCCTCCGCTTCAAAGCGAACGCACTGCAGCGCCTGTGGATGACGGCTTTTGCCCGTCACCCACCCTGTCGCGGAGAGCTGCCGATCTGCTGGGATTCCTGTGCTTGGAGCCATTTTTCAGCCAGGCCAGAAGACGACCATTCTTTCCTCGAGAAGAGATTTCGGCGACGAGCCCACCCTGCGGAATAGAGCGCCGCTTGCCTTGATCGCTTTGACGATCTCCGGCGCCGGATGCTTCCAATGCAAGTGGATTGGTTGGGCGGCTGCTACCCAGAGGTCCGCATCGACCACGAAAAGTGCTGGGTCAAAGTTGTGCGCTGAGCCGTGATGGGGCAGCATGAAGGTGCTCACCCAATCCATCTCGTCGCGATAGTAATGTTGGAACCCCTGCACTGCCTGCGGATTCCTGAAGCCTGCATCGCCGGTTCCCATCCAGCCTACGCGGGCTCTCGCGAACGTGCGGGAATTGCGCATTACGGCGCCGGCCGTCTGTGGATCGGCCGGACCGGAATACAACGACAAGGAGGTCTCGTTCTTGTCGCCGAACGCCCAGGCATAAGCCCGGGAAATGGCGGTTCGGTGTTTCGTCACCAAACCTCGGCGTTCCTTCTGGATTTTCACCTTGTCGCGAAAACTACCTCGAGGCCATTGCAGAAGCACCTCCACCGCCGCGCAGAATGCCTCCCGGTCCTGCTGTGACGCTGGCTTCACATGGGGCTTCAAGCGCCATCCACCTTCGGTGCTCGCGGCAACATCAAATTCGATACGCTGCACGACGGTCGCTCCCTCGGGCGTCCTGCGCGCCAAGGGCGGGGCACTTCGCCAGCCAGTCGAATCTTTGCCTTTCCATGGCATGCCATCCGGGCCGGAACGAGGAGGCTCTGCGGGAGGTAGCTCGAAGAAGCCCGCACCACCTTCGTCCTCGACTTCCGGCATCACCATGATGATCTGCCGCGGCCCGAACCGCGCCATGGCGCCGACGGGATCGACGACCGCATCTTCGTGGAAGCGTTCCGCACTGCGTTCACCGCGTGTCGCCGCGCTTCTCCCGAAAGCGATTATCCGATCGATGTCGTCCAGATACGGCATTACGATTGTATCGACCCGAAGCCCCCTCTTCTCGTGCAGAAGATGAGGAATGCCACAGATATGATCGCGGTCGAAATGCGACACGAAAAGCATATCGAGCCGACGCGATGGGCGTCGAGCCACGATGGACCGCACCCACTGGATCACACCCGCGATCGGATCCGAGCCGCAGTCGTAAACATACAAGAAGTCGGCCGAGGGTATGGCATCTGAAGCTAGCGACGCCCGCCACATCGCCTCATTCCGCCCAAGATTCCGAAGGGTGCCGACGTTGAAGCCGCCCTGTCCCACTGGGAGCTGATATCGATGATGTCCCAGCACATACTTCGCTACGTCGCGCTTCCATGCTCGTGGGTGGCTGGACGGCAAGCGAGCTCTCTGAGCAGCGAGGTGCGCAGCTCGCCGCTCGCGTTGCGACCGGACCTGCCGACAGCGTCGATGGAATTCCTCACCGTCGAAAGTTCGGCGCCTGAACTCCAGCGCTTGGGCAAATAGCTGGTCGGATATCTGCCTCCTGAGCAGATCGACGAAGGATTCATCCAGCGCTCTCAAGCCATAGGTCCGAGCTATGTCCGCGCAAATGTATAGATCGGCGCAATGGCACGCCAGGCTCCAGGTGTCGTCATCGGAGGTGCCACAAGAAATTTTGTTCATTTGTTGATCTAGGACCTTTTTTCCACTCCGTCTCAGAGGGAATCCGAAAATGATCGCTCAAGATACGCTAAGCCCTTCCGGGTCCGCACTGCCGAGCCTTCGGCTCTATGCCGCGCCTGCCGGAGCAAAGCTCGTCTGGTGGTCTGACTGGTGCGAATGAGGCTTATTCGTCTCTATCCCAGAAGCATTTCGTGTGGTTAATAATATTAAGACTCCAGGTAAGATCAGTGGTCGGGGCTTGCGATGATCGAAGATTTGGCAGTTGCAAAGGCAGCAACTTTTTTCGAGGCGCGTAAAAAGCTGTCCGACAAAGCAGTTGAAACCGCCTTCACAACGCTCCGGGCCACCTATGGGGTTAAGGCGCACAACATTTTCAAGCACACGCGAGAGGTTCTCGGAAATGCGCGATGGTCGGCGATCTGCTTTATGTTTGAGGCGCCACCTGCCTTCCTAGGCAGTACGTCCGGCGTTAGAGAAACGCTCTGCGGCTATCTAATGCTTGTCGAATACGAGAACCATATTGCAGTGTTCTCCTCGCGCATTAGTCTCCCCGCTGCATTCAGGTCGACCCACTTCGCACCTGTTCCGATTAGTCGGG
The DNA here is from genome assembly GCF_000502215.1 of Mesorhizobium sp. L103C105A0. Lineage (NCBI taxonomy): Bacteria > Pseudomonadati > Pseudomonadota > Alphaproteobacteria > Hyphomicrobiales > Phyllobacteriaceae > Mesorhizobium > Mesorhizobium sp. L103C105A0. The sequence goes on along the minus strand of NZ_AYXF01000001.1, from coordinate 811,624 downwards.
TGGAAGGTGCGATCGCGACGGAGAATGCCGTGTTTCAGAAGATGCGGATGCGAAACATGTCGGTGTCTCAGTATGTTATGCGCAGCAAGACGCTTGAGGCTCCGAACCTCGCGAACGTCGTAGGTCCTGCGGGAAGTCGTAGATACGCTCCCCAAACGTACTCGGTGACAACGGCTGGTGTCCAAACCACTGCCACGCCCAGCACCGGAAGGATTGGCGTGCGTTCGGATCGCGTCGGGCAGCCTGAGCTTGTAGAGTTCGCCACCGGCGTCATCGACGCACTGCGAGCCGAGCCCGCCGATGCGTCCCCATTTATCCGTAGCTTTGCGCGACCGATGTCTCTTGCAGACGCGCTTTCGTCGTCACAGCCGATCACGCTTGCCATAGACACGAACAAGCTGACCGATGCTGCCGTAGGCGATAATGCGATGATCCGGCTCGTGCGCGTGGGAGACGAAGTCGTAGCACTGACAGCCGCCGAGTTGGGTGATCTGGCCGCTGAGTTGGACCAGGCCCTCATTGTTGGGGACGGTGGAAAGCGTCGATCGGCAAAACTGCCTGATACCGATGATGACGCGGCAGCAATCAGCCTAAACAAGAGTAGGATCGCCCTTCGTTCCCTCACGCTTGGTGGGGCGGATGAAATCGAGATTGAAGCGCTCGAAATGCCGCTAGGGGCGGATCCAGATCGTCGGTCCCTTCAGCAGTATCTGGATGAGGAGAACGCCTTCGTCGTTTTGTTTGACGACGTGCGCCTGTCTTACATCGACGGTCAGGTTTTTCGAGACGAGACCATGCTTGACGGTGGAGCATCATTCCTGCGCTACCTCCACGCGGATGCCTCGCTTCAAGTTGTAACTAGCGAAAAAGGCAACTTCGTTGCGGGGCAGACGGCCTTCGATGCGGCATCAACATTTGGCGCCGTTGTCGACCATATTGCTGCGACAGACACGACGCTCGTTTGCGATGATCTGGGCGACGAATGGGCGGATTTCGTCGGGATCAAAGAAATAGGCGGTCTAACTCAGATTTCCTTTTACCATGCCAAGCATGGTGCTCTCGAAGTAAGCGCAGCGTCGTTCCACGTGTCCGTTAGCCAGGCGATCAAAAACCTCGGAAACATGAGTTTTCCAGAGGAACGAATGGCCGCAAAAATCCAAGGGTGGGGCGGGACGTACAACGGCCCAGGGCAGGCAACACAGATTCCGAAAACCGTGCGGTCAAATGGAGCAAACTTGGCCGACACGTTTGCGAGTGCTAGGACAGCGCCGGATGCGTTGCGCCGTGCCGTCATCGTGACATCCTCGCTTAGCAAGCAAGCGGTCGCGGATGCCTTTGCTGCGATACAGCGTGGGGAAAGGCCGAGCCATACCTTCGTTCAATTGTATTGGCTCCTTCAATCATTCTTCTCGGCTTGCACGGAGGTTGGCGCTACTGGTTCCGTAGTTTGCCAACCATAGAGGTCTGCCAAAGCAAGTCGGCGGATCAGTGGCCGTCTGCTTTGAGCAAGACGCCGCCATTGCCAACGCGATGCGCTAACGGTTTGAAACAAGGTCGCTTGCTGAACCACAGTTATTCGCCCAGCACGGCCCTAACCGGACTGGCAGCAACCCGTCGCATTCGAGACGTGCAACACGTTGCTGGATGTGGGGGCGTTGGCGCCACCCAAAGATTCTGGCCTTAAACGCAAAATACCGCCTCCGTCAGACTGGGACGGTTAGCGTCTTATTATAGAAATGGGTGCAGGGAGGCGCAGCATGTATCCTCCATCAGAAAGGATAGGCCGTATGTGGGCGACGGCGACAGTGCGGCGAAGGGGGAGAGCCATGGTCAAACTTGACGGTCGCGTAAGCCCTGATACCTCTCTGCTTCCTCGGCTACCTCGGCACTGCCGGCTTCCGCCGCCATGTTCTCCGCGGCCCATGATGCCTCCACATAGTCCCAGCATATATCGATATGCTCATTCGTCCGCCCGATACTGCGCATGGGGATTAGGACGGCGACCGTCTCCGCTCCGGACAAATCAATGGGGCCGAGGTCAGAAAGCTTCAGGGATGCGAGATCAAACTCAATGCGGGTCATAAGCCCTCAGGCCGGCGGCCTCGGCCGGTGATGGCGGTGAATCTCAGGCATCCTCCTCCTCAGCTGCCAACGCAACCAGCCCCTCATTCCTGGCCTTTTCGAGCACCCCTAGGAGAACAAGGCACTGCTTTTCAGTCGGAATCTTCGCGGGCATCTGCACAGCAACCTGAAGCACGCCAGTCTCTCTGGGCGTCAGCACGCGTTTGCGACCCAGTTCTTGCATGATCGTTCTCCACTGATGGGCAGGGATATCGAAGATGCGCTTCTGCGCCTCGATTCCGTTGTCAATTTTCTGAGTGACCTTGGCGTCCTTGCGTTCTTCGCCCTGTTCTTCCAGCGACAGGAGGTCTTCGAAAAACGCGTCAGGCAAAGCGGCCTCAAGCTTGTCTAGAGTGCCCTGCAAACGGGTCCAGCACTGATCTTTCTTGCACCACTCCGAGATGTTCGAGATGCCGGCGGGCGGATGCACGATATCATCGTTGACGTGCTTCGCAGCAATCGTCAGCGCGTCACGAAGCGTGGGCGGAATCGCCTGAATATTCCAGACCCTCGAATAGTCGATGGATTTGCCGAGGCGCCGGCAGACCTCATTCAACGAAGCAATAGCGTATGCGACGATGTTTGCGCGATAGCCGCCATTGTACCAAGGCTGATCGGAAACAAGCTTCTCGGTCGCCCTGAATACGATTCCGCGCGCGATGGCTCGGCGGAAATAGAACTCGTTGAACCGGTCCGCCGACTTCGTCCACTCCTTTCCGATCCGGCCGGCATAGCGCGCAAAGTTTTTCTGCGCGCCAAGGTTGACCCATTTGGGATGGTCATCCCAGACGTTCTCGAATTTCGCGAGATCTGTCTTGGTAAACATCTGCGGCTTTGGATTCTCAGCCTTGAAGCGGCGCTGTTCCGGCGGGGAAAGTTTTGCCTGCGCATCAGCGTACTGACCGCGCGCGCGCTCATAAAACCATCTGCTCTCGCGCTGAGCCCCCTGTTGCGCGGGTGCCCAAAGCCGGCGGGAGAATGTCTCGATGCGGATGTGGAAGGGATGGTTCGAGAAGAAGTCAGCCGCATTAACGCGGTTCTGCGTGTTCGCGTACTCAGAGATACGCGGCACCACCAGTTCGCTCTCGGCGCTGTCGATGACCGATAGCTTCATCTGCACGAAAATATTCTTGAGAGCGACCTTGTCCTTGCGCTTTGTATGAAACAGGGACGCTGTGGTCTGACCGCCGTTCACAATCTGCAGATCGCGGATACGCGTGATCTGCAAGCCGCCATCCCCGACTTCGACCTCAACTTCCTGTGCCGTAGCTGTAATGCCGTTGTTATAGGCGAAGAACATCTGTGGCTCATTCAGAATGGTGGTACGGATACCTTGGTTCACCTTTCCCCTGGCCTGCAGGAACGATCGCACATTCTGCTCAAGCAGCCGCGCGCCGAACTTGCCGTAAAGGATTGCGAGAACGTCTGCGGGAATCACAATCAGGTATGATTGATAGGATTGCGAACCAAGGTGCGCCGGCAGACATGAAATCCCGGCTCCGAACATCTCGCGGAAGTTGATGTCCAGCGGTTCTTTATGTCCCTTCGCACTGCGCTGGCGCTGCAGGCGGGAGATGTCCCAGATGTTGTATGTGGTGGGTATGCCGGCGGTGACACCATCATCCAGCGATTGAATTCTGTCACTGAGCATCCTCTCGGATAGTAGGTGAAAATTCACCTGCCGGATGAATGAACTTCGATCCGCAATCTGACGCGCCAGCCCGTATTCCGGCGAAGTCACCTCCAACTTCTGAAAGAAGGATTTTGTGGCGCAGGCCTCGAAAAATTTTTCGGCTCTTCCGAAGCTGGCGTTCACCTCGGACGGCGAAAGTGAGACGAGTTCGTTCCGGCAATCAAAATCGGCCACGAACAAATCAAGTGCGCCTTCATCATTGAACCAGTAGCCGTCCACACGCATACCCTGAGCGGCGCGGTAGTGGCAGAATTCAAACCCTTCGACGAAGCCGGTTTCTACCAGCTCGTTAGCAACTGCCTCCATGAACTCAGAAAGCTGAAAGCTGCTGTTGGCTTCCGCTCCTGCCAGAAGCTCCTGGCGGAAATCGTGAAAAAACTCCTGCGCCGACTGCTCCATCAAATCCCCTCCAGCACATCTTCCGACCGGCAGCCGAACGGGGCCATTCGCTCGATGTCTATCTGATATTTAACCCTAGTGACGCCGGCAGGCAGGCCGGAGCGTACAATCTTCGGAAAATCTTCGACGACGTGATAAGCCTGCTCGCCGGACACCAGAAACCTGGGCTTGTCGTATTCCTGCAGTGGCGCATACCCGTAGGCTGCCAGCTTGCGGCCGAACTCTTCTATCGCGTCTGCGTCCTGCAACTCGCCTTCTATGGCGAGTACCAGCTCATTCACCGAGCGCGCCTGTTCGGAGTCAGGTGTCTCACGGAGGCGGTATGTCATGAGAAACAACAAATCCTGGATCGACTCAAGCTGATCCTCGGAGGAAATTCTGACCGTGCTCCGATCCGTTCCGGCCAGCGATTTTATTTCCACCGCGCGGTCAGCGAAGACAAAATCCTGATGGACACGGTCGGCCCCTGTCCATGCCGATACCGCGTTCGCGTGGCTCAGCTTCTCCTGATAGAGGCTGGTCAGGAAGGTCAGTTCGGCAAACAGCCCGCGAATTTCCTCCGCCGAGAGCAGTCGCGCATTCCTGCCTGCCATAAAGGCCTTCCAGCGCTTGATATGGGTCAGCGCGACATGCAATGCGGCCTCGGGCCGCTCCACAGGACGAAGGCCTTCAAACAGGCTCTCGCATAGGGCACAGAACAGGTCTCCGTCCACCTGTCGCTCAAGCGTCAGCACTAGGTTCTGGCGGTCGGAAGCAGGGTCTCTCTGAAGGTCCACCTCAATGCCGTGAACAGACGTTCTTCCCTCGGCAAACAGTCTGCTGTGATCACCTTCGAGACTCAGCACGAACAGGCAGCGGCTTTCGGAATCACGTCCCCAGAATGCGGGGACAACTCCCCCATTAGGAATGAGCCGGACGTTGTAGTCGATATCAGGAGTTTTAATGTCGTCCCAGGGGAGAGGCCTATTCATCGAAGTCGTCCTCGTCATCGGGGCTGTCGGAAACTGGGCTCTGCATCTGGTCAATCCAGACCTTGTTGGCGACGACTTCCACTGTCCGCAGATAATCACCGAACGGGAAACTGATACCGAATGCCGGCACGCGGTCAGACGGCTTCTCTGAACCCACCGGCCCCAGAAGATGCACCATCAGCAGCGGCTTGTTTCGGAGTTCACGATAGTGGGTATCAGAAGGTTCGCTGCTCTTTTTGGGGTCTTTGTTGTGATATTCCTCCGCAAGTCTGCGGGCATCCGCGAGCTGGGTGTCGGTAAGACCGATCTTCTCATCGCCCCTGCTCGAGACGCGGTTTTTGCTCAAACTCCAGGTTTCTGCGTCAGATTTTGTCTCCTTTGCGCTGGAACGATCCTGTGAACCAAGACGGTGCTCAGCTTCGTTGTCGCCCGCACCCTTCACGGAGATCAGAAGGACATCGCCATGGGGATGTTTGTCGGCCGTTTCGCGCAGGTAGGCCAAGGCCCCCGCTTTGATATCGGTTGACACGCCAACCGTTTTGAAGCGCGCCAGGAAACTGTCGATGACCCGGATATCCGCATCCTCCACCCACCAGCCCTTGGAAGTGGCCTTCACGGTCTTGCCAAATCCGCTCCTCCAGAACTCCTCGATAAGCTTCTCGTTTGCAGCGTTGATGTTGCTATCGACAGGAACGACATATGTTTCCAGAAGTCTGCCGCTGTAGCTCTGCTGGAACGCGACGCTCGTCCCACTTCGCATCTTGTTTGCGGCTGTGATCAGCAGCCGGTCCGGATGCGCTTCCACATAAAGGCCGAATTGACGGGGCGTGAGATTGTCCTGACGCATACGCCTGATCTGCTGCCGGAGTTCTTCCGACTTTTCGGCAATATGCCCGTACCAATCGATGGAATCCGGAGAGAGATAAACGCGACATAAATCCTCATAACCTGGCCGGTAGCCGAACCATCGGCCCATCTGCATCAGGGTGTCGTACATTTTGGTGTTACGATACATATAGCTGACGCAAAGGCCCTCGATGGTCAGGCCACGGGACAGGCTGAGGCCCCCGACTGCAATAGCAGTCAGGCCGTGCCCGTCACGCTCGTACTTTTTGTAGTCGAGAGCCTCGTCAGATTTGCTGTTGATGACAAACAGCCGAAGATTGTCGAACACAGAATTGAGCTTTGATTTCACCTCAGCCCAAGTGATTCTGCAGTCGCTGAACTCAGCGTCGAAAGCGCTCCGCAGAGCCGCCATATAGGTGTTCTTTGAGGATACATCCTCAGGCATGGCGTAGTTCGCCTTGACCGCCTCGCGTACTTTTTTCTCGTAGACACTGATAATGTCACGAACCGTTTTCTGCACGCTCACAAAGCGTGACACATTGATCATCATCGAACAGTGTTTGTTCTCCTGACCGCGATAGTTGCGGATGGCACGCGCGACAATGAACTGGTCGATCGCACCGTACAGGCTGGGCGGCAGATCGGCGATTGCAGCCCCGTTCTTATGGGATTCGGGTATGTAGTTTTCGCAGTCGATAATCGGTTTTGTGATTCGAGCACTGGTCTCCTCATCTAGGAACACCTTATCCGGCCCGAAATAGGTATTGGGTGCATCGAGGGAATAGATGAAATCTCTTGGGAACAGCTCATCCCGAGCCTTTTCATCGTACGCATCGGGGTTGATGAAGATGTTCGCAAATGGTGTGGCCGTGTAGCCCACGTAACAGGATTTTGCGAACAAGCTCAAAATCTGTCTTATCCATGCATTGGTCTGTGTTGGATTAAGGTCCGGCTTGTTCGTATTGATGGAGGCGTTGTCCGCCTCATCGTCAATCATCAGCATCGGGACATCTGAGATCAGGCCGTTCTGAGAATTTAGGTCGCTGAGCCACTTGTGCAGCTCTTTCAGCGTCGAAACGTTCTTCTTGATCACGAGTATGATGGGCTTGCTGAAATCGTTCAGCTTCCAGCCGCTCTTGCCCGCTGTGATTTTGTTAAAGTCCTCATTGATGTTGGTAAGAGTCGCAGGGTGTGGGTAGTTCTGCGTGAAAGTCCCGACCCCTATGTTGATGCGGTTCTCCGGGTCGCTGGAACGTCCGATGAAGCCTTCGTCAATGCGCTCCTGAGTCTGCTTTCGCAGATTGTTGTGAATGCCTGCGATGACGATGATGAATTTGTAGCCGGCGTCAGCGGCCTTTGCGACGACGCCCATGTAGTTCGCGGTCTTGCCTGATTGAACATGCCCAATGACCAGGCCGCGACGGTCCCATGAACCCTCACTCAAGGGATCCTGCAGGTGCCCGAGAATTCGGCCGCCGGTATCACTGAGAGACTGGACGACAGGAGCCGCCCATCCCTCCTGCTTGAGGAAAGCTTCGTATGCGTCGGTATAGGTCCACTTGATCTCCCGCCGGTGCAGCCACTGATCGTCATGCGGCGCTTCGTGGTTCACGATCGACACTCCGCGACCCATGCGGGTATCGATGGCGATGGTGGTCTGCAGAATGGCATTGCCCAGATCACCCGTGAACGGGATCATGGGCGCAAGGGTCTTCGCCGTGAGCTCAACTTCTGCATTGGTAGGGGGCGGATCGCGGCTGGCCAGAACCGAAATAAGCGCGCTGATAAGTCTTTTTTCGCTATCGGGCCCCGTGTCCGTCATGCAAGCTCCTCCCCTATGAACTGTTGTACCAGCTCTATTTTGTCATCGAACATCCGCGTCGAGCGTATGATGTTCATAAATTCCCCGGCCTGGGGAATACTTTCGCCAAACAGTATTAATCTAAGCTCACGAAGACGGGCTATGACCTCTTCATTTCCGACCGGCGCATTGCGAACGTCTCTGGGCTGGGTTGAATAATCGGAGTAGATCATTTCCACCGGCAGCGCGTGCCCGATGGAATCCAGCATAAGTCTCAGCGCTCTGGAACCTTCCTCATCAAGCCGGCCGGAGACTGCGCGCACAAGAGCGTGGTTGAGATTGATGCTGTAACGGATACCCGACTGATCAGCGTAGCGCTCCCACACGGGGGCGTGGACATCCTCAAACAGCTTCTGGCCTCGCCCTCTGTGAACCGTCGTGCTGCGTCCGGTTATGCGCGGGATGATCTGGCGCAGACGCTCGCGGACCGCGTGGGGCGGTCGAGCGCGGGACTTCTTGATGTCGATGGTCCACATCTCATCTAGCGTGCTTGGAAAATCGATCTGCACCCGCGCCAGCTTCGTTGCCTCCCCTTTGGGGATGAGGCGGAACCAGTCCCCCCAGGCCATAAGGCGTCCGTTGCGGTAAATGTAAGCCCCTTGGTTTGAGATAAAATCGCTTCGGCTCTGATAGTAGTCGTACTCCTTGGCTGACAGGCGGCTGTGATGCGGCAGAATGTATGGCTGCATATGCACCGAATCTGGCCCGATCCGGACAATTTCCTCCGGCAACATTTCAGAGCCGCTCTTGCGACAGAACGGATCGAAAGGCTCGACCCGATGGCCATTGACGCCGATCGCAATCTTCTTGCGACCTTTCAGCTCTCCTGAAAGGAAGCGATGGAAAACAAGCGAGAGATGCTTTTCAAGGATATCGAGTTTTTCGTTGACGATCTCATCGCGCTTCTGGCTCGTCTCGTCCTCAAACAGTCGGTCGAGCTGGCGCCATATGACGATAGTCCCGTCTGAGCCCAGCTTTTCGATGAAAGGCAGAACCTCAATATCTTCCTCATCCAGGATCGACAGAATCCAATCGTCCTCCTTGTCGATGAGATCGAGATCCCACTCCGCTCCGCACCGCTTTCCATTCTGCGAACTGATAACGGTCAGGCGTCGGCACTGTGAAAAGGAGGCCGTTTTCAAACCAAGACCAAAACGTCCGAGATCGCGCGGGGATCGCGCGAGCCGCGGGTTCGCAGCGCCGTGCCGCATGGCCGTGATAATGGTTTCGCTGTCCATGCCACGCCCGTTGTCAGTGATAACCAGCGTAGGTGCCTGGAGGCGCAGATTGCAGAAAACAGCTATCTCGGTGGCTTCTGCCGAAATGCTGTTGTCGACGATGTCTGCCACCGCTGTTTCAAGAGAATAGCCCAGGTCGCGCATGGAAGCGGAGAGCGATGATGCGCTCGGAGGAAGCGGATGCGGTCTTGCCATCACCGCGTTCCTTTCAACTGTTCGACAACATGATCGAGGGTGCCCTGGGGGTCTTTTGAAAGTTCGCATTCCCAGACAGTAATAACCCGCCAGCCGGTGGCTGCCAGTTCGTCCGCCTTACGGACATCGCGTGCAACCGTTGCTGCAAACTTGCCAGTCCAGAAATCCGGGCGTGTGGAAGGCGTGGTCGCATAGCGGCAACCGGCATGGCGATGCCAGAAGCATCCATGGACGAAAACCACGGCACGATAACGCGGAAGAACAATGTCCGGTCGTCCGGGAAGATGCCGTTCATAAAGGCGGAAGCGAAATCCTGCTCGGTGGAGCAGTGAGCGCAGCTGGCGTTCCGGTGCTGTGTCGAAGCCTTTGATGCGCGACATATTCCAGCTTCGTCTTTCAGCCGTGATTGTATCCGCCATCACGACTCTCCCTTCATCGAGTCCAGCACTTCCGCCACAAGTTGGGCGATCTGGCGCGCGAGATAGGGTGGAACCGCATTGCCCACCTGGTGATACTGCGCGGTGCGCGGTCCCTCGAAACTGTAGTTGTCCGGAAAGGTCTGAAGCCGAGCCGCTTCTCTGACAGTCAGGCTCCGGCATTGAGCAGGGTCATAGTGGATAAAGTAGTGACCATCCTTCGAGATGTGGGACGTGATGGTGGTCGATACGTCATCCGCCAACTGAACGCGGAAGCGATCAGAGAACATCTTGCCGCTACGCCCCAGCTCGACGTTCTGATGTGCAGGCAGAAGTGAGCGCGGGAAATCTGAAAGCTTCGGACTGCGCCCCGTCGAGTGGGCGAAAACTGCCGCATACATATATCGGCGAAGATCGGATGCCATGTGGCCGCGTGACTCATGGCCTGTCAGCACCCTAAGACGGGGGTCATGAAGGCCGCTCAGTGAACGATGCCTGCCGGCGATCCGTCCCGGATATGCCTTTGACGAGCGTTCTTCCGGCGGATTGTCGCCTGAACGGAGGCGAAGCTTTATGTCGCCCGTAACCGCACGGCTGTAGGATGCCCCATTCAGCTGCGCGGCGATATCAATGGCGGAAAGTTTTTCAAGCTCCTTGTACCAGCGCGCGACCGAGTCCTCACCTCTTGAAAGTCCGCTGCGTATGGCCGGCAGGTTCCCGATCGTTTCTCTAACAGTCGGACCCCTATGTGACCGCAGAAGTCCTGGTCGGACTTTCAGGTCACTCCTGATGCCGACTATAAACATCCGGTGACGAGCCTGCGGCACTCCGAAATCCTCAGCTCTAACGAGGAACAGCCGGGGGTCCACTCCGCCGCCGGGCACCTCCGGTTCGGATAGAGAGTACAGCTTGTAGTGTAAACTGTTGCCGCCCCCCTGGAGCGCCGCGCGGGGATGGGTGAGGTCTGTCAGAATCCGGTCGATGACGGGTACGTCATTCACGGTTGCCGACAGTAGACCTTTGACATTCTCCATTACGAAGACTGGAGGCGCATGGTCGGCGATTATCTTCAGGTACTCTTTATAGAGAAAATGCCGCTCGTCCTTCTCGAAACCAGGCTGGCCCATCATTCGGGAGCGTCCGACAAGAGAGTAAGCTTGGCAGGGCGGTCCGCCGACAAGCACCCACCTTTTCCTGTCGGAAAGCCGCTTGTTGATTATCCGGTGCACGCCTGTATGGGAGTCTGGGCCAAGGGATATACGGAGCGCGCTTCTTCCTGCCTCCGCGAACTCGGATTTGTGTGCGCGGTAGAGATCGTCGGTCGCGAGATCACCTTTCAGATAGCTGTAGTACTCGTCAGGGAATTCTCCATCCGGGAAGCATCTGAGGAAGTGGCGCAGAAAGAGCGTCCGGTGCGAGAACTCATCGCGCTCTATCGCCACAGTACCATTGAAAACGGGTTCATCGCGCTCCCCCAGCAATGATGCGAATCCCTCCCCGAGACCACCAGGGCCGGCGAAAACATCAACAACGGGATATGGTTGACGGCGACGCGGCAATTCACACCCCTGCCGATTGGTTAACGGTGAGACAGCCGGCGGACAGCGACCATCGCTCGCTCAATATCGCTGGTTCGTCCTCAGTCTCATGAATCATGGTTCCCCCGTCTGGCCATTTATGCCACCGCTAACCTTGCCTCCGGATGTCCGCAGACCACGCCGCCTCATTCGTTCAAATTCCTCAACGCTCAGGACGACAACCACCGGCCGACCGTGCTTTTCGACTGCCACGGGTTCAGCGCGAGCCGTATCCAAGAGGAGACCGAAGGCGTTTTTCGCATCTCTCGCAGACATGGTTTTCACAGGCATTATCCCCGCTCATATTGTGTCCATAATGTCCACTTTGGTGATTCTAGGCAACGGCCAACTTCGGTTGAATTTTGTCCGTTCGAACCAATAAGTTAGAAGCGAATGCCGGTTCCCACCTATGCGGCTTAATGGCTGTCTTGATCGCCGGATTGTTTTGCGAAATTCTTCGCAAGTCCGAAGCCTGCTTGCCTTAGAGTTGGTCACCGTTTGTCGAATCCTGGTGTGTCCTCGTTCTTGTGAGGGTAGGCTGGCGACATGATTGGGAGGGATCCAATATGAATAATGAGCAGCCGACGATAGCGATCCTCGCCTGGGGATCACTGATCTGGGACGACAAGTGGCCCGAATTCGACAAGCAGCGCGGCGATTGGCAGGATGAAGGCCCCGTTCTGCCTCTCGAATATTCTCGCGTTTCAAAATCGCGCCACAAGGCGCTCACCCTCGTTGTAGACGAAGACAACGGGGAAGACTGCAAAGTAATGTACGCTCTCAGCAAGCGTAAGAATCCTGCTGACGCAATCGCCGATCTACGCGATCGCGAGGGTACGATCATGGATCACATGGGCTTTTATTTCGTCGAGCATCCAGAACGCAAATGCATTCCCAAGGTTCCCGACTCTATACCTGCCTGGGCCGAAGCCATGGATATCGACGTAGTCGTCTGGGCAGGAATGCCGTCCAATTTTTCTGACAAGAACGTCGTAAAAAAGGGCGAAGCGTTTTCGCCGGATGCCGCCGTTGCCCATCTCCAGAAGATCACACCGGAAGGCAAAGCGGCAGCGGCAGAATACGTCTGGCGTGCTCCTTCCCTAGTGGACACACCCTTGCGCAGGAGACTGCAGCTCGAACTTTGGTTTCCAGCACCAAAGCTCGGCTAGATTGCCGATGCGCTTAAACGACTGCAACCTTCTTGAATCCTGGCGGCAAGATAATGGTCGAAGCGGTCAGCGCCTTAACGGGATAGAGGAGGATCAGCACATTGTGCTGGGTATCAAACGCCTCGGCGACGCACTCGTGCGAAGCTCCATTCTTATCTGTAATCGACAAGGAAACAGGACGCGTCATCTTGCGGCCGATCGGCAGTACCGAGCCCAAGGTATGGTTCAGGGTAACGACTGCATCTGACGGCCGCCCGAACTGCGCGATGTAGGAAGGGGAAGGCTCGATGCGGCGGACTTTGGCTTCAGCACCGTACCCGGCAACGAACTCGATGGGCTCCAGAATATAGACAACGCACGCCCGATGATTGGTGCGGGCAAATTCCCGCGCCGACGCGTAGATCGATGCCCCGAATTTTTTCGCAAGCTTAATTGGGGTCTTGATTTCGAACGCGCAGTCGGCGGCATGCCGTGCGAAGGCGTCACCTTTGAAAAGCGCGTAACGTGCGAAGTTATTTGCCTCGCGTTCAAACTGGTCGGCGATGTCGGGAGCGAGGGTCTTTTCGCAATCTTGAAAGAAACGGAAAAGCTTGCGGTGGGTTGGCAGGTCGTGATGCGCGGTTTCGTGAAGCGTCAGAAAGGTCTGCTTTGATTTCGCGACCTTATCATCGATGTGGATGAGGCTTTCCCCGGCGTCGTAAAGGCCGAACACCTTAGATACCGCGGACTTTATCAGTGCGCCCGCATCAGCGGTTTTACCCTTGAGATACGTGATGATTGCCGCAGCATCGAACATGCTCGTCGGTGCAATCCGTACCTGGGCGGCGGCAAGAATATCTTCCAGCGGAACGGGAAACCGATCCCACGCGTCAGCGCGGTCGAGGAGCTTGCGTGCGCGCTCCTCGACCGCTCGAAGATCTTCCGGGTCTAAGCTGCTGTCATCAGGTCTTGTCACCCGGTCGTTTCCTGCTTCGCATGAATTGAAGGAACTGCATCATTTCGGCTTCTTCCTCGGCCGTGAGATTATGTTCGGCAAAAGTTGCGATCCGGCCGTGCCTTTCGGTGTCTGCGCGCGCCGTCGGCGATGTCAGATACCCCGCCATGTCCATCAGCTTTTCAAAATTGATGGCATAGAGTTCGGCGAGCGCATGCAAAATATTCGGCGACGGCTTTTGAATTTTGTCGTTTTCGATTTGGCTCAAGTAGGCATTCGATACCTGCTTGCTCGTGGCCTCTTCGACCTCACGCAAGGTCATTTTGCGATCTGTGCGAATCGAGGCGAGATACTGTCCTAGGGTTGGCTTCACGGTACTCCTCTCGTCGGTGCGGGCTAGCATGTCGGCGTCCTCCTACAACGCTTTGTTTCTCCTTAGATTCTAACGCTCACCGCTCGTCGCGTCAAGCTTGCAAAGAGTTTGCTTGATATTCTTAGCATGCTATGCCATATTGGCGATGAGGCAACCGCAGTGGCCCGCCCGCTTCCCAAGGAGGGAAACCGATGACTGATCATGCTAATATGAAGGAGGGCGACTCCGGTGTGGAGGAAGTCCTCGACGAAATTGTCGATCTCGAAGAGTATGCGAAGCTTGGCAAGCGTCCGCCGCTGGCCAAAGGCTACCGCATCCGCGTGAACGGCGACCCGTTCGTGGTGCACGATCCCAAGCCGACCGGCCGCGCGATCCTGACGATCGCAGGCCTGATCCCTGCTGAGAACTACACGCTTCGGGTCAAGATGGCCGGCGAGAAGCCTCGCAAGGTCGGGCTCGACGAAAAGGTCGACCTGCGTCATCACGGCGTCGAGAAGTTCAAGGCGCTGCCCCGCGACCAGACGGAGGGCTGACCGATGCCCCCCCGTCGCCAGTTCGACCTGCTTGCCATCGACCGCGAATTCCTGGACGAGTACGGGCTGACGTGGGAAACTATCGTGGACGGCTCCCAATGGGTACTGATCCACGATCTTCCGACGCCGCACGGCTACAACCATCCACGCGTCACGGCGGCGATCCGCATTGAGACCGGCTATCCAAACACCGAACTCAACATGGTGTATTTCTATCCGGCACTCGCGCGGATTGACGGCAGGCCGATCGGCGCGACGCAGGCGCAGCAGGAACTCGATGGGAAGTCCTATCAGCGTTGGTCTCGTCACCGCACCGGCGCGAATCCCTGGAAGATCGGGCGGGACCATCTCGGCACACACGTCATCCTGATCGAAGACTGGCTTGAGCGGGAGTTCGAAAAATGCCCGCTCGCATAACCCTGGCGCTGTCGGGCGACCAACACGAACACCTGATGAGTTTCCTGTTTCCGGGCGACGGCAAGGAGGCAGTTGCTATTCTGCTTTGCGGACGCCGCGATGGCGATCGATGCCATCGCCTTGTCGTCCGGGAAATCCACGGTATCCCCTATGAGGACTGCGCCGAGCGCACACCCTCGCGCGTTACGTGGCCGCCAGACTACATCGCGCCGATGCTGGACCGGGCCATAGCCGAAGGTCTTTCAGTGGTCAAGATTCACAGCCATCCGACCGGCTATGGAGCGTTCTCCGCAACCGACGACGCAGGCGATGCGCGCCTCTTGCCGATGATCCGCGGATGGGTCGAAGCCGATATCCTTCACGGCAGCGCCGTCATGCTCCCTTACGGCCAAATGTTCGGGCGCGTCATGCTGGATGACGGCCGCTTAGCGGCGATCGACTGCATTTCTGTTGCTGGCGACGATCTGCTTTTCTGGTACGCGGACGCTGGAAGTGTAGCATTGCCGAACTTCGTCGCGTCCCACGCGCAAGCTTTTGACGAAGGGACAATCCAGCGGCTCCGCCGCCTGTCCTTTGCCGTGGTCGGGGCCTCCGGCACCGGCAGCCCGACTATTGAGCAGCTTGTCCGCCTAGGCGCCGCCGAGATCGTCATTGTTGACGATGATCACATGGAAGACCGCAACGTCAACCGTATCCTGAACTCAACGATGCAGGACGTGAAAGACCGCCGGACGAAAGTCGACGTGCTCGCCGATGCCGCAGAACGGATCGGCTTGGGAACCCGCATAATCCGCGTTAACAATAATCTCTGGCATCCCGATGTGATCAGGGAAGTCGCGCAATGCGACGTCATATTTGGTTGCATGGACACCGTAGATGGCCGCTACCTCCTGAACGCGCTCGCCTCGTATTATTCGATCCCGTATTTCGACATTGGCGTGCGCCTCGATGCCGTCAGGGGCGGTGCTGGCAAAGGCCGCATCCGCGAGGTCTGCGGCACCGTCAATTATCTCCGGCCCGGCCGCNGCCGTCAGGGGCGGTGCTGGCAAAGGCCGCATCCGCGAGGTCTGCGGCACCGTCAATTATCTCCGGCCCGGCCGCGCCAGTCTTGTGAGCCGCGGCTTGTTCACGATGAGCGAAGTGGCTGCCGCTGGATTGCGTCGCAACGATCCGAACGCTCACGAACGCCAGGTCGAGGACGGATATATTAAGGGCGTTGCTACGCACCGCCCTGCCGTCATCAGTGTGAACATGTTTGCGTCAGCACTTGCGGTTGATGAGTTCCTCGCGCGTCTTCACCCGTTCCGGGAGGAGCCGAATGCGAATTACGCGAGCGTAACTTTCAGTCTCGCCAGCATGGAGCTGATCTGCGACCCTGAAGAAGGTATTTGCGATATTCTGGGCGGCACCGTCGGCTTCGGCGACACGATCCCGTTGCTTGGCCTCATGGAACTGGCCGAGAGGCGTGCGTCGTGAACTGGCTCAGCTCATTACTGCGGCGGACGCGAGCCCGCCTCGATCGGTGGCTCCATCGACCGTACCGCACTCTGATCGTCCAGGAATCTCTCCCTCGGAAACTCAGGCGCAAGATCGTCTACGTCGTCGAGGAGGACGGATTTGTGGAGCAAGCAGCGGTGCTTTGCCCCTGCGGTTGCCGCCGGGTGTTGCATATGAATTTGCTAGCCGACGAACGCCCATGCTGGCGTCTGACGCGGCATGATGACGGGACCACTACGCTGCACCCCTCCGTCTGGAGAACGACGGGCTGCGGATCGCATTTCTGGTTTCGACGCGGTCGGGTCGAGTGGTGTCGCCCACAATGATGGTAGTGCGGCACGGGACACGTCCTGTTTTGCTAACCGATCAAACTCGGACGAGCCACAAACGAGCACACAGAGCGAAAAAGGCTGATTCAGACAATGGCGGATTTCTGCGGGTTTCAGAGGGTTCAATTTCGCTTGAAAACACTCGATAATCGTCTCGAATGTGAAAGAAATGAGGCTCTAACCTGTTGATTTAAAAGGTGGAGCGGGTGAAGGGAATCGAACCCTCATAGCCAGCTTGGAAGTCTGGATATTGGGTGCCTGTTTCGGAGTTGCCTCGGTTGATCGCTCGGATGTCCGCCTCTGGAATTCGCCGGTAGTCCGCTCAACGACTGGTAAGAAGGTGGAAAGCTGCCGTTCCATTGAACGACAGTTTGGCAACTAGGCTCCAGAGAAGTCCTATGAAAGCCATTTCAGTCCACGCAAATATGTGGGGCGAAAAGTGGGTTAAGTTCCATCCGCCAATGGATTTATGATTGATTTCAACAGTTTGCTGCGGCAAATGGCGGAGAGAGCGGGATTCGAACCCGCGTTACGGTCTCCCGTAAACACACTTTCCAGGCGTGCGCCTTCAACCACTCGGCCACCTCTCCGTCCTTGCATTCGCGCCGGCCGGTTTTGCCACGCGGGTTGGGGAGATGCATCCCTTTGGGATTTGCGGGAAGACCCGCTTGATGGACACCGCCAACCAGCGGATGCCCTTCCCGGCGCCCGTCAATCAAACAGGCGCGGGGCTCATCTAGTCGATCCGGCGCCGAATGCCAAGCCATAACGGCAGTCTATTCGCTTTGCCGTCCACGCATCGTTTCGCGGGGCGTTGAACGCCTCCGCTTCTAAGGCGCTTCGGTTCTGAATGGTGTGCACGGGCAAGGCGGCAGGGCCGGCCGTGCTTGACTTCGCCCCTCGCCACCTGTCGAGTGCGGCGGAGGCTTTGCGGGGGCAACGTCCAGACATGACATCGAGCAATGAACAGCCGGCCAGCGGAACGCCGGCCGGAGGCATGCCAGGCGGGCTGACGCCCGCAGGGCGTCCGGACAGCGGGCTGTCCTTCGTGCCCGTGGTCTGGCTCCTCTTCGTCATGGCATGGTCGGTCTACTGGCTGGTCTCGGCGCGGTGGCTGTTCGAGAGTTCCGGCCTGCCGGACAGGGTCTTCTATTTCGTGCTTGGCGGACTGGCCTTCGACATCGTCACCATCGTGTGGGGGCTTTATCTGCTCGGCCTCGCCTTAAGCCGTTCCGCGCGCTTTCCGCGTCATTTCACCATCTGGCAGATCACCACCATCGCCTGGCGGCTGGCCGAGCAGGTCTATGCGCTGACCGTGGCCGATTTCACCGTCTCCGCCAGGGAGCTTGCGATCGCCGCCACCGAAATCGTCATCGGCCTTTTTTGCATTTACTTGCTGCGCCGCCGCGACGAGGCCAAGGCCTTTTATGCAAGGCCGGAAGCGCAGGCACCGTCAGCCTTTAGTTCGATCGTCGCCGCCCTGGCCGGCATCATCCTCGGCGCCGTCGTCGGCACTGTCGCCGGCTTCGCGCTCGGCGCGGGGATCGCCGAAGCCACCGACATCAGCTGTTTCGAAGGCGGCTGCGGCTACTTCGCGGTGTTCATCGGCCTTGCCGGGCTGGTGGTCGGGGCCATTGGCGGCGGCGTCCTCGGCGTCTGGCTCGTCCATCGGCGGAGCCGAAAAGTGGCCATAGGCGGGCGATAGGCTTCAAATTCGCGTATGGCGATTGCACGCCGGGCGTGCGCATTCTATTCCTCGCCTTTGACCGGAAGGTCCTCGGGAGGAACTTGAGGACCGGGGAAGATTTCGATGCTGCGTTTTTTGTTTCGCCTCGCGGCCATGGTCGCACTCTCGGTCGCCGTCATCATGGCCGTGCTCGACGCGACGCGCTCGGTGGCGGCTTCCGCATTGGTCATGACGCCGCTGAATTCGAGCTGGCTGGCGGTTTCGCCCGACACCCGCGCGGGCTTCGAGACCTTCGTGCGCGCCAAGGTCAATCCGATGATATGGGATGGCGGCATCGCCTGGGTGCTTGCCCAGCCCGGGTTTGCCGTGTTCGCGGTGCTTGCCTTCATCCTCTATGCGATCGGCTACCGGCGCCGGCGGCGCGGCGGAGAATTCGCGCCGGGCTGATGGGTTGTCCCAGCGGACTTGCGACGACAATGTGGCAATCGCCCACAGCTGTCACCGTCTTGGGCATGTTTTTCCAACGG
This sequence comes from Mesorhizobium sp. L103C105A0, assembly GCF_000502215.1. Taxonomy (NCBI): domain Bacteria; kingdom Pseudomonadati; phylum Pseudomonadota; class Alphaproteobacteria; order Hyphomicrobiales; family Phyllobacteriaceae; genus Mesorhizobium; species Mesorhizobium sp. L103C105A0. The sequence continues at coordinate 792,841 of NZ_AYXF01000001.1, read as the reverse complement.
GGGGCATGCTTTTCCAAAAGGTCAAAATTCCGCGTGAATTTTGTTTCGGGCCGTGCCAGATTGCCTTGAGCGGGAGGGGAGTACACTCCTGGCTGATGCCGCATGCCTGCCGGAGAACCGGGCAGGCGGACGGCGCGTAACGGAAAAAAATAACCGACAGGGTGTGGATCACATGAAACGTATCGTTCTCGGCCTCCTGGCCGCAACCGCAATGGTTCTTCCGGCTTTCGCCGCGGATGTCCAGCCGGCCATCCTCTACGATCTCGGCGGCAAATTCGACAAATCCTTCAACGAGGCTGCCTATCACGGCGCCGAAAAGTTCAAGACCGAGACCGGCACCGCCTATGTCGAGTTCGAAGTGTCGAACGCCTCGCAACGCGAGCAGGCGCTGCGCCGCTTCGCCGAGGACGGCCGCAACCCGATCGTCATGGCCGGCTTTGCCTGGGAGGATGCGCTGAAGGTGGTCGCGAAGGAATATCCCGATCTCAACTTCGCCATCATCGACGATGCCGTCGATATGCCCAATGTCCGCTCGCTTGTGTTCAAGGAAAACGAAGGCTCCTATCTCGTCGGCATCCTGGCGGCGATGGCCTCGAAGTCCAAGAAGGTCTCCTTCATCGGCGGCATGGACATTCCGCTGATCCGCAAGTTCGAATGCGGCTATGTCGGCGGCGCCAAGGCGGCCGGTGCGACCGACGTCATCCAGAACATGACCGGCGACACGCCGGCGGCGTGGAACGACCCGGCCAAGGGCGGCGAGATCGCCAAGACGCAGATCGACCAGGGCTCCGACGTGGTCTATGCCGCGGCCGGCGGCACCGGTGTCGGCGTGCTGCAGGCGGCGGCGGATGCCGGCAAGCTCGGCATCGGCGTCGATTCCAACCAGAACGGCCTGCAGCCCGGCAAGGTGCTGACCTCGATGCTGAAGCGCGTCGACGTGGCCGTCTACACCGCCTTCATGGACGGCAAGAACGGCACCTTCAAAGGCGGCCTGCAAAATCTCGGCCTCAAGGAAGGCGGTGTCGACTACGCCATGGACGACAACAACAAGGCGCTGGTCACCGACGAGATGAAGGCTGCCGTCGAAAAGGCCAAGGCCGACATCATCGCCGGCACGATCCAGGTGCACGACTATACCGCCGACAACGCCTGCCCGTATTGATCTGTATCCATTAGAGTTGAAACCGCCGGGCGAGAGTCCGGCGGTTTTGTTTTTGGGTTTTGACGGGGGCCGCAACTTGAGAGGCGAGAGTGAAGCCGACCATCGGACCGATGACCGAACGCGATGTTGATGCAGTGGCGCGACTGCGCATCGCCGCCTTTTTCGAGGGCAGCGCAAGAACGCTGAATGAGGACGTCGCCGGGCTTCGCGAGTTGCTCAATGGAGATGGCTTCGAGGCGGCGCTTGTGGCGCGGATAGGGGAGGTCCCGGTCGGGACCTGCCTGCTGGTTCGCCACGAAATTGAACCCGCGCATGAGCTGACGCCTTGGCTGGCGGGATTGGTCGTCGATAGCGACCACCGCGGCAAAGGGATCGGCCGCGCGCTGGTTGCAGCCATCGAAGCGCATGCAACCGCGATCGGTGTGGAGAGGACCTACCTCTATACGTGGGTGGCGCGAGACTTCTATGCCGGGCTCGGTTGGGCAGTGGTCGAGTCGTTTGAGCAGGACGGCTACCCGATGCTGCTGATGTCGCGCGAACTCGGCCTATAGCTGTCCGACGAGATAACCCAGCGCGAATACCATGATCAGCGCGATGGCGATGACGGCGCCGCGTCGGCCACCGAGCGAATGCACGCCGACGCCATAGGGCTTCCGCTCCAGTCTGCCGATCACCGGCTTCGCTTCGTCCTGGCCAACCACACGCATCTGCGGCAGTTCGGCGATGCGTTGCGAGATCAGCCGCCAGCGATCGCTGCCGCCCGATGGCGCACCACGGTCGAGGACATGCATGCGCTCGGCCAGCCGCATCACCGTGTCGCGGAAGGCGGGATCGATCTCCAGGTCGCGCTCGGCACGCTCGCGGTCGCGATCGTTCATCAGGCCAAGCACATAGTCGCCCGCCCGCGCAACGCGATCGCTTTCACCGGCCATCGGCTTCTCCTTGCTACCAGTGCGGCGGTTTGGTTATCGGCACTTCGGGGGCCGACTGTTCCTCCAGCGCCATGAAGCGCCCGGTCAGCGCATCGAGCTTGCGCTGCATGCGCTCGATCGCCGTCCACTGTTCGGCGATCTGGCCCGACAGTTCCTCGATGGTCTTTTCCTGCTCGGCGGCGCGGATTTCCAGCGTCGTCAGCCGGTCGACAGGCATGATCATTCGAAACTCCCCAGGTCCTGGTGCACGCAGTTGCAGCATGATGCGACTGTTGAGCCTTGCATATTAGTGAATGTGAAGGTCTGCGGCCACGTTCGAAATTGACAAGCGCACCGGGATTTGTCGAGAGTGGCCACTGCGCCGCCAATTGGCACGGGTGGGGCATCATGCTAGGCGTTTTGACCAAGCGATAAAAAAATAAGAGTGGGACAGGCTGCATGGCGCAAGCCGCAATCGAACTGATCGGCATCAACAAGAGTTTTGGCGCCGTTCGCGCCAATCGCGACATCAATCTGGAGATCGCACGCGGCACCATCCACGGCATCGTCGGCGAGAACGGCGCCGGCAAGTCGACGCTGATGTCGATCCTCTACGGCTTCTACCAGGCCGACAGCGGCGAGATCCGTGTCGGCGGCAAGCCGGCGTCGATCAAGACCTCCAACGACGCCATCGCGCTCGGCATCGGCATGGTGCACCAGCACTTCATGCTGGTCGACAATTTCACCGTGCTGGAAAACATCATCCTCGGCGCCGAAAGCGATGCGCTGTTGAAAAAGAGCATCGCCAAGGCGCGCTCCGAACTGGAGCGGCTCGAGCGCGAATACGGACTGGAAGTCGACCCCGACGCCATCATCGAGGAATTGCCGGTCGGCCTGCAGCAGCGTGTCGAAATCCTGAAGGCGCTTTATCGCGGCGCCGAAATCCTGATTCTCGACGAGCCGACGGGCGTGTTGACGCCGGCCGAGGCCGACCATCTGTTCCGCATCCTCAGGCAATTGAAGGACCAGGGGAAAACGGTGGTGCTGATCACCCACAAGCTGCGCGAGATCATGGCCATCACCGACAATGTCTCGGTCATGCGCCAGGGCACGATGGTGGCGACGCGCGAGACCAGCAAGACGACAGTCGGCGAACTGGCCGAACTGATGGTCGGGCGGCGCGTGCTGCTGCGGGTCGAAAAGGGCGAGACGGAGGCCGGCGCGGTCAAGCTCGCGGTCAAGAACCTGACGGTTAAAGACCAGCGCGGCGTCACCATGGTCGACGACATCTCCTTCGATATCCGCGCCGGCGAGATCGTCGGCATTGCCGGTGTCGCCGGCAACGGCCAGTCCGAACTGCTCGAGGCGATTTCCGGCATCAGGCGCGCGGTTTCCGGCTCGGTGATGCTCGATGGCAAGCCGATCGACCTGACCGGGGCCGCCGATCCCGGCGAGTTGCGCGACCGTGGGCTCGCCCATGTGCCGGAGGACCGCCATCATGTCGGCCTGGTGCTGGCCTTCGAGGAGAACGAGAATTCGATCCTCGGCTACCATGACGACCCGCGCTACCTGAAAGGGCCGTTCCTCAACATCGACGCCATCATGGCTGATGCCAAGGACAAGATCGAGAAATACGACATCCGTCCCGGCAATCCGCGTCTGAAAACGGCGAATTTCTCCGGCGGCAACCAGCAGAAGATCGTGCTGGCGCGAGAAATGGAGCAGGACCCCGGTGTTCTGATCGTCGGCCAGCCGACACGCGGCGTCGATGTCGGCGCCATAGAATTCATCCACAAGCGGCTGATTGCCATGCGCGACCAGGGCAAGGCGGTGCTGGTGGTGTCGGTCGAGCTCGACGAGATCCGTTCGCTGTCCGACCGCATCCTGGTGATGTTTGCCGGGCGCATCGTCGGCGAACGCGGCCCGGAGGCGACCGAAGGCGAGCTTGGTCTGCTGATGGCAGGCGTCGATCGCCAGGAGGCGGCAGAGTGAGCACGCCTTACGCCAAGCTGCCGGCCTGGGCCGATTATGGGCTGATCCCGCTGATCAATCTGTCAGTGGCCTTCATCGTTGCCGGTTTCGTCGTCATGCTGGTCGGCGAAAACCCGTTTCGTGCCGCCGTCATCCTGGTCGAGGGCGCTTTCGGCAAGGGAACCGGCATTGCCTTCACGCTGTTCTATGCCACCACCTTCATCTTCACCGGCCTGTCTGTGGCGGTGGCCGCGCATTGCGGCCTGTTCAACATCGGGACCGAGGGCCAGGCCTATATTGCCGGCCTTGGCGTGGGCGTGGTCTGCCTCGCCTTCGACACTGTGCTGCCGTGGTGGCTGACCTTTCCGCTGGCGATCGTCGCCGGAGCCGCCGTCGGTGCGCTGTGGGCGCTGATCCCGGCCTATCTGCAGGCCAAGCGCGGGTCGCACATCGTCATCACCACCATCATGTTCAACTTCATCGCGGCCTCGATCATGGTCTACCTCCTGGTCGGGCCGTTGAAGCCGGCAGCGTCGCAGGCGCCGCAGACGCGCAACTTCCTCGCCGGCGCCGAACTGCCCAAGCTCAACTGGATCATCGAACTGTTCGGCGCCAAGATCCGCTCGGCGCCGTTCAACATCTGCTTCCTGCTGGCGCTGGTCATGGCCTTCCTGGTCTGGCTGCTGATCTGGCGCACCAAGCTCGGCTACGAGATGCGCACCTACGGGCACAGCCCGAAAGCGGCGCGCTATGCCGGCATTTCGGAGACCCGCATCATCATCATCGCGATGATGATTTCGGGCGCGCTGGCCGGCATGATGACGCTGAACCCGGTGATGGGCGACCAGCACAATGTGGCGATCGATTTCGTCTCCGGCGCCGGCTTCGTCGGCATCGCCGTGGCGCTGATGGGCCGACTGCATCCGGTCGGCATCGTGCTGGCGGCGATCCTGTTCGGCATGCTCTACCAGGGCGGCGCCGAACTTGCCTTCGAAATGCCGGCGATTTCCCGCGACATGATCGTCATCATCCAGGGTTTGGTCATCATGTTTGCCGGTGCGCTGGAGCACATGTTCCGGCCCTACGTCCAGGCGCTGTTCGCCTCGTTCAGTCCAAGGTCGGTCGGCATCGAAGCGGTCAAAGGGAAGGGCGCCTGAGATGGACGTCTTCATCGCCATCGTGCAGATCCTGGACTCGACCATACGCCTGTCGGTGCCGCTGCTGCTCGCTTGCCTCGCCGGCCTCTATTCGGAACGCGCAGGCGTTTTCGACATCGGGCTGGAAGGCAAGATGCTGGTCGGCGCCTTTGCAGGTGCGGCCGCCGCTTCGGTCTTCCATTCGGTCTTCCTCGGTCTCGGCATGGCGATCGTGATGTCGGTCGCCTTTGCCCTGGTGCACGGCTTCGCCTCGATCACCCATCGCGGCAACCAGATCGTCTCCGGTGTGGCCATCAACTTCGTCGCCGCCGGCTCGACCATCATTTTGGGCCAAGCCTGGTTCCAGCAGGGCGGGCGAACGCCGGCGCTGCAGCCGGGCGAGCGTTTCGAGGCCATCACTCTGCCTGGTGCTGCCGCGATCCACGACGTGCCGATCATCGGGCCAATCTATTCCGAGCTGCTCTCTGGCCATTCGATCCTGGTCTATCTCGCTTTCGCCATGGTGCCGTTCACCTGGTGGGTGTTGTTTCGCACCCGCTTCGGCCTGCGCCTGCGCGCCGTCGGCGAGAACCCGGCCGCCGTCGACACCGCCGGCATCTCGGTCGCCTGGCTGCGCTACCGGGCGCTGATCTGCACCGGCGTGCTGACCGGCATTGCCGGCGCCTACCTCTCGATGGTGCAGAATGGCGGCTTCGTGAAGGACATGACCGCCGGCAAGGGCTACATCGCGCTGGCGGCGCTGATCTTTGCCAAATGGCGACCGGTGAACGCCATGTTCGCCTGTCTTCTGTTCGGCTTCCTCGACGCGGCGGCGATCCGCCTGCAGGGTTCGCCGCTGCCGTTGATCGGCAAGGTGCCGGTGCAGTTCATGCAGGCGCTGCCCTATGTGCTGACCGTGATCCTGCTTGCCGGCTTCATCGGCAAGGCGATCCCGCCACGCGCCGGCGGCGTGCCTTATGTCAAGGAACGGTGATCCGGGCGCCCAGGAGCACTGTGTCGAACATGCGGCTGGTGCTCGAAAGGCGCCAGGAAAACGCAAATGGCCGGGTTTTGACCACGATCGTCGGAGAGAACACCTGAATGTCGCATGATCTGTTCGAAGCCGCGCAGGAGGCCATGGCCAAGGCCTACGCGCCCTATTCGAAGTTTCCGGTGGGTGCGGCGTTGCGCACCGAAGACGGCCGTGTCTTCACCGGCGCCAACATCGAGGTCGCGTCCTATCCGGAAGGCTGGTGCGCCGAGACCACGGCGCTCGGCCATTACATCATGGGCGGTGGCGGGAAGATTGTGGAAATCGCCGTCATTGCCTCGCGCATGGCGAAATGCTCGCCCTGCGGCGGCTGCCGGCAAAGGCTGGCGGAATTCTGCCGGCCGGACACGAAGCTCTATCTTTGCGACAACACCGGCGTGGTCGAGACCGTGACGATGGGCGACATGCTGCCCTACGGGTTTCGTGGCGACATTTTGAAGTGAGAGTTGGCTGATATGAAGGAAGCTCTGGACCACCTCGTCGAAAGGCTGGACGGGTTGGCGCCGACCACCGCCATGGTGCTGGGGTCGGGCCTTGGCGGGCTTGTCGACCAGGTCGAGAATGCCGTGCGCATCTCTTATGCCGACCTGCCGGGTTTCCCCCGCAGCGGGGTGACTGGCCATGCCGGCGAGGTGGTCGCGGGGCTTTTCGCCGGCACGCCGGTGCTGATGCTGTCCGGCCGCGCCCATTATTACGAGCACGGCGTTGCTGCGGCGATGCGGCCGGCGCTGGAGGTGCTTGCCGGCATCGGCATCACCAAGCTGATCCTTACCAATGCCGCCGGCTCGGTCGATCCCGACATGCTGCCTGGATCGGTGATGCTGATCACCGATCACATCAATTTCTCCGGCTCCAACCCGCTGATCGGCGAGCCGAGCGACCGCCGCTTCGTCGGCCTGACCGAAGCCTATGATGCCGGCTTGCGCGCGGCGATCGAACGGGCGGCGAAGGCGACAGGGACGGCGCTGCACAAGGGCGTCTATATGTGGTTTTCCGGTCCGTGTTTCGAAACCCCTGCTGAAATCCGCGTGGCCCGCGTCATGGGCGCCAATGCGGTAGGGATGTCGACCGTGCCGGAGGTCATTCTCGCCCGCTTCCTTGGGCTTCGCGTAGCCGCCTGTTCGGTGATCACCAATCTCGCCGCCGGGATGACCGGGGCGGAACTGTCGCACCAGGAGACCAAGGACATGGCGCCGATCGGCGGCGCACGGCTGGCGACGATCCTTGCGCATGTGTTCCAGGATGGGTTGCCGGAGCTGAAGGGCGACGCCTGATGCTTCCCCAGGAAATCATCCGCCGCAAGCGCGATGGCCAGAAACTGTCGGCGCAGGAGATTTCGGCCTTTGTCGCCGGCGTAACTTCGGGCAGCGTCTCGGACGGTCAGGTCGGCGCCTTTGCCATGGCGGTGTTCTTCAACGGCATGAACCGCGACGAGGCGGTGGCGCTGACGCTCGCCATGCGCGATTCCGGCGATGTGCTCGACTGGTCGGACCTGCCGGGTCCGGTCACCGACAAACATTCGACCGGCGGCGTCGGCGACAATGTCTCGCTGATGCTGGCGCCGATCGTCGCCGCTTGCGGCGCCTATGTGCCGATGATCTCCGGCAGGGGCCTTGGGCATACCGGCGGCACGCTGGACAAGATGGACGCCATCCCGGGCTATATCAGCCAGCCGGATATCGCGCGCTTCCGCAAGACGGTGCTCGAGACCGGCTGTGCCATCATCGGACAGACCGCCGATCTCGCGCCCGCCGACCGTCGCCTCTATGCGATCCGCGATGTGACCGGAACGGTGGAATCGGTGCCGCTGATCACTGCCTCTATCCTGTCGAAGAAACTCGCGGCCGGCCTGCGGTCGCTGGTGCTCGACGTCAAGGTCGGCAATGGCGCCTTCATGGAGAAGTCGCGCGACGCGACAGCACTGGCCAACAGCCTGGTCGAGATCGCCAACGGCGCCGGCCTGAAGGCCTCGGCGCTGGTCACCGGTATGAACGAGCCGCTGGCGTCGGCGGCCGGCAACGCGGTCGAGGTGCGCAACGCCGTCGATTTCCTCACCGGAAGGTTCCGCGACAAGCGACTGGAGGATGTGACGCTGGCGCTGGCCGCCGAGATGCTGCAATCGGCAGGGCTGGCGTCGTCCAATCAGGACGGTCTCAGGCGCGCGGCCGAGACGCTGGCCGGCGGCCGCGCGGCGGCCGCCTTCGCGCGTATGGTCGCAGCCCTTGGCGGTCCCGCCGATTTCGTCGACAAGCCGGAAAAATACCTGCCGAAAGCGGCGGTGGAGTTTGCGGTCAAGGCGACAGGCAACGGTTTTGCCACCGCTATTGCCACCCGCGATATCGGCCTTGCTGTGGTCGGGCTCGGTGGCGGGCGCACGCGGCCGGACGACAGGATCGACCATGCGGTCGGCATCACCAGGCTGCTGCCGCTCGGCGCCGAGGTGCGGGCCGGCGAGCCGCTGGCGCTGGTCCACGCCCGCACGCAAGTGGAGGCCGAAGCGGCCGCAGCCGCCGTGCTTTCGGCCTATACGATCGGGGCGTCGAAACCAGCCGCCGACAAGACTGTCATCCGGCGCGTGCTGCCGCGCGGGTAGCGGAACGCGCTACTGCACCAGTAACAGTGTGCCGTTTTCGACCTGGTATTTTGCCAGCCGCTGCAAAAAGCTCATGCCAATGAGGTTGGTGCGCAGAGCCTTGTCGTCGAGCACTACCGCCTGGACGTTGTCGACGCTGATCTTGCCGATCTGCAGGCGATCGATGTTGACCACGGCGGCCCTGATCGCGCCATTGGCGGTGTTGACCTGCTGGTTGAAGTCCGACGGGTTGAGCGAGATGCCGATGCGGCGCGCCGTCGAGGTGTTAATGGCGACCAAAGTGGCGCCGGTGTCGATCATGCCGTCGACCTGGCGGCCGTTGAGCTTGAAGGCGGAGGTGAAATGGCCGCGCTCGTCAGCCGCCACCAATACTTTGCGCCCAGTGGGCAGCGGTGCGGCCGGCTTGCCGGGAACCGAGGCCATGTTCAGTTCGGGCTGAGGCTGCGCGGACGGCTTGCCGGCGACGGTCGACTTCAACAGGTTGTCGAGAATCTGCGGATTCGACTGATAGACGATCGGGATCGATGCCGACGTTCCGGCGAACACGCCCAGAATGACAAGCTTGCGCAGCATGAATGGACCTTCGTGAAGGCCCATTCTTGCCCACGTATGGTGTGTGCCGCTTTAACGCCAACCCGAAACCGCGGCTTTGCGTAAACGGGCGGTAAACGACTGGATGTCAGCTGGCCTTGCCAGCCGCCGTCATTTGGTTCCGTACAGGCGGTCGCCGGCATCGCCGAGGCCGGGCATGATGTAGCCCTTCTCGTTGAGCTGGCGGTCGATGGAAGCGGTGAACACGGGAACATCCGGATGCGCCTTGGTGAAGCGCTCGATGCCTTCTGGCGCCGCCAGCAGGCAAAGGAAACGGATGTTGGTGGCGCCGCGCTCCTTCAGCTTGTCGATGGCCGCGATGGCCGAGTTCGCGGTCGCCAGCATCGGATCGACGACGATCACCAGCCGGTCGGCGAGATCGCTCGGCGCCTTGAAGAAATATTCCACCGCCTCCAGCGTTTCGTGATCGCGGTAGAGGCCGACATGCGCGACGCGGGCCGCCGGGACCAGGTCGAGCAGGCCTTCGAGCAGGCCATTGCCGGCGCGCAGCACCGAGGCGAAGACCAGCTTCTTGCCCTCCAGCGTCGGCGCTTCCATGGTTTCCATCGGCGTTTCGATGGTCGTCGTCGTCAGTTCGAGGTTGCGGGTGACCTCGTAGCCGAGCAGGAGCGAGATCTCGCGCAGCAGCCGCCGGAAACCAGCGGTCGACGTCTCCTTCTTGCGCATGATGGTGAGCTTGTGCTGGACAAGCGGGTGGTCGACGACGGTGACGCCCTGCATGGGTTGCTCCAGTGAATGGTGAATAGTGAATAGTGAATAGTGAGCAGGTTTGCGAGTCCCGATGGATCGATCATTGCCGTTGACAGGCCGAAGCGCCGGCAAACCAATCACCAGTCACCAGTCACCTCTTCGCATCGAGCCGGGCAAGCAGCGCGCTTTTCGTCTTCCTGTCGACGAAAGCCGCCTCGATCGCGGTTCGGGTGATGGCGGCCAGCGCCTTTTCGTTCATGGCGAAATGCTCGGCGGCGATGTCGTATTCGCGCTTCAGCGAAGTCCAGAAATAGGGCGGGTCGTCAGAATTCAGCGTCACCTTGCAGCCGGCTGCCTGCAGCGCAGGGAAAGGGTGATCGGCGAAACTGTCGTAGACCTTGAGCGCGATGTTGGAGCCGGGGCAGCATTCCAGCACGATGCCCTCATCGGCGATGCGCCGCACCAGATCGGGGTTTTCGATGGCGCGCACGCCATGGCCGATGCGCGACGGGCGGATATGGTCGAGTGCGGCCTGCACCGTCTCCCATCCGGTCAGCTCGCCGGCATGGATGGTGATGCCGAGGCCGGCTTCGCGGGCGATCTCGAAGGCCCTGACATAATCCTCCATCTCGCCCATGCGCTCGTCGCCGGCGACGCCGAAGCCGGTGACCAGCGGATTTCCGCAGCGCGCCGCAAAGCGCGCCGCCTGCTCGATCGACTCGACGCCGACATGGCGTACGCCGGTGACGATCATGCGGCCCTCGATGCCGGTCTTGGCTTTGGCGCGCAGCATGCCTTCGCCGAGCGCATCGGTATAGGCCTTGGGCGACAGGCCGGCCCTGACGGCATGGTCGGGCGAGGTGAAGACCTCGGAATAGATGGCGCCGTCGCGGGCAAGGCTGGTCAGATAATGGTCGGCGAGGCGGGCATAATCCTCCTCGGTGCGGAACAGGTCGGCGGAAAAATCATAAGCCGCCAGGAACGAGGTGAAATCATGCCAGACGAAGGAGCCGTTCTGGATATAAAGCGAGGTGTCCTTGCCGTATTTCTGCGCCTGACGGATGACGAGTTCGGGCGCCGCTGCCCCCTCGATGTGGCAGTGCAGTTCTGCTTTCAAAGGCATGCAGTTATCCCGTCTCATCAGTCCAGGCCGTAAAGCCCACCACCTGGAAGCGCGGCCGAACACCGCGCCTTAAACAATAGCGCCCGCACCATCGATCGGCTATGGTCCCGCCGGTTTTATGACGGATCAAAATAATGTCAGTTGAGAGAACCACGGCCGCGGGCGGCATGGAAACCTCCTATGGTTTCAAGAAGGTAGGGCCAGGCGACAAGCAGCCTCTGGTCAATGAGGTTTTCCACAAGGTGGCGAACCGCTACGACCTGATGAACGACCTGATGTCGGCCGGGCTGCACCGGCTGTGGAAGGATGCCATGGTGACATGGCTCAATCCGCCGAAACGTCCGGGCTGGAAAGTGCTCGACGTGGCGGGCGGCACCGGCGACATCGCCTTCCGCATCGTCGACGCCAGCCATGGCAACGCGCATGCCACGGTGCTCGACATCAACGGCTCGATGCTCAGCGTCGGCCGTGACCGCGCGGAGAAAAAGGGCCTGTCCGGCAACACCGATTTCGTCGAGGCCAATGCCGAGGAACTGCCTTTCACCGATAGCACCTTTGACGCCTACACCATCGCATTCGGCATCCGCAACGTGCCGCGCATCGATGTCGCGCTGACGGAAGCCTTTCGCGTGCTGAAGCCTGGCGGACGGTTCCTGTGCCTGGAGTTTTCCGAGGTCGAGATGCCGCTGCTGGACAAAGTCTACGAAGCCTGGTCGTTCAACGCCATTCCGCAGATCGGCAAGATGGTGACGGGCGAGGGCGAGCCCTATTCCTACCTGGTCGAATCGATCCGCAAATTTCCCAATCAGCAGAACTTTGCTGCCATGATCACCCGCGCCGGCTTCGAGCGCGTGTCGTTCCGCAACTATTCCGGCGGCATCGCAGCGCTTCATTCGGGCTGGAAGCTTTGAGGCCGGACAGTTTGCAGCAGCAGGGTAGACGATGAGCAGCGTCGGCGCCGCCTTTCGGCTCGCGCGGGCCGGCTGGGTGCTGGTCCGCGAGGGCGTGATCGCAGCACTGCCGGGGGACGAACTCAGCGGCCTGCCGAAATTCGGCTGGCGCATGGCCCGGCTGTTCACCCGCCGCCGCGCGCTCGCTTATGAGCGCAGCGACCGGCTGGCCAAGGCGGTGGTCCGGCTCGGACCCTCCTACGTCAAGCTCGGCCAGTTCCTGGCGACGCGGCCCGATGTCGTCGGCAACGACATGGCGCTCGACCTCGCCATGCTGCAGGACAAGATGCACACTTTTTCGCAGGCGGAAGCGGTGGCGGCGATCGAGGGCTCGCTCGGGCGCAAGATCGGCGAACTCTATACGCAGTTCGGCGGGCCGGTCGCGGCGGCCTCCATCGCCCAGGTCCATCCCGCGCAGGCCATGCATGACGGTGTCGATACCAAGGTGGCGGTGAAGGTGATCCGGCCTGGCGTGCGCCGCCGCTTCTTCCAGGATCTCGAAAGCTATTTCCTCGCCGCCCGGCTGCAGGAGAAATACATCCCGTCGTCGCGCCGGCTGCGGCCGGTCGAGGTGACCGAGACGCTGGCGCAGACCACCAAGATCGAGATGGATCTTCGCCTCGAGGCGGCCGCACTTTCGGAACTGGGCGAAAACACCAAGGACGATCCGGGCTTCCGCGTGCCGTCGGTCGACTGGGAGCGCACCGGGCGCGATGTGCTGACCATGGAATGGGTCGACGGCGTCAAGATGAACGACATCGCCGGGCTCGCTGCGGCGGGGCACGATCTGAAGGCGATCGCCACCAACCTGATCCAGTCGTTCCTGCGTCACACGCTGCGGGACGGCTTCTTCCATGCCGACATGCATCCAGGCAATCTGTTCGTCGAGGCCAATGGCAATATCGTCGCCGTCGATCTCGGCATTGCCGGACGGCTCGGCAAGAAGGAGCGCCGGTTCCTCGCCGAAATCCTCTACGGCTTCATCACGCGCGACTATCTGCGCGTCGCCGAGGTGCATTTCGAGGCCGGCTACGTGCCGCGCCAGCACAATGTCGCGGCTTTCGCGCAGGCCATTCGCGCCATCGGCGAGCCGATCCATGGCCAGCCGGCTGAAACCATCTCGATGGCGAAGCTTCTCACGCTGCTGTTCGAGGTCACCGAACTGTTCGATATGGCCACGCGGTCGGAACTGATCCTGTTGCAGAAGACCATGGTGGTGGTCGAAGGCGTCGCACGCACGCTCGACCCGGCCTTCAACATGTGGAAGACGGCCGAGCCGGTGGTCGGCCAGTGGATCGCCGGCAATCTCGGGCCGAGCGGCCTGCTGATGGACGCGCGCGACGGCGCCAAGGCGCTGCTGGCGCTGGCCCGCCAGGCGCCCGATCTTGCCGCCCGCACCGAGCGGCTGTCACGCGAGATCGATTTTATAGCGGAGCACGGCCTCCGCTTCGACGAAGCGACATCGCGCGCCATCGGTAAGGCCGAAGCGCGCTACACCCGCTCGGGCCGGCTGGCGCTATGGGTGATCGCGCTGACGCTGGTGTATATCGCGTGGAAGCTGCTCTGATCGCTTGCATCGCTAGCAACTGTGGTGCTAGCGTTGCAGTCGCGCTATTGATGTCGCGGAGCAAGTCATGGGCACCATTACTGTCCGCAATCTAGCTGACGACGTGAAGCAGAAATTGCGTGAGCGCGCTGCGGCGCGCGGGGTGTCGATGGAGGAAGAGGCGCGTGATGCGCTTGCCAAAAGCGTGCTGTCGGCGGAAGCCGGCATGCCCGAGAGCGAAACCCTCTATGCAACAATCCGCCGCCTGGTTGAGCCTCATGGAGGTTTTGACAACGATCTGTCCCAGCGAGGTCAATCCACAAAAACGCACAACACCCTCGACGGCAAGCGCATCCTGCTGATCATCGGCGGCGGCATCGCCGCCTACAAGGCGCTGGACCTGATCCGCCGGCTGCGCGAGCGCGGTGCGGCGGTGCGCGTCGTGATGACATCGGCGGCGCAGGAGTTCGTCACCACGCTTTCGGTCGGCGCGCTTTCGGCCGACCATGTCTTCACCGAACTCTTCGACCGCAGTGACGAGCACGATGTTGGCCATATCCGCCTGTCGCGCGAGGCCGACCTCTTGGTGGTGGCGCCGGCCACCGCCGACCTGATGGCCAAGCTCGCCAACGGCCATGCCAACGATCTGGCCTCGACGGTGCTGCTCGCCACCGACAAGAAGGTGCTGATGGCGCCGGCGATGAACCCGAAAATGTGGTCGCATGCCGCGACGCGCCGCAACCGGGCGACGCTCGCCAAGGACGGCATCGCCTTTGTCGGCCCGGCCAGGGGCGAGATGGCGGAGAGCAATGAGGTGGGCGAAGGCCGCATGGCCGAGCCGCTGGACATCGTGGCAGTGATCGAGGCACTGCTCGACAGCAGGCCGAAGCCGCTGGCCGGCCGCAGGATCATCGTCACCTCGGGGCCGACGCATGAGCCGATCGACCCGGTGCGCTACATCGCCAACCGCTCTTCGGGCAAGCAGGGCCATGCGATTGCGGCAGCGCTGGCAAGACTGGGCGCGGATGTACGCCTGATCTCCGGTCCGGTCAGCATTGCCGATCCGGCCGGCGTTGTGACGACACATGTCGAGACCGCGGCCGAGATGAAGGCGGCCGTCGAACAGTTGTTGCCGGCGGACGCCGCGGTCTTCGTAGCTGCCGTCGCCGACTGGCGCACCGCTGGCACGGCCGGCGAGAAGATCAAGAAGGTGGCGGGCCAGGGCCCACCGGCGCTGCAAATGGTCGAAAACCCCGACATTCTCGCCAGTGTTGGTCATCACGAGCAACGGCCGGGGCTGGTTGTCGGCTTCGCCGCCGAGACGCAGGACCTGATTGCGAATGCCGAGGCCAAGCTGAAGAAGAAGGGCGCCGATTTCATTGTCGCCAACGATGTCTCGCATGAAAGCGGCGTCGGCCCCACCGGCGTCATGGGCGGCGACCGCAACAAGGTGCGCATCGTCTCGAAGGACGGTGTCGAGGAATGGCCTGAGATGGGCAAGGGCGAGGTGGCGGCGCGGCTCGCCGCGCTCATCGCCGAGCGTTTGCAAGCCTGAGCGGCCGCCGGTTCCGCAATCGGGCAGGCCATGGTCTTGCAAGCAGCCTTGTGGCCGAGGGCATTTGACGTCGACAGCGCCGGCGGAATGCTGTCGCCAAATTCTCGATCGGCCGTGCCCTCAGCCTGGCGCCAGTTGCGGCCGGCGTGCCTCCAAAGCCATCTTCAACGCCGCCAGGCAACCGACAATGCCAAGTGGCACGAAGGCCAGGTACAGCCAGCCGGCGACGTGCGCTGCTGCCTCGCGGTTCAGCCCGTCCGAAAAGCCGCTGGCATTGGCGATGATGCCGGCCATGGCGGCGCCCACGGCGTAGCCGATGCGCTGCATGGTCGGCACGGCGGCCGAGGCGATCGTCTGCTCGCTGTCGCGGGCCGAGGCGACGATGATGCGGGTCAGGAAGGGCCATGACACGCCGAAGCCACCGCCTTGCAACAAAGCGCAGAGCAGGATCAGCGGGATCGAGCCGGCGGGGATGGCATAGGCGAAACCGGCGAGGCCGGCTGCAATCATCAGCGCGCCGATGACGAGGATCTGCCGTTCGCGCTGCAGCGGCGCATTGGCGACGGCGATCGACAGGATTGACCAGGCGATCGATTCGGCGGCGATGATGTAGCCTGTGGTCAGGATCGGGATGCCGTGCAGCGTGGTAAGCAGAAGCGGCCCGTAGATGGAAAAAGAGACTGTCGCCACCGAGAAGGCGGCAACCATGGTCATGCCGCTGCCGACCGGCGAGCGCCATGAGAACAGGCCCGACGGGAACAGTCGCGATTGCGGCTTAATGGCGTCGACGAAAACGAACAGCGCCAGGCCGGCGAGGCCGATGATCAGCAGCAGCGACGATCGAAGCAAGGCGACGTCGACGCCTGCGGTGGCGATCAGCACGACGGCGATGGCGAGGCAGCCAAGTGCTGCATAGGGGAAGGGCGGCGAGGTGCCGGCGGCGGCTTGCGGCTTCGTCGCTTCCGGCGTGTTCAGGACGATGAAGCTTGCCGATGCCATGGCAATGCCACCCAGCACGAAGACGCCGAAGGCCCAGCGCCAGGACAGGAGCTCGACCATGATCGCGCCGAGCATCGGGCCGCTGAACGCGGCGACGCCCCAGATCGCCGACATTATGCCGAACAGCTGTGGCCAGATGTTGCGGTTAAACAGCCGCTCGACCGAGACGAAGGCCAGCGACACCAGCGCACCGCCGCCGAGCCCCTCGACCAGACGGCCGGCAAGAAACACCGGCATGGACGGCGCGGTGGCGCAGATCAGGGCGCCCACGGCATAGAGCAGGGCGGCGACCGTGACGTTGGAGCGTAGAGCGACATAGCTGACCAGCCGCCCGGCCGCTGCGCCGGCGACAATGGCGCCGAGCTCGTAGACGGCCAGCGACCAGCCGACGAACTGCACACCGGCGAGGTCCCCGACCATGGCCGGCATGACCGTCGCCACCATCGTCTCGTTGGTGGCGTGCAGCAGGATGCCGAGGCTGATGAAGCAGAAGCGCGCGAGGTCGCCGCTTGCCCACAATGCCCGCCAGTCGACCTTGTTGCTGGTGATTTCAGTCATTCTTTTACCCTGCCTTTGCATATCTCGATGCCGGCGCATGGCGCCAGAAGCCAGTGGGGGCTTTCCGGCGGGGCCATGCGCGCTGTTTCAGTCAGGCGAGTTGTAAAACCTCAAGCGCAGTTGAGCTCAAGTGGCTTTTTATCGAAGTGCAAACGGTCGAGATTGGCCGGAAGCCTCTCCGCTTGATGCGCCGGTCAGTTCTCAATGCTGCGCAGCTGAAACTGGCTGACGCCGATCGCGATGTTGATACCGGTCTGCGTCTGCAGGCTGAGCGGCTGCAGGGTGAAGGCCTGCGAGGAGCCGCCGACCAGGAGATTGGCGCCGGCGCCGACCGCAGCGGTCACTTCGGCGCTGGCGCCGATATAGTCGCCGGCCAGCGCGCCGGGCGCATAGATGTTCCTCAGCGGCGTCAGCACCAGCCATTGCATGACGGTCTGCTTGGTGGTGCCGATGTCGAGCCCATATTTGTTGACGGCGCCGAAATAGGCTTCCGGCGAAAAGCTCTTGTCGGCCGGCGTGAAGGTGCAGCTCAGATCCTTGCTGGAGCCGAAAACGAAGCCGGTGCCGCCGCCGATGGCGCAATCGAGCACACCGAGTTCGATGCCCTGGTCTTGCGCTTGGGCCTGGGCGGTACAGATGATGGTGATAGCGGCGGCGATGGCTGGTTTCAGCACGGCGGATCCCCCAAAAAGCATACGGCGCGAAACAGTAACCTGTTCCGCGCCGCGCGTAGAGGGATCAGTCGATCCTTATTTGCCGACGCTTATTTGAACGAGTGGATCAGCTCCAGGGAGGTCACGGCGACCGCTACATTGACGCCGGTCTGCGCCTGGACGCTGAGCGGCTCCAGCACAAAGGCGCCGTCGAGCCCGCCGACCAGCAGATTGGCGCCGCCGCCGGTCACCACGCTCGCCTCGGCGTTGACGCCGTAATAATGGCCGGCAAGGTCGCCCTCGTCATGGCCGCGGGTGGCGGCCAGAACCGCCCACACCAGCTGGCCCTGATGCGTCTGGCCGAGATCGACCCCGAGCTTGGAGATCATCCCCGTGTATTTCTCGGACGGCCCATGGTGATAAGGGCGGAACGTGCAGTCGACGCCCTTGTTCGACGTGATGACGTAACCGACGCCGCCGTCGATGGTGCAATCGAGCGTGCCGAGCTGAAGCTTGCCGGCGCTGGCGGGAACGGCAAGCAGCGTCGTGGCAAGTGCCGCGGCACAGATGATTTTCTTGATCATGGGTCAGTCCTTTCGAAAATGCCTTCAACAACGGTTGAATGGCCCGGAGCGTTCCGCTGAAAACTTGGCGCGATCAAGGCAGGGGTTAACGCTTTGCCCCGGTGGTTAAGATTGGGTGATAGTGGGGTTTTCTGGACACGCATCCCTAGCGGAAGCGCTCTGCGCTTTCCCGGGGAGAAACCGCTCACGCGGCGCACCGCATCAGGAATGGAACGTTGTTATAAAAGGCCGCGGATGGCGGCGCGCCGGCCGCATCTCAGCCGGCGGTGGCGCCCGATGTGCGCGACAGGCCGTCCTTGGCCGGCTGGTAGGTCGGGTCGAGATGGACGGCTTCGCGGTAGGCCTTCGAGGCCTTGACCTTGTCGCCGCGGCGCTCGTAGATCAGCGCCTGGTTGGACCAGGCTTCGGCGTTCTTGCCGTCGAGTTTGATGGCCATGTTGAAGTCGGAGAAGGCGTTGTCCTCGTCATTCATGGCGAGATAGGAGAGGCCGCGGCCGTTGTAGGGTTCGGCGGCGTCCGGCGCCAGCGAGATGGCGGTCGAGAAATCCTCGATGGCAAACTTGTGCTGGCCCTGGCTTTGATAGATCAGGCCGCGATTGTGGTAGGCGCGGGCATCCGTGGTGTCGAGCTGGATCGCCTTCTGGAAATCGTTGAAGGCCTGCTGGGTCTGGCCTGCCTTGCGATAAAGGTTGCCGCGGCCGATATAGGCGGCGTCATAATTTGCATTGATCTGGATCGAGCGGTTGTAGTCGGCAAGGGCGGCCGCCTGGTTGCCGAGGAAGCGCTGGATCAGCGCTCGGTTCGAATAGGCTTGGTAGAAATTCGGGTTGAGCTGGATGGCGGTGTCGAAATCCTTCAGCGCCGCCTGATACTGGCCGCCACGGCCATAGGCCGAGCCGCGCACATTGTAGCCTTCCGGATCCTGCGGATTGCGCTGGATCACCGCCGACAGCGAGGAGATGTTCTCGCTCGAGCCTTGCGCCTTGTCGATGTTGTTGAATTCGCCGGTCGGAACGCTCTGGCAACCGGCCAGCACCAGGCCGGACATCAGGGCTGCCGCCAGGGCCAAACCGCGCATTGTGGTTCTGCGCTCTACGCCGATTGCGTTCATGTCTGCCCTGTCCTCACTTCAGCCGCGCCGTCCAGGTCCCCCTCCGGGCCGGGTCACAGATTGTCGTAACAAAATCTAGAACGCCGTTTGCGCGTTCAAGGGAACGGCCTCTAACAGAATGGCGGCGCTCCAAACAAAAAGGTGGCGGCGATTCCGCATCGCGCCACCTCAGAGTATCCTTCGAAAAGGACGAAAAATTGGCGTCAGAACCGCGGTGGACGCGGAGCACCACCAGGACCACCGGCGGCGCCGGCAGCAACCGGGCGCGGCGTCATCGGCAGCAGGCCTTCGCGCTGGGCGCGCTTGCGGGCCAGCTTGCGGGCGCGGCGAACGGCTTCGGCCTTTTCACGGGCGCGCTTCTCGGAAGGCTTCTCGTAATGGCCGCGCATCTTCATTTCGCGGAAAATGCCTTCGCGCTGCATCTTCTTCTTGAGAGCGCGAAGCGCCTGATCAACGTTATTGTCGCGGACGAGTACCTGCACGGGCAATCCTGTCTTTCGGGTTTGATATCAACAGGCAAGTGGCCATAGCCACATGCCTCCGCGGCGCTTTACACCACGAATTGTGGCGGCTGATAGCAGAATCAGGCCGCGCTGTCCACACTGGAAATGAAGGACAACCGCCAATTTGCCACGGCAGCCCCGAGATAGGGCGCCAACTAGGCGCTGGCCAGATGGAGCCGTGCGAAATCCTCGAAGAATTCGCCGTAATCGCAGGTAATTTCCTCACCGGCTGATATATCTCGGGTGGCCGTGGCGCCGCCATATTGCGAAAAATCCGTGTTCGGCCGCTCGGCGTGGTTCATGAAGCGGCCATTATCGACTTCATAGACCATGAAGCCGGGACGGTCGGGGCTCGGATAGGCATAGCGGTCGAGCAATTCCTTGAGGTGCGGCGGCGCCGCCTCGTATTTGTCCATCGGGATCAGCCGGTCGAAATCCGGATCGAGCCGCCATATCGAGGCGCCCTTCCTGATCGGCTCGGCGGCGAACACGCCGACGCCTTCGATTGCGCTCTGGGCGACATAGGTCCTGATCAGCAGCATGTCCGTCCTCCTCACCCGAAACCGAATCGCCAAATCGCGTGGAAAAAGCAAGTCCGGTTTCGGGTTCTATGGCTGATCGGCGCGGGCGATGACCCGCGAAATGCTTCACGTCCGGGTGATCGAGACGCCGCCATCGGCAAACAGCGCCGATCCTGTGGTGAAGCTCGACGCATCCGATGCCAGGAAGAGCGCAGCGCGGGCGATCTCTTCAGGCACAGCGACACGTTTCAAGGCATGCAGGTTTTCCACGAAAGCGCGTGATTCCGGCGTCTTGAATGTTGCCGACGGGGTGTCGGTGCCACCCGGCATCAGCGCGTTGACCCGCACGCCCCTGGGGCCGTATTCGGCGGCCAGTACCTGCGTCAGGCCGATCAGTCCGGCCTTGCTCGCGGCATAGCTGGTCATGCCCGGCATGCCGACTGTGTGACCGACGAAGGTCGAGGTGAAGATCAGCGATCCGCCGCCGCGTTCGACCATCGCCGGCACCTGGTATTTCGCGCCGAGAAAGGCGCTGGTCAGATTGGCGTCGAGCGTCTCGCGCCATCCGTCCAGCGACAGTTCCGAAATCGGACCCATCGTTCCGACGGAGCCGACATTGTTGAAGGCGATATCGAGCCCGCCGAATTTTTCGACGGCGAGATCGACGAGGGCTTTTGCATAGGCTTCGTCGCGGACATCGCCGGCAAGCGCGACTGCCGTGCCGTCGGCGTCCTCGATTTCGACGACCAGCGCATCGAGTTCGGCCTGGCGGCGGGCGGCGATGACGACCCTGGCGCCTTCTTCGGCGAAGAGTTTTGCGGTGGCGCGGCCGATGCCGGAACTGGCGCCGGTGACGATGGCGGCTTTATTGGCGAGTGCGAACATTTTCTTACATCCTTTCATCGCGCCGGCTGTGCCGGCAACCGGGATGTTGATCGCAGTTCGAGACGGTGCTAGCCACCCGATACGTGCTCGACTTGCTGAATGGCTTCGCAGCGGCACAAGCGCCGCGCGCCGGACTATTGCTTCAGCAGCCAGCCGAGGCGATCGAGCGAAAATGCGTAGCTGATGGCGATGAGCAGCGTGATGACAACGCCCGTAGTCGTGTGACCGGCGGCATAGAATCCGGCTGCACCGCCAAACAGGATGGCCAGTTCAAGCACCAGCCTGACTGCGCCTGGTACAGGAACCGGCGCGCGTCCGGACCGGCTCGGATCGCCGCGCACCGCGAAGGTTCCCCACAGCGCAGCTGCAATGAACGGCAAGGCCAAGGCGAGGACCCAGCGCCACCATCCGCCGGAGAGGCTCCAGCCGGCAAAGCCGAGGCCAAGCAAGGCGGCAAGTTCCAGCAGGAAACGCAAGGTCAGATTCCACCAGGCGTTGCCCATATACGTCCTCCAGAGTCTCGCGATCGCCAGTGTGTCCGAACGCAGCCATGCCTGCCAGCCCGGGCAGGTCTTTTCCACCGCGGCGCAAAACGGCAAGCGCCGTCGCAAACAGCGCAAGGGTGGAAGCGCCGTTTCGCTAGTGATACACCTCGCGCGCCGGGGCTGCGTAAAATACCCCACCGCCATTTGCGAGGCTGGAACGTTGAAAAAATATTCGGTATTCGCCATCGCCCGCGAGGCCATGCGCGGCCACAAGGGCTGGGAGGAACAATGGTCCTCGCCGGAACCGAAGAAGGAATATGACGTCATCATCGTCGGCGCCGGCGGTCATGGCCTGGCCACCGCCTACTATCTCGCCACCGTGCACGGCATCACCAATGTCGCGGTGCTGGAAAAGGGCTGGCTAGGCGGCGGCAACACCGGGCGCAACACCACCATCATCCGCTCCAACTACCTTTACGACGAGAGCGCCGGCATTTACGACCATGCGCTGAAGCTGTGGGATGGGCTCTCCCAGGAACTCAACTACAACGTCATGTATTCGGCGCGCGGCGTCATGATGCTGGCGCACAATGTGCACGACATCCAGGTGCTGAAGCGCCATGTCCATGCCAACCGTCTCAACGGCATCGACAATGAATGGCTGACGCCCGAGCAGGCGAAGGAATTCTGCCCGCCGCTCAACATTTCCAGGCAGGCGCGCTATCCCGTCGTCGGCGCCGCCTTGCAGCGGCGAGGCGGCACGGCGCGTCACGATGCGGTGGCCTGGGGCTATGCGCGCGGCGCTTCGGCGCGCGGCGTGCACATCATCCAGAATTGCGAGGTCACCGGCGTCAAGCGGGCGGCCAATGGCGCGGCCATGGGCGTCGACACGACGCGCGGCTTCATCGGCGCCAAGAAGGTCGGCGTGGTGGCTGCAGGCCATTCCTCGGTGATCATGAACATGGCCGGCGTGCGCATGCCGCTGGAAAGCTATCCGCTGCAGGCGCTGGTGTCGGAGCCGGTCAAGCCGGTGGTGCCTTGCGTGGTGATGTCGAACACGGTGCACGCCTACATCTCGCAGTCCGACAAGGGCGAACTGGTGATCGGCGCCGGCACCGACCAGTATGTCTCCTATTCGCAGACCGGCGGCCTGCACATTTTGCAGCATACGCTGGACGCCATCTGCGAGATGTTCCCGATCTTCACCCGCATGAAGATGCTGCGCTCGTGGGGCGGCATCGTCGACGTGACGCCCGACCGTTCGCCGATCCTGGCCAAGACGCCGGTATCAGGCCTCTACGTCAATTGCGGCTGGGGCACGGGCGGCTTCAAGGCAACGCCCGGCTCAGGCCATGTCTTTGCCCACACGATTGCCAAGGACGATCCGCATCCGATCAACGCGCCCTTCACCATCGAGCGCTTCCGCACCGGGCGCCTCATCGACGAGGCAGCAGCGGCGGCGGTGGCGCACTGATGATGGTGGAACTGGCTGTAGCGGTGCCGCTGGTGCTGGCGGGGGAGCAGGACCTGTTCCATTTTCCGTCACCGGACGAGGTGCGGACGCAGCCGATCAGCCGCGCCGGCAACGAAGCCAATTGGCCGTTTTCGATCGACGCCGGCATTCTGGCATGCGTGTGGAGCGGTGGCCAGAAGGTGGTCATCTTCATGGAGAACAGGCCCTCCGATCTCGGCGAGGACGACACATTCGATGCGCGCAGCGTCATCGTAACGACCGATCCGTTTCAGCTCACGATCGGCAACATGGCGTATCGCGAGCTGTTTCGCCCCGCCGCAAGCGTGGAGGAGCGCATTCGGCTCGTCGCGCCTTTTGCGGCGATGGGCCAGAGGCTTTGCAACCAACCGGCCGGCGCGCATGTCGGCCACGGCGAATTGTAGGAACGAACGATAATGCTTCTCATCCGCTGCCCCTATTGCGAGGAAGAGCGCCCGGAGCTCGAGTTCCGTAACGCCGGCGAGGCGCATATTGCGCGTTCGGCCAACATGGCGGGCGAGAGCGACGACGACTTCGAAAAGTTCTTCTTCATCCGCTCGAACCCCAAGGGCATCATCTATGAGCGCTGGCGCCACATCCATGGCTGCGCGCGTTTCTTCAACGCGGTGCGCCACACCGTCACCGACAAGTTCGTCATGACTTACAAAGCCGGCGAGCCGAAACCGTCCAAGCTGCCCAAAAACTCCAACGAAGTGGCATCCAAATGAGCGGCGCGTTCCGCATTCCGAGCGCCGGCCGTCTCAGCCAGGCCAAGACCGCGCGGTTCTCTTTCGACGGCCAGTCTTACACCGGCATCGAAGGCGACACGCTGGCCTCGGCGCTGCTTGCCAATGGCGTGCATCTGGTGGGACGTTCGTTCAAGTATCACCGTCCGCGCGGCTTCCTGTCGGCCGGAGCGGAAGAGCCAAATGCGCTGGTCGAGGTCAAGCGCGACGCGGCACGCAAGGCGCCCAACATCCGCGCCACGGTGCAGGAGCTCTATGACGGGCTCGTCGCCAACTCGCAAAACCGCTGGCCGTCGCTCGCCTTCGACGTCGGCGCGGTCAACGATCTGGCATCGCCGCTGTTTTCGGCCGGCTTCTACTACAAGACATTCATGTGGCCGAAGGCAGCCTGGAAGAGCCTCTACGAGCCGAAGATCCGCGCCGCGGCGGGTCTCGGCGTTTCGCCCGACAAGCCAGATCCCGACCATTATTCCTCGCGCTATGCGCATTGCGACGTGCTGGTGCTGGGCGGCGGTGCGGCCGGCATCGCGGCAGCGCTTGCCGCTGCCGAAACCGGCGCGCGTGTCATCCTCGTCGACGAGCAGGCCGGCTTCGGCGGCAGCCTGCGTTTCGAGAGCGGCGCCAGGATAGACGGCCATGACGGCTTTGGCTGGGCGCAAGCAGCGGTAGCCAAGCTTGCCGCCATGGACAATGTCCGTGTGCTCTCGCGCACGACGGCGTTCGGCTATTACGCGCAGAATTTCGTCGGCCTGGTCGAGCGGGTCAGCGACCATCTGCAAAACCCCGGCCACGATTTGCCGCGCGAGCGCCTATGGCAGGTACGCGCCAAGCGCGTGGTGCTGGCGACCGGCGCCATCGAACGCCATATGGTGTTTGCCGACAATGACCGGCCCGGCATCATGCTGGCCTCGGCGGCGCGGACTTATCTCAACCAGTACGGTGTCGCGGTCGGCAAAAATGTCGGCGTCTACACCGCCAATGACTCGGCCTACTCCGCCGCGATCGACCTGAAGAAGGCCGGCGTCAACGTGGCGGCGATCGTCGACCTGCGCGACCATCCGACCGGACCTGTGATCGACGAGGCGAGGGCGCTCGGGATCGAGGTCAATTTCGGCCGCGCGGTGATCCGCGCCGGCGGCAAGTTGCGCGTGACCTCGATGACGGTGCAGCCGAAGAATGGGGGCGGCGAGCGCACCATTCCGGTCGACGCCATCCTGATGTCGGCCGGCTGGACGCCGTCGGTGCATTTGTTCTCACAGTCGCGCGGCAAGGTCGCCTTCAATGACGAGACCAAGCGCTTCGTGCCGGGCATCTATGCGCAGGACTGCGTTTCGGTCGGCGCCTGCAACGGTACGGATGGGCTCTCGGCGTCGATCGACGAAGCCTATGCGGCCGGCGCCAAGGCGGCGAAGGATGCGGGCGGCAAAGTGGCCAAGGGCGTTAAGCCGAAGGTCGACGCGTCGGAAAGCTGGTCGCGCGGCATGCTGGGCGCGGCGCCCGGCGCCGGGCCGGACAAGACGGTCAAGGCCTTCGTCGATTTCCAGAACGACGTCACCGCCAAGGACATCCGCCAGGCGGTGCATGAAGGCATGCGCTCGATCGAGCACGTCAAGCGCTTCACCACCAACGGCATGGCGACCGACCAGGGCAAGACCTCCAACATGCACGGCCTGGCGATTGCCGCCGAGACGCTGGGCAAGCCGATCCCCGAGGTCGGGCTGACCACGTTCCGCGCACCCTATACGCCTGTCACTTTCGGCGCGATCGTCAGCCATTCGCGCGGTCCGCTGTTCGACCCGACACGCAAGACCGCGATCCATCCCTGGGCGGAAGCTCAAGGCGCGGTGTTCGAGGATGTCGGCCAGTGGAAGCGCGCCTGGTATTTCCCCAAACCCGGCGAGGACATGCACAAGGCGGTCGACCGCGAATGCGTCGCTGTGCGCAGCAATGCCGGCCTGTTCGACGCCTCGACGCTGGGCAAGATCGAAGTGGTCGGACCGGATGCGGCCAGGTTCATGGAACTGCTCTACACCAATCCATGGGAGAAGCTGGAACGCGGCCGCTGCCGCTATGGCATCATGCTGCGCGAGGACGGCTTCATCTATGATGACGGCGTCGTCGGCCGACTGGCGCCGGATCGTTTCCATGTGACGACGACAACCGGCGGCGCGCCGCGCGTCATGAACCACATGGAGGACTATCTCCAGACCGAGTTCCCGCATCTCAACGTCTGGCTGACGTCGATCACCGAACAATGGGCGGTCATCGCCGTGCAGGGGCCGAAGTCGCGCGACATCATTGCACCGCTGGTCGAAGGCGTCGACATGTCGGACGAGGCGCTGCCGCATATGTCGGTGCGCGAAGGCAAGATCTGCGGCGTGCCGACCAGGCTGTTTCGCATGTCGTTCACCGGCGAGCGCGGTTTTGAAGTCAACGTGCCGGCCGATCACGGCCAGGCCGTCTGGGAAGCGCTGTGGGCCGAGGGCCAAAAGCATGGCGCCGCCGCTTACGGCACCGAGGCGATGCACGTGCTGCGCGCCGAAAAGGGCTACATCATCGTCGGCCAGGACACGGACGGCACGGTGACGCCGAACGATGCCGGGCTCGACTGGGCGGTCGGCAAGAAGAAGACCGACTTCGTCGGCATCCGCGGCCTGACGCGGCCCGATCTGGTCGCCAAGGGCCGCAAGCAGCTGGTCGGCTTGAAGACCAAGGACCCGAAAGTGGTGCTTGAGGAAGGCGCGCAGATCGTCGCCGACCCGAAGGAGGCGATCCCGATGAAGATGATCGGTCACGTCACATCCAGCTACTGGTCGGAAAATTGCGGTCGCTCGATCGCGCTGGCGCTGGTTGCCGGCGGGCGCGACCGGATGGGCGACACGCTCTATGTGCCGATGCCGAACGGGATGATCGAAGTGGAGGTTACCGGCATGGTGTTCTTCGACGAGACGGGAGGGCGCCTCAATGGCTAAGGCTGCTGCAAAGAAGACGGCCCCAGCTGCAGCGCCGTCGGTCGAGCGCCGCCCGGCCCTGGCTGAACGCGTCGTTTCCGCAACGGATGTCAAGGTCGAGGTGCTGCCGCCGGCGGAGCGCATGTCGCTGCGCGCGCCGGAGGCTTCCGTCGCGGCGCTGTCGAAGGCGCTCGGCCTGACCTTGCCGAAGCAGCCGAAAACTTCGGCGTCGAAGACAGGGCGCACGGCGCTGTGGCTTGGCCCTGACGAGTGGCTGGTCATCGATGAGGCTGGCAAGGATCCGATGGCCGATCGTGCTGGGGTTGCCGCATTGCATTCGGCGGTCGGCATCTCGCACCGCAACGTCGCCTTCGCCGTCACCGGCCCGGCGGCTGCCGCCGCGATCAATGCAGGCTGCCCGCAGGATTTGTCGCTCGAGGCTTTTCCGGTGGGCGCGGCGTCGCGCACCATTCTCGGCAAGTGCGAAATCCTGCTGTTGCGCACGGCAGCCGACGCTTTCCGGGTCGAGTGCTGGCGTTCCTTCTCGGACTATGTCTTTACTTTCCTGTCGGAAGCAGCCAGCGACGCGGCGGCGTAGGAACGTTTGACGGGTCAAGCCGTTCTGCTTCCCCCATCAGGGAGAACATACGATGCCGTCGAAAGCGCCGCCGAAGTCAGCTGGCAAGACGTCCGCCGTGCGCTCACTCGAACATGAGCAGCATCACGAGGTGACTGCCGAAGAAGAGGAACTCGAGGAAGGCCTCGAGGACACGTTTCCGGCCAGCGATCCGGTGTCGATCACCTCGACCGCCATCCCAGGCGCGCCGGCAAGACCCGGCAAGGCCAAGACGGTGCCGGGTCGCAAACCGCGCAAGAAATAACCCGTTCGGCTACGCCAGGTTTGAACTCAGGAAAAGCCGGCTTGCGCTGAGGAAATGGGCGCTGAGGAAAAAACGGGCGGCCGGGATTATCCTGCCGCCCTTAAATTAATCGTTGTGCTGTGGTCGAGCCCGATCAACTTAGAACGTGCTCGGCACGATCCATGGGTTGATCTCGATGCCGAGACGCGGGCTCTTGGCCTTGACGTCGGACTTTTCGACCGAGCCGGTCACGGCGCAATCGAGCTTGGCATTGGTCGTGGTGTCGACGCAGGTGGCGGCGGGGGCCTGCTTGGTCGAGTGTGTGTTGTTGGCGGCGAAAGCCGAGCCGGAGAGAGCCAGCACGGTGGCGAGAGCGAGAAGGGTCTTGTTCATGTCTGTCTCCATCGGTTAAATTCTTTTCGTACATGTACGATACAACGTACACATACGCCCACCGAGATGGGTTTTCAAGTCGAAAAGCGTACGCGTACGACAAATTTTTTTGAATGCCGAAAATTGCGGCGCACTGACACAGCCGAAGCTGTCAGGCCGGACGTTGAATTGGAGGGGCGGGGATGCTCAGCAGTCGACCGGGGTCTCGGTCAGCGGCGGCACATTCTGAGTGCTGAGCGTGGCGAGTGTGAAATCGCACATCCGCGTCACGAAAGCCTGCGGATCCCCGAAGGGGTAGAACGGGAACGTGATCAAAAGCGAGATGGTGCCGTGGCCGACTGCCCAAAGCATGGTGGCGATGGCGCGCGGATCGCCCTGCAGCTTGCCTGCAGCAACGCAGGCCTCGACCCTGGATATCAGCGCTTTCATCGCCGGGTTGGCCTCTTCCATGTCCTCATAGCTTCTGCCTTCCGGCAGCTTGGTCTTTTCGGTCATGAACACGGTGCGGTATTCGTTGGGATTGCCGAGCCCGAAGGCAGCATATTCGGTCATCACCGCACGCAAGGCCTCGATCGGATCGTCGGAAGGGTGCTCCTCGATGCGGCGGGCAAGTGTTTCGAAGGCATCCTCGGCCAGCGCAAACAGGATGTCTTGCTTGTCGGCGAAGTAGGAATAGACCGACATCGGAGCATAGCCGACCCGCTTGGCCAACTTGCGGATGGTCAGGCCTTCATAGCCCTCTTCCTTGACGAGCTTGTGGGCTGCGTCGAGCAGTTCGGAACGCAGTTCGGCCTTTTGTTTCTCGCGGCGTTTCTGGACGCTCAGTGGCAAGATCCGGTGCCTTTGGTTGGTTGTGCATGACTAAATATATACGCTGTACGGAAACGGGCAAGGGCGCTGTCAGGGACAGCAAAAAGCGACCTCAAGCTTTCTCTCGAATAGTTGTGCCCGTTCTGGTCCATTTCGCCAGCATCTATGTCACAGCATGTGTAACCTGGGCGCACGCAGGCAACATCGGACTGTTACAAACAAAGCCTATTTGGCGGCTCTGCAAGAAATTTCGGTTTTGGGGGGCCTCTGTGGCTGCGATAGAGCTTTCGTCCGGGCTGCCGGGCGCACATCCACTTTCTCATGGCGCAAGGCTGGCGCTCAGGCGGGTCGTGATAGTCGCATGGCTGGCGATCGCAATCGGCTTCGCCATGGAAGCGCTTATTCTGACTGCCGGATTTGCGGCAGGTTCGCACCCGGCCCCGACCCAGGTTCTGATAGACTTGGCGCAAGGCGTGACCTGGTCATTCTTCGTCTGCGCCGGCGTCAGCCTCGGCACGGCGATCACCAAGGTGCGAGCCTCGCTTGGCGGCCTTATCGCCATGATCTCGGGGCCGCTGGCCATGGGCATCGCCAAAGGTACGCAAAAGGTGATGGTGAGCGCGCTTGATGTATCGGCAAAGCCCGTGATCCTGTCGCTCACCACGCTCGGTATGTTGCGGGCGATCGAGTATGGCTTGCTGGGCTGGATGCTGGCTTCGCTGGCATCCAAGGAAGAACCTCGCTCGCTGCATTTCATGCTGGCGGGTGCCTTGGCCGGCGCGGTGTTCGGCGGCGGGATCACGGCGCTGACGATCGAGACCGCCGCAGCCAAGGACATTGCGCTGGCATTGCCGCAGGCTGTCGCCACCGGCCTCATTGAGATCGTGTTTCCGATCGGATGCTCGCTGGTCGTCTACATCGCCCTGCAAGTCAGCCGGCACATGAAGTTCATTTCCAGCGATGCGCGCTAGAGCCGGATGATTTCAGGTCGAATTGACCTGAATCTGAATCCGGCTCTAAATCAAATAGATAGAGCATGATGTCGTCCGAAAACCGCTTCACACTTTTCGGCATCATGCTCTGTCTACAGACGGTGATCGGTTTGCGTCCTGTTTCCAGGCCGGTTGCCACCGCCTCCGTGTGGGCTTGCTCCCCGGTCGGGGAACGGAACTGATCCGATCTGTCATCAAATCGCGCCGACCACACTATCTCATTGTCTACTCAGGTTCGGTCGATCAGCTTGGCGGCAAGGTGCGACAGCAGCTTCACCGCTTCGCCATAGGTCCTGGCCTTTTCGGGATTGGAGGCGTTGCCGTCGAGCGCCCGTTTGTAGACGCCCTGACAGATGGCCGCCAAGCGGAAGAAGGAGAAGGCGAGGAAGAAGCTCCAATTGTCGATGCCGCCCAGCCCGCGCCGCCGGCAATAGGCGGCGACGTACGCGTCCTCGGAAGGAAGGCCGAGGGCGGCGCGGTCGACGCCGCCAAGACCGCGAAAGCCCGAGGCGTGCGGCAGGCGCCATTGCATGCATTGATAGGCGATGTCGGCGAAGGGATCGCCGAGTGTCGACAGTTCCCAGTCGAGCACGGCCAGCACTTTCGGCTCATTGTGCGCGAAGATCATGTTGTCCAGCCGGTAGTCGCCATGCACGAGAGATTTTCGGCCGTCATCGGCCGGAATATGCGTCTCCAGCCACGCGATCAGCAGGTCCATGTCGGCGACCGTGCCGGTCTCCGAGGCGCGGTACTGGCTGGTCCAGCGTGCCAGCTGGCGTTCGAAGTAATTGCCGGGTTTGCCGAAATCGCCGAGCCCGACCGCCTCGACATCGACGTCGTGCAGGGCGGCCAGGGTGGCGTTCATGGCATCGTAGAGGGCGGCGCGCTCATCGTTGCCAGCGGCCTCCGGCACTGCCGGATCCCAGAAGATGCGGCCGTCGAGAAAATCCATGACGTAGAACATGCGGCCGATCGGCGTCGCCTCCGCCGACAGATGCAGCATCGCCGGCACCGGCACGGCGGTGCCGGCCAGCGCCTTCATGACCGTGAATTCGCGGTCGACCTGATGCGCCGATTTCAGCAACTGGCCCGGCGGCTTGGCGCGCAGGACATAGCGGCCGCTGGCCGCGGTCAGCAGATAGGTCGGGTTCGACTGGCCGGATTTGAATTTTTCGATTGCGGAAAGCCGTGCAAAACCAGGGATGTGCGCCTCGAGGTAAGGGGCTAGCGCTGTCTGGTCGAGCGTATTGGCGTCGCTCATGCGGTCTCCGGCTCACGCTCGATCAGCGTCAGCGTCAGCCAGCGCGCGGTCAGCGCCGGCTTCTTCGAGCCTTCGATCTCGATGGTCACGTCATGCGCCGTCTGCACCCAGCCCGACGGCCTGACCTTGACGTCGGCCAGCACGAAGCGGGTGCGGATGCGCGCGCCGGTCTTCACCGGCGCCAGGAAGCGCAGCGAATCGAAACCGTGGTTGACGCCCATCTTGCCCTTTTCCAGCGGCGGCATGGTCTCGAAGGTCATCGCCGAGAGCAGCGACAACGACAGGAAGCCATGCGCGATGGTGCCGCCGAACGGCGTCTCGTTTTTGGCCCGCTCGGGGTCGCAATGGATGAACTGGTGGTCGTCGGTGGCNGTGGTCATCGGTGGCCTCGGCGAACTGGTCGATCATGGTCTGTGTGACCTCGCGCCATGGCGAGACGCCGACTTCCTTGCCGACGCTGGCCAGAAGCACATCGAGACTGATCGGTTCCACTGCGGTGTCCTCCCCTTGCCGCCGATCGCGGCTCATTCCTTGAACAGTGTCAGCCCATGCTGCACCGACTGCCCGCCGTCGATCGGCAGGATGGCGCCGGTGACATAGGAGCCGGCGCGGCTGCACAAATAGAGCGTTGCGCCGCCGATGTCATCCGCCACGCCGATACGTCCGATCGGCACATGGCTGCCGACATGTCTGGCCTTTTCTTCGGTGCCGGTGGCAAAGGCGGTCATCCGGCTCTGGAAGGGGCCGGGCGCGAAGGCGTTGACGGTGATGCGCCGCGCCGCGAGCTCGATCGCCAGCGTGCGCGTCAGGTGGTGAACGGCGCCTTTGGACGCGGTATAGGAATAGGCGTCGTCGGCCAGCGGCTGCGTGCCCATCACCGAGCCCAGATTGATGACGCGGGCCGGATCGGCATCGCTCGCGGCGGCTTCCAGCAGCGGCAGCAATTCGCGTGTCAGATGGAAGACGGCGGTGACGTTGACGGCGAACACCTTGGCCCAGCCGCTATAGGGAAAATCCTCCAGGGAGGCACCCCAGGATATGCCGGCATTGTTGACCAGAATGTGCAGCTTCTCGGTGCGCGCCTTGACCTCGCTGACCAGCGCGGCAATGCCGGCTTCGCTCGAGACGTCACCGGCGAAACCTTCGGCACTGCCGGAGCCGCCGAGCCCGTTCAACTCAGCGGCGACCTTGATGCAATCCTTGCCCTTGCGCGAGGCGATCATCACGGTAGCGCCGGCCTGGACCAAAGCGGTCGCAACCATGCGGCCGATGCCGGTCGCGGCTCCCGTTACCAGCGCGGTCTTACCCGCGACTGAGAACAGTTCTTCCAGATAGCTCATCGCAATTCCTCCGCGCCTTTCTGCTCACGGTCCGGGGCGAAAGGGCTCGCGTTGACAAGGCTAACCGAAGTACGGTCATCCTTGCCACGGGTAAAGTGCCTGGATGCGTGAAAGGGTTGGAGACCGATGGCGGACATCAATCTCGGCATGACCGAGCGGCTGAAGCCGATCCACGCCCGCGTCGCCGCTATGGTGCGCGACGAGATCATGCCGCTCGATCATGAGTTTTTGAGCGAGGTCGGCAAGGGCGGCGACCGCTGGGTCTATACCGCGCGGCAGACCGAAATCCTCGAAGGGTTGAAGAAAACGGCCAAGGATCGCGGCCTGTGGAATTTCTGGCTGACCGGCTCCGAGCGCGGCTATGGGCTGTCAACCGTCGAATATGCCTATCTGGCCGAGGAGATGGGCAAGGCGCATCTCGGCGCGGAGACCTTCAATTGCTCAGCGCCCGACACCGGCAATATGGAGGTGCTGGAGCGCTATGGCTCGGAGGACCACAAGCAGGCATGGCTGGCGCCGCTGCTCGAGGGGAAAATCCGCTCGGCCTATCTGATGACGGAGCCGGATGTCGCCTCCTCCGACGCCACCAACATCGCCATGCGCTGCGAAAAGCAAGGCGGCGACTATGTACTCAACGGCGAGAAATGGTGGGCGTCGGGGGCCGGGGACCCGCGCTGCGCCATCTACATTGTCATGGTTCGCACCGGCGAAGCCGAGACGCAGCACCGCCGCCATTCGATGATCCTGGTGCCGTCCGGCACCAAGGGCGTGACCAAGCTGCGGCCGATGCAGGTCTATGGCGACGACGACGCGCCGCATGGCCACATGCATCTTCGCTTCGACAATGTCAGGGTGCCGGCCGGAAACCTGATCCTCGGCGAGGGCAGGGGGTTCGAGATCGCCCAGGGGCGGCTTGGCCCCGGCCGCATCCACCATTGCATGCGCGCCATCGGCCAGGCCGAAATGGCGCTGGAGCTGCTGTGCCAGCGCTCGGTGCGCCGCGAGGCCTTCGGCCAGCCCTTGGCCAAGCTCGGCGCCAATTTCGACATCATCGCCGAATGCCGCATGGAGATCGAGATGGCGCGGCTGCTCTGCCTCAAGGCGGCGTGGATGATCGACCAAGGCGATGCGCGCGCAGCCGCGCCCTGGATCAGCCAGATCAAGGTCATCGCACCGCGCGTCGCGCTCAAGGTCACCGACGAGGCCGTGCAGATGTTCGGGGCGCAAGGCATCAGCCAGGACACGCCGCTGGCACGCTCATGGACGCATCTGCGAACCCTGCGCCTCGCCGACGGGCCGGACGCCGTGCACCGCCGGCAGGTGGCGCGTACGGAGCTCAGGAAATACACGCAGGAAAAGGTCTGAGCGGATGAAGGCCATTATCGCCCGCGATTTCGCGCCGCTCGGCCAGCTCGTCCATGCCGACAATCTGAAGGAACTGGTCGGCTGGCATCTCGCCGGCAAGGTTTGGCCGGTCATCGAAGGCACTTATCCGCTGGCCGATGCCGCCGCCGTGCTGACGCGCGTGCTTGGCCGTGGCGCATCCGGCAAGCTCATCCTCAAACTGTAAGGAGCCCCGCCATGGCGATACCTTCAGACATGAGAGCACTGCTGCTGATCGGCGACGGCTACACCAGGACGCCCTCCGGCAGCGTGCTGGAGGCGATGGAGCCGTATCTCACGCTGGGCAGCATCGGCGTGCCGACGCCCGGACCGAGCCAGGTGCTGATCAAGGTCAGCCTCGCCTCGATCAACCCGTCCGACGTCATGTTCATCAAGGGCCAGTACGGTCAGCCGCGCGCCAAGGGCCAGCCGGCCGGCTTCGAGGGTGTCGGCACGGTCGTTGCCAGCGGCGACGAGCCCTATGCGAAAAGCCTGATCGGCAAGCGCATCGCCTTCACCACCGGCGTCACCAATTGGGGCGCGTGGGCGGACTATGCAGTTGCCGAAGCTGCCGGCTGCATTCCGCTGCTCGACACGGTCCGCGACGAGGATGGCGCGGCGATGATCGTCAACCCGCTCACGGCGCTCGCCATGTTCGACATCGTCAAGCAGACGGGCGAAAAAGCCTTCATCATGACCGCCGGCGCCAGCCAGCTTTGCAAGCTGATCGCGGGTCTCGCCAAGGAGGCTGGGTTCCGGCCGATCGTCACCGTGCGCCGCGACGAGCAGATTCCGCTGTTGAAGGAGATCGGGGCTGCCCATGTGCTCAACGAGAAGGCGCCGGATTTCAAGGCAGCACTACGCGATGTGGTCAAGGCCGAGCAGCCGCGCATCTTCCTCGATGCCGTGACCGGGCCGGTGGCCTCGGCGATCTTCGACGCCATGCCGAAGCGCTCGCGCTGGATCATCTATGGACGGCTCGATCCGGACACCACTGTCATCCGTGAGCCCGGCCAGATGATCTTCCAACAAAAGCACATTGAAGGCTTCTGGCTGGTCGAATGGATGCGCCAGTTCCGCGACAAGCGCGGCCCGGCGATCATGGAAGCACAGAAGCGCTTTTCGGATGGGCGCTGGTCAACCGACGTGACGGCGGTGCTACCGCTGGATGAGGCGATGGCGAAGGCCCCGGCGGAGCTGGCCAAGCCGAACGGGAAGGTGTTTATTAGGCCGTGACTTTCTACCCTCCCCCTTGTGGGGAGGGTCGACGAAAGAGCAATTTTGCTCGTTCGTCGGGGTGGGGGTCTTGGCTCCACCTCTGTTATTCGCGGGAGCGCTGGACCGACGTTAGTTGGCGCTGCACCCCCACCCCGGACCCGCGGTCCGACCCTCCCCACAAGGGGGAGGGTAAGCGGAGCTACTCCGCCGGCTCGACATTGGCGTACGCCGCTTCCTCAAGCTCCCGCTTCAGCCTCGCTTCCTCATGCGCCTTCGGCGTCACGAAGCGGCCGAGCAGGAGGTAGGCGACCGGGGTCAGGAACAGCGTCGAGACGGTGGCGAGACCCAGCCCGCCGACGATGACCCAGCCGAGCGCGATGCGCGCTTCGGCACCGGCGCCGGCGGCCAGCACCAGCGGGACCCCGCCGAGGATGGTGCAGATCATCGTCATCATCACCGGCCGCAGGCGGATGATCGAGGCCTGCTCGATCGCCTCGCGCACGCCGAGGCCGCGGTCGCGCAGCTGGTTGGCGAATTCGACGATGAGGATGCCGTTCTTGGCCATGACGCCGACCAGAAGCACGAGGCCGATCTGGCTGTAGGCATTGAGGCTGGTGCCTGACAAAAGCAGCGCAAAGATTGCGCAGGCAAGGCCGAGCGGGACCGTCGCCATGATGATGACGGCGCTGACGAAGCTTTCGAACTGGGCGGCAAGCACCAGGAGGATGATGACCAGCGCGAAGCCGAAAATGGTGATCATGGCACTGTTGGTCTCGCCGAGCGTCGCGGCTTCGGCCAGCGGCAGGACGTGGCTGCCCGGCGGCAGCAGCGGGGCGGCGATCTGCTCGGCAACGCCGAGCGCGTCACCCAGTGCGAAATTGCCGTTCAGGTTCGAGGTGATCGCCACCGAAGGCTGCTGCTGTTCGCGGGTCAGCGACGGCGGCACGGCGCGCTCGGTCAGCGTGGCGATGGTCGACATCGGCACGAAGCGGCCGTCGGCGGTCTTCAGGAAGATGTTTTCCAGATCGGTCGGATCATTGATCGGGTTGGTGGTCGAGACCAGCTTCACGCCATAGCTGCGGTCGGCGATGTAGACATCGACGACATCGTTGCCGTCGAGCATCGCCTGCAAGGTGTTGGCGAGCCCCGATATGTCGATGCCGAGATCGGAGGCGCGCTCGCGGTCGATGGCCACCGCCAACTGCGGCTGCGTCGGGTCGATGGAAAGCCGCGGCGTCTGGAAGCGCGGATCGGCCTGCATCCGGGCGATGATCTTCACCGCCGCGTCGCCGAGCGCCTTGCGGTCGTTGCCGACCAGCGCGAATTGCAGGCCGTTGCCGGCGCCGCGAATGCCGAGGCTATTGGCCTGCACCGGGAAGATGCGCACGGATGGCACCTGCCGGGTCAGCTGGCTTATCTGCGCCATGATCTCCTGCTGGCTGCGCGTGCGCTCGTCCCACGGCGCCAGCGTCATCACCATGAAGCCGGAATTGTAGGCGCCGTTCTGGCCGGCATTTTCGAAGGTCGAGACGATCTCGCCGGAATCGCGCAGCGGCTGGATCAGCCGCTCGATCTTCTGCATTTGCTGGGTGGTGTAGTCGAGGCTGACGCCTTGCGGCGCGTTGATGCGCAGAAGCACGACGGCGCGGTCCTCGCTCGGCGTCAGCTCCTGGCGGATGGTGCCGAACAGCATGAAGGCGATGCCCGCAAACAGCACCGCAACCAGCAGCACGATCCACGGCGCGCCGAGGCAGGCATGCAGGGCGCGCTTGTAGGCCGCGTTCAGCGCGCCACCGACGCGCGCGCCAATGCCGTGACCGCCTTCATGGTGGAGCGATGCGCCGGTCAACATGCGCGAGGCCAGCATCGGGCACAGCGTCAGCGCCACCACGCAGGAGAGCAGCACCGACATGGCGAGGACGAAGCCGAATTCGCGAAACAGGCCGCCGGTCTGTCCCGGCA
This sequence comes from Mesorhizobium sp. L103C105A0, assembly GCF_000502215.1. Lineage (NCBI taxonomy): Bacteria > Pseudomonadati > Pseudomonadota > Alphaproteobacteria > Hyphomicrobiales > Phyllobacteriaceae > Mesorhizobium > Mesorhizobium sp. L103C105A0. The sequence continues at coordinate 755,834 of NZ_AYXF01000001.1, read as the reverse complement.
GGAAGGAGATCGGCACGAAAACGGCAACGAGCGTCAGCGTCGTGGCGATGACGGCGAAGAACACTTCCTGGGCGCCGAGCACGGCGGCGGCACGAGGCCCCATGCCTTCGTTGCGCCGTCGCACGATGTTTTCCAGAACGACTATGGCGTCGTCGACGACAAGGCCGGTCGCCAGCACCAGCGCCAGAAGCGTCAGGATGTTGATGGAGAAGCCGGCGAGATAGATGGCGGCGATGGTGCCAATCATGGCGACCGGCATTGAGAGACCGGGGATCAGCGTCGCGCGCCAGTCGAGCAGGAAGATGTAGATGACGATCAGCACCATGGAGATCGACAGGCCGAGCGCGATCTCGACCTCGTGCACGGCGCCGTTGACGAAGACGGCGTCGTCGCTGGTGATCTTGATCGACATGCCCTTGGGCAGGTTTTCCTGCAGCTTGGCGACGGCTGCCTTCACTCCGGTGGAAATATCCAGCGTGTTCGATTCCGCCTGGCGGATGATGCCAAGGCCAATGCCGGTCTTGCCGTCGGAGCGCAACGAGGTCTGGCCGATGTCGGGACCGAGCGTGACGGTGGCGACGTCGCGGATGCGCGTCGTGCCGCCGATGATGATGTTTTCGAATTCTTCCGGCGTCGTCACATCGGCCGTGGTGCGGACGATGAGATCCTGGTTGGTGGTGGTGATCGAACCGGCTGGTGAATCGAAAGCGACCGAGGCAAGCGCTGCCCTCAGATCGGCCACAGTGAAGCCGAGGCTGGCGAGCTTGTTCTGGTCGACATCGATGCGGAAGATCTTGTCGCGGTCGCCATAGACCTGAACGTCGGCGACGCCGGGCACGGCGGCCAGTTCGTCCTCGATCTGGTCCTGGACGATCACCGTCATGTCCTGCACCGACATGGTGTCGGAGGTGACGGCCAGTCGCATCACGGCATCGGAATTGGCATCGGCCTTGACGATGCGCGGCGGGTCGGCGGTCTCCGGTATCATGTTGGCGACACGGCCGACCGCGTCGCGCACGTCGGAGGCGGCGACGTTCAAATCGACGCCGTCGTTGAACTCGATGGTGACGCGGCTCTGGCCGAAGGAAGAGGTCGACGAGATCGACTTGACGCCGGAGACGCGGGCGACCGCGCCCTCGATGGTGTCGGTCAGTTCACGGTCGACGGTTTCGGCGGCGGCACCCTCGAAGGCCGTCGACACGGTGACCACGGCGCGGTCGACATCGGGCAGTTCGCGGATTTCGACGCCATAGAAAGCGGCAAGGCCGGCCACTGCGATCAGCGTGTTCAGCACGAAGGCCATAACCGGCCTGCGGATGAAGAGTGCGGTGAAGCCGGTTTCGCTGGCGGTGCTGACGGGTGCAGTCATGAGCCTTCGGCAGCTTCCGCGGCGCGCTGATCCTGGCCGGCGATGCGGACCGCGCCGCCTTCGCTGACGCTCTGGGTGCCTTCGGTGACGACCATGTCGCCATCCTCGATCTCAGCGTCGATCAGCACCGTCTCGGTGTTGCGCTGGATGATGCGCACGGGAACGCGCTTGGCCTTGCCGTCCTCGATCTGCCAGACATAGGCGCCGTCGGAACCCCACAGGATTGCCAGCGGGCTGACGGCCGGATAGGTGTCGCCGGGGAAGCGCATGGTGATGCCGAACGACATGCCGGCGCGCAGCGAATCCGCCGGATTGGCGATTGCAGCCTTGACCAGCAGGGTGCGGCTCTTTTCGTCGATGTGGTTGTCGATGGCCGACACAGTGCCGGTATAGGCCTTGCTCGGATTGGCGATCGGCGTCGCCGACAGTTGCGCGCCGACCTTGACGGCGGCGGCGAAGCGCTCGGGCACCAGGAAATCGACCAGGATGGAGGAGCGGTCGTCAAGCGTGGCGATCGCCGACTGGCTGGTGACGTAATTGCCGGCCGATATCGGCAGGATGCCGACCGTGCCGGCGATAGGGGCGACGATCGAACGACGCTGCAAGGCGAGTTCGGCATCCTGCAGCGCCAGTTTGGCGCCGGCCAGCACCACTTGGGCATCGGCGACGGCGACCGGGGTCGCGGCGTTGGAGGCCCTCAATGATTTCACCCGCTCGAGCTTGTCCTGGGCATCCTGCAAGGCGAGCTTGGCACGATCCTGCGAGATCACCTCGGTCTCGGAATCGAGAACAGCGATGATCTGCCCCTTGTCGACGCGGGTGCCGGACTGAACGAGGAATTCAACCAGCCGGCCGGAGCTGTACGGGTTGACCGTCACCGAGGCGTTGGCGCGGCCGGTGCCGATCGCCTGCAGGCGATCGTTGATGGTGGCGGTGGCCGCAGGCAAGGCGACGACATTTGCCGGGCGGCCGGCAGCGTTGCGACCGCCTGCCTGTTTTGTCGTGTCGACCGCACCGGTTGTGGCGGGCGCCGAAGCATAGGTCCAGTCGATACCCCAGCGTGCCAGAACCTCCGGCGCGCCCGGGAAGAATCGCGCCCAGGCGAGGACAGCCGCGACCAGGATCACAAGCGCAAAAACGATCTGTTTCCAGGCGACCATCGACACTCCGGTTGGCAAAACGTCTACCGGTTTCACCAAGCAAAAAAACGCGCAGCGACGCACCCGGTATGTGCGAAGCCGCCGCAATATCATGGCTTTATGGCAATTCTGCCGCTTCCATGCACATTAAATCTGCGTAATTTTGCGCACCTGCGGCCGGGATTGAGCGTGTCAGCGCAGGCTTTCCAGGTCGCGGATGCGCTTGGCGCTGTCGGCCTCGAGCTGCCTGGTGACAGCGCCGATCAGCGTCTCGGCGACAACGAACAGAGCGGCGGAAGAGTCCCACGCCGAAGGCACGGCGGTGCGTCCTGCAATGACATGGCGGGCGAAGCGGGCGATCGGCGATAGCCACTGGTCGGTGAACAGCACGATCTGTACGCCGCGCTGATGCGCGGTCTCGGCAAAGCGTACCAGACTGTCCTGGTAGCGCCTGATGTCGAAGATCACCAGCACGTCGCGCTTGCCCATGTCGATCAGCCGGTCGCGCCAGATGCTCTCCTGACCGGCGAGGTGATAAACGTCGGGCTGGATGATGGCGAGGTGGGCGGCCATGTAGCGCGCCAACGGATCGGTGAAGCGGCCGCCGATCAGGAATGTCTTGCCGCGCCGTTCGGCGAGCCTTTCGGCGATGTCGGCAAGCTGCCTGTCGGACAGATGCCTGAAGGTCTCGCGCATATTGTCCAGCGTCGCCTCCAGCATTGGCGACACGGCACTGCTGCCCGGTGAGGCCGGATTGAGCGTGCGCGATGCCGGCGACTGCAATTGCGCCGCCAGTTCGTCCTGCAGCGCCGACTGGAATTCGGGATAGTTCTGGAACCCCAGCCTGGAGACAAAGCGCAGGATGGTCGGCGACGATACGCCGGCGGCGGTCGAGAACTCGGCGACCGTCTTCAGCCCGATCAGCGGATAGTTGGCAATCAGCGTTTGCGCGGCGCGGCGCTCGCCGGCCGGCATCGTGCCGATGCGGTCCGAAATCAGTTCGGCAATGCTGGAAATCATCGTTTTCCCCACCCCTGAGCCCGTCCAGACCGCTTCCCCGAAATCGCGTTTGACAAAGCCGGACAAACTGTATGAAATCATCCACAGGGACGCAATGACGCAAAATACGTAACATAAGATACAGCGCTCCCCAGGGGACGGCAGACTATGGAGAGAGCACGGCCCGCCAGCCTTGCATCGTCTGATACCGTAGGGGTGACGAACCCCGGCGGGTCCAGCCCTTTCGTGCTGACCTGCGACCACGCTTCCAACTTCCTGCCATCCGAATTCGGCACGCTTGGCCTGCCGGCCGAAGATCTCTCCCGCCACATCGCCTGGGACCCCGGCGCGCTGCCGGTGGCCCGCCGCATCGCGACCGCCCTCGATGCGACGCTCATCGAAACCCGCATCTCGCGCCTGATCATCGACTGCAACCGTCCGCTCGACGCACCGGACCTGGTGCCGCCGGTCAGCGAGACGACGGCCATTCCGGGCAATGCCGGCCTGTCGGACAGTGAGCGCGCCGAGCGCATCGCTTTGTCGTGGCGGCCGTTCCACGACACGATCGCATCGATCATCGACGACCGGCAGGCGCGTGGGCAGGAGACCCGGCTGGTGTCGGTGCATTCCTTCACCCCGGTCTACAAGGGCAAGAACCGGCCCTGGCATATCGGCATCATCCACGATGACGACCGCCGGCTGGCGTCGCCGCTCATAGCGGCGCTGCAGCGGCTCTCCGGCGTCAGTGTCGGCATCAACGAGCCCTATTCGCCGGCCGACCGCGTCTATTTCACTTTGGAGCGCCATGCACGCTCGCGCGGCCTTGCCTGCGCAATGATCGAAATCCGCAACGACGAGATCTCCGGCGAGACCGGGCAGCGGAAATGGGCGGATCTGCTCACAGGCATTTTTTCTGACCTGGAACCCGAGGAGGCCAAGGGTTCCCGGCGACACGCAGTGGGAAAGTCAGTTCAATCGGCCAGCTAGAAAAACAGGGGACGAAAATGGCAGGACCGGACAAATCAGACGCTGAAAGATCGGAGGATGTAAAAACCCTCCATAGCATGGGCTATGCCCAGGAGTTGGCTCGCCGCATGAGCGGCTTCTCGAACTTCGCTATTTCCTTTTCGATCATTTGCATTCTGGCGGGCGGCATCACGTCCTTCCCGCTGGCCATGGCGACCGGCAGCGGCTTCGAGGCGACTGTCGGCTGGGTCATCGGCGGCGTCTTTGCACTTGTCGTTGCCGCGTCCCTTGGCCAGATCGGCTCGGCCTATCCGACGGCCGGCGGTCTCTACCACTGGTCGTCAATTCTCGGCGGGCGCGGCTGGGGCTGGGCCACGGCCTGGATCAACTTGCTCGGCCTGGTCTTCGTCGTCGCCTCGGTCAATGTCGGCGTCTACGCGCTGTTCAAGGACCTTGTCTGGTCCGGCGTGTTCGGTAACGACGTCTCCGCGTGGGGCTATCAGGAGCAGGTGATCGGCGTTGTGATCATCACGGTCGCGCAGGCGCTGATCAACCATTTCGGTATCAGGCTCACCACCATGCTGACGGATTTCTCGGGCTACCTCATTCTGGTCGTCGCCGTCGTGTTGACCGCGATGTTCCTGATCTGGGGCGCAAGCTGGGATTTCTCGCGGCTCACCACCTTCGTCAACAACACCGGTGATCCAGGCGCAGGCTACGTTCCGACCGCACGGACGGCACTCGTCGCCTTCCTGATCGGCCTGCTCTACCCACTCTACACCATCACCGGCTTCGACGCTTCGGCCCACACGTCCGAAGAGACCCACAATGCCCGCGTGGCGGTGCCGCGCGGCATGATCCATTCGGTTCTGTGGTCGCTGGTGTTCGGCTTCGTCATGGCCGTTTCGTTCGTACTGGCCAGCCCCGATCTGGCAGCGACGGCCAAGGATGGCGCCAATGCCTGGTTCAATCTCTTCAACAATCTGCCGGCGCCATTCCTGCTGAAGAGCATCATTGCCATCGCGATCGTGCTGGCGAACTTCATCTGCGCGCTCGCCGGACTGACGTCGACCTCGCGCATGATCTTTGCCTTCGCGCGTGACGGCGGCCTGCCCGGTTCGTCGGTGTGGAAAACCGTCAGCCCGACATGGCGCACGCCCGTGGCGGCGATCTGGCTCGGAGCGGTGCTCGCAGTCGCAGCGACATTGTACTCGCCGGCTTTTGCCGCACTGGCGGCCGGCTGTGCATTGTTCCTCTACGTGTCCTACGCCATGCCCGTGGCCGCCGGCCTGCTTGCCGAGGGCAAGAGCTGGACCGAATTCGGCCCGTTCCGCCTCGGCATCTGGTCCAAGCCGTTCGCCGTCATCACGGTGCTTGGCGTTCTGGTGCTGATGTATGCCGGCATCCAGCCGCCCTTCGACATCCTGATCAACTATGCCATCGGCCTGATCGTTCTGCTGGTGGTTCTGTGGTTCGGCATCGAATCGCGCCGCTTCAAAGGCCCGCCGATCGGCGCCGACATTGCTCGCCGCGCTTCCGAGATCGCGGCCGCGGAAGCAGCCGTCGGCCAGACGGCAGGCTAACAGCAAAGACTAGATGCTCCGGCCGGCGCAAGCCGACCGGGGCAGGGCCGGCCAGCTAAGAATGCAAAGGGGACTACAATGGCAGCACCGGGTTATTCAGACACAGACAAGGCGGAAGACGTAAAGCACCTCCATTCCATGGGCTACGCCCAGGAACTTGAGCGGCGGCTAAGCCGCTTCTCCAACTTCGCCGTTTCCTTCTCCATCATCTGCATCCTGTCGGGCGGCATCAATTCGCTGGCGCAGGCAACGTCGGGCGCCGGCGGTATCGGCATCGGCATCGGCTGGCTGGTCGGCTGCTTCGTCTCGCTTACCTTCGCGGTCGCCATGTCGCAGATCAGCTCGGCCTATCCGACGGCCGGCGGCCTCTATCACTGGGGTTCGATCCTCGGCAATCGCGGCACCGGCTGGGTGACGGCCTGGCTCAACCTGCTCGGCCTGATCACCGTGCTCGGCGCCATCAATGTCGGCACCTGGACGTTCTTCATCGGCGCCTTCGGGCCGACGCTCGGCATCGAGGGTACGCTGACCAATCAGATGATCTTCCTGGTCATCATCACCGGCGCCCAAGCGCTGATCAACCATCTCGGCATCAAGCTGACTGCGAAGTTGACCGACTTTTCGGGTTACCTGATCTTCTTCGGCTCGATCCTGATTGCTGTCGTCTGCCTGTTCTCCGCCGAGACCTGGGATTTCAGCCGGCTCTTCACCTTCCACAACTACTCGGGTGAGGCCGGCGCCAGCGTCTGGCCGTCCGTCTCGAACGCCTGGGTGTTCGCTCTCGGCCTTCTGCTGCCGATCTACACCATCACCGGCTACGATGCTTCGGCACACACTTCCGAGGAAACCATCAAGGCGGCCTCATCGGTGCCGCGTGCGATGGTGATGTCGGTTATCTGGTCGGCGGTCTTCGGCTATTTGTTCCTGGCCGCCTTCGTACTGATGATCCCCAACATGGACGACGCCGCCAAGCAGGGTTGGAACGTGTTCTTCTGGGCCTTCGACCAGCGCGTCAGTCCCGGCCTCAAGGAGTTCGTCTACCTCGTCGTGTTCATCGCCCAGCTGTTGTGCGGCCTCGCAACCGTCACCTCGGCTTCGCGCATGATCTTTGCCTTCTCGCGTGACGGCGGCCTGCCGGGCTCGTCGGCACTGGCCAAGGTCAGCCCGACCTATCGCACGCCGGTGGCGGCGATCTGGACGGCGTCGGTCCTGTCGGTGCTGTTCGTCTGGGGTTCGACGCTGGTTTCGGTCGCCGGTACTTCGGCCTACACCATCGTCGTGTCCTGCACCGTCATCTTCCTGTTCCTGTCCTTCACCGTGCCGATCGTGCTCGGCATGCTGGCCTGGGGCACGCCGAAGTGGGACAAGATGGGACCGTGGAACCTGGGCCGTGGCATCTTCATGCTGTTCGGCGTTCTCTCGATCGTGTCGATGATCCTGATCTTCATCATCGGCATCCAGCCGCCGAACGACTGGGCGCTGTACATCACCGTCGGCTTCTTCATCCTGACGGCGATTATCTGGTTCGCCTTCGAGCGCAATCGCTTCCAGGGCCCGCCGCTGGGCGACATCATCGCGGCGCGTCAGGCAGCGATCAAGGCCGCCGAACAGGCGGTCGGCGAAACCGGCCACTGACGTCACCATCATGGCCATGGCCGGCGTGCAGCCGGCTATGGTTTCGTCCTCAACGACCAAGCACTGGAGTGCCAAAGGAATGGCCGGAAATTTCTCGTTCGATCAGTTGAAGAAAGCGGTCTCCAATGGCGAGATCGACACGGTGCTGGCCTGCATCGTCGACATGCAGGGGCGGCTGGCTGGAAAGCGTTTCCTGGCGCAGTACTTTGTGGATTCTGCTCATGACGAGACGCATGGCTGCAACTATCTGCTCGCCGCCGACATCGATATGGAGCCGGTGCCGGGCTACAAGGCGGCAAGCTGGTCGAAAGGCTATGGCGACTTCGTCATGAAGCCGGACCTGGCGACGCTGCGGCGCATTCCGTGGCTGGAAAAGACGGCGCTGGTGATCTGCGACGTGCTCGACCACCACACCCATGACGACCTGCCGCATTCGCCGCGCGCGATGCTGAAAAAGCAGGTCAAGCGGCTCACCGAACGCGGCTATATCGGCTACTTCGCCTCGGAGCTCGAATTCTATCTGTTCAACGAGACCTATGATTCCGCCCGCAAGAAGCACTGGCAGGGCCTCGATACCGCTTCGCCCTATATTGGCGACTACCAGATCGGCATCACCACCAAGGAAGAAGGCGTCATGCGCCGGCTTCGCAACGAGATGGAAGCGGCCGGCATTCCGATCGAGAATTCCAAGGGCGAATGGGGCCCGGGCCAGGAAGAGATCAATGTGCGCTATGCCGAAGCGCTCGACATGGCCGACCGCCACGTCATCCTGAAGAACGGCGCCAAGGAGATTGCCGAGTCCGAAGGCAAGTCGATTTCCTTCATGTCGAAATACAATTACGGGCTCGCCGGTAATTCCAGCCACATCCACAATTCGCTGTGGAGCGCCGACGGCAAGACGCCATTGTTCTTCGACAAGAAGGCGGACTGGACTTTGTCCACGCTTGGCCAGCAATGGGCGGCTGGGCAGCTCAAATACGCCAAGGAGTTTACCTGGTTCCTAGCGCCCTACATCAACTCCTACAAGCGCTTCCAGGCCGGCACCTTCGCACCGACCAAGATCATGTGGAGCGAGGACAACCGCACCGCCGGCTTCCGCCTGTGCGGCGAGGGCACCAAGGGCATCCGCATGGAATGCCGCATCGGCGGCGCCGACCTGAACCCCTATCTCGCTTTCGCAGCGCTGATCGCGGCCGGCCTTGCCGGCATCGATGAGAAGCTCGAACTGCAGAAGCCGTTCGTCGGCGATGCCTACCAGGCCTCGCGCCTGCCGGAGATCCCGAAAACGCTGCGTGACGCCACCGAGACGCTGGCCAAGTCGAAGATGCTGAAGCAGGCGCTCGGCGACGATGTGCTCGAACATTATGTCCACACCGCAAAGTGGGAGCAGTTCGAATACGACCGCCGCATTACGGATTGGGAACTGCACAGAGGGTTCGAGCGGTACTAAAACTTTATACAGCTTTAATGTTGACAATGTGGTGAAGTTAGTACCATATGGTACCTGTAAACTGCAGTGCTACATTGAGGAGTTTGCGATGTCCAAATATGCGCCGCTCAAGGATTTTCTCATTGCCCAAAATGTCGATCGCGTCCCGATGTCATTCGCCGAAATCGAGAGAGTGCTCAATCTGCCGCTGCCCGCATCGAAGCAATACCCTGCATGGTGGAGCAACAATCCGAGCAACAATCCCATGACAAGGGAGTGGCTTGAGGCTGGGTTCGAGACCGAATCCGTCAATATAGGGAGTGGGAAACTGGTATTTCGCCGCGTTCGCAAAGTGCCGATTTCGGCGCCGCCCAGTGGTAGCGTGCCTGCCGCGCCAAAGGAGGCGCGCGCGGATCGCCACCCCGGTTTTGGTTTCATGAAGGGCCTGATAACAATCGAAGCCGGATTTGATATCACCAAACCTTTCGATGACGAGCCATGGGACCGGGGCTATCTGGGCGGTGAGGCTGACGCGCGTGACGGCAAACTTGCGGTGAGTAAATGAGCGAAGGGCCAAACCTGCTTCTGGATACATGTGCGATGATCTTTGTCGCCAACGATAGTCTGATCGATCCGCACGCAAGCCGGGAGATTTCGGAAGCGGCCTATGACGGCCGTCTGTATCTTTCGCCGATGTCGGCATGGGAGATCGGAATCGGCGTAGCCAAGGGCCGGCTCAATCTGCCATTGACGCCACTCGACTTCGTGGAGCGTTTCATCGACCGAATGTCGGCAAAGCTCAGCGCTATCTCACCAGCCATTCTGATTGCGTCATCCAACCTGCCCGGTCCGCCTCATGGTGATCCCATGGATCGGATACTGATGGCAAGTGCGAGAGCGTTGGACATGGTTCTGGTGACGCGTGACGAGCCCATCCTTCGCTATGGCCGCAACGGCCATCTGCGTACGCTAGCCTGCTAAACTGGAGCATCCTTTGGAAACCGTAAAACTCAAATCGCCCATCGATGGTTCGATCTATGCCGAGCGACCGATCGCGACCGACCAGGCGATCAATGCCGCGGTCGAGCGCGCCAAAGCGGCGCAGGAGAAGTGGGCGCTGAAGCCGATCGTCGAGCGCGGCAAATTTATGCTGGCGATGCTCGAAGCGCTGGTCGCGATGACCGACGAGATCGTGCCGGAGATCGCCTGGCAGATGGGGCGACCGGTGCGCTATGGCGGCGAGTTCGGCGGCGTCAGGGAACGCACCAATTACATGGTCGAGATCGCTGAAGCCGCGCTGAAATCCGTGCCGGCATCCAACCCGAAGGACGGCTTCCGACGCTATGTGAAGAAGGATCCGCTCGGCGTCGTCATGGTGATCGCGCCGTGGAACTATCCCTATCTGACCGCCGTCAACACCATCGTGCCGGCACTGATGGCCGGCAATACTGTTATCCTCAAACATGCGGCGCAGACGCTGCTGGTCGGCGAACGGTTCCAGCAGGCGTTCGACAAGGTTGGGCTGCCCAAGGGCGTGTTCCAGAATGTCGTGCTGAACCATGCCCAGACTGAGAAGCTGCTCGGCTCGGGCAAGATCGACCATGTCAATTTCACCGGTTCGGTCGGCGGCGGCCGCGCCATCGAGAAGGCGGCGGCCGGCACCTTCATGACGCTCGGGCTCGAACTCGGCGGCAAGGATCCGGCCTATGTGCTGCCCGACGCCAAGCTCGACCATGCGGTGGCCAATCTGGTCGACGGCGCCTTCTACAATTCCGGCCAGTGCTGCTGCGGCATCGAGCGCGTCTATGTGCATGAGAAGGTCTACGACCAGTTCGTCGAAGGTTTCATCGCCGAGACGAAGAATTATGTGGTCGGCAATCCGCTGGAACAGGCGACGACAATGGGGCCGATGGCGCAGGCGCGCTTTGCCGACCTGATCCGCGAGCAGAAGGCCGAGGCGCTGCGCAAGGGTGCAATCGCACACATCAATATGAAGGTGGCTAACGACAAGGCCGGCTCGCCCTATCTGGCGCCGGAAGTGCTGACCGGCGTCGACCACCAGATGAGCGTCATGCGCGAGGAAAGTTTTGGCCCGATCGTCGGCATCATGAAAGTGCGCAACGACGAGGAGGCGATCGCGCTGATGAACGACAGCCCCTACGGGCTGACCGCTTCGATCTGGACCGGCGATATCGAGCATGCGGTGGCGATCGGCGACCGCGTCGAGACCGGCACCGTGTTCATGAACCGCTGCGACTACCTCGATCCGGCGCTGGTCTGGACCGGCGTCAAGGACACCGGCAAAGGCGTCGCCCTTTCGGCGCTCGGCTACGACAATCTGACCCGGCCGAAATCTTTCCATCTGCGCGAAGCCATCTGATTTTTTGAAAGACAAGACATGTCCAAGCTGATCTCCAAATGGAACTACCCGACCACCGTCCGCTTCGGCGCCGGGCGCATCAAGGAACTGCCTGAGGTGCTCGCTGCCACCGGCATTAAGCGGCCGCTATTCGTCACCGATCCGGGGTTGGCGAAACTGCCGGTCGTCGCTTCGACGCTGAAAATCCTCGACGACGCCAAGGTATCCTATGGCGTGTTCTCCGAGGTGAAGCCGAACCCGGTCGATTCCAACCTCACCGCCGGCATCGCCGTGTTCAAGAAGGGCAAGCATGACGGCGTCATCGCCTTCGGCGGCGGTTCAGCGCTCGATCTCGGCAAGCTGATCGCGTTCCAGGCTGGCCAGACGCGGCCGATCTGGGACTTTGAGGATGTCGGCGACTGGTGGACGCGCGCCAATTCGGATGCCATCGCGCCGATCATCGCCGTGCCGACCACTGCCGGCACAGGCTCGGAAGTCGGGCGTGCCGGCGTCATCACCAATGAGGCGACGCACACCAAGAAGGTCATCTTCCATCCGAAGCTTTTGCCGGCAATCGTTATTGCCGATCCGGAACTGTCGGTCGGCATGCCCGGCTTCATCACCGCCGGCACCGGCATGGATGCGCTGGCACATTGCCTCGAAGCCTATTGCGCGCCGGGCTATCACCCGATGGCCGACGGCATTGCCGTCGAAGGTGTGCGCCTGGTGTTCGAGAACCTGCCCAAGGCCTACGCCAACGGCAAGGACCTTGTCGCGCGCGCCCACATGATGAGTGCGGCCGCCATGGGTGCTGCCGCCTTCCAGAAGGGTCTTGGCGCCATCCACTCGCTGTCGCATCCGATCGGCGCGCTCTACGACACCCATCACGGCATGACGAATGCGGTGTTCATGCCCTATGTCTTGGCCTTCAATCGCGACTCCATCGAGGAGCGGATTGCCCGGCTCGCTGCCTATTGCGGCATCAAGGGTGGCTTCGACGGCTTTGCCAAAGCGATCATCAAGCTGCGCAAGGAATTGAAGGTGCCGCATGCGCTGCCCGATCTGATCAAGGGGCTCGACATGGACAAGAAGCGCAAGGGGCTGATCGCCGACATGGCGGTGGTCGATCCGACAGCCGGCGGCAACCCGGTCAAGCTGACCAAGAAAGCAGCGCTGACGCTGCTCGAGAACACTATCGCCGGCACTGTCTGAGGCGGTTTCTGCGCCGGACGTGATCTAAAAACGAAGGGAAAGGAAGGGCAAGGGGGCAAAAAGCAAGGCAATAAACCATTAGCCGGGAAATTAAGTCGAGGCTAATTGCTACAGCCGGTTAAAAAGAGTTAACTTTTCGTACCGCCGGGGGCCAGTTTCAAAAAGCTTTCATCTGGCTGTCATATGAAACCGATACCGCATCGCAGGCGTCCAGGACGCCAGTTCAACGGAGAGAACACATGTTCAAGTTCACAGGGAAAGTGCTTTCCCTTTCGGCCGTCGCCCTCATGGCGACCTCTGCTATCTCGTCGGCCCAGTCCATGGATGAACTGGTTGCCGCTGCGAAGAAGGAAGGCCAGCTCACGACAATCGCGCTGCCGCATGACTGGTGCGGCTACGGCGCCGTCATCGACGGCTTCAAGGCAAAGTATCCTGAGATCACCATCAACGAACTCAACCCCGATGCCGGCTCCGGCGACGAGGTCGAGGCGATCAAGGCCAACAAGGACAACAAGGGCCCGCAGGCGCCCGACGTCATCGACGTTGGCCTGTCCTTCGGCCCGACCGCCAAGGCTGACGGCCTGATCCAGCCCTACAAAGTGTCGACCTGGGACTCGATCCCCGACAGCGCCAAGGATGCCGATGGTTACTGGACCGGCGACTACTATGGCGTGCTATCCTTCCTGGTGAACAAGGACCTCGTCAAGGAAGCGCCTGCTGACTGGGCTGACCTGCTGAAGCCGGAATTCGCCAACACCGTGGCGCTTGCCGGCGACCCGCGCGCCTCGAACCAGGCCATCCAGGCCGTCTACGCGGCCGGCATTTCCGGTGGTGCGGCTGCCGGCGAAGCTGCTGGCACTGCTGGTCTCGACTTCTTCAAGAAGCTTAACGCCGCCGGCAATTTCGTGCCGGTCATCGGCAAACCGGCGACCCTGGCACAAGGCCAGACGCCGATCCTGGTGACCTGGGATTACAATGCACTTGCCGGTCGCGACACGCTGAAGGGCAATCCGCCCGTCGACGTCGTCGTGCCCAAGACCGGTGTGGTTGCCGGCGTCTATGTGCAGGCGATCAGTGCTTTCGCACCGCATCCGAACGCTGCCAAGCTCTGGCTGGAGTATCTCTACTCCGACGAAGGCCAGATCGGCTGGCTGAAGGGCTATTGCCACCCGATCCGCTTCAACGATCTTGCCAAGAACGGCAAGCTCCCGGCGGACGTGATGGCCAAGCTGCCGCCGGCCGAGGCTTACGCTGCCGCGGTGTTCCCGACGCTGGACGAGCAGGGCAAGGCAAAGGAAGCCGTCACCAAGAACTGGGATGCCGTCGTCGGCGCCAACGTCAAGTAAGGCTTGAAACCAACCGGGCGGCCTCGCGGCCGCCCGGTGTTCCTCGGAGACGGTAGCCGGCGCATGACAGATATCTCGCTTTCCGATCACGCAGTTGCCGGGAAGACCGCGCCCCCCAGTGAGGCGCGTGCAATGCGACTGCCGACGCAATGGCTCGGCGTTGCGCCATTCTTCATCTTCGCCATCATGTTCCTGATCCTACCCACGCTCTATCTGATGCTGGGTGCATTCCAGAACGATGCCGGCGAATTCACGTTCGAAAACATAGCAGCACTGGCGCAGCCATCGATTGTCGCCGCCTACTGGATCTCGCTCAAGGTCAGCCTTTCCTCGTCGCTGATCGGCGCCTTCGCAGGTCTCGGCATCGCCATCGCCATCGTGCGCGGCGGCCTGCCGGAGTGGATACGTTCGGCGACGCTGACATTCTCCGGCGTGGCTTCCAATTTCGCCGGCGTACCGCTGGCCTTCGCCTTCATCGCCACGCTCGGACGCCTCGGTCTCGCCACGGTGCTGCTCAACACCGTGTTCGGCCTCAACATTTATGCGCACGGCTTCAACATCCTATCGTTCTGGGGCCTGACGCTGACCTATGTCTATTTCCAGATTCCCCTAATGGTGGTCATCATCACGCCGGCGATTGACGGCTTGAAGAAGGAGTGGGGCGAGGCTGCGGCGACGCTTGGCGCCACCCAGACGCAATACTGGCGCATGGTGGTCATCCCGGTGATCTGGCCGAGTTTCCTCGGCACGGTCATCCTGCTCTTCGCCAATGCCTTCGGCGCCATCGCCACCGCCTATGCGCTGACCGGCTCTTCACTCAACATCGTACCGATCCTGCTCTATGCGCAGATACGCGGTGACGTGCTGCACAATGCCCATCTCGGCTATGCGATCGCCTTCGGCATGATCGTCATCACCGGGCTGGCCAATGTCTTCTACATTTGGTTCCGGACGCGCTCGGAGAGGTGGCTGAAATGAAGTCCGGAAAATTCTGGGCCTGGGTCGTCTTCGGGCTGGGCGCGGCCTATTTCTTCATTCCGCTGATCGCGACGGTGGAATTTTCCTTGCGCATGCGGCGCGGCGCTTATTCCTTCGACGCCTATCAGATCGTGCTTGGCGACCCTCGTTTTCAGGCGACCTTTGGCTACTCAGTGCTTGCCGCCATCTTCACCATCATTCTGGGCGTGTTGATCGTGGTGCCCGCCGCCTACTGGATTCGACTGCGCCTGCCGCAACTGCGGCCGATCGTAGAGTTCATCACGCTGCTGCCGCTGGTCATTCCCGCCATCGTCATCGTCTTCGGCTATATCAGGATGTACGGTTCGAATTCGCCGCTGCCGTTCCTGGCGACCGACATGGGCACAAATGCCTTGCTGGTCATCGGCTATGCAATGCTGGCGCTGCCCTACATGTATCGCGCGGTCGATACCGGACTGCGCACCATCGACGTCAGGACGCTGACCGAAGCGGCGCAGATCCTTGGCGCCGGTTGGGGCACGATCATTGGTCGTGTGATCCTGCCCAATGTGCTGATCGCCGTGCTGTCGGGCGCCTTCCTTACCTTCGCCATCGTCATTGGCGAATTCACCATGGCCAGCTTGCTCAACCGGCCCGCCTTCGGCCCCTATCTGCAAAACGTTGGCGCCAACCGCGCCTATGAGCCGGCGGCGCTTGCCATCATCGCCTTCGCCATCACCTGGGGCTGTATGTCGCTGATCCAGATCCTGTCCCGTTTCGCGCCGAGATCGGCGAACCGCCCGAACTGATCGACAAAGTACTGATCGAAAGAAAAAGCCATGGCCGAACCATTCCTCTCCATCCAGCATGTGCGAAAATCCTTCGGCGCCACCACCGTGGTCGAAGATTTCAATCTTGATGTCGAGCCGGGCGAGTTCGTTTCCTTCCTTGGGCCATCGGGTTGCGGCAAGACCACCGTGCTGCGCATGGTCGCCGGTTTCGAAGAGCCGTCGGCGGGCAAGATCGTCGTCGCAGGCAAGGACATCACGAGGCTGAAGCCCAACCAGCGCAATGTCGGTATGGTGTTCCAGGCTTACGCGCTGTTCCCGAACCTGACCGTGGCGCAAAATATCGGCTTCGGCCTGAAGGTCGCCGGCATGGCAAGGGCAGAGATCGATTCCCGGGTCGCCGAGATGCTCGACATCATCAAGTTGCCGCAGATGGCGGACCGCTATCCCTATCAGCTCTCGGGCGGCCAGCAGCAGCGTATCGCGCTGGCGCGTGCCATCGCGCCGAAGCCGAAGCTGCTTCTGCTCGACGAGCCGCTGTCGGCGCTCGACGCCAAGGTACGTGTGTCGTTGCGCGAGGAAATCCGCTCGATCCAGAAGAAGCTCGGCATCACCACCATCTTCGTCACACATGACCAGGAAGAGGCGCTGTCGATCTCCGACCGCATCGCGGTGATGTATGGCGGCAAGGCCGAGCAGGTCGGCACGCCGTTCGAGATCTACAACCGGCCGGCGACCAAGTTCGTCGCCAATTTCGTCGGCACGCTGAACGTGCTCGAAGGCACTGTCACCGATGCCGCGTCCGGCAAGGTGCGCGTCAACACGCAGGAAGTCTCGCTAATGGGCAAGCTCAACGGCTCGAAGTCCGGTGACACGCTGTCGCTGGCGCTGCGACCGGAGGCGATTTCGCTCGGACGCCAACCCGGGCGCGATTCAAGCCTGTCGGGCGAAATCTCCGAAGTGCACTTCCTCGGCTCGGTCATTCGCGTTCGCGTCGGCATCGGCGGCAACACGGTGTCGCTCGACACCTTCAACAGCCCGGCAACGCCACCGCCCGCGGTCGGCGAGAAGGCCGACATATCGTTCTCATCAAGCGATATGCTGGTGCTGCACTAGCAAGCAGCATTTTGGCGCGACCGAGGCGGTCGATTCGAGCTGGCGCGATGAACGGCCGTATCATTGCCGGACCCCGAGTGCTGGATAATCAACAGCATCTTGCCATCCAGCCACTGCCCATGATGCCGCTTCGCCGCTACGATGGGCCATGGCGCTATTCGAACTTACCCTCATCCTGCTTCTGGCTGCCGTCGCGCTGACGGCGCTGTCGCGGCGGCTGGAAATTCCCTATCCGTCCCTGCTGGCTCTGGCCGGCGTCGCGATTGCCTTCGTACCCGGTGCGCCGACGATCGAGATCGATCCGGAGCTGGCGCTTGCCCTGTTCATCGCGCCGGTGCTTCTCGACGCCGCCTATGACACGTCGCTGCGCGACCTCAAGCGCTACCGGCTGTCGCTCGCGTTGCTCGCGCTGGGCGCCGTGGTCTTCACCACCGTGGTGGTTGCCTTGGTCGGCTGGAAGATGGCCGGCCTGCCGATCGCGGCGGCAATCGCGCTTGGCGCCATCGTCGCGCCACCGGATGCGGTGGCCGCATCCGCCGTGCTCAGCCAGTTCAAGGTACCGCACCGCATCACCGCCATCCTGCAGGGCGAGAGCCTGCTCAACGATGCCACGGCGCTGCTGATCTACCGGCTGGCGGTTTCGGCCGCGCTTGGCACGATCATGCTCAGCAACGCCGTTCCGGTGATCCTGCTGGCAACGATCGGCAGTGTGATCGCGGGCTATCTGTTTGGCCGCGTCTCGCTGCTGGCGCTCGGCCGCATCGAGGATGCGGCGAGCAGCACGGTGGTGCAGTTTGCCGGAACCTTCGCCGTGTGGATCATCGCCGACAGGCTCGGCCTTTCCGCCATCATCACCATCGTCGTCTATGCCATGACCATTGCGCGCAGGGCGCCGCGCCAGTCGTCGGCGAGACGCCGCGTCAGCACCTATTCGGTCTGGGAGTCGGCCGTGTTCGTGCTCAACGTGCTGGCTTTCGTGCTGATGGGCCTGCAGGCACGCACGATCGTTGGCAGGCTGGCCGGCGACGGGCAAGGCGAAGCATTCCTTTTCGCCGCAACGGTGCTGGTCGTCGTTATCGTCGCGCGCCTTGTCTGGGTGGCGAGTTACGTCGCGATCATCCGGTGGCTTGCCCGCTTCGGCAGCCAAGAGGCAAGGCGGGAATTGCCGACATTCGGCGGCGCCGTCATTGTGGGCTGGTGCGGCATGCGTGGGTTGGTGACGCTGGTGGTGGCCATTGCGCTGCCGGCCGATTTTCCCGGCCGCGACCCGATCGTGCTTGCCGCCTTCGCGGTGGTGCTGGGCACGCTGGTGCTGCAAGGCATGACGCTGAAGCCGCTGCTGCGCTGGATCAACTTCGACCCCGATAGAACCGTCGACAATGAGGTGGCGCAGGCGCGCGTCGCCATCATGCAGGCAGCACTGGACGTGCTGAGCCGCAAGACATCTGCGGCCGCCGCCGTCGTGCGCGAACAGTATGAAGCGCAGCGCCTGATTGCGGAAAACCCGGAGGACGCTCAGGCGGCGACCGAATACGACCGGCTGCGCCTCTATGCCATCAACCGCCAGCGCGACACGCTCGAGGAGTTGCGCAGCAACGGCACGATCGGCGACGAAGCCTACCACCGGCTGGAGGAAGAGATCGACTGGGCCGAACTGGCGGCATCGCCGGCGGGCCGGTTCCAGCCGCTGACCACATCATAGACGCTGGCCCAGTTCCGCCGTCGTGCCGGTACATTGCAACCAATCTGCCGAACCGCTACTGCCAAAGCGAAATTGAGCCGGATAAGCAATGAAGCTGGTCAGCTACAACATCCAGTACGGGTTCGGCGGCGATGGCCGTTACGATCTTTCGCGCGGCACCAAGCTGGTCGACGGCGCCGATATCATCGCGCTGCAGGAGGTCGAGCGGCATTGGCAGCGCACCAATGAGGACGACCAGCCGGAGGTCCTGTCCAAGCTGCTGCCTAGCTATTACTGGGTCTATGGCCCGGCCTTCGACATGGACGCCAGTGAGCAGCGCGACGGCCGGGTCGTCAACCGCCGCCGCCAGTTCGGCACCATGCTGCTGTCGAAGCTGCCGATCGCCTGGTCGCGGCTGCACGCGCTGCCCATGCGCCGCACGCTGCGGCCGCTCAACACGCGCAACGCCGCGCTCGAATGCATGATCCGCACGCCGGCCGGACCGGTAAGGGTCCTGTCGCTGCATCTCGCCCATATCGCGGCGGAGGAGCGTCTGGAGCAGATCGACTATCTCTTGGCCGAGCATCGCCGCGCGCCGTCCGAGGGCGGCCCGTGGAGCGGCGCGGACGATGAGCCTTCGCGCAACTGGACCAGCGGCGAGGCCGAGCCGGAGAACCCGACGGCGGCGATCTGGATGGGCGATTTCAACATGGAGCCTGGCAGCGCCGAATACAGCCGCATCGTCGGCAGCACGCCCTATCATCGCGGGGCGGCCTATCTCGACGGCTTTGTTGATGCCGCTGCCGTCGCTAGCGAGCCGGCTGCCGATTACCACACCCATGTGAAAACGATCGACAGGAAAGTGGCAAAACGCCGGCTCGACCATTGCTTCGTCGGCGGTATGTTCGCCGACCGTGTGCGCTCGGTCAGTGCCGATATAGGCGAGATCGCTTCAGACCATTTTCCGGTCCGGATCGATATCGATCTCGAAACGCCTTTGAGCTCGGGAGATCGGTGAGCCCTCGATGACGCTTTTCGTCTTCTTCGCGGTGCTTGCCGCCGCCGCCATGCACGCGATCTGGAACGCGCTGGTCAAGGTCCATCTCGATCGCTTCCTGTCGATCACGCTGATGACACTGGGCATGGGGTTTGCCGCGCTTTTCGTGCTGCCCTTCGTCGAGTTTCCGAAGGCCGAAGTGTGGCCTTTCATCATCGCCTCGGTGATTTTCCACATGGGCTACCGGACCTTCCTCATCGGCGCCTACAAGGCCGGCGATTTCGCCCAGACCTATCCGCTGGCGCGCGGCACGGCGCCGCTTTTGACCGCCCTCGGCGGCGTTGTCGTGGTGCAGGAGATGCCGGCGCCTTTCGCCATCCTCGGCATCCTGCTGCTGTCGGCCGGCACGTTGGTGATGTCGTTTCGCGGCGGCGCGCATCTGGAGCGGATCAATCTGCGGGCGGTCGGCTTTGCGCTCGGCACTTCGATCTTCATATCCAGCTACACGCTCTCCGACGGCAGCGGCGCGCGGCTGGCCGCAACGGCAACGAGCTATGCCGCATGGCTGTTCATCTGCGATGCCACGTGGGCGCTGGTGCTGTGCCTCATCTTTCGCGGGCCCAAGGCGCTGCCCGTGCTGGCGCGCGACTGGAAGGCAGGCCTGTTCACCGGCGTGCTTAGCGGCGCGGCCTACTGGATCGTCATGTGGGCGATGACCAAGGCGCCGATCGCCTCGGTGGCGTCGTTGCGCGAGACGTCGATCCTGTTTGCCATGATGATCTCGGTTTTCGCGCTCGGCGAGAAGATGACAGGCTGGCGCGGCGCCGCCGCGCTCAGCATCGTCGCCGGTGTCGTGGCCCTCAGACTGGGCTGAGAGCCTGATACTTCAGCAGAGCACCGTCATCACCTGTCCGCGCCGTTCCGGACTGAAGCGGATGACGACGATGATGCAGACGGCGACCACGCCGGCAAACAGCGCCAGCGCGTAGCCACGAGATTGGGCGAGAAGGCAGCCAGCGCGCCGATCACCGAATAGCTGACGATGTTGAGCATCAGAATGGGCTTGCGGCCATATTTGTCGGCCAGCCTGCCGAAGAAGAAGGCGCCGATGAAGCGTGTCGCCAGCGTCAGGAACAACGCTTTGGAGACTGCCGGGACGTCAGTGTTGAATTCGGTTGCGATATCGGTGAGCAGGAACGTCAGAAGGAAGAAATCAAAAGCGTCGAGCGTCCAGCCGAGGAAGGAGGCAAGGACGGTTTCTTCTGCTGCGCGGTGAGAGCCACGACGTTCCTCCTAAACGCCCCCGGGGAACGATATGTTCCTTGGGGCGCAAAAGAGAACAGGCGTCAGCCGGCTTTCGAAAGAAGCGCGGTCACTTTTTCGTAATGTCGAGATCGAACACCATCAGCCCGTCGGTGCCGCCTTCGAGCGCTGCGACCAATCGGGCGCCGGCGCGCTGATGCGCTTCATGCACGAGATAGGCGTCGCGGGCGGCGGCATCGCGGAAGTCGATGGTGAAGGCATGGCTGAAGCCGCGCGCGAACGGCTCCGGGCTGACATTGGTGCTGAAATGGACCGTGTCCATGCCGTCGACGACGGAGCGCAGTGCTTCGAGATCGGCGTGGATTGCCGTGCGCTCGGTGGCGGGCACATCGCTGCGGAAGCGTACGAAGACGCAGTGTCTGATCATTGGTTCGTTCTCCTAAGTGGCTATGCGGCCCGATTGCCGGAGAACACCGCCGGCGGAAGCGGCTCGCGGCCGAGGATGATGTCCGCGCCTTTTTCGCCGACCATGATGGTCGGCGCATTGGTGTTGGAGGAAGGCACGCGCGGCATCACCGAGGCATCGCAGACGCGCAGGCCCTCGATGCCGCGCAGGCGCAGGTCCGGTGTGACCACCGCCATATCGTCATGGCCCATGCGGCAGGTGCCCACGGGGTGATGGTCGGTCTTGGCGGTGCGGCAGGCATAGTCGATCAGCTCGTCATCGCTGGCGAGCGATCGTCCGGGCAGCACCTCGCGCAACACGTAAGGTGCAAGCGCCTTCTGCCGCATGATCTCGCGCGCAAGCCTGAGGCCCTTGATCGACATGGCGCGGTCATAAGGGTCCGACCAATAGTTGGGATCGATCAGCGGGTGGTCGGCCGGGTCGGCGCTGCTCAGCCGCACCGTGCCGCGCGAGCGCGGGCGCAGGAAGGCCGAGTTCAAGGTCACGCCGGGGTTCTTCAACCTCTCGACGCCGGCCTCGATGCCGGAGCCGAGTCCCAGATGGAACTGGATGTCGGGCGAGGCGGCGGTCGGATCGGCGTACCAGAAGCCGCCGGTCTCGAACAGGCTGGAGGCGACCGGCCCTTTCTTCAGCAGCAGATACTGCAAGCCGGCCCACGCGGTGCGGTGCAGCTTGGCGTAGTTGTCATAGGTGTGGTCGCCGGTGCATTCGGCGATGACGAACAAATCGAGATGGTCCTGCATGTTGGAGCCGACACCGGGCAGATCATGCACCGGCGTCACGCCGACCGATTTCAGGTGATCAGCCGGGCCGATGCCCGACTGCATCAACAGCTTCGGCGAACCGATGGCGCCGGACGAGACGATCACTTCGCGCTCGGCGCGCATGATGGTCTTCTCGCCGCCGGGTTTGTCAACGATCTCGACGCCGGTGGCGCGGCCTTTCTCGACGACGATGCGGGTGACCAGCACATCGGTTCGGACCGTCAGGTTCTTGCGGGCGCGGATGGGCTTCAAATAGGCGACCGAAGCGGATGAGCGCCGGGCGTCCTTCTGGGTCAGCTGGTAGTAGCCGACGCCTTCCTGGCTAGCGCCGTTGAAATCCGGGTTGAAGGGGATGCCCATCTCTTGGCCGGCGCGGAAATAGGCCTCGCAAATCGGCAGCGGCGAAATCGGGTTCGACACGCCGAGCGGCCCCTGGTCGCCGTGAAAATCGTTGGCGAAGCGCTGGTTGTTCTCGGCGCGCTTGAAATAGGGCAGCACGTCGCGATAGCCCCAGCCCGCGAGGCCCTCTTCCTTCTCCCATGCGTCGTAGTCGCGAGCGTTGCCGCGCGTGTATATCTGGGCATTGATGGACGAGCCGCCGCCGACCACCTTCGCCTGCGTATACCAGAAGACGCGGTCCTGCATGTGCCTCTGCGGCACAGTCGACCAGCCCCAGGAAGCGATGCCCTTGGTCATCTTGGCAAAGCCCGCCGGCATGTGGATGTAGGGGTGCCAGTCCTTGCCGCCGGCCTCGAGCAGCAGCACGGAATTCGCTGGATCCTCGCTCAGCCGGTTGGCCAGAACGCAGCCGGCCGGGCCGGCACCTACGATGATGTAGTCGGTCATAACTCTATCCACCTACAGTCGAGGCACGGAGAGCGCGCCGTCGACATTGATAATCGAGCCTGTGGAAAAGCCGAGCTTGCCGGCGGCAAGCGTCGCCACCACGGCGCCGATGTCCGATGCTTCGCCCCAGCGTTTTGCCGGCACCAGGCCGCTGTCGATAAGCGCGTCGTATTTGGCTGATACGCTCGCGGTCATGTCGGTGCGAATGATGCCGGGCCGCAGTTCGAACACGCCGATGTTTTCCGGCGCAAGCCGTAGCGCCAGGTTCTTCACCCACATCGAAAGGCCGGCTTTCGAGATGCAGTAGTCGGGGCGTTCCGGCGAGGCCATATCGGCGCTGACCGAGGTGATGGTGATGATCGAGCGCGGATGATTGCTGGGAGCCGCCAGCATCGCCTTGGCGACGGCCTGGCTAAGGAATACGGTGCCGCGCAGATTGATGCCGAGCGCACGGTCGAAGTTTTCGGGCGTCAGTTCCAGCAGGTCGCCGCGCACCACGGCGCCGACGCCGGCATTGTTGACGAGGCAGTCGATGCGGCTGAAGGCACGTATGGCGGCGTCGACGAGGGCCGTGTGATCCTCGAGGTTGGCGATATCACAACGGACATAGGCGAACTCCGCACCCCGTGCGGTGATGTTGGCGGCCAGTTCGTCCGGCGCTTGTTCGGCAAGGTCGGCGATCAAAATGTCGAAGCCGTCCCCGGCCAGCGCCTCGGCGCAGGCGAGCCCAATGCCGCGCGCACCGCCGGTGACGATTGCTGCGGGGCGGGTCATGCCGCGAGGTCCGTTCGGCGAATATGCTCGGCCACGCGCAGCGCCTGTGCCGCAATCGACAGCGCCGGATTCACGGCGGCCGAGTTCGGCAAAAAACTGGCGTCGACAACGAACAGGTTCGGGTGGTCGAAGGCGCGGCAGAAAGGGTCGAGCGGCGACGTCGCCGGATGGTCGCCCATTTTCACCGTGCCGCACTGGTGCGAGGGCGTGCGCTTGTCGAAGGGACGCGACAGCACGATGGGATAACCGCAGGCGCGGAAGTTCTCACGCATCACCCTGGTCAGCCCGTCCAGCGACTGCATGTTGGAGCGCCGCCATTGCATGACGATGTCCTTGCCGTCGACCATGATGCGGCTTTCCGGATCGGGTAGATCCTCGCACATCAGATACCAGTCGACAGCGTGACCGGCCATGTAATCGAGCGCGAATTTCGGCACGTGTTTGACGTTGGCCTTCAACATGTTGCCGTCGATCTTGCCGAGCAGCTGGACGTTGCCGAGCGGCTTGCCGCCTTTGCCGTCGGAGAGATAGTAGTCATTCAGCATCAGCGTCTTCTGGTAGACGCTGTCGTTCCTGCGGCGCGGATCGATCGCCAGCATGGCGCTCGAATTATGGTTCATGAAATTGCGGCCGACCTGGTCGGAGCGGTTGGCGAGGCCTTTGCCATCTGGTGAAGGCGAGCGCAGCAGGATGACGGCGGAATTGACCGCGCCGGCGGACAGGATGACCAGCTTCGGCGCGACTTTCTTCAGCTCGCCATTCTGACGGTAGTGAACGGCAGCGATGCTTTTGCCGTCGGACGACGCTTCGAGATATTCGACATGGCAGCCGGTTTCGAGCCGGATATTGCTGTCCTTGAGTGCAGCCGTCAGCGGTCCGGTCTGCGCATCAACCTTGCCCTGGGCGGTGTTGGGGAATGCGTCCCAGCCGGTCTTGCCCTCTTTCAGCCAGGTGTCGATGTCGACGCCGAGCGGCAGCGAGGCGGGGTGCAGGCCCAGTCCCTTCAGCTCGGCGCGGGCGCGCGCAATCGGCGCTTCGTCGGGCACCGGCTTGAAAGCATAGGGGATCGAGTGGAACGGTTCGGTCGGGTCCTCGCCGAGCGAGCCGCGGACGCGAAACAGCTGCTCGGCTTTCGAATACCAAGGCTCGAATTCATCGTAGGAAAACGGCCATGCCGGCGAGACGCCACCGAAGTGCTCCATGGCGGCGAAATCCTCTTTGCGGTAGCGGATCAGCACCGCGCCGTAGAATTTCGAATTGCCGCCGACATAGTAGTAATTGCCGGGGTTGAAGGCGCCGCCGCCGGGCTCGCGCCACATCTCCTTCGGACGGTAGTGGCCATCGACGAAGATCGAGCGCGTGTCGCGGGCATGCGGCGTTGCCGGCAAGGGCTCGCCGCGCTCCAGCATCAGGACCGAGGCGCCGCTGCCGGCCAGGCCGGAAGCGATCGTAGCGCCGCCGATGCCGGAGCCGATGATGACGATATCGGGGCTGACCATCTCGATCAGCGGATGCGGTGTTCGGTCGCCGGATCGAAGAACACGGCCTTGGTCAGGTTGAAGGCGAGCGGCGTGCTGGTGCCCGGCTGGATGTTGGCGTCGGCCCGCAACCGCGCCACCACGCCCTTGCCGCCGAGATTGGTCACCGCGAACGTGTCGGACCCTGCCGGCTCGACCACTTCGATGTGCAGGTCGGCAGTGGCAATGTTGGAGGCGTTGCGTTCCGCACCTTCCGGATCGGTCAGCGCTTCCGGGCGCACGCCGAAGATGATCGGCTTGCCCTGGAATGCCGAAAGACCCGCCGGCGCGTTGGCCATCGGCAGCGTGATCGGCTCGCGCGCCTCGCGCTCCAACACGACGGACAGCGCATTGCCCGACGTGGCAATGGTCGCCGGGATCAGGTTCATCGCTGGCGAACCCATGAAGTCGGCGACGAACAAATTGGTCGGGTTGTTGTAGATCTCGGCCGGGGTGCCGAACTGCTGCACCTCGCCGTCGCGCATGACGGCGATCTTGGTAGCCAGCGTCATCGCCTCGATCTGGTCGTGGGTGACGTAGACGATGGTTGTGCCGGTGGTGGCATGCAGGCGCTTGATCTCGATGCGCATGTCAACGCGCAATTTGGCGTCGAGGTTGGACAAAGGCTCGTCGAACAGGAACAGCTTGGGGTCGCGCACCAGCGCCCGGCCCATGGCGACGCGCTGGCGCTGGCCGCCGGAAAGCTGGCTCGGCTTGCGCTGCAGGAGGTGGCCGATCTGCAGGACCTTGGCCACCTTGTCGATCGCCTTTTGGCGTTCGTCGGCCGGCACGCCGCGCATCTCCATGCCGAAGGAGATGTTTCCGGCCACCGTCATGTTCGGATAGAGCGCATAGCTCTGGAACACCATGGCGATGTCGCGCTTGGATGGGTGCAGATCGTTGATGGCGCGGCCGTCGACGCGGATTTCGCCCTCGGTGATCTGCTCCAGGCCGGCAATCGTGTTGAGCAAGGTGGACTTGCCGCAGCCGGACGGGCCGACCAGCACCAGGAAGCCGCCCTTTTCGAGCTCGACATCGATGCCCTTCAGGATCTCGACATTCCCGAAGCGCTTCTTCAGCCCATCAATTTCCAGAAAAGCCATGGTCGTTCCTTCCGAATTGATCAGCCCTTGACCGCGCCAGCCATCAGCCCGCGCACGAAATAGCGGCCGGCGACGACATAGACGATCAGGGTGGGCAGAGCCGCGATCATCGCGGCCGCCATGTTGACGTTGTATTCGACGACGCCGGTCGAGGTGTTGACGACGTTGTTGAGCGCCACCGTCATCGGCATGGAGTCGCCTGTGCCGGCGTAAGCCGAAGCGAACAGGAAGTCGTTCCAGATGTTGGTGAACTGGTAGATGACGGTGACGACGAAGATCGGCATCGAGTTCGGCAGCATGATGCGGCGGAAGATCTGGAAGAAGGAGGCGCCGTCGACCTGTGCGGCCTTGATCAGCTCGTTCGGGAATGCCTCGTAATAGTTGCGGAAAAACAGTGTAGTGAAGCCGATGCCGTAGACGACATGGACGAAGACCAGGTTGACCGTCGGATTGCCGAGACCGAAACTCGTACCCGTCGCATTCTGCAGCTTCACGCCGAAACGTCCCAGGCTGCCGAGGATGGTCGCCATCGGCAGCAGCACCGACTGGAACGGAATGAAGCAGGCAAACAGCATCAGCCCGAACACCAGCGTGGCGCCGCGAAAACGCCATTTGGTCAAGACGTAGCCGTTGAGCGCGCCGAGCATGGTCGAGATCAGTACGGCTGGAACCACCATCTTGATCGAGTTCCAGAAATAGCCCTTGATGCCGGCGCAGGTGAGGCCGACGCAGGTCTCGCCCCAGGCCTTCAGCCACGGGTCGAAGGTCGGCGCCGTGGGCAACGCCAGCATGTTGCCGTTCTGGATCTCGTCCATGGTCTTGAACGAGGTCACCAGCATGACGAACAGCGGCATCAGATAAAACAGCGCAAACAGCGCCAGAAGCCCGTAGATGACGATGCGGTTGAGGGTCTTGGTGCTCATGCCGCCGGAGGCCTTTTGGGAAGCAGCGGGGCGGGCAGGGGTGGCGACAGCGCTCATCGCGGCTTCTCCCGCAGTTCGGAATAGAGATAGGGCACGATGATGGCGACGATGGTCATCAGCATGATCACGGCACTGGCCGAGCCGACGGCCATTTCGTTGCGCTTGAAGGTGTACTCATACATGAAGTTGGACGGCAGCCAGGCCGAGCCACCGGGGCCGCCGCTGGTCAGCGCCACCACGAGATCGTAGGACTTGATGGCAAGGTGCGCGAGCACGATGAAGGCCGACAGGAAGATTGGCCGCAGCAGCGGAATGACGATGCGGCGGTAGAGCTGAAAGGTGGTGGCACCGTCGATCTGCGCCGCCTTCATGATCTCGCCGTCAATGCCACGCAGGCCGGCCAGGAACATCGCCATGATGAAGCCGGAGGCCTGCCAGACGCCGGCAATGACCACCGTGTAGATGACGAAATCCTTGTTCTTGATCCAGTCGAAATGGAAGCTCGTCCAGCCCCAC
This sequence comes from Mesorhizobium sp. L103C105A0, assembly GCF_000502215.1. Lineage (NCBI taxonomy): Bacteria > Pseudomonadati > Pseudomonadota > Alphaproteobacteria > Hyphomicrobiales > Phyllobacteriaceae > Mesorhizobium > Mesorhizobium sp. L103C105A0. The sequence goes on along the minus strand of NZ_AYXF01000001.1, from coordinate 728,086 downwards.
TGATGCAAGGTCTGCTCAAGACCGAGGCCGGGGTCGAGGAACCATTTCCAGGCGACGCCGGTGACGATGAAGGACAGCGCCATCGGGTAGAGATAGATCGGCCGCAACACGCCTTCGCCGCGAATCTTCTGGTCGAGCAGGATGGCCAGGAACAGGCCGAGCGCCAGGCAGATGGCGATGTAGAGAAAGCCAAAAATGCCCATATTGACGATCGACGTGTACCAGCTCGATGGCGGGTCGGAGTCGAACGTCCAGCCCCACAGCCGTAGATACGCGCGTGGTCCGGTAATGACATAGGACGGGAAGGTCTTGGAATTGGTGAAGGACAGATAGACAGTCCACAGGATAAAGCCATAGACGAAGACGATGGTGATGGCGAAGCTCGGCGCCAGCACGATCTTCGGCAGCGCGTCCTGCAATCGCGCGCGCACGGAGGGGCGAGACCGCTCGGGTGTCAGCTTGATCTGGGTCGTCGCTACACTGCTCATGAGGCTCCTCCCGTTAGGGTCGTCCGTGCTCTGCCGTCAGGAGGCAAGGCGGCCCCGTGCATACGGGTCTCTGGTCGGCATGGTGTTCAAGAGGGTTTCACCGTTTCACGGAAACGGCGAACCTCTCTAACTCTTTCTTTTACGCAATTCCGGCCGGAAAACCGCTCACACTTTTCCTGGAATTGCGCCAGCCGGCCAATCCTGAGGCGACCCTTCCCCGCCGAAGCGGGAAAGGTGTCTTGCTGGCCAGGGCTTACTTGGCGTCGTCGATTGCCTTGACCAGTTCGGTCACGGCTTCGTCCGAGGTCTTGATCTGACCGTGGACGAACTTCGAAACGACGTCCTTGTAGGCATTGGCGACCGCCGGAGGCGCGCCATAGCCCTGGGCAAGCGAGCCGAACAGTGTGCCGCCTTCGTTGGCAGCCTTCAGGTCGGCGATGCCCTTCTTGCCGCACGCGTCGAAGTCGGTGTCCGGAACGTCGGTACGGGCGGGAACCGAACCCTTGACGACGTTGAAGGCCGACTGGAAGCTCTTCGACAGGGTGGCGGTGGCCAACGCGACCTGGGCGGCCTTGCGGTCGTCCGGAACGTTGAACATGCCGAACATGTCGGAGTTGTAGACCACCGAGCCTTCCGTGCCCGGGAAGCGATAGCACAGGAAGTCGGTGCCCGGCGTTTTCTTGGCGGCGTTGAACTCGCCCTTGGCCCAGTCACCCATCACCTGCACCAGGGCATCGCCCTTGATGACCATGGCGGTGGCAAGGTTCCAGTCGCGGCCCGAGAAGTTCGGGTCGACATAGGTGACGAGCTTGGCGAGGTTGTCGAACGACTTCTTCATCGTGTCCGACTTGAGGGACTCGTCGTCGAGGTCGTTGAAGGCCTTCTTGTAGAACTCAGGTCCGCCGGTCGACAGCACAACCGAGTCGAACATGGTGGCTTCCTGCCAGTTCTGGCCGCCAAGGGCGAGCGGAATAACGCCAGCCGCCTTGGCTTTGTCGAGCAGGGCGACGAAGTCGTCGAAGGTCTTTGGCTCGGTGCCGCCGATCTTGTCCATCACCGCCTTGTTGATCCACAGCCAGTTGACGGAGTGGACGTTGACTGGAGCAGCGACCCACTTGCCGTCATAGACGGAGAACTTCTGCAGGGCTGCCGGAACCGACTTGTCCCAGCCTTCCTTCTTCGCCGTCTCGGTCAGGTCGCCCATGACGCCGGCCGCCGCATAGTCGAGCACGGTGTAGCCGAGCATCTGCGACGCGGTCGGGTAATTGCCGGCCGCGACCATCGCCTTCAGCGCAGTCATGGCGGCGTCGCCGCCACCACCGGCCACCGGCACGTCCTTCCAGGCATAGCCTTCCTTGGCAAGGTCGCCCTTGAGGACGTTGAGAGCAGCCGCTTCGCCGCCCGACGTCCACCAATGCAGCATCTGCACTTCCTTGACGTCCTCGGCATGGGCCGAGAAAGCAAAGGCCGTCGCCAGAGCCGTTCCGATAAGCATTTTGCGCAACATGTTCTACCTCCCTTGTTGCATTACACGACCGGTGGAAGCCCACCGGGTTCTTCCAAACTCAGCCGACCCACCAACCGGTGCGCTGGCCGCGATGAAACTGGATTGTCTTTTCCTCGGTATAATCCTCGACAGCGCGTTTGCCGAGTTCGCGTCCGATGCCGGACTGCTTGTAGCCCCCGAATGGCAGCTCGGGAAAGCCTTCCATGAATGTGTTCACCCAAACGGTCCCCGAACGCACACCACGCGCCACCGACATACAAGTGTCGATGCTGGCGCTCCACACCCCTGCCGACAGACCATAGGGCGTGTTGTTGGCGATGTGCAACGCCTTTTCAATCGATCCAAAAGTCAGCACGGAGAGCACCGGGCCAAACACTTCCTCGCGCGCAATAGCCATGTCTTCGGTAACGCCGCGAATGATGGTCGGATCGAGGTACTGGCCGGCATTGGACGCCAATTGGCCGCCACCGCTATAGACATTGCTGCCGTCTTTTGCTGCTGCCGCAACGTAATCTGCGACCTTGGTCAGATGGTCGGCGGAAATCATCGCGCCAACCTTGGTTCGGTCGTCGAGTGGGTCGCCGACCGTTACCTTGGCGGTCAGGGCCTTGACAGTGGCGAGGAAATCGTCGGCGATGGCTTCATGCACGATCAGCCGACTGCCGGCATTGCAGCATTCGCCGGCGTTGAAGAAGCCGCCGAACACTGCTGCGTCAGCGGCCGCCTCGAGATCGGCATCGGGGAAGACGATCTGGCCGTTCTTGCCGCCGAGCTCCATCGAGACTTTCTTCAGCGACTGCGCGGCGGAAGCCATGGTCATCTTGCCGACGCGGGTAGAGCCGGTGAACGACACCATCTCGACCAGCGGATGGCTGACCATCGGCCCCCCGACATCGGCGCCGAGGCCGGCCAGGATGTTGACGACGCCCGCGGGCAGGCCGGCCTGCATCAGGATGTCGCCGAGCACGAAGGTCGAGGCCGAGGTCATTTCGCTCGGCTTGACCACCGCGGTGCAGCCGGCGGCGAGCGCGAAGGGCAGTTTCTGGCTGACGATCAGGAACGGGAAATTCCACGGGGTGATGATCGAGACGACGCCGATCGGCTCGCGCAGGACCACGCCCAGCATGGCGTCGCCGAGATTGGCGTAGCTTTCGCCGTGCAGCGTGCGGGCGAGCGAGGCGGCATAGCGCCAGATGTCGATGGCGCCGCCGATCTCGCCGCGCGCCTGGGCGATCGGCTTGCCGGATTCCAGCGCATCGAGTCGGGCGATGTCTTCGAGCTGGGCCTCGATCAGGTCGGCCGTCTTGAGCAGGATGGCTGCGCGCTCGGCCGCCTTCGTGCGCGGCCACGGGCCGGTCTCGAATGCCTTGTGCGCGGCCTGCATGGCCGCCTCCACCTCGGCCTCGCCGGCCTGCGCATAGCGCGAAACGGTGAAGCCATGGCCGGGGCTGTTGCGCGCAATCGTGCGGCCGTCACGGGCATCGACATGCTTGCCGTCGATCAGGAGCTTGTAAACCTTCGGCGCCTTGGACGCCTCGGCCGGCATGGAAATGTTGAGCGGTGCGTTCATCATGCTTTCTCTAAGATCTGGAAAAGGCCGGCCTCTGCTTGGCCTTGAAGGCGCTCACGCCGGCTTTGAGGTCGCCGGTCAGCGCAACGAAGCCGCTGGCGAGCGCCTCGGTGGCGGCCGCACTTTCCTCGCCTTCGGCGACTGCGATCATCAGCTTGGCGGCTTCGGTTGCGAGCGGCCCGCGCCCGGCGATTTTTTCGGCCCAAGTCCTGGCCTCTGCCAGCGCCTGGCCGGTCTCGACCACACGATCGACAATGCCGAGGGCGAGCGCGTCGGGGGCGGCAAAGACCTCGCCGCCGAGCGCCATGCGGCGCACGATCTGCGCCCCGAAGCGGCGCACGGCGCGCTGCGTGCCGGACCAGCCGGGGACGACGCCGATCGATGTCTCGGGAAAGCCGAGCTTCACCTGCGTTTCGGCGACACGGAAGTCGCAGGCGACTGCCAGCTCCAGCCCGCCACCCAACGCATGGCCGGAAAGCACCGCGATGGTCGGTTGCCGCAGCCGCGCCAGTCGGTCGAAGACGCGGTGGCCGTAGCGCACCCATTGCACCTGAAAGTCGGCAGCGCTCATCTCGCCCCAGGCCTCGACATCGCCGCCGGCGCAAAAGCCCTTGCCTTCGCCGCGGATCAGCGCGACGCGCACGCCTTCAGCCATTTCGGCTTCGTCGAGCGCTGTCTCGAGCGCGCGCAGCATTGGAATGTCCAGCGCGTTGAACTTCTCCGGCCGGCGCAGCGTGACGATACCGATGGCGCCGTCCTGCTCGAAGGTGACGAGGCGCTCAGCCATGCGCGCCTCCGAGAGAAGCGCCGCCATTCAGCGACAGGCCGATCGGCCGATCCTGGTACAGCGCCGCCGGTGTCACCTTGAGGTCGTTGGCGACGCCGAGCGGTGTTTCGGACTGCGCCAGCACATCGCGTTCGAGGTCGATGCCAGGCGCCAGTTCCGTCACCATCAGACCGTCCGGCGTCAGCTTCATCACGCAGCGCTCGGTGACGTAGGTGATGTCCTGCCCTTGTGCGACGGCGCGCTTGCCGGAGAAGGAGATGTGCTCGACCTCGTTGACCACCTTCTTCACCTTGCCTTCTGCATCGATGCGAATGCCGCCATCGGCGAGCGACAGTTTTGCGCCGGCATTGAAGAAGCCGGAGAAGACGATCTTTTTCGCCCGTGCCGTGATGTCGACAAAGCCGCCGGCCCCGGCGGTGACATGTGGCCGGGCCGAGAGTTTCGACACGTTGACGGAGCCATGGCGGTCGATCTGCAAGAAGGAGAGCAGCGAGGCATCGAAGCCGCCGGCCTGGAAATAGATGAACTGGTGCGGCGAGGGCATGATCGCCTCGGCATTGGAAGCGCAGCCGAACTTGAAGTCGAGCAGCGGCACGCCGCCGACGGCGCCCTGCTCGATCACCCAGGTGACTTTGCCGTGCTGGTCTTCCTCGAGAAGGATACGCGGCACGTTTGCCGAGATGCCGAAGCCGATATTGACCGCCATGCCGTCGCGCAATTCCATGGCGACGCGGCGCGCGATTACTTTCTGGACGTTCATCTCAGCGTTGCGGAAGCTGGACAACGGCCGGAAGATCTCGCCCGAAATCGCCGGGTCGTAAGGCGTCAACGTCGTCTGCAACTGGTTCGGCGCCACCACGATGTGGTCTACCAGCACGCCGGGCACGCGCACGTCATGCGGCTTCAGCGTGCCGTTCTCGACGACGCGCTTGACCTGCGCAATGACGATGCCGCCATTGTTGCGCGCGGCGAGCGCCTGTTCGAGGCCGCCCAAATAGGCGCCTTCATGCTCGTAAGTGAGGTTGCCGCGCTCGTCGGCGGTGGTGGCGCGGATGATCGAAACGTTGGGCACGATCGAGCGGAAATAGAGCCATTCCTCGCCGTCGAACTGCTGCACCGAGACGATCGGCTCGCTTGCAGCCTCATTCATGGCGCAGCCCTGGTGGCGCGGGTCGGCAAAAGTGTCGAGGCCGACCTTGGTCAGCACGCCCGGCCGCTTGGCGGCGGCCTCGCGGTGCATGTCGAAAAGGATGCCGGAGGGCACGTTGTAGGCGGCGACCGAATTGTCGCCGATCATCTTCCATATCTGCGGCGGCTCGGACGAGGAGGGGCCTGAGGGATAGGAGCCGCAGAGCGTGCGCTTCAACAAGCCGGGCTTGGCCAGATGGTCGATGCCCTTGATGCCATACATGTCGCCGGCGGCGATCGGATGCAGCGTGGTGATGTCTTTCGGATGGCCTTCGGCGTCGAAGCGCTCGCCGATGGCAGCCAGGACGGCGTCAGGGCAGCCAAGGCCGCTCGACGACGAGACGGAGACGGTCATGCCGTCCTTGATGAGGCTTGCTGCTTCAGCGGCGGAGACGAGCTTGCTCACACGACACCTTTCGGATCGATAGTGACGGCCTTGCCGGACTTTGCCGACTGCAACGCTGCTTCGGCTGAGGCCAGCGACCAGACGCCGTCCTCGCCGGTGGCGGAGGGCTGGCCTTCTCCACGCATGGCGGCATGGAACTGGCGCAGCGACCTGGCGTAGAGGTCTTCTCGGTCGAAGCTCAGTTCTTCCTCGCCTTTGGCGGTGCGTAGCAGCACCGAGCCGACTGGCTTCTGCGTCATCACATTTTTTGCGACCAGCGAACCTTCGGAACCATGCACCTCAAAGCCGGTATCGGCGAACTTGGTTGTGAAGCCTTCATGCGACTGGGCGATGATGCCCGACCCGAAGCGCCAGATGCACATGGCGCCGTCTTCCAGCCCGCTGCTGGCCATGCCGGCCAACTGGGTGAAGGCCGAAATCTCGACCGGGTCGTCGCCGAGCACGAAGCGCAGCGTGTCGGCATCATGCACGGTGATGTCGAGCACCACGCCGCCGCCGGACTCAGGCTTGGTAATGCGCCAGCCCTGCAGGTTTTCCGGCAAATAGACGGAATGGAAGACGCGCGCGGCAATCGGCTTGCCGATATGGCCGGCTGATATGGCGTCGCGCATGGCGCGGTGGGCGCCGGCATTGCGCAGATGATGATTGGTGCCAAGCACGACACCGGCTTCCTTGGCGGCGGCGACCATTGTGCGCGCGTCGGCGCTGTTCAGCGCCAGCGGCTTTTCGCACAGAACATGCTTTCCCGCCTTGATCGCAGCCAATGCCTGTTCGAGATGCAGTTCATTGGTGGTCGAGATGTAGACGGCGTCGATTTCGGCGCCGAGCAGGTCGTCCAGCCTCGAGACGGCAAGCGGAATATTCTGTTCCGCGGCATAAGTCTTGGCGCGCTGCGGACTGGAGCTCATCACCGCCGCGATCTCGCCACCCTCTTGCGCGCGGATGGCGTTGATCATGAACTGTTTGGCGATCGTGCTGGCGCCGATCAGTCCCCATTTGACGCTCATGCCGCGTCTCCCATTCCTGCTGATGTGTCCTGGGCGCCGCGATCGGGACCGCAGCTGTCCCTGACGACTAGATTGACGGCGCCGATATGGTCCTCGGCATGCGTGATGCGCGACTGGATCATCTTCAGCATGACGTGGGCGGCGCGTTCGCCGAGGCCGGGTGTGTCCACCGAGACGCTGGTCAGCGCCGGCATATAATGCTCGGCCTCGACCACGTCGTCGAAGCCGACGACGGCGAAATCCGCGCCGGGCTCCAGCCAGCGCTTGCGCAGCGCCAGCATGACGCCGAAGGCGACGGCGTCGTTGAAGCACAGCGCCGCCGTCGGCGGCTCGGCCATGGCAAGGGCGGTTTCCAGGCAGGCGATCCCGCCCCTGCGGCTGGTCTCGCCTTCGACGACAAGCACGTCGCGTCTGGCCATGCCCAATGTCTCGCAAGCTTCACGAAAACCGCCCAGGCGCTCCTGATAGACGACCAGGTCGGAGGTGCCGCCGAAGAAGGCCAGCCGGCGATGGCCCTTGCCGATCAGATGGGCGGCGGCGAGATACGCGCCGCGATGGTTGTCAGGAGCGATCACCGGGATGCGGCTGTCCGGCAGGCGGCGCATGGCGAAGACGACCGGCACGCCCGCCATCTCGAGGCGACGGAAGGCGCCCGGCGTGGTGCCGCGTGCCGGTGACACGATCAGGCCTGCGACGCCCTGTTCCATCAGCGACTTCAGCACTTCTTCCTGGCGCACCGGGTTCTCCGCCGTGTTGGCGATGAAGGGCACGATGCCGGCCGACTGGAAGACGCGCTCCATGCCGACCGCCAGCTCGGCGAAAAAGGGGTTGGTGAGATCGTTGATGACCATGCCGATGACGTTGGAATGGGCTTTGCGCAGATTGGCGGCGCCGCGGTTGTAGACATAGCCGACATCCTCGATCGCCTTGCGAACCTTGACCGCGGTTTCAGGCCGGATCAGCCCTGAGCCTTGCAGCACAAGCGACACCGTCGATTTGGACACACCAGCCTCGCGGGCGATGTCCAGGATCGTTGCCTTGGCCCGGCTGGCCATGTCGGTGGTTTCCTCCGCCTAAATGAGAAAATCTATTGGAACGTTCTAATCACTCTGCCAAACGAGAGTCAATCGGGATTCTTGCGGAGATCGAAAAGGTGATGAATGTGGTTCCGAGCAAGGACTCTTAGCCTTCTTCAACGTTTGGGCCGGTTCAATCGCCGGAATCATAAAGTTTCTTGATTTATTGGAACGTTCCATTTATAGGATGCCGAAAACGGAGGTTGCCATGGATATCACCCTGCCTACGCAGAATGGCGGCCGCGTCAGCTACAAGCTCGCGGGCAGTCCGGTCGAGCCCGTAATCGGTGCGGTTTTCCCGCGCATCGCCTATGCCGCGGCCCATGTCGTCGCCGACCCTTTCGCGATGACCGACCCCTGGTCGAAGCCTGCGGTCGACTGGGACAAGACGATGGCGTTTCGGCATCATTTGTGGCGGCTTGGCTTCCGCATCGCCGAGGCGATGGACACCTCGCAGCGCGGCATGGGTTTCGACTGGGCGAATGCGCAGGAATTGATCCGGCGCTCGATCGCCGAGGCGCGCAGCGTCGAATGCGCAGACCTCGCCTCGGGCGCCGGCACCGATCATCTGGCGCCGGCCAATTCGAGATCACTCGAAGATGTGATCGCCGCCTATGAGGAGCAGTTCGCTTTCATTGAAGGCGAGGGCGGCAAGGCGATCATGATGGCCAGCCGGGCGCTGGCAGCGGTCGCAAAGGGTCCGGACGACTATATCAGGGTCTACGATCGCATCCTCAGCCAGGCATCCGGCAAGGTCATCCTGCACTGGCTGGGCGACATGTTCGATCCTGCACTGAAAGGTTATTGGGGCAGCGGCAATTTCGAGGCCGCGCTCGACACCGTCGTCGCCATCATCGAGCGTCATGCCGGCAAGGTCGAGGGGATAAAGATTTCCCTGCTCGATGCCGGCAAGGAAGTTGCCTTGCGCAACCGGTTGCCGGAAGGCGTCGTCATGTTCACCGGCGACGATTTCAACTATCCCGAACTGATTGCCGGCGACGGGAAGCGGCACTCGCACGCCTTGCTCGGCATATTCGACGCCATCGCGCCGGTCGCCAGTGCGGCGCTCGCGAAACTGGCTGACGGCGACCGCGCCGGCTTTGACGCGCTGATGGCGCCGACAGTGCCGTTGTCGCGCAAGATCTTCGAGGCGCCGACGGAGTATTACAAGGCCGGCATCGTCTTCATTGCCTGGCTCAACGGCCATCAGGACCATTTCGCCATGGTCGGCGGCATGCAGTCGGCGCGCGGCATCCTGCACTATGCCGACATCTTCCGCCTTGCCGACCAGGCAGGGTTGCTCGCCGATCCCGAGCTTGCGCTGGCCAGGATGAAGCATTTCTGCGCGGTTGCAGGTGCCTGAGAACGACACAATCGCTGGCTGAAACCTGTCCCCCGTATGGGGGATTTGCGTTCTCGCGCCAAATCTGTATTCGGTTGCCGGGATTGGATGCGGACGGAGCGGCAATGACGGAAAAAGTGGCGCTCATCACCGGGGTTACCGGGCAGGACGGGGCCTATCTCGCAGAATTGCTTCTGCAGAAGGGCTATATTGTCCATGGCGTCAAACGCCGCTCGTCCTCGTTCAACACCGAGCGCGTTGACGACATCTATGTCGATCCGCACGAGCGCGGTGCGCGTTTCTTCCTGCATTATGGCGACCTGACCGACGCGACCAACCTTATTCGCCTGGTGCAGGAGACACAGCCCGGCGAGATCTACAATCTCGGCGCCCAGAGTCATGTCCAGGTGAGTTTCGAGACGCCGGAATACACCGGCAATGCCGATGCGCTGGGAACACTCAGGCTGCTCGAGGCGATCCGCATCCTGCGCCTGGAGAAGTCGGTGCGCTTCTATCAGGCATCGACGTCGGAGCTTTACGGCAAGGCGCGCGAGGTCCCGCAAAGCGAGGCGACGCCCTTCCATCCGCGCTCGCCCTATGCCGCGGCCAAGCTTTACGCCTACTGGATCACGGTCAACTACCGCGAGGCTTACGGCATGTTCGCCGCCAACGGAATCCTGTTCAACCACGAAAGCCCGACACGCGGCGAAACCTTCGTCACCCGCAAGATCACGCGGGCCGTCGCCTCGATCCATCACGGCCTTCAGGCCACGCTCTATCTCGGCAATCTCGACGCCAAGCGTGACTGGGGCCATGCGCGCGACTATGTGGAGGGCATGTGGCGCATTCTGCAGCACAGTGAAGCCGACGATTTCGTGCTGGCGACTGGTGAGGCGCATTCGGTGCGCGAATTCGTCGAACTGGCTTTTGCCGAGACCGGACGCACCATCCGCTGGCAAGGCGAGGGTGTCGATGAAGTTGGTGTCGATGCCGGTTCGGGCACTGTCCTGGTGCGCATCGATCCGCGCTATTTCCGGCCGACCGAGGTCGATCTGCTGCTCGGTGACCCCGCCAAGGCCAAGGCAAGACTTGGCTGGTCGCACACGACCGGATTCAGGGATCTGGTGACGGAAATGGTGCAGGCCGATCTGGCGCGCGCGGCCGGCGGCACGCGGCAGAACAGCCGTTCTGCGTGAGGCAGGCCGATGGACGCGACATTTGAGCTGAAGGGCAAGCGTGTCTTCGTCGCCGGGCATCGCGGCATGGTCGGTTCGGCCGTCGTGCGCCGGCTGGCGAGCGAGGACTGCGAGATACTCACCATCTCGCGCGACAGGCTCGACCTGCTCGACCAGGCAGGGGTGCAGCGCTGGATGGCCGAGCACAGGCCGGATGCGGTGGTGATGGCGGCCGCCAAGGTCGGCGGTATCCTGGCCAATGACCGGTTCCCGGTCGATTTCCTGCAGGACAATTTGGTCATGCAGGGCAATGTCATCGACGGCGCCTTTCGCAGCGAGGTCGGCAAGCTTTTGTTTCTCGGCTCGTCCTGCATCTATCCAAAGCTCGCGCCGCAGCCGATCAGGGAAGACGCCCTGCTGACCGGGCCGCTCGAGCCGACCAACGAATGGTACGCGATCGCGAAGATCGCCGGGCTGAAACTGTGCCAGGCCTATCGGCGCCAGCATGGGGTCGACTATATCTCGGCGATGCCGGCCAGCCTCTACGGACCGGGTGACAATTTCGACCTGCAGAGCAGCCATGTCGTGCCGGCCCTGATGCGAAAGGCGCATGCGCTGGCGCTGAGCGGCGGCAACAGCCTCAATGTCTGGGGCTCGGGCACGCCACGGCGTGAATTCCTGCATGTCGACGACGCCGCCGATGCCTTGGTCTGGCTGTTGAAGAATTATGCCGGCGACGGCCACGTCAATGTCGGTTCGGGCGAGGATGTCACCATTGCCGAGCTTGCCCAGACCGTCGCATCGGTCGCCGGCGTCGAGGCTAATATCGCCTTCGATACGACCAAGCCAGACGGCACGCCGCGCAAGTTGATGGATGTTTCGCGGCTGTTTGCAACGGGATGGCGCCCGCGCTACGCACTTCGCGGTGGATTGGAACAGACATATGCGTGGTTTCTCAACCATATTGGGAAGGGTGGTGTCCGCCTCGGCGCGGCCTGATTCCAATTTTCCTTGAACCATTTCGCTGCCGCCCGCGACCAAGCGGTGTGTAGCAAACACGGTCCATCAAGGAGAACGTCAATGTTTATCACTTCAAGAAACGCATTTCTCGCCGCCATCGCGGTTTCGGTGCTGGCAGGGTGTCAGACGGCACCGCCGAGGGAATGCGAGAAGACCAAGCCCGGTGTCACCTACAACGGCAAATGCTGCGGCATCGGCACACCGTGCCGTGAAGGCAACAACACCCCTCATGACAAGCCCGACAGGCCCGATCCGCGGCCACAGTGATCCGCGAGCCAGAAACGTCCCGGCACGTGCCGGGACGTTTCGCCCCCGACAGGGCGGATACGGATCGGAAGGCCGCTACCCGGTTCCTTGCTGGCCGGCATTTGAACACGAAACGGGACGGCGGGGCAGTAGACGATGCGGTCGCGCAGATCGCGCGAAAACTTCCCGCCGGATCTGTACTTCAAGGGGCTGTTCGACTGTTCGAAGGGAAGGTCCCGTAGAAACTCAGATTTCGCTTTCCGTCGATGCGAAGGATGCTACTAAAAAAAATTCGAGATGCTCTTGAACTCATTTGGGGCGCCTCCTAATTCGATTTCCGCCAAGGCCATAAGGCTCGGCAAAAAATGGCGGCGCCGCACAGGGCGGCGTCCTTGTACCCATGTTGCTTCAAGGAGGATGTGGCTATGAGAACCTTTGATACCCTCTATCGGACCACCGTCGGTTTCGACCGGCTTTTCGACATGCTCGACAGCGGCACGCGTCCAGACTGGCCGCCCTATAACATCGAGAAGGTCGACGAGAACGATTACCGTATCTCGATGGCCATCGCAGGCTTCAGCCAGGATGAGGTTGAGCTGACCCAGCATGGACCCGAACTGGTCGTGNGACTGGCCGCCCTATAACATCGAGAAGGTCGACGAGAACGATTACCGTATCTCGATGGCCATCGCAGGCTTCAGCCAGGATGAGGTCGAGCTTACCCAGCATGGACCCGAACTGGTCGTGGTAGGCCAGAAAGCTGATGATCAGAGCGGACGCCAGCTGCTGCACCAGGGCATTGCCTACCGCAGTTTCAGGCAGACGTTCAAGCTTGCCGACCACATGAAGATCAAGGCAGCCAAACTGGAGAATGGCCTCCTCTCGATCGACATTGTCCGCGAGATTCCCGAAGAGCTGAAGCCGCGCCGCATCAGCATCGGCGTGGGCGACACGCCAACGGCCGCCACTCAGATCACGCAAGACACGGACCGCGCGCGTAAAGCCGCGTAATCCTGTCGATCTGTCACACTTTGAACTGCGGGTCCGCCTCCCGGTTCCGGCCGGGAGGCTGTGATTGCGGAGAAACGAAGATGATCACTGCAGGACCTACTGGCGCGCCTCTGTCGCGCGCCTGCAGTTGGCCTGGACCGCGCAAACCATGAAACTCAATGGTTCGTTCAATTTGGAGGATCATATGAACGATCGGATGTTTGACAGCGCCGTTTTCGTGAAAAGCGGCGACAACCTTGTTCAGGAAATCACGTGTCTCGAGGACGCTCTGGAGTTCCTCTATGAATGGCCGAAGGACAGGCGCGGCCCCATTCACCAAACCGCATTGCGGGCCTGCCAGCGAGCTTTCGATAGCGATTATCCGCTTTCCGCAGCCAGAGACGCGTTCAGCGGTTTTGCGAAAGCAGCCAGAATCCTTGAGGAAGTATCCACGACAATGCCGTGGATGATGGGCAGAGGTGGCGAAGGCGGAGGAGTGACTGCCTAAAGCGCGTCGCGAAACGGATTCATGCGACACGCTTTAAGTCTTTGTTTTGATGCATGTCGTTGTCCCAGAACGGCGGCATACTTCTGGGTGACATGCATTAGGAAAGGAGGTCATGATGCTATCGAAACCTTTTGAAAAGCCAGTCCGGGTGTGGGTGGGATTGGGCTTTCCCCGCCAACTCAACACGGTCGCAGATGCCTATCAATTCGCAGCCGAATGGTGTGGCAACAGCCCGGAGCAGAGAGCTGCTATTCGCGCTTGCAAAGCCGCTCTGATTGGTGATGTGGAACCCGAGACAGCACGAGGCGTCTTCGTCGCGTTCGCTCGCAAGAAGGATATTCTTATGGAGGACGGCATCGAGCCTGCGCCTTCAAGGACGCTAAGCCCGCACCACGTCTAAAGCGCGTCGCGTTTGAACGGACTCAGACGACGCGCTTTAGGTCTTTGTTTTTATGCATGTCGTCGTCTCAAAACCGGGGCCACTTTTGAGCGCCATGCATTAGAATGTCCACAAACACGAGGCGGCTGCCACAAGCGGTGGCCGCCTTACCGGCTAAGTCGTCGAAGGGGTGCGCCAAAAACGGGCTTGGCTAAGTTATTGAAAGGATGGTGGGCGTGACAGGGATTGAACCTGTGACCCCTGCAATGTCAATGCAGTGCTCTCCCGCTGAACGTCGCCTTCGCTCCTGTCGAAAGATTGAAAAAATTCAACTGCTTACGCAGTCTACGATCTTTCTCGGCTACACGCAATCCTCAACAGAAAAAGACGCTTTCGAGTGGCTTGGTGTGACGTGAGTGTGACAGGAAGAGAAGGACGAAAATTTATAGATGGTAATTGCTACCGAGTGCGAAAATAATTGTGGTCTCTCTCAGCTAGACGGTGTGCGGCCATTGAATCATCGCTGGAAAGGCTTACAGAACTGAAAGTCGCGGCGGCTGTAAGTTGCCTGGCGCGCCGAAAAGCGATTCCTTGAAATAGATAAGCGACGACGAAACGATAACAGCGAGATAATAATGTCACCTTTTTCCGTGTTTCTTTCGTATAGTCACAATGACGAGTGGTTGAAGGATGAGTTGGTCAAGCATCTGTCGGCTTTAAAACGGAGTGGAATTATCGATGTGTGGCACGACCGCTTAATTCCAGCAGGTAAAAAGCTCGGTGATGCCATTGACGAAAAAGTTAATACATCAGACATATTTCTTTTCCTGATAAGTTCTGACTTCCTCCACTCTGATTACTGTTTCCACCGCGAGTACGAGATCGCAAAGGTACGCCACTTGGCGGGCGAGGCCGAAATAGTCCCAATAATAGTGCGAGATTGTGACTGGGAGGCGGGGGACCTTCGAAGTTTCAATGCTTTACCGATCGATGGTAACGCTGTGTCCAGAAACGCCGGTTCCAAGCCGGACTCACAGCAGAGGGACGCCGCGTGGCTGAGCGTCATCAATGGCGTTAAGGTCGTGATCGCTGAACTCAAAAAAAAAAATACGCCCCCTTCATTAAGTGATGTTTACATTGATCGTCTGTTCCAAGTCGATTTCATCAAACACCCCAATGTCGAAGCATTTGATGAGCGACGAATTTTTATCGACCCGGACATTTATTGGGAAAATCAGAAGGAACAGCTCACGAGCTTTGAATCATTCGCGGATGCGGTGATGAGTGAGAGGGCATCGATTATTACCGGAGAGGACCGCTCAGGAAAATCTCTCCTCGCCAAAAAGCTGCAAGTTTACCTCGACAGTCTATTGAATCCTGCTGTGCTCATTAAGGGCAAAGCAATTCGGAATGCCCAAATCGAAAAGTTGATTAATAGCTCGCTCACGACGCAGTACGGACAAACCGAGTTCCCAAAGCGTAGGTTTACGATAATCGTAGATGACTTCGACGAATGTGGCCTTCCGGACCGCGTAAAAGAATCTATTATTAAGGATATGGTCTACTCGTACGGCCGCTTGGTCATTTTGTCGTATTCGAGTGCTGCGTCAGTGTTATTCACCGCTGACGAGCTTCCAGACCCGTCAATATTCAAGATCAATGAGCTGACAAACGACAAACTCTACCAGCTTGTTGGAAAATGGAAGTCAGTAGGGCTGGCGCATGACGTTCTACCCGACGACAAAGAAGTTCTCGTTGCTCACGACAAGATTCAGCTGATATTTAATCACTCGGAAGTGGAGCGGTTTGCTTATACTGCGGTTACGTTCCTGGAACTTCTTGACTCGGCGTCTGGAGGAGATCTGGCTGTAGCCTCCTTTGCTGCATGCTATGATACGCTCGTGACGAACAGGCTTCATAAGGCTGGTGTAGATTGGAGAGCGTTCGATGAATCGAAGAATTTCTTGTCCTATCTCGCTTACTCGTCCTTCATAGAGACAGAATCGAAGGAGTTTAAAGAAGAGCTTTTTACTAAATCTCTAGATTTTTACCAAGAGACTTATCTGTCATCCCGGGTTACACTACGCAAAATGGCTCTTTCGTCTTTCTTGGCGAAGGAAGATGACGAGGAAAGCGGGTTCTTCTTTCGCGAAGAGTACCTCTGGTATTTCTTTTGCGCTCGCTTCGTCGCCAAGCAGCTGTCCAAGGATGAGAATGAAAAATACAAATCATTTATAGATCACTGCGCCAAAAATATTTTCCAAAAGAAGTACGCTAACATGATTATTTTCGTGGCGTATTTCTCCGACGATGATCATGTGATGGGATGCCTTCTTGGTACACTGGACGGTCTTTTTTCGAAGGCCGATTCCTGGTTGCTATCGGACCGCGCAAGGGAGTTGATGCTTGGCATAACCTTGGAAGAGAAGCCCGATATTGAAGCTACATCCAAGATTGATGAGAACCGAAGGGTCATTCTGCGAGAAAAGGTCCAAGACATAATTGGCCAAGCCAACAAGGTTGTAGCGCGCTACACATTGCCATTTTTAAGTTCGAGCATAGGCGATTCAGAATTTGTCACTGAGATCAAGCAAGGCGAGATAGACGGCGATTCATATATGCGGAGCGTGAACGCCCTATTCCGTATTCATTCTGTCCTCGGGCAGGTTCTATCGACTAGAGCCGGTACTTATAGCGCCAGCTCTGTGTTGGCTTGCATTACAAAGATGGTTCAAGCTAGCGGCCGATATGCGTCCTTGAATCATTCGGTTGCCACGGTGCTAATGTTTGATGCCGAGAAATCGAGGGCAGAGGTAGATATTGCAATCAAGGGCGAATTGTCGCTGGACGAAAAAATGCGAAAGGTGCAACGAATATTTGCTTTCTGGTCTGTTTACCTCTCACAAGCAGGCTTAGCTAGATACCTTAGTCACAGCCATTCCATTAGAGCGCTAGAACGCCTTGTTGAGCAGTACGAAGGCAGCGATACCTCTGAGCAATACCCCTCATTTAACTTCACTAGTGTGTTGATGGTAGCGAAGCTGTACGAAACTGGGCGTGTAAGTCGGGATGGTATTGACCAGTGTATTAAGAAATATGGTGAAAACAGTGCTCTGATGCTGGTGCTTCGCGTCGCGCTTCAAATCTACTCGTACTATATGCCTATGGATATCGAGGAGAAGCAATGGGTGTCGGCACGTTTGGGGTTGACTGTGAGGCGTATCGAGGCACAACGGTTCAAAGCTTCCAAGCTCGGAAGTGGGATAGTTAATGCGACCCGACGTCTTCCGAATCCGAAAAAGGACTAAGGGGTCTGCCTTAGCAAATGGTGGGCCGTCCCGACCGATATCCGGTGTTTCGCTGCGATTTGGCGCACAGTTAGACCACTTTTTCGATCTTCGTTAATTGAAACACGGTCTGCTGGAATTCGTGGTCTGCCAAGGGTGATACCCTGGGACTTGGCACGCACTAGGCCCGCTTTCACGCGTTCTCGGATCATCGATCGCTCAAATTCGGCGAATACACCCGTCATCTGGAACATGGCTTTGCCTGAAGGTGTCGTCGTATCGATCGCCTGCTGATGCAAGTAGAGGTCAATCCCTTGAGCGTGAAGCTCGTCCAGGGCGGTCACCAGCCCCGCTAAGCTCCTTCCGAGACGGGAAACGTCCCAAGCCATAATCACTTCGAATTTGGCTCTGACAGCATCTTTTAGCAACCGGTCATAACCTGGGCGTCTGTCACGACCCTTTGCGCCGCTAATGCCCTCGTCTTCGTATATGGCCGTCATCTGCCATCCCCTAGCCGTAGCGACTCGTTCCAATTCGATCCGCTGGTTCTCGGTTGTCTGTTCCTTCGTGCTTACCCTGAGATACAACGCTACCCGTTTCATGCTTGCCTCCTGTGTTCAAGAAACACTCCTTTTATGAACGCCGGTTTTGACTTTTTCAAGGCCTTGGAAATCAAAGAGCTACCAAGCCGTAGTCAATAGGGGTTTTTTGAACGGTGACTGTACGCACCTTAGCCTTCAAGTGGGAGGCGCGCCTCGGCAGAAGTTATGCCGATATCGGTGTTGCCTGTAACAACCAAAGTTGGCCGGAGATGGACTTTTCCGCTGGGCCATCCTGATTAGCTTGGGTGGCATCTATCGGAAATTGTGGCGCAAATCCTCACTAATGTACGCTTATTGACAATTGAGTTCTGGCACGTCTGTCTTTGATGATCGGATGACTAAATTCGTTCCCTCGCAGACGTCTTTGTCCTTAACTTTCTCGCAGAGGTCGCGGTTAGAAGCAATTTCATTTGCCTCAAAGCCACTAGCTGGTCCCATCTGTGCGTTCATGGCTGTCATTGCACAGGCCATTTCAGTCTCTTGACGAAACACGGCCCCGCCACAGGTGAGGAACTCTTTTATTTCGGTATCCCTCAAAACCATTGCTGATCGCACACAGTACGCCTCATCAGGGTCGCGATTGCATTTTTTTATCAGATTTTTAAGCTTGGCAGCCGGTTTGTCATGTGCTTGGGCGTCGAGTTCATCGCAGGCGATATCCCATTCGGTCTTACCTCCGGACTTAGCGATTTGAACGCTGCTTACAAGCCATAGGCTGCATAGCCCAATCATAAGGAAACTTTGCATGGGGCGAAACATTTGCGTCTTTCAGCCTCGCTGCTAGTGTACATGGGCAGAGGGGAGATTCTGCCTCCCAAGTTTGTAAACTACGATTATTCGTCGACCCAAGGCCGCTAGATCAATTCTGGATGGACAGCGGGCAGAGTTCAACCGAGCTAATGGTTATGGCGGCCTCGGATCCCAGGCAATCATAGTAGCAGATCTTATTCATCCCTGACGTACGCTCGCCAGTCTTGAAGCACATTACCGCCACCTGAACATTCCCCTCTCGGGTGGTAGATTGCGTTGCACCGCTTAAGGGTAGCGTGGAGATTACAGCCAAGAGCAGATATCGACCCATTTTTTCCTCCTTTTCAATGATAGAATAGCGTACCACCTAGCACGATTGCTCGTGTAGTCCTTTGTTGGCTAGGTGGGCATGTTGCGTTTGCTCGAAACTTTACACAAGCAGAATTCCAAATCCGTAGTCGACGCCGTCACCCTCCTCCTGAATTGACAGACTGTAAACATTCCGAAAGACGCACCGACGACTGTACACTCGGACAAGTTTGGGGCAGGCTTGGACAGGTGACATGCCGGAGGGCATCAGATGTATATACAACGTCGGCGTATTTGGAGTAATTCGAATTTTGTAAACAATTGAATTGTGTATTATATGGGGGCTATCAAAGTCGACCAATTTAGTATTTAAATATATTGAATTCCATATGAACTCTATATAAGCCATATAAGCCCCGTGAGAGGTCTTTACTATTCTTGGCTCCCATCTATGCTGAAGTACGCTGAAGCCTCTGTACGGGCTTCTGTGTGTCATCTAGGGGCATTGGTGCAAAGATGGCCACTAAATAGATCCGTTAATAGAGGAAATGGTGTTCATGCCCCCACGGTTCGCCCTTGGCATTCAGGAAAGCGGCTTTCCGACGTCGATAGTTGTCGTATTCGGGTCGCTGCTCCTGTTCTGCTATCCAATCAGTTAGATCGCGAACGCCTAGCTGGTCCAGTTCGATTGCCTCTGCCGGTAGCTGCTCCATCCATGTGGGATTGGCATCTACGTTGATCTCAAAGCCCAGATGCTCCCTGTAGGCCTCAATCATCACTTCTCTAAGCAGGCCCTGCTTGCCTTCCTCAACGACGAAGCTGTCGTGAATGGGGAGAACGAGCGTACCCTCATCTTTCATCCTGAGCATGACGGTCTCGGCTATGTCAGCGTCCCTCTTTTGGAGCCTGATGCCTTCACCTGTGCCGAAATACTTAGCGATAGGGCGGTGTTTCTCCCTGACGGCATCCATAAGTTGTCGCCAGGTCCACCCTTCAGGAAGCTCGGTTTTCCTTGCTGCGCGTATCTGTCCATCGGCATTGACTATTTTGAAGACGGTTCGCTTGATTAGCTTGCGGTGCGTCAACGGAATGCCTTCAATCTCATATGCGTCGCCTTCAAGAACCAGCCCCTCATCGGCGTACAGCATGACGATCTGCATGTTCGAGTAGTCCAACTCGGCGGTGGGGAAACCGTTGATCGTCAGATGCCTCCGAAGACCGCTGGGAACCCCTTGCCACCATCCTCCGTAAAATCTTCCGCCGTCACTGAATCGACCGTTGTTGAACACACGATAGAGCGAGTTTCTCGAGAGGATATCAAGGTCGAAGCGCCTGTCATCTTCGTCACCAAACTCGTCTGGCTCGTGGTCAATCCTTCTTGAAAGGGCGTGGAACTCGTGGTCAGGAATGAGGATGTCTATCCAGTGATGGTCGAAAAGAAACCCATTGTACGCGGCTAAGTTGGCCTCCATGCGCATTGTGTCTTGGGTTGGCTCGAAAGAGAGCAGGGGAGCTTGGCCTCCTCGGGTTGGTTTTTCCCCCTTCAGCAATACTGTAGGCAATGGCTCCTGTCTAAAAAGGTAGGAAAGCAGAGGTGATTGGGGGTTATCCCTCAAAGTGTTCCTAATAAGACCCGTTGGATCAAGATCTTCTCGCAGTTCTTCTGGTAGTAAAGATTCTTCTACCTCTCTTATTAACTTACTCATCGCCCTAAACCTAGTGGTATATCCCCGTCCAGTTAGAGGGTCATAGTTACCTCCTCTTCGCTCAACATACATATTATCGTCAGAAATCAGATAGTTAATGCAATCTTGAATAGATCTTCGATTGATATTGAGAGGATTATGCCGACCTATTGGGTATCCGTCATTGCTTCTATCTATTATTACGTACCTGTTCTCATCTGTGATATGAGACCTATATATATTTCCAATTATAACGTTGAGTGCAATGCTCAAGTTTCTTTTTGACGTCAGCCCGATCTGCTCTTCCCGCGTTGAGCCTGACTCGTTCGGCCATCTCCTCGATGAAAAAATCAAAGTCGACCCCTAAGCGGAAATTTCTCCGCAACCATTTGGCGTGGCTAAAGTCGTCAATAGCTGGAGCTCGGTAGGGCATCTTCGTCATTCTTTCCGTCAAGCTTACAACGGACGCGTTTCGTATCAGCATGAGCGTATCGCATGAGCATTCTGATGTCGCGGTGTCCGCTGATCGAACCCACTTCGGGCATGGTTAGTCCCTTCTCAAAAAGCCTGCTGATGGCTTCATGCCTCAAATCATGGAAATGAAGGTCGACAAGTCCAGATCTCGCAATAAGCCGATCCCATGCCAACCGGAATGCGACGGGTGTTATTGGGAACACATTGGTTTCGTTGCCCCTCCGAAGGTTCGCCAGGATTTCCTTCGCGCTCATAGTCAAGGGGATCGACCTTGAATCACCGTTCTTTGCCTTTGGGATGACCACTGAGCGGCGGTCTAAGTCCACGGAGTCCCACTTCATGGAAAGAAGCTCTCCGCGCCTCGCGGCCGTCTCTAAGGCAAACAGGATGATTGGGAGGATAAGTGGATTCCTCGTTGCCTTTGAGGCCGAGACAAGTCGTTCAAGCTCGCCGTTTCGAAGGCGCCTTTCCCTGCGGTTGTCTTGTGCGCCAATTCTCAGGCCGGACAGTGGATTGCCTCTTAGAGGAAGGCTCCACTCTCGTTTGGCTATGTTGAACATGTGGGAGAGAGGAGCCAATTGCCGAGCCAGCGTGGTCCGCGAAATGCACGTCAGGCGTCTATCCCGATAAGCCGCGAAATCTGTTGTGGCGAGTACTGAGAGCTTCTTTTTGCACAAGGGGTCGCGCAGAAAAGCATTAAGCACAATGGTTTCATCGACAACTCCACGCTTTGTGACGACAACCTCATCACGGTATCGCTCTACGAGCTGACCCAATGAAATGGCACCCAATGCTTTTGTGTTGACCGGTAGCTCGTTTCGATCTGCCTTGGCCTCCCAATGTCGTGCCCATTGTTTAGCGTCTGCTTTCTTCGAAAACGACCGTGAAATGGTGGGGAACCCCTGGCGGCGAATCTGCACTTGCCATTTGGTCCCGCGCTTCCGAACTGTAGCCATTGCGTCGCACCCCCTGTGACAGAGTTGTGACAGCAGCGAATTGGAACAGACCTCAGGAAAGCTTACAGATCGAATTTCTCTTTGTTTTCAATCTGTCTGGATGGTGGGCGTGACAGGGATTGAACCTGTGACCCCTGCAATGTCAATGCAGTGCTCTCCCGCTGAGCTACACGCCCATCCGAAGCCGCGCATACACCATTTTTGGTCCAGCGCGTCAATAGCCGGAAAGGGAAAGAAAGGCTCGTTTTGTCGCGCCGCCGACGAAGCGGCGAGATCACACTGTGCGTGCTTCAGGCGGCCTGCAGCATTTTTTCGACCTCGTTGACGAGATCGCGCAGGTGGAAGGGCTTGGACAGCACCTTGGCGTCTTTCGGCGCCTTGGAATCGGGGTTGAGCGCGACGGCCGCGAAACCGGTGATGAACATCACCTTCAGGTCGGGATCGATCTCGGTGGCGCGGCGGGCGAGTTCGATGCCGTCCATCTCCGGCATGACGATATCGGTCAGCAGCAGGGAGAAAGGTTCTTCGCGCAGCCGCTCGTAGGCGCTGGCGCCATTGTCAAAATCGCTGACGTGGTAGCCGGCCCGCTCCAGTGCCTTGACCAGGAACCGGCGCATGTCGTCGTCGTCTTCCGCCAGCAGAATGCGTGCCATCTTGTCCCGTCCGAATCACCCCAGCCAAGCCTGCCGTCCGGCAAGCCCGTTAACCATCCTGTATATGAGGAGCTGACGGTAAACATCAAGTGAACGTTGGCGGCATTAATCCTGATTTGACGGGGTTCCTGACATGCCGAAATGCTGGACATGCGGCCGATGAGGTGGCAGTTTCCCATCATGATGCATTGCTGTTTCCGGGTTCGTTCAAATTGACGACGGCAGCCGAAGATTTTTCGGTCGTTCCACCCTTCGAAATCCGATCGGGCGCCGAGCAGCGCGTTCCCTTCGTCTTCAACTCACCGCATAGCGGCCGCTATTATCCAGACCGCTTCCTGGCCATGGCGCGGCTCGACCGGAACGCCATCCGCCGCTCCGAGGACTGCTATGTCGACGAGCTGTTCGGCAGCGCGGTGGCGCTGGGCGCGCCGATGCTGGCGGCGAATTTTCCGCGCGCCTATCTCGACGTCAACCGCGAACCCTGGGAACTCGACCCGCGCATGTTCGCCGAGCCGGTGCCGTCCTTCTGCAACATCCGCTCGGCGCGCGTCGCCGGCGGGCTCGGCACCGTGCCCAAGCTGGTGGGCGAGGGGCTCGACATCTATTCCGGCCGTCTGCCGCTGGCGGAGGCCGTCCAGCGCATAGAGGTGGTCTACAAACCCTATCACGAGACGCTGAAGCGGCTTTTGACCAGAACCCATGCCAGGTTCGGCTATGCCGTGCTGATCGACTGCCATTCGATGCCGGCGAGCATCAGGGTGGGCGACAGCGGCCTGCGGCCGGATTTCATCGTCGGCGACCGTTTCGGCATCTCGGCCACGGCGGCCCTGACCGAGACGGCGATCGGCCTGCTCATCGGCATGGGCTACACCGTCGCGCACAACAAACCCTATGCAGGCGGCTTCATCACCGAGCATTACGGCCGGCCGGCGCGCCATCTGCATGCGCTGCAGATCGAGGTCAATCGCGGCCTCTACATGAATGAGCGGACGTTCCAGAAATCGGCCGGCTTCGATGCGCTGGCCGACGATATGGCGCGCTTTTCGGCCGACCTGATGGCGATGCCCGACCACCACTTCGTCGACCTGCCGCTGGCCGCCGAATGACGCCGGAGCGGCGGCTGTTCATGCAATCCCGCGCTGGCCATCCCGCAGCGTAAAAAAAGACCGCATCGTTTGCACGACACGGTCGAAGTCTAGGGAGGAAACGCCCAAGGAGGGCATGGACAGGAAAACCTGTCCGAGAACAAATTTATTGTGCGATGCACAAATGTCAATCGATCCCACGCTTTTTTAATTCACTCTGATGTGAAAATGCGTTTCGATGGTCCCGATGTGTGACATTTCAGCAACGCTGATGTCTCTGATAAATCGATAAACCGGCTTGTTTTGGCGGGAAAGTGCCGGCAGACCGGGTTGGCACTCTGTAATGCGGGAGAATCACGTGGACATCAGCATCGATTTCATGCGCCGGATCGCGCAAGCGGCGGCGGCTGAAACCTTGCCGCGTTTCCGCGCACAGGGCGCCGTGGCCAACAAGGAAAAAGGCAGTTTCGACCCGGTCACCGAGGCCGACCGCGAGGCCGAGCGCGCCATTCGGGCGCTGATCTCGGCTGAGTATCCCGATCACGGTATCCTTGGCGAAGAACATGGCAGCGAAAACATCTCCTCAAGGCATGTCTGGGTGATCGATCCGATCGATGGTACCCGCGCCTTCATCTCAGGCCTGCCGGTGTGGGGAACGCTGGTCGGGTTGACGGTCGACGGTGACGCCGTCGCCGGCATGATGGCGCAGCCGTTCACCGGCGAGCTGTTCTACGCCAACGCTTCCGGCTCCCACTACGAAGGCCCCGGTGGGCCGCGGAAGCTGTCGACCCGCAAGAGGACGAAGCTTGACGAGGCGACCTTGTTCACCACCACGCCGGCGCTTTTCAAGGGCGAGGCGCGCACCCGCTACGACGCGTTCGAGGAACAGATCCAGCTCGCCCGCTACGGCGCCGATTGCTACGCCTTTGCCATGATTGCCTCGGGCAGCGTCGACATCGTCGCCGATCCCGGATTGAAACCCTACGACATCGTGGCGCTGATCCCGATCATCGAAAAGGCCGGCGGCGTCGTCACCACATTCGAGGGCGGTCCGGCGGAAAAGGGCGGCGACATCCTGGCCGCCGCAACGCCGGAGCTTCATGCGGCTGCAATGGCAGCCCTGCGGGGCTGATAGTCGACCCGATCAGCGCGGCTTGATCGAGCGCTGGAATTCCGCCGGCGTTCGCCCGTAGACCTGCCTGAACGCGGAGCTGAAATGGCTGTGGCTGGAGAAGCCGAGGTCCAGGCCGAGCGTGGTCAGATTGTCGTAGCGGCCAAGCAGGTCGAGCGCGCGCGCCAGCCGCAGGCGCAGATGGTAGCGATAGAGCGGCATCGCCTCGACCTGCTGGAAAACCTGCGTGAGATAAACCGGTGATACCCCGACTTCAGCGGCGATCTCGGCCAGCGTCCAGCGCCGCGAAAGATCCGAGGACAGGACGAGCTTGGCGCGATCGACCAGCTTCTGCCGGCCAGCGCTGGCGCCGGCGGCATGCGAGGTGCTCTCGCCGAGGGAGCGCCGCACCAGCGTCAGCGCCAGGGTTTCGGCCTCCAGCGTTTCGGCAATGTTGCGGCTCAGGCTGTAGCGCAGCACCGCCACCAGCGCCTGAGCCCGCGGGTCGATGCGGCGGCGCTGACGACGAAACGCCACGGCGCTGCCCGAGCGCAACTGCTCCTTCGGCGTCAGCTCCTGCAGTTGCGCCTCCTCGACAACGAGATCGAGGCAGGAATCGCCACCCTCGACGGGATGGCTGATCCGGTAGCCTTCGGCGTTGTTGAAGAACAACAACTGGTTGGCTTCGGCGACCGCATCGTTGCGGCCGACATGGCGCACGAAGACGCCGCGATAGGGAAACACAAGATGCGTGGCAGCGGTGCACTCTTCTTCGCTCTTGTGCCGGCATTCGCCGCTGCAGAGGACATCCCTCACCCTGACGGTGCCGGTGTCCAGAAGCGTCTGTACCGTGAACTGCGACATGGTGAGCTGAGACATGGCCGTTGCGTTCTACCCTTGCGCCGAAAGCTGCTCCGGCACATTAGGCGATTGGCTTGTCCAAACCTGTCAGGAGACTTCACCTGTCGGGCCCTTCGTACGGCCATGGCTCAGTCCCACAAACGGCGCATGTATTCGCAGTGAGCTTGGCTGCGCGACAGGCCGATGTCCTTGAGCTGTTCGTCGGTCATTTCGAGCAAGGCAAGGCGGCTTCGGCGCCTTTCCAGTTGACGGCCGATCCAGTTGGCCGCCGCGATGCCTTGTGTCCGCAAGGACCGCCGGAACGTCGCGGTTTGAGTTGTCGGCTGATGTGCGAGGCATTGCGCCGCCGCTGCATGATCGGGGCGCATCGCTCAGGCTTCCCCGTTGCCGGCCACTGATGCGCCGGCCACTGATGCGCCGGCTTCGTTCAGCGCAATCGCGCATTCCTCACAGCAGACCTCGACGGTCTTGCCGCCGACCTTGACGCGGATCGGATTGGCGTCCAGCTGGCAATCGCAGGCAGCGCAGGTTTTCTCGGTCATGACGTCATCTCCTTGGCGTTCGGTTCGACACGGAGAGATGAGCATTCCGGGGCGGCACCGGCTGTCAGAATCTTTAGCTCTTTGTGTGCTGCCGACGCTGCTCCTGACAGAAGGCTGTCAGCAGGCGCAAGCTCAAGGCGCCGCAACATGCAGCGCCGGTGGCATCAGGCTGTGGGGTCGTCGTTGCCGGGTATGAAGGCGTCGAAGGCGGCGAGCAACTGCTCGCGATAGACATCGGCCTCCTGCAGGATCTCGTGTTTCGAGCCATCGATCATCAGCAGCGAGCCGAGGCGCAGACGCCTGGCGTAGGCTTCCACGGCCTTGGTCGAGACGACCTGATCGGCGCCGGCGGCGATCATCAGCAGCGGCACCTGGATCCTGGCCATGAAGTCGGGCTCGCTGATGGCTTCGCCTGCCTTGATTGCCGCCTGCAGCCAGCGGATCGTCGGCCCGCCGAGCGCCAGTTGCGGATAGTGCTCGTAGATTTTCGTGTTGCGCTGATAGCGCCCGGGGTCCGATGTCACCTTGTTGAGGGCGAAGGGCAGGGTTTCCCTGGGACGCGGACCCCAGGCGGCGTAGAGCCGACCGAAGCCGAGAAAGCACAATACCGAGCAGACGCGGCGCGCCATTTTTGCCGACACGGGCGAGTCGGGCACCGTCAGGAAAGGCGCAATCAGCACCATTCGACGCACCCGGTTGACCATCGACGGCGCCGCGAGCAGCGCGATCACGGCGCCCATCGAATGGGCGAGGATGTAATACGGGCCGCGGCAGTCGGGCAGCACGATGTCCTCGAAGAACTGTTCGAGGTCGCCGGTGTAATCGTAGAAGGAGCGGACATAGCCGCGTTGCGGGTCGGCGATCAGCCGGTCGGAATCGCCCTGGCCGCGCCAGTCGAGCGTGGCGACGCCGAGGCCGCGGTCGGTCAGGTTGCGGATGGTTTCGAAATACTTCTCGATGCACTCGTTGCGGCCGGGCAGCAGCACGACGGTGCCTTTCAGCGGCCGGGTGACCGCGGCAAACAGGCCGTAGCGGATCTTCTTGCCGTCGCGCGTGGTGAAAAAGCCGCCGGCGACATTTTGCGGCGGCGGATTGCCTGGCGTGGGATGGAAGAGATCCGTCATTAGGCGCTTGCGTCTTCGTGGTGTCTCACCCGGCAGGGCGTCGGCATGGTGATAGACGCCAATGGATGAAAAGCAAAGGGAGGACGCCAAGGGGGCGGACGAACGACAAGCAAGGCCGGAAGCAGCCTGCGGCGGCGTGCTTCCGGCCTCTGTCGATCCGGGAGGAAGGGACGTTACACCCGGTCGGCCTCGTCGCGGCGCTTTCATCCGGCGCCGCCTGGTTCTTTATCCTGGGGGCACTCTAGCGCCGGCCGGCTGAACGGGCGCCGAAGCAGCGGTTCATCTGCCGTTCATCGACGCCTCGATTGGCGCTCTTCAAAAATCCTTGAAATGCGCTTTTGCGCTCCCCAAATGTCGGATGCAGCCGCCGATGTCGGGGCTGCTGGTCCACCCGAAACGCCTTTCCAGGGTTTCGCACCGGCCACACGCAAACATGTTGCTCAACAGGAGAACACCTCATGCGTCACGTTGATTTTTCCCCGCTCTATCGCTCGACCGTCGGCTTCGACCGCCTGTTCACCATGCTCGACTCGCTGGCCCAGCCCGATGGCGCGCAGACCTATCCGCCCTACAACATCGAGCGCACCGGCGAGGACGCCTATCGCATCTCGATGGCGGTTGCCGGCTTCTCGGACGAAGAGATTTCGATCGAAGCCCACCGCAACGTGCTGACCGTCAAGGGTGAGCGCAAGGAAGAGGGCAATGGCGAAGGCTCCGAGCTGCTCTACCGCGGCATTGCCTCGCGTTCGTTCGAGCGCCGCTTCCAGCTTGCCGACCATGTCGAGGTCGTCGGCGCCACCCTGAAGAACGGCCTGCTTTTCGTCGACCTTAAGCGCAACATCCCCGAGGAGCTGAAGCCGCGCAAGATCGCGATTACCGCCTCTTCGGCCAACGCCAAGCAGATCGAGGCCAAGAACGCCGCGTGATCAAGACGGCGGCGTCACAACGCCCAAGGTTGAAAGCGTCTCCTCCCGAGACGAAAGCGGCGCCGCGAGGCGCCGCTTTTTTTCGCCGCAGCCTCTGTCACCCCAACCGAAGAGTTCTGGCTCTTTTGCGGCGGGCGCCGTCTTCCCATGAAGGGCGATGTCTGATCTTTCGGCTGATTTTTCCCTGGCCCTAACGGCAACCATTGCGGTGACCTTCCTGCTGGCCGGCATCGTCAAGGGCGTTACCGGTATGGGACTGCCGACGTTGGCGATGGGGCTGCTGGGCACAATCATGCCGCCGGTCGCCGCGGCTTCGCTGCTGATCGTGCCGTCCTTCGTCACCAATATCTGGCAGCTGTTTGCCGGCCCGAGCTTCGGATGGATCCTCAGGCGGCTGTGGCTGATGATGGTCGGCATCGTCGCCGGCACGCTGGCCGGCTCATGGCTGCTGGCCAGCGACAATGTCAAATGGACGACGGCCGGCCTCGGGGCGGCGCTGATCGTCTATGCCGTCTATACGCTGCTGGCGCGGCAGTTGACGGTTCCCGCGTCAGCCGAGCGCTGGTCGTCGCCCATCGTCGGTTTCCTTACCGGCATCGTCACCGGCGGCACCGGCGTGTTCGTCGTGCCCGCTGTACCTTACATTCAGGCGCTGGGCTTGAGCCGTGACGATCTGATCCAGGCGCTCGGCCTGTCCTTCACCGTGTCGACGATCGCGCTCGCTGCCGGCCTTGCCTCGCACGGCGCGTTCCAGGTCGGGCATGTCGCCATGTCGTCGCTGGCGGTTGCGCCGGCCTTGCTCGGCATGTGGCTCGGACAGTTGCTCCGGCAGCGGATCAGCCCGGCGACCTTCCGGCGCTGGTTTCTTGTTTTCCTGATCTTGCTTGGCCTCGAGCTTTTGGCGCGGCCTTTCCTTGCTTAGCGATCGGTGCCGGTTGCGAGAACGGCCTCGACGTTTTGCCGGTGGACGGGCTCGTACAGCGCGAAGTACTCGACCGCGCCCGTGGCGAATATGTCGGCGCCGCAGGTTTTCAGATCCTGCTTCGCAAGATCAGGCTCACGCCGGCAGCGAAGCAGTTGTTGAACGTAGGCTTGCGTCGCGGCGATGAGGCCTTTGTCGTAGCCGCCTCGCTCAATCGCTTCGAGCGAGCCGTGATTGGGCAAGATGCGGTCTATCGACCAGCCGGCCATGCGTTCGAGATCGACCAGATGTTGCGCCAGCCGATCCGCCTCGCTGACATAGGTGATCGGATCCTCGAGCGTGTCGCCCGCCAGGAGCAGGCCGGTTTCGGGCATGAACAGCACCGTGCCGTCATGGCTGTGGATTTCGACCTGACGCAGTTCGACGGCGATCGATCCAACGGCGAGGTCAAGACTGCCTGCGAAGGTCCTGTTCGGCAGCACGAGAGGCTTGATCGGTGGAACACCGCTTTCGATCTCAGCCCGGTTGTTCGCGAGCGCCGAGGCGGTGAGCGTGTTGGCGATAATCTCGCAATCCTGAAACACCTCATTGCCGGCAATATGATCGTCATGCCAGTGGCTGAGCACGACCCGGATCGATGTTGCGCCCATGTCTTCGAGCGTCTGCCTGATGAAGCGCGCGTGAGGCAGCGAAATATGCGTGTCGTAGACAAGCGCCTGCGAACCATCGACGATCGCATAGGTGCAGATGCCGAGGGCATAGGCGCCGTCGTCCAGCCAGTTCGGCTCGTCCGACCAGGCGCGAACGCCGTCAACGCGGCCATCGTAGAAGCCGAGCACGTTTGGCGCCGGGCGAACCAGCCGCATGGTTGAGCCGAGAGGTGGCTTTGTCATTGGCGCGGTCTCGCGGGTTCAGGCGATCATCTGGCCGAAGCGATCGACCTCATCTGAAGTCGTGGCAAAGCTGGTGACGAAGCGATAGAGCAACTCGTCCTCGCCGACATGGCCGTCGAAGCCGTGCGGCCTGTGCCAGTCGTAAAAGGCTGCGCCGACGGATTGCAGCCTTTCGGCTTCCGCCTTTTTCATCACCGCGAACACCTCGTTGGCCTGCGGCAACCAGGCGAGCTTCGCCGTTGCCGAATCCTCGATCGCAGCCGCCAGGCGCGCGGCCATGGCATTGGCATGACGGGCCGTGTCCAGCCACACGCCGTCTGTGAAGTAGGCGTCGAACTGCGCTGCGATGAAGCGCGACTTGGAGAACAGCTGTGCGGCGCGCTTGCGCAGGAAGGACAACTCCTTGGCGCGGTCTAGATCGAACAGCACGACCGCTTCGGCGCACCAGCAGCCGTTCTTGGTGCCGCCGAACGAGACGATGTCGACGCCGCGCTTCCAGGTCATTTCGGCCGGCGTCGTCTCAAGCGCGACCAATGCGTTGGCAAAACGGGCGCCGTCCATATGCAGCGGCAGGGAAAAGCGTTTGGCGATCTCCGAAATGGTGGAAATGTCGTCGAGCCCGTACACTGTGCCGACTTCGGTCGATTGGGTGATCGAGACGGCCGTCGGGCGTCCCCAATGGACGATTTCGGGTGCGAAACGGGCGACGGCGCGTTCAAGATTGTGCGGATCGATCTTGCCCAGGGCGCCGTCGACAGCATGGAGACGCGAGCCGCCGCTGAAATATTCCGGCGCGCCGCATTCGTCCTCGATGATGTGCGATTCGCGGTGCGCAAAGGAAATGCCGCCGGGCTTGTTGTAAGCGGCCAGGGACAGCGAGTTGGCCGCCGTGCCGGTAGCGACGAAGAACACCGCGACCTCGCGTTCGAAGATCTCGCTGAAACGCTGGTAGACGGCCCGGTCGAGATCGCCATCGCCATAGGCGGTCGAAAAGCCGCCAGCATTGGCTGACAGCCCGGCGGCAATGTTGGAATGGACGCCCGCCCAGTTGTCGGATGCAAAGAACATCAGGAAAGTCCCTGCCTGGTTGAGAAAGTCTGGTTGCGACAAGAGCGCGACCATGGCCGTTTCGGGGTTTGACGCGCAAGGGCCAAGGGCTGAAAAAGCGGTAAAGCCAAAGGCGATCACGAAGGAGTGCCGGGACCGAAATTTCGTTTCAACAGCGCCCGCCGTAATTTTCTGTCGCCAAACGTCCAAGAATTTGGTGAATCGGTCTTGTGTGCGCCCAGGATTTCTGCCATAAAAATTTAGGACAGTAGTGCTGTCTTATTTTGTCGCACAAGTCAGGCTGGATTGGCGTATCATTTGGGCCACTCCGGCCGTTGCCGCGAGCGACGGGTAGACGGCTCGGCTGTGGCCTGTACGATACCGGATACGAACCGGCGGTGCACCGCACGGTCCGCCAAGGATTTCGAAAAGACGTGCCGCAAGAATGAGAGCGGAAGCCAGTCGCTTCCCAAGGTAGACCAGCGCCCCAAATGCTAGACGTGCAAGGGGCCGGATCGGAGGACAGGACGATGACGGAACTGACGCCATCTGCGATTATCGGCCAGGCCGCGCAGACGAAAGCGGCAGCCGTTAAAAATACCGTTCTGACCAAAGAAGGCCGAACCACCAACGGCCTGACCGGCAACGGTATGGCCGCGCAGGGTCTCTACGATCCGCGCAACGAGCATGACGCGTGCGGCGTCGGCTTCATCGTCAACATGAAGAACGTGAAGTCGCACCAGATCGTCAAGGACGGGCTCTTCGTGCTCGAAAACCTGACGCATCGCGGCGCTGTCGGCGCCGATCCGCTGATGGGCGACGGCGCCGGCGTGCTGGTGCAAATCCCCGATCATTTCTTCCGCGAAGAGATGGCGGCCCAAGGCGTCGAACTGCCGGCGGCAGGCCAATACGGCGTCGGCCACTGGTTCATGCCGCAGGATGCGGCACTGCGCGCCCATATCGAAGAGATCATCGCCGAATCGGCGCAGTCAGAAGGGCTGCCGCTGCTCGGCTTTCGCGACGTGCCGGTCGACAATTCATCGCTGTCGAAGGCGCCCGATATCGCGGCCTCCGAACCGTTCCATCGCCAGGTCTTCATCGGCCGCACATCAGACATTCCAGATGACGAGGAATATGAGGCCAGGCTGTACCTGCTGCGCAAGGTGATTTCCGGCCGCATCTACGCCGAGAACAACAACAAGGATATCGGCGCCTACTGTGTGTCGCTATCGGCGCGTACCATCGTCTACAAGGGCATGTTCCTGGCCTACCAGGTCGGCGCCTATTACAAGGATTTGTCGGATCCGCGTTTCGAGACCGCGCTGATCCTCGTCCACCAGCGCTTCTCGACCAACACCTTCCCGTCATGGAAGCTCGCGCACCCCTACCGCATGGTCGCGCATAATGGCGAGATCAACACGGTGCGCGGCAACAACAACTGGATGGCGGCGCGCCAGGCCTCGGTCGATTCCGAACTGTTCGGCAACAACATCTCCAAGCTGTGGCCGATCTCCTATGACGGCCAGTCCGACACGGCGTGCTTCGACAATGCGCTCGAATTCCTATTCCAGGGCGGCTACAGCCTCAGCCACGCCATGATGATGCTGATCCCGGAAGCCTGGGCCGGCAACAAGCTGATGGATGCCGACCGCAAGGCTTTCTACGAATACCACGCAGCCCTTATGGAGCCGTGGGACGGGCCGGCCGCGGTCGCCTTCACCGACGGTCGCCAGATCGGCGCCACGCTCGACCGCAACGGTCTGCGCCCGGCGCGCTACATCGTCACCGACGACGACCGCGTCATCATGGCGTCAGAGGCCGGCGTGCTGCCGGTGCCGGAGGAGAGGATCGTCAAGAAGTGGCGGCTGCAGCCCGGCCGCATGCTTCTGATCGACCTCGCCAAAGGCCGCATCATTTCCGACGAGGAGATCAAGTCGGAGATCGCCACCAGGCATCCCTACAAGACCTGGCTCAACAACACGCAGCTGATCCTTGAGGATCTGAAGCCGGTCGAGCCGCGCGCGCTGCGCAAGGATGTCAGCCTGCTCGATCGCCAGCAGGCTTTCGGCTACACGCAGGAAGACACCAAGCTGTTGATGTCGCCGATGGCGACCACCGGCCAGGAAGCCGTGGGTTCGATGGGCACCGACACGCCGATCTCGGCGATGTCGGACAAGTCGAAGCTGCTCTACACCTATTTCAAACAGAATTTCGCCCAGGTCACCAACCCGCCGATCGACCCGATCCGCGAGGAGCTGGTGATGAGCCTGGTGTCCTTCATCGGGCCGCGGCCGAACATCTTCGACCTGGTCGGCAATTCGCGCCGCAAGCGGCTCGAAGTGCGCCAGCCGATCCTGACCAATGGCGATCTGGAAAAGATCCGCTCGATCGGCCACACAGAGGACCGTTTCGACACCAAGACCATCGACATCACCTACGGGTCGAGCGAGGGCGCGGCCGGCATGCAGGGCGCCGTCGAGCGTCTGTGCGAGCGCGCCGAGGCGGCCGTTGCCGGCGGCTACAACATCATCATCCTGTCCGACCGCCAGGTCGGTCCCGACCGTATCGCCATTCCGGCACTGCTGGCGACGGCTGCGGTGCACCATCACCTGATCCGCAAGGGTCTGCGCACCGCGGTCGGCCTGGTCGTCGAATCCGGCGAGCCGCGCGAAGTGCATCATTTCTGCTGTCTCGCCGGCTACGGCGCCGAGGCGATCAACCCCTACCTTGCCTTCGATACGCTGCTCGACATGCACAAGCGTGGCGAACTGCCGGCGGAGGTCGACGCCTACGAGGTGGTCTCGCGCTACATCAAGTCGATCGGCAAGGGCATCCTCAAGGTGATGTCGAAGATGGGCATCTCCACCTACCAGTCCTATTGCGGCGCGCAGATATTCGACGCCATCGGGCTGAAGTCGGATTTCGTCGACAAGTACTTCACCGGCACAGCGACGCTGATCGAAGGTGTCGGCCTGGACGAGGTCGCGGCTGAGACGCTCAGCCGCCACACCGACGGTTTCGGCAACGATCCGGTGCTGCGCAACAGCCTCGAGGTCGGCG
This sequence comes from Mesorhizobium sp. L103C105A0, assembly GCF_000502215.1. Taxonomy (NCBI): domain Bacteria; kingdom Pseudomonadati; phylum Pseudomonadota; class Alphaproteobacteria; order Hyphomicrobiales; family Phyllobacteriaceae; genus Mesorhizobium; species Mesorhizobium sp. L103C105A0. The sequence goes on along the minus strand of NZ_AYXF01000001.1, from coordinate 694,110 downwards.
GCGAGTACATGTACCGCATGCGCGGCGAAGCCCATATGTGGTCGCCCGACGCCGTCGCCACCTTGCAGCACGCCGTGCGCCAGGGCTCGTGGGAGACGTTCAAGGAGTATTCCGCGCAGATCGACAGCGAGACGGCCCGTGCCCAGACCATACGCGGCCTGTTCAGGATCAAGCTTGCGGAAGAGACCGGCCGCAAGAAGGTGGCGATAGAGGACGTGATGTCGGCGGCCGATATCGTCAAGCGCTTCTCGACCGGGGCGATGTCGTTCGGCTCGATCTCGCGCGAGGCACACACGACGCTGGCGCGCGCCATGAACCAGATCGGCGGCAAGTCGAACACCGGCGAGGGCGGCGAAGAGGCCGACCGCTATCTGCCGCTGCCCGGCGGCAGCAAGAACCCCGAACGTTCGGCGATCAAGCAGGTCGCCTCGGGGCGGTTTGGCGTCACCGCCGAGTATCTCGTCAATTCCGATGTCATGCAGATCAAGGTCGCGCAGGGCGCCAAGCCCGGTGAGGGCGGCCAGCTGCCCGGCCACAAGGTCGACGCCACCATCGCCAAGGTCCGGCACTCGACGCCTGGCGTCGGCCTGATCTCGCCGCCGCCGCATCACGACATCTATTCGATCGAGGATCTGGCGCAGCTGATCTACGATCTGAAGAACGTCAACCCGGCGGCCGATGTCTCGGTAAAGCTGGTGTCGGAAGTCGGTGTCGGTACGGTTGCGGCCGGCGTCGCCAAGGCACGCGCCGACCACATCACCATATCGGGCTATGATGGCGGCACCGGCGCGTCGCCGCTGACCTCGCTCAAGCATGCCGGCAGCCCGTGGGAAATGGGCTTAGCCGAGACGCACCAGACGCTGGTGCTGAACGGGCTGCGCTCGCGCGTTGCGCTGCAGGTCGATGGCGGCTTGCGCACGGGGCGCGACGTCATCATCGGTGCGCTGCTCGGTGCCGACGAGTTCGGCTTCTCGACCGCGCCGCTGATCGCGGCCGGCTGCATCATGATGCGCAAGTGCCACTTGAACACCTGCCCGGTCGGCGTCGCGACGCAGGATCCGGTTCTGCGCAAGCGTTTCAAGGGCACGCCCGAGCATGTCATCAACTTCTTCTTCTATGTTGCGGAAGAGGTGAGGGGGCTGCTGGCCGAGATGGGCTACACCCATATCGACCAGATCATCGGCGACAGCGACCTGCTGGAAAAGCGCGAGATGATCCAGCATTGGAAGGCGCGTGGGCTCGATTTCGGCAAGATGTTCTTCAAGCCGGACGCGCCGCATGAGGCGGTGCACTGGACCGAACGGCAGAAACATCCGATCGACGACGTGCTCGACCGCAAGCTGATCGAACTGGCCAAGCCCGCGCTCGAAAGCAAGCAGCCGGTCAAGATCGAGGTCGACATCCGCAATGTCGATCGCTCCACGGGCGCCATGCTATCGGGCGAAGTCGCCAAGCGCTTCAGGCACAAGGGCCTGCGCGAGGACACGATCCAGGTGAAGCTGACCGGCACAGCCGGCCAGTCGTTCGGCGCCTTCCTGGCGCGCGGCATCTCGTTCGAACTCGTGGGTGCGGCCAACGACTATGTCGGCAAGGGCCTGTCGGGCGGACGCATCGTCATCCGGCCGCCGGAGGAGTCCAGGATCGTCGCGGCGGAATCGATCATCGTCGGCAACACCGTCCTCTATGGCGCGACCGAGGGCGAGGCCTATTTCGCCGGTGTCGCCGGCGAGCGCTTCGCGGTGCGCAATTCGGGCGTCGCCGCCGTCGTGGAAGGCGTCGGCGATCATGGCTGCGAATACATGACCGGCGGCATCGTCGTCGTCATCGGCCAGACCGGTCGCAACTTCGCTGCCGGCATGTCGGGCGGCGTGGCCTATGTTCTGGATGAGGCCGGCGATTTCGCCGCGCGCTGCAACATGGCGATGGTCGAGCTGGAGCCGGTTCCGGAAGAAGACGATCTGATGGAAAGGCTGCTGCATCATGGCGGTGACCTCGACCACAAGGGTCGCGTCGACGTCTCGGGCGACATGACCACCCATGACGAGGAACGGCTTTACCAGCTTATCTCGAACCACGTCCATTTCACCGGTTCGGTACGCGGCCGCGAGATACTCGACGACTGGACGACCTTCCGGCCGAAATTCCGCAAGATCATGCCGGTCGAATACCGCCGCGCGCTGATCGAGATGGAACGCATGCGCATGGGCGTGGCGGCGGAATAGGTTTTTCGACTTGCCGGGAGGCGCAGGCTTCCCGGCGGAACTTTCAGCGACAGTTTGACCTCGGATGCAAGGTTGCCACGGCTGCCTCAAGGGGTTAACGGGTGCGAAAACCGCACCATCTGGACAGCAGGAACTGGACTATGGGCAAGGTAACAGGCTTTCTCGAAATCGACCGGCAGGTGCACAAGTACCAGCCGGCCTCCGACCGCATCCGGCATTTTCGTGAATTCACGCTGCCGATGTCGGACAAGGAGGTCGAGAAACAGGCGGCGCGCTGTATGGATTGCGGCATCCCGTTCTGCCACGGGCCGACCGGTTGCCCGATCCACAACCAGATCCCGGACTGGAACGACCTCGTCTACAATGGCGACTGGGACAATGCGATCCGCAACCTGCATTCGACCAACAATTTCCCCGAGTTCACCGGCCGCATCTGCCCCGCGCCCTGCGAGGAAGCCTGCACGCTGAACCTCGAGGACATTCCGGTTGCCATCAAGACTGTCGAACAGGCAATCGCCGACAAGGCTTATGAAACCGGCCATATCCGGCCTTATCCGCCAGAGAAGAAGACGGGCAAGCGGGTCGCTGTCATCGGCTCCGGCCCGGCAGGGATGGCGGCGGCGCAGCAGCTTGGCCGCGCCGGCCACGAGGTCAGCGTTTATGAGCGTGAGAGCCGTCCCGGCGGGCTGATGCGCTACGGCATTCCCGACTTCAAGATCGAGAAGCACTATATCGACCGCCGCATCGAGCAGATGCAGGGCGAGGGCGTGACCTTCCATTGCGGCGTCAATGTCGGCGTCGACAAGCCGGTGGCAGAGTTGCTCGCCGGATACGATGCGGTGCTCTATTGCGGCGGTTCGGAATCGCCGCGTCCGGCCAATATTCCGGGCGACGATCTCGGCGGCGTCTATGACGCCATGCCCTATCTGGTGCAGCAGAACCGCCGCGTCGGCGGCGAGCCGATCCAGTCGGTGGCCTGGCCGTCGCATCCGATCATCGCCGGCGGCCAGCATGTCGTCGTCGTCGGCGGCGGCGATACCGCGTCCGACTGCGTCGGCACCGCCTTCCGCCAGGGCGCGGTGCGTGTCACCCAGCTCGACATCCGCCCGCAGCCGCCGGAGAAGGAAGACAAGCTTTCGGTCTGGCCTTACTGGGCGACCAAGATGCGCACCTCGTCCTCACAGGCCGAAGGTGCGGAGCGCGAATTCCAGGTGGCGACGCTCGAATTCATCGGCGAGGACGGCCAGCTGACCGGCGTCAAATGCTGCGAAGTCGACGAGAAGCGCAAGCCTATCCCCGGCACCGAATTCGTCATCCGTGCAGACCTCGCCTTCATCGCCATCGGCTTTGCCGGACCGGCTGCCGCCGGCGTCGCGAAAGAGCTGGACGGTGAGATGAAAATCACCACCGACAGCCGCCGTTCCCGCAATGTCGAAGCCAACGATCGCGACTACAAGACCAGCGTCGACAAGCTCTACGCCGCAGGTGATGTGCGCCGCGGCCAGTCGCTGGTTGTGTGGGCGATCCGCGAAGGCCGCCAGGCCGCGCGCTCGATCGATGAAGCGCTGATGGGGTCGACGGTACTCCCCCGTTAACGGTTGATCGCCGTCGTCGTATCCGTCGCGGCAGCGGCCTTGGGCGGCCACGAGAAGTCGTCGGCGCGGCCGGGCGAGGCCTCGGGCGCCTTGCCTTCGAGGATTAGTTTTTCGCCGGGCAGATCCGGATTGGCTTTCGGCGCCGCCGCCGCACCGAGAAGTTCGGTACCGCCGTCGAGCGCCGGATCGTTGAGCAGCATCGGAACGGTGCGGTCGACCACGATCGGGGCGGCGGGCAGCGACGGCGCCTCGACCGGGGCGCCGGCCGGTGCGGCAGCCGTCACCACGCTTCCCGGCGCTGCCAGGCCGAGGATCTTGGCCAGCGGCTTTTCGGTGTAGAAGGCGAGCTTTCGCTTGCCGGCTTTCGAGACGTTGATGCCGTCGTCGGAGCGCAGCCGCACGGCCTGGCCGTTAATGTCGGGGCCGGTCGAGACAAAGGCGCCGTTCTCGTCGACGAACCCATCCCAGACATCGACGAATTCGCCGCCGTTCTTCTCGGCAGCCGAGTGGTAGATGTCGTTGAATGCCAGCATGTCGGAGGTCATCTTCGGCGTCTTGAAGGCTGGCATGCCGACCCACAGATAAGGCACCTTGGTCGCCGCCAGTGCCTTTCCCAAGGCTTCGGTCCGGCGTTCGTATTCCTTGGTCCAGTTCTCGGAGCGCGGCTGCTCGCGCACTTCGTTGACGCGCATCTGCTGGCGGTCGTTGGAGCCGAGCATGACGACGACCACGGAGGGTTTTTCGGTCTCGACCAGCGATTTGACCTGTTCGGGCCAATTGTAGACATCATCGCGCACGAAACCCGAAGAACCGTTGGCGCGCTCGACGATCCTGACGTTGGCATTGTCGGCAAAGGCTGTTTCGAGGCCTTCGGCCAGGCCGTAGGCCATGAAATCGCCGATCACCAGAACGACGCGGGCATCCGGTGTCTTCTCGACAATCGGAGCGGAAGGTTCAACGGGTGCACGGGGCTTCTTCTTGACCTTCGGCTTTGCCTTGCGGACGTCGAGCGGCGGCTCGATGCGTTCGCTGCGGCGCGGGAACAGAAGGTCGCGCAGCGACCAGCCGCGGTTCTGCGGTTGTTCCTGCGCCAAAGCCGGTGTGTCGAAACTGCCGGCGACCCCCGTCGCCAGGACAACGATGGCCAGAACGAGGATCGGCAAGCGGAAAACGATCACACGGATACGCGCTGCCGAAACCAAGCACCCTCTCCATCCCTTGGTGCATGGCCCTCGCAGCGGATCATGCACACATCAATGCTACGGCATCCCTTGTGCGCCGCAATGCGCGGCGCTGCCGATGGCTCTATTTCTTTCTGAGCCATTTGAGCACTTCCATGCTCGGATACCCGTCCTGGGTCAAGCCGACCGTTGCCTGATAGGTCATGATGGCGGTTTTCGTGCCGTCACCGATCTTGCCGTCGAACTTGCCGTCGTAAAGTCCGTGCTGCGAAAGCCGCTTCTGCAACTCCTGCCTTTCCTCGAAGGACAGTTTGGTGAAAGGCCGCTTCCAGTCCTGCACCAGACCATTAGAACCGGCGATTTCGTCGGCAAGAAGGCCGACGGCCAGGGCATATTTGTCCGCGTTGTTGTAGGCCTTGATGACGGAGAAGTTCTTGATCATCAGGAAGGCCGGTCCGCCGCGGCCGTCCGGCACTTTCAGGGTCGCCTTGTCGGTTGCGTTCTTGAACGGCTTGCCATTGGCCCTGGCGACGCCGAGCGCCTGCCACTGCGCCAATGTCTTCGAGCCGGCCGGCAGTTTGCCCGCCGGAATGGTGACCTCGTAGCCCCAGGTCTTGCCGCCCTGCCAGCCATTCTTCTTCAGCAGATTGGCTGATGTCGCCAACGCATCGGGGATCGAATTCCAGATGTCGCGCTTGCCGTTGCCGTCCATGTCGACGGCATAATGCTGGTAGCTGGTCGGGATGAACTGGGTCTGGCCCATGGCGCCGGCCCAGGAGCCCATCAGGTGGCTTTCGTCGATGTCGCCGGTCTGCAGGATTTTCAGCGCGGCGACCAATTGGGTGCGGGCGAATTTCGAACGCTTGGCGTCGCCATAGGCGAGGGTTGCCAGCGAGCGGATGACATTGCGCATGATGTCGTCGCGCTTGAGGATCTCGCCATAATTCGATTCCATCGACCAGATGGCGAGCAGGATGTAGCGGTCGACGCCGAACCTGGCTTCGATCCGGTCCAGCCACGGCTTCCATTTCCTGGCCATCTGCTGGCCGACGGCAACGGACTGGTCGTGGACGCGGTTGTCGAAATAGTCCCAGGCGGGCGCGGTGAACTCGGGCTGGGTGCGTGCCTTTTCCAGCACCACCGGGTCGGGTTCATTGATGCCCCGGAACGCTCGGTCGTAGACCGCGCCGGAAACGCCGCCCGCCACGGCCGTGGCGCGGAAGCCGGCGACCCATTGCCGAAACCCGGCATCGGCGAAGGCCGGTCCGGCCGGCATCAGCAAGGCGAGCGAGAGGCTGGCCGCCGTCAGCACGCTGGTAAAGAGTTTTGCGGCACTGCGAACGGACATATTTTCCCCTTTCTCTATCTCAGGAAAGACCATTCATCGCCGAACCGGGTTAGCAATTGGTTTACCATAGGCGGCGCCTGGAACGAAAAGACACCTGGATGCTTTACCGGTTGATGTTCCCTCAATGGCCCGATAATCCACAATTCCGGCGCGAAAATGTCGCGAGGCGGGATTGCCGGGCACGCCCTCAAACGGATAATTGACGCATGAAGCGAGTTCGCAAGGCAGTTTTCCCGGTCGCCGGTCTCGGCACACGGTTTCTCCCGGCCACCAAGGCCATTCCCAAGGAGATGCTGACCGTCGTCGACCGGCCGGTCATCCAGTATGTCGTCGATGAGGCGCGCGAGGCCGGCATCGAACATTTCATCTTCGTCACCGGCCGCAACAAGGCGGTCATAGAAGACCATTTCGATATCCAGTTCGAGCTCTATGATACGCTGGCACAGCGCGGCAAGGACGATCAGCTGGCCCGCTTGCAGCGGCTGCAGCCGGCGCCGGGGCAGACCTCGTTCACCCGCCAGCAGGTGCCGATGGGGCTCGGCCACGCCGTCTGGTGCGCCCGCGAACTGGTCGGCGACGAACCCTTCGCGCTGTTGCTGCCCGACATGATCATGCAGTCGGAGAAGAGCTGCACGAAGGCCATGGTCGAGCTCTACGAGGAGACGGGCAACAACATCATCGCCGTGCAGGAATGCGATCCGGCCGAGACCCACAAATATGGCATTGTCGGCCGCGGCGAGGACACGCATCACGGCTTCCGCATCACCGAGATGGTCGAAAAGCCGAAGACCGGCACCGCACCGTCCAATCTCTACATCAACGGCCGCTACATCCTGCAGCCCGAGATTTTCAAGATCCTCGAAAGCCAGGAAAAGGGCGCCGGCAACGAGATCCAGCTCACCGACGCGATGCTGAAGCTGGAAAAGCAGCAGCCCTTCTTTGGCTACCACTTTCAGGGCCGCACCTTCGATTGCGGCTCGCCGGAAGGCTTCGTCGAGGCCAATGTCGCCTTCGCGCTGTGGCGCAGCGACATGAACGAGAACATGGCCGGCGTCATCCGCACGCTGCTCGATGAGATGAAGCCGTCCGAGCGTCGCGGCGCTGCTTTTTAGCTACCGCTGCAGCTTCAGCCCCAAATAGATGCTGTTGGCGGTGTAGTTGCGCCCGGGCAGATTGCTGGTCAGCTTTTCGGTGCGGGCGCGGCTGGTGAGGCCGACATAGCGGTTCAGCCACCAGGTCAGCCCGGCCTCTGCACTCAGCGTCATGTCATGGCCGTCGGAGCCGGTGTAATTGCGCCAGTCGAGCCCAAGGGCTGCGTTGCCGGTCAGGTCGGCGCGGATCTGCCGCTCGCCGGTGAGGCGGCCGGAATAGAGGATGTCGCCGCTCTCACCGGCATTCGTTGTGCCTTCGACCGTGGTTCGCCCGGTGAGGCCGATGATGGTACCGCGCTCGGGCGACCATTTGAGGTCGGCATTGATGGTGGCTCCCGAAATCGCCTCCAGGTTCTTGTCGTCGATCGCCTCCCTCAGCCAGCCGGCCGAGAACTCACCCTTGAGCTTCTCGCCCATGTCGACTTCGATACCGGCGCGTGCGCCAAGCCGGGTCGAGGAGCGCTCGAAGCCCTTGTTGTCGACCCGTTGGTCATATACCCGGCGGCCGAGCTCAATCTCAGCAAAGGGCGTCAGAGCCGGGGAAATTTCATAGCCAGTCCGCAACGTTGCGGTGTAGAGCGTGTTGTCCTGGTCCTTCTGCGACAGCGAGGTGCCATCGGTAAGTTCGGCATCGCCATAGATGTCGTGGGAGACGGCGCCGGTCAGCGCAAAGCGCAGCTTGCCGACATCCTTCTCGACGGCGAGGCTGCCGTCGACAGTCTGGCGGATCGGCTGCGATTTGACGCCGGCAATGGCGTCGGGCGCGGAGGCCGATTCCGGTGCAATCTCGTAGCCGAGCTTGGCGATGGCGCGCAGTTCATTGTCGAGGTCGACATTGTACGTGCCTTGGATACGGCCGCGTGCCTCATTGATCTTCTGGCCCGAAATGGTGTTGCGGAAATTGCCGTAGCCGTCGATGACCGCCGAATTCTCGCCCCAATCGGAGGCGGCGGAGAAACGCAGCGCCGTTTCGGACAGCACCGCCGACTTGCCGCCAGCGCTGGAATCGGCGTTCGACGTGACGGCAACGCCCTGCTCGAGCGTCGGCCGCAGCAGGAACGAGCCGACCTTGATGCCGGTTGCCGCGTACGGGTCGTCCTCGAGCTTCTTCTTCAGGCCCTCGATGGCGTCGGTGCGCTCGGCGCCGGGGTCGAGCTTTCGTCGGTCGACGCCGTCGACGGTGAGGACACGGCGGTTGGCTATGTCCTGATCGGCGTCGCCTGCCGCAGTGCCGTCCGGAGTCGTTCCGGTGGTGGTCTGGTCCGTGGCTTTGCCAGGCTTCTTCTTGTCGGCAGCCTTGGTTTTGTCCTTGGCCTTGTCTGCATCCGCGTCGGCGCGTTGCTTTGCCGTCGACGGGCGGCGTGGCAGGACGGTTGGCGGCTTGTCGGCGAACGAATCGTCGATGGTCGCCGGCGGGTCGAAAATGCTGTTTGCGCCGGCCTGTGACGGGTCGGTGTCATCAGGCAAGGCGCCATCGCTGGCCGGCACATAAGCGGTTGGCGTGTTTCCCGTGGGGGCGGTGTCGGCAGGGGCGGGCTTGACCTGCGTGTTGGCCTTGCTCAATTGCCTGGCCCGGCGCTGCTGGTCGGACAGGATCGCCGATTCCGAAACTTCGCCGCGCAGCTCTGTCTCCTGGGCATGAAGCGCAGTTGGCCGCAGCAAAGCGAGCACGCTCGTCGCCAGAAGCAGAGCGCAAAACGCTCTGCCCGTTCGACCTTTTTTCTCTTGAGGTTGGGCCCGCGACATCGTCACCACTGCTTGCGCGGCGCAAGCGCGCCATACTTACCGAACCGTAAACGGGGATGGTTAACGGAGGGTTGAAGGGGTGCCTGTCGGACATGGCTGGACGGCAATTCTGTTGGACAGGCGAACGGCAAAGCGCTAATCGCATCAGCCATGCATGCGGGATCCCAAGAAAAGAAGCCTTTGGAGGCTTCGATCGCCTCGGCGCTGAGAACGGTAGCCACGGAACAGGCCGGCGTGGCGGCATTGGCCGCCGCGCTGGAGAACGAACTGGCCGAACCTTTCGCCCGCGCCGTCGACATGGTGTCGCGCATCAATGGCCGCGTCATAGTCACCGGCGTCGGCAAAAGCGGCCATATCGGCACTAAGATCGCGGCCAGTCTGGCTTCGACCGGCACGCCTGCCTTCTTCGTCCATCCGGCGGAGGCCAATCATGGCGACCTTGGCATGATCGCCAGAGACGATGCCATCATCGCCATGTCATGGTCCGGCGAGAGCAGAGAATTGATGGGCATCGTCGCCTATTCCAGGCGCTTCTCGATCCCGCTGATTGCGATTACCGCGGGCGCGGCCTCGGCGCTGGCGCGCGCGGCCGACGTGGTGCTGCTCCTGCCGTCCGTGCCGGAAGCCTGCCCGCACGGCCTGGCGCCGACGACATCGACCCTGCTGCAACTGGTGGTCGGCGATGCGCTGGCTATAGCGCTGCTCGAAGCGCGCGGCTTCACGCCCGACCATTTCCGCACATTCCACCCCGGCGGCCAGCTCGGCGCCAATCTCACGCAGATCCACGAGATCATGCATGTCGGCGAAAGGCTGCCGCTGGTGGCTTCCGGCACGGGCATGCGCGAGGCGATCCTCGAATTGTCGAACAAGGGCTTCGGCTGCGTGGCGATCGCGACGGCGGATGGCGCGTTGGTGGGCATCATCACCGATGGCGACATCAGGCGTCACATCGGCAGCAATCTCATGGAAATGAGCGTCGATCAGGTGATGACGAAAAAGCCGAAGACGGCCACACCGGACACGCTGGTGGCGACGGCGCTGCAGATTATCAACAATTCGGCCATTACGAGCCTGATGGTGGTCGAAGGCAGGCGGCTCGTGGGACTGGTTCATCTGCACGACCTGCTGCGCATCGGCGCCGCCTGAAAAAATCAAAGGACGCGTCGCGTTCGGGAAGCCCTACGCGACGCGCCCTGATTTTCCGGATCGAAAGCGCCATGCGCTTTCGAAATGTCAAACAGCCTCGACGGTCAGTTCCAGATCGGTGTCGGCCGAACTGACGACGCGCACCTGCGTGCCGGCCGGCAGGTCGGGACCGGAGACGCGCCACAGCGTGTCGCCGAGCTTGATGCGGCCGCGACCGTCCTTGATCGGCTCGGCCAGCGTTGCCATCCTGCCGACCAACTGCGCGCCGCGCCGGTTGAGCAGCGGCTGATCACTCGGGACATTACGCCCGCCGACTAGTTTCTTGCCGACGAAGGCCGAGACCAGCGACAGCGCCAAGAAGGCGAGGACCTGGACTTCCCAGGCCCAGAAGCTTGCGTCCCAGATGAGCAGGGAAATCACACCGATTACCAATGCGGCGATGCCGATCCACAGCATGAATATTCCTGGCGCGATGACCTCCATCACCAGGAGGACGAAGCCCAGAACCATCCAGTTCCACGGACCAAGTTCGGAAATGATGCGGTCAAACATGGGCGTGCGCTCCTACTTCCTGTGGAGCATGATCTTTTCCGAAAACCGGTTCCCACTTTTCGGGATCATGCTCGCGACCTCAGTTCTCGTCAGGTCTCAGTTCTCATTCGGGCGAACCACCGGAGGGCGGCCTGCCTGCCTGGCGGCGCCGGCGGTGCCTTCGCTGCGGAACACCTCCCTGGCGATCTCGCTTATGCCGCCGAGCGTGCCGATCAGCGCCGAGGCTTCCATCGGCATCAGCACGACCTTGCTGTTGTTGGCGGTACCGATCTTGCCCATCGCTTCGGTGTATTTGAGCGCCACGAAGTAGTTGAGTGCCTGCACGTCGCCCTTGGAGATGGCTTCCGATACAACCTGGGTGGCTCGCGCTTCGGCCTCGGCCGAGCGTTCGCGTGCCTCGGCGTCGCGGAAGGCGGCTTCCTTGCGGCCTTCGGCCTCGAGGATCTGCGACTGCTTGAGGCCTTCGGCGGCGAGGATCTGCGCACGCTTGTTACGTTCGGCCGTCATCTGACGACCCATCGATTCGATGAGGTTGGCCGGCGGATTGATATCCTTGATCTCGACGCGGGTGATCTTGATGCCCCACGGATGCGCCGCTTCGTCGACGACGCGCAGCAGGCGCTCGTTGATGGCGTCGCGGTTCGACAGCAATTCGTCGAGGTCCATCGAGCCCATGACGGTACGGATGTTGGTCATCGTCAAATTGAGAATGGCGTTCTCCAGGCCGGCGACCTGGTAGGCGGCCTGCGCCGCATTGAGGATCTGGTAGAAGGCGATGCCGTCGACGCCGACAATGGCGTTGTCGCGCGTGATGATTTCCTGGCTCGGAACGTCGAGCACCTGCTCCATCATGTTCATCTTGGCGCCGATGCGGTCGACGAACGGCACGATGAGGTTGAGGCCGGGGCTTAGTGTTTTGGTGTAACGGCCAAAGCGCTCCACCGTATAATTATAGCCTTGCGGGATTGTCCGGATGCCTTTGATAAGAAGCACCAATACCAGAAAGGCAAGCGCACCAATCGCAATACCGAAACCACTGAAGTCCATTTGAATCTCCCTCAGATGCCGGCCATGGCGTTGATTCCATGCAACCGACTTCACCAAACACTTAGGTGTGTTTCAATAATGTTACAATCAGGTGATCGTTGATTATTGGTGCATGGAATAGCGCAACTGCGGCGATCGATCGCCGCAACGTGGCGGCCTCAGACCCAGCCCGACAGCTCGCGCCGCACCATCGCCTCGATCACCGCCATGCCTTCTGCACTGTCGTTGAGGCACGGGATGTGGGCGAATTTCTCGCCGCCGGCGTGATGGAAGGTCTCGGCCGCCTCGCGGCCGATTTCGTCCAGCGTCTCGATGCAGTCGACGGAAAAGCCTGGGTTGACGATGGCGATCGATTTCACGCCGTCCTTCGCCAGTTTCTCGACCGTCTTGTCGGTGTAGGGCTGCAGCCATTCCTGGGCGCCGAAGCGCGACTGGAAGGTGATGATCAGCTTCTTTTCATCCCACCCCAGTCGTTCACGCAACAGCCGTGTCGTCTTCTGGCAGTGGCAGTGATAGGGATCGCCCTTCTCGAAATAGGGCTTCGGGATGCCGTGATAGGAGGTGATGACCACCTCGGGCTCGAAGTCTAGCGTTGCCAGATGCCGTTCGATCGAATGGGCGAGCGCCTCGATGTAGACCGGCTCGTCATAGTAGGGCGGAACACTGCGCACGGCAGGCGCGCGGCGCATCTTCATCAAGGCGCGAAACAGCTGGTCGTTGGCGGTCGCGGTGGTGGTCGCGGAGTATTGCGGGTAGAGTGGGAACGACAGGATGCGGTCGCAGCCTTGCTCGACCAGCCTTTGAGCGACGCTCGCGGTCGAGGGGTTGCCGTAGCGCATCGCCCAGTCGACCACGACATCGGGTAGGTCGATGAGCGCTGCGGCCAGCTTTTCGCCCTGCGCGCGGGTGTAGGTGCGCAGCGGCGACTCGTTCCTCTCGCGGTTCCATATCCTGGCGTAATTGGCGCCGGACTTCTTCGGTCTGGTGGTCAGTACCAAGCCGTAGAGGATCGGATACCAGATCGCCTTGTTGAGTTCGATGACGCGCGGATCGGACAGGAATTCGCGGAGATAGCGCCACATCGGCTTGAAATCGGTACCGTCGGGCGTGCCGAGATTGACCAGCATGACGCCGATCTTGCCTGCCTTTACCGGCGGATGTCCGGCCGGTAGCGGGTCGAGCGCTTTCGCGGCTTTGGGGTCGACAGGCGTGGAAAGCGTCATGAAGGTCTCCCGACACCGCGAAAACCGACGATGTCGGGCGAAACTAGCGATGCGGCGCGAGTTTTCAATGCTGCGTCTGGCCGCACCTTACCTTGAAAGCCAAAAACCCCGCCGGTTACCCGGACGGGTTTTGCTGGTCGCAAGTGCGAAGCGAGGTTACTTCGCCGGAATGGTCAAGGTCGCGCCGACAGGAAGCCGGCGTGGTTCGTAGCCTTTGTTGGCCTCGGAGATCACCTTCCACTTGGCGCCGTCGCCGTAGGCCTTCTTGGCGAGATCCCAATAGGTATCGCCGGCGACGATGACATGGCTGGCTTCGGCCGGGGCGGCGTCAGCCGGCTTTGCCGGAGCAGGTGCGGCTTCGGCCGGTTTTGCCGGTTCGGCCGGAGCCGGCGTTGCCGGGGCGGTTTCCGCCGGGACAGTCGGCGGCGTGGTGGTGATGTCGCCGGAGCCTGCCGGCAATGCGGGCATCGCCGGCTCCGCCGGTGCAGCCTCGGCCGGTTTTGCCGGTTCCGCTGGAGCAGGTGCCGGTTCGGCTGGTTTTGCCGGCTCGGCGGCCGGGGCAGCCGCTACGGTTGCGGTAACCTCGGTGATGCGGCCGTCGAGCTTGGGCGTATAGGGCCGGTGCGCGGCGAGATAGTCGGCGACCACCTGTTCGAGGCCCGGGCCGTAATCATAGGCGTTCTTGGCCTTCTCGGCGAAGACCTTGTAGCCGTCGCCGCCCTGGCGGACGTAATTGTTGGTGGCGACCAGATAGTCCTTGTCCGGATTGATCGGCGCCCAGGCACCGTTCTGCATCACCTCGACCGACTTGACTCGGCCGGCATTGGGCGCGACCGACTTGTCGAAGGAGTATTTGAGACCTGCCACCTGCGGGAAGCGGCCGCCGCCGTCCTCGACCTGGCTGACGCCGTTTTCCAGCCCGGCAACCAGATCCTTTCCGGAAATCTGGAAGGTCGCCAGCGTGTTCTGGAACGGCAGCACGGTCAGCACCTCGCCCATGGTGACGGTGCCCTTGTCGATCGAAGCACGCAGGCCGCCGCCATTCGAGACGACGATCTCGACGCCCTGTCCCTTGACGCGGTCGAGGATGGCGTCGGAGACGAGGTTGCCCATCGCGCATTCCTTGGTGCGGCAGCTTTCGCGGCTGCCGTCGATGGCCTCGGTGGTCTCGGCCACTTCCTTGTTCTTCAGCGCCTCGATCGGCGCGCCAAGCTCCTTGATGCGGGCAAGAACGGCCGGATCGGGAGTGATCGACTTGTCGAGGAAGATCGGGTCGCCGCTGGCTTCCTTGACGTTGCCATTGTCGTCGAACACGACCTTGAATTCGCCGAGATATTTCGAATAGGACGCGGCCTGCACCACAGGCACCTTGGAGCCGTCGGGGTTGTCGACCATCGTCGGGTAGGGGCCTTCAGCCTTCGGGTCGGTGTTGGACAGAAGCGAATGGCTGTGGCCGCCGACCACCACATCGATGCCCGGGATCTTGGCGATGACATCGCGCTCGCGCCTGTAGCCGATATGGGTGACGGCAATGATCTTGTTGACGCCTTGCGCCTTCAGCTTCTCGACCTCGGCGGTGATCGACTTGACGTCGTCGGCGATGGTGATGTTGGGGCCGGGAGAGGCGAGTTCCGGCGTGTCGTTGGTCACGGCGCCGACAATGCCGATCTTCTGGCCGCCGACCTCAAGCACAATCGACGGCTTGATCTTGCCTGCGGCGCCGGACTTGTCGTTGGGCACGACATTGGCGCTGACGATCGGGAACTTCGCCTTGTCGAGATAAGGCACCAGCGCGCTCTCGCCATCGTCGAATTCGTGGTTGCCGAGCGTCACCGCGTCGGGCTTGATCTGATTGAGGAATTCCTCCTCCGCCGTGCCCTTGTAGGTGATGTAGAACAGCGATCCCTGAAAGCTGTCGCCGGCATTGAGCAGCAGCACGTTCTGGCCTTCGAGCTTCTTGCGCTCCTGTGCGATCGCGGTGACCAGCCGGCCGGCGCCGCCGATGCACTCACCCTTGGTCTCTTCCTCGGCCGAGCAGGTCGACTCGTATTTGTTGTTGCCTTCGATGCGGCTGTGCCAATCGTTGAAATGCAGGATGTTCAACGTGTAGTCGGCAAAGGATGGTGCGGCCGACAGGCCGAGTGTCGAGGCAGAGAGGGCGGCAATGGCGGCGAGCTTCTTCATCTTCGTCTCCCGGATATGATCAAAGGCGTTTAACGCTCTTGCCCGACTGCAGGATAACAGCCAGCATTTCGGGTATGTTCACATCGCGGTTGTGGCGATGCAAGAAGAATCAGGGCGGATAACCGGCATCGGTTTGCCGGCATAAAAAAGGCGGCGGCATCGCGCCGCCGCCATCCGCAAAGCCGCATGGGAAAGGTTCAGCCGCGCCTGGTCAGCACGAAGTTCTGCCCGGCGGAGCTGGTGCAATTCAGCTGGTTTATGGACACCAGCAGGCAGTTGAAAGCGATTGGCTGCTGCCGGATCAGCGAGGTTCCGTTGATCTCGACCGAGGTGGCGCCGGTCTTGGTGTAGCTGCCGTCAGCGAATTTCTCACCGGTCTCCGCCGAAACGGTGGTGAAGACGCCGCCGTTCAATGTCGAGACCGCCTTGCCCTCGGCGTTCAGCCAGGAGCCTTCGACGCCTCGCGCCTGCGATGAGATCGGTGGCCCGTCGGAACCGCCGGTGGTGCAGGCGGCAAGCATCGTCGCAAGAACGCCCGCCGCGCCCGCAGAAAGAATTTTGCGCGCAATCGTCATATCAAATCCTCTCCTGGCGCATCGGCCCAATCGCCAAACGACGTTTGGGGAACCGATGTGCGTGGCCTCAGTTTCCAGAGCCGTCCCTCGTGCGTCCAAACGGATGCACACTGCTCTCGTCCGCATCCCTTCAATCGCCCGATTTCCGGGCGATTGCAAGGCAGTGGGGCAGGGGTATGGAACCGCTATCGAACGAGGATGTTGCGGAATTGCCACGGGTCGCTTTTGTCGAGGTCCTCGGGAAACAGGCCCGGACGGTTATCGAGCGGCGTCCAGTCGGTGTAGTAGCCCTTGACCGGTCCGAGATACTGGGACTGAACTTCCAGGCAGCGCTTGTAGTCCATCTCGTCGGCCTCGACGATGCCGGCTTCCGGGTTTTCCAGCGCCCAGACCATGCCGGCGAGCACGGCCGAGGTGACCTGCATGCCGGTAGCGTTCTGGTAGGGCGCCAGCTTGCGGGCTTCGGCCAGCGACAGCTGCGAACCGTACCAGTAGGCGTTCTTGGCATGGCCGTAGAGCAGCACGCCAAGCTCGTCGACGCCGTCGACCAGCTCGTTTTCGTCCAGCACATGGTGCACGGGTTGCGCCTTGCCGGCGGCGCCGAACATTTCGTGCAGCGACAGCACGGCGTCGTTGCAGGGGTGATAGGCATAATGGCAGGTCGGGCGGTATTGGACCTTGCCCTTCTTACCGCGCACGGTGAAGAAGTCGGCGATCGAGATCGCCTCATTGTGCGTCACCAGGAAACCGTATTGCGCGCCCGGCGTCGGGCACCAGGAGCGCACGCGGGTGTTGGCGCCGGGCTGTTCGAGATAGATCGCAGCCTTGGAGCCATGCTTGTGCTCCTTGCCGTTCTTCGGCATCCATCTCTCATGCGTGCCCCAGCCGAGCTCGGCCGGCTGCAGCCCTTCCGAGATGAAACCCTCGACCGACCAGGTGTTCCAGAACACGTTCATCGGCTTCGGCTTCTTGGTGCGCTGGGTGTCGCGCTCGGCGATGTGGATGCCCTTGACGCCGGCCTTCTTCATCAGCTTCGCCCAGCCGTCACGGTCGTCCTGCGCCGGTTCGGAAAACTCGAGGCCGAGGTCGCCGGCAAGGTTCAGCAGCGCCTGCTTGACGAACCACGAGACCATGCCCGGATTGGCGCCACAGGTCGAAACCGCGGTAGCGCCGCCGGGCTTGTCGTGCTTCTCCTTGATCAAGGCTTCGCGCAGCGCGTAGTTGGTGCGGCTGGCATTGTCGGCCTTGGCGTCGAAATAGAAGCCGCGCCACGGCTCGACGACGGTGTCGATGTAGAGCACGCCGAGCTTGCGGCAGAGCCGCATCAGGTCGACCGAGCCGGTATCGACCGACAGATTGATGCAAAAGCCCTGGCCGCCGCCATTGGTCAAAAGCGGCGTCAACAGTTTCTTGTAGTTTTTCTCGGTCACGTGCTCCTGGACGAAGGCGATGCCGCGCTCGTCGAGCAGCTTGCGGTCGGTGTCGAGCGGGTCGATGACCGTCATGCGCGACTTGTCGAATTTGAAATGGCGCTCGATCAGAGGCAGCGTTCCCCGTCCGATCGAACCAAAGCCGATCATCACGACAGGGCCGGTGATTTCACCGTAAACGGGCCAGTTTTCATTCGCCATTTTATCGAGCACTCCTTCAAGCAACGCGCCAAACGGCCGTTCGACCGCCGCGCGACAAACCATAGATCATTGTCACAATAAAGCGAAAAGCAGGGATAAGGTTAGTTCCCGGCCGTGCAGATACGCCTACGGTTCGAGCAGTTTCGCGAATTCCGGTGTGAACAGCGCTTGTGCTTCGGAGACCGGCATTTCAACGAGATCGCCGCCGCAAGCCTGGATGACGTTGGGCAAACCTTGCAGGCCGAAGACCAGAACCTGCCTGTCGCCATCGCGCTTCAGGCTGGCGCCGAGATAGTCGCCGATCAAATCGTCGATGCCGCATTCGGCCTCGTAATCCACCTCGGTCTGGTCGCTGGGCTTCTTGCGCTTCTCTTTGACGAAGGTGGCCAGCGAGGGGCCTGGCTTGCCGTCGACCGTATCGGAAAACATGTCCTGAAGGGTAAGCAAGGCGCCACGGCGCACGTCCATGACATAGGCGTCGGAATAGTTGTTCGGATGCGCACCGCCGCAATAGAGGCTGCCGGATTCGGACCAACTCATCAGCTTCGGCGTCAATGACGTAACTTTGAACGTCGAGTCTTCATAGCCGCCAAGCGAATCGTCATCCATGCCCTCCATCGGTGGTCCATCGTGGAAGCCGGCGTATTGCAGCGCCGCGCACGTCAAGGCGCTGAGGCTGTCATGCCAATGGCGGTTCTGCAGCAAGGCATTGGCGGCTTCGATCGGCGCGCCGCCGGCGAGATCGACGATGCGCGGCCTGGCGAATTTGGTGCGCGGATCGGTGACATAGCTGTAGGCTGCATCCGGCCAACCTTCCTTGGCGTCTGCCTCGGGCGCGAAATCCAGCTTGAGATAGTCGTAGGGCGATGCCGCCATGGTGATCGGCGCATCGTCGCCCGAGAATGTCATGTCGGTGAAATCATAGAGATCGCGTGGCGTCGTCGCCGGCGTCTCCGTCTGGGCACGGCTGGCGATCCTTGTCAGCTTCAGCGGCAGGGTCTTTTTGGCCGTCCAGGTGCCTTCCAGCGTCTTGCCCTTGTCGGCGGAACTCAACCGCCAGACGGCGCCGATGGGTGGAGCCTGGCCGTCGCCGCACTTCTTGGCATCGCAGGCTTCTTCCTCGGCCAATTGAAAGGTGGCGCCCTTGCTCGACTTCGCCTGCAGAGGAATATCGACGCCCTTGGAGCGGTAGAAATAGCGCGCCGCCAGTGCCTCTCCAGCCGTCGCCGGATCACCGGTAAACTCGACGACGATGTCGATGTTGCCGAGCTTCCCCGCATAGGTCACCGGTTCCGCATGCGCTGTTGCCGGCAACGCCAGGAATGCACCGAGCAGGACGGCTAGCTTCAGAACATGTCGGATCATCGTCACTCCTTAGCCATGGTTTGCAGGCGTTGCACCAGCCGGTCACGGTCTGATGTCATCCCCTTGTAGTCGAGTTGAGCCTCATCCAGCGCCTGCAATTGCGCCGCGAAAGAGGCGGCAAGCGTTGCCCGGTCGGGATGCCGCGCCAGCACTTTCAGCGGGTCGAGATGGATGCGGATGGTGAACAGGATGTCGCGCGACAGAGGCAGTTTGCGCAGCGTCTGGCGCTCCACGCGGATGAAGGCATGGGTGTTGACGTCGCCGTCGGGAAATCGCGAGGGGCGCCTGGTGGCGCGGTCGATGCGCTCGACATTGGAGAGCGGATGATAGAGCGCGTCGCCGGCCTGGATCGACCAGTTGAAGCGTTCGACAGCCTGACCCTGCAGGCCGTCGAACATGCGGTTGATGAGCTCGGCCGGCCTGGTGCCCGGACCGAAGCCGGGCACCGGTGCGTGGATCTGCTGCAGCGGCCGGCCGAATTTCTCGACCAGCGACCAGGATGACGGGAAGCACAGCGAGCCGGCGGCGAGTCGCCAGCCCGTGTCGTCACGGCGCATCAGGATCAGGTCTTCCTGGACGAGCAGCGACGCTGCGACCAGCGGGGCATCGGGGAAGGTGGCGTCAGAGTCGGCTTTGGCGCCAATGACCTCAACCCCGGCATTGGTGCGCCGGTACATCCCGGGAAATGTCGACAGCAGATGTGCTTCGATGAGGCCGCGCACTTCGCGCTGGGCGTCGCGCGTGCCGTCTTCCTCGACAAACACCTTGTCGGGGATTTCGGCATACAGCCGGCGCTTTTCGGCGAGATGGTCGAAGAGATACCGGTCGACCTCGATCCACTTGTCGAGTTCGAGCGGCTTCAGCCCGATGGTGAAGAGCTTTGAGGAGCCATCATAGGGCGTGTGCGTGGGCTGACGAGAATTCATGCTTCGCTAGAAAGTGTCCAATGCCGGCGGTTATTCTCGCAGCCGCTTCGTATCAGGCCAATGTTGCCGGGATCAAGCCGCGCAGAGAATTGCCGACGAACAGTGTTTTGGCGGATTTCAACTCGTCATAGCTGTAGATCGCCTCCTGGGCGCGGCCTTCGTCCAGCAGCTCGGCGCGCAATACGCCAGGCAGCAGGCCGCAGTCGAGCCTGGGTGTCATCAGCATGCCATCACCGAAATCGGCGAAGACGTTGGTGATGGTGCCTTCGCAGATTTCGCTGCGCTCATTTGCGAGCAACACTTCGTCGGCCTGGGTGATCAGATATTCGGAGCGGGCGTGGGTGTAGATCTGTCGCCGGCTGGTCTTGTGGCGCAGCAGCGCGTCCGAGGAAGAGAGCCGGACCCGCGCCAGTCGCAGCCGCCAGACCTTGTCGGCGGCGAACGGCTCATAGGGCTGGACCGAGGCGGTCACTTCGCCATTGCGCTGCAGGGCGAGCCGGGTGCGCAGCGCCGTCTGCTGCGCCCCGATAGTATTCGCCAGCACCTCGCCGATTAGCTGCGGATCGCAGGCAAAGCCGAGTTCTTCCGCCGAGCCGTAAAGGCGCGCGAGATGGCGTTCGAAGCGCAGAAAGCCCTGGCCGGGCTCCCAGCGCATGGTCTCGATCAGCTCGAAATCGGCGGTGTCCCCGTCGCGAAGCGCGCCTTCAGCAGACACTCCTGATACTCCTCTTGCGCCGTCGAATCGAAGACGACGCCGCCGCCGACATTGTAAACGGCCTCGCCACTGGAAAAGAGCGATATGGTGCGGATCGCCACCGAAAAGCGCATCATGCCGCCAGGCGCGATCCAGCCGATGGCGCCGCAATAGACGTCGCGCGGTGTCTCTTCCAGCTCGTGCAGGATTTCCATGGCGCGGATTTTCGGTGCGCCGGTAATCGAGCCACAGGGAAACAGCGCGCCAAAGATTTGGCGGATGCCGAGATCAGGCAGAAGCTTCGCCCGCACACGGCTCACCATCTGATGGACGGTCGGGTAGCTCTCGATGCGGAACAGTTCCGGCACTTCGAGCGTGCCGATCTCGCTGATCAGGGAGATGTCGTTGCGCAGGAGATCGACGATCATCCGGTTCTCGGCCTGGTTCTTTTCGTCGCTGCGCAAGAAGGACTTCAACCGCGCGTCCTCGGCCTTGGTCGCGCCGCGCGGTGCGGTACCCTTCATCGGATGGGTTTCGATCATGCCTTCGGCATTGATCTCGAAGAACAGCTCGGGCGAACGCGACAAGACGATGGGATCGCCGAGCGAAATCAGTGCGCCATACTTGACCGGCTGGCGTCCTGTCAGTGCGTCGAAGGCAGCAACCGGATCGCCCGACCATTGGGCACGGACCGGAAAGGTCAGGTTGCCTTGGTAGCAGTCGCCCTTGCGGATGTGGTCGTGAAGGCGCGCGAAGCGTTTGGCGTAGTCCTGAGCGGACCAACTGGCCCTGGCGTCGAAGATGGGGCCATTGGTGGCCGGCGCATCGTTGCGCGGCACGGCCTCTTCGGCCGGAGCATCGAAGACACCCAGACAAACCAATGGCGCGCGCCGGCCTTCAGGCAGCAGCGGCACGAGTTTCGGTTCGAGCAGATAGCCCGCTTCGTAGGAGAAATAGCCGGCCAGCCATTTGCCGGCATCGCTCGCCGCCTGCGCAGCCGCCAGCGCCGGCAGAAAATCCTTGGCATCATAGGCAATGATGATGTCGGCCGGGTGGTCGAAGACCAACTGACGGCCGCTTTCATCGTTGCGGAAAATGGCAGAGGGCAGGGGCATGGGGCTCGGGTACTGCGGTCGATGACGCCAGAACCGCTCTATATGGGGGCCGGGCGGCGTGCAATCGAGGGAGCGGCGTCGCAGGGCGCAAAGACAGTGGCGAATGCAAAAACAAAGACGGCGCCCGAGAGCGCCGCCTTCTGGTTATGTTGCCGATGACGGATCAGCTGTTGTTGGCGGTCCCGGCGCTCGGGAATTGGCGTGCGAACTCCTTTTCGTCGCCGGCGGCAAGCAGCTTGGCCTGCTCGACCCACTTTTCGCGAGCGATGCGGCCGTCGAAATTCAGCGTGTCCTCGATGCGCTTGACGTCGGCCGCGGTCCAGCCGGCGATCTGCGCGTAGGTCGTGACGCCAAGGCCCTTGAGCAGTTTGTCGTTGACCGGGCCGATACCGATCAGGCGGCGCAGATTATCGGCCTTCCCAGCTGCCGGGGCGGCCTTCTTCGGGACGGCGGCGGGCTTTGAAGCAGCGGCTTTGGGCGCGGCCTTGGCGGCGGCAGGTTTGCTGGCCGCTGGTTTTGCGGCCGCGGATTTGGCCGCAGCTGGTTTGGCCGCGGCGGGTTTGGCGGGGGCCGGTTTCGCGGCCGGGGCGGACTTGGCCTTTGCCGCTGTCGATACCAGCGCGGCCGGCGCCGAACTTGAAGGCTTGGCGGATGGAGCCGATGTTTCACGCAGCCGGCGTTCGAGATCGGCGCGGGTCTTGCCGCAGGCGTCGAGTTCGCCAGTCAGGCGATCGGCGTCGGCGCGCAGTCTGTCACGCTCGCTGCGGGTGCGGTCGAGATCGCCGCGCAGGCTGTCAAGTTCGCCGCGCAGCCGGCCCCAGATAAACCAGCCAACCAACACACCTACAAGGAACGCCAGGACAATGTAAAAGAAGGTCATCGTCTCTCTCCAGTCGGATCCGTCCGCCGCCGTCCCAAGTCATGACCTTGGCAGATCGGATCATCCAATGTGGTTCGGCGGCTCAGGGAACAGCCGGTCTGTCGTCGAGTGTCGGCGTTCGGCTTTGCCGCCCATTGCCAACCGTCGCTGTCGCATTCGTCAGACCGCTGCCATGGGCCGGGATGCTGTCCGGCCTTAAGCCGCGCGCCCGGCTGAGCTTCGGTCGGAAAGCTATCATACGGCTTCGGGAAAGCTAACGGAAAATTTCGCCGGAGAGTTATTCAAGAACAGGTATTTAGAACAAGAACAGCGCTGCCGTCACATGCATCCCGGCTAAACTGTTCTGCGATTCTGCAAAGTCGAGGCCGCTGCTGAACCTGCCACTCTGCGCCATCGGTCCAATGGGTGCGCGCATTAACTGTCGAGCGCTTCCAACTCGTCGATCAGGCCGCCGATCACGCCAAGCCCGATCTGCCAGAAGGCGGGGTCGGTGGCGTCGAGGCCGAAGGGCGCGAGAAGCTCCGAGTGATGCTTGGTGCCGCCGGCGCGCAACATCTCGAAATACTTATCCTGGAAGCCATGCTCAGCGTTCTGGTAGACCGCGTAGAGCGAGTTCACCAGGCAGTCGCCAAAGGCATAGGCGTAGACGTAGAAGGGGGAGTGGACGAAGTGCGGGATGTAGGTCCAGAAGACCTCATAGCCCTCGCGCAGCTTGATCGCCGGCCCCAGGCTTTCGGCCTGCACCTCGAGCCAGAACTGGCCGAGCTTGTCGGAGGTCAGTTCGCCGTTCTTGCGCTCTGCATGCACCTTGCGCTCGAACTCGTAGAAGGCGATCTGGCGCACGACCGTGTTGATCATGTCCTCGACCTTCTGGGCGAGCATCGCCTTGCGCTCGCGCTTGTCGGTGGTCTGGTCGAGCAGCGAACGGAAG
The DNA here is from genome assembly GCF_000502215.1 of Mesorhizobium sp. L103C105A0. Classification (NCBI taxonomy): domain Bacteria; kingdom Pseudomonadati; phylum Pseudomonadota; class Alphaproteobacteria; order Hyphomicrobiales; family Phyllobacteriaceae; genus Mesorhizobium; species Mesorhizobium sp. L103C105A0. The sequence continues at coordinate 670,598 of NZ_AYXF01000001.1, read as the reverse complement.
GTCAGCATCTCGCCGAACACCGAGGCCGTCTCGGCCAAAGTCAGCGGCGTCGAAGCCATCAGCGCGCCCTGGCCGCCGGCCAGCACCTGATGCACGCCGTGGCCGAGCTCATGCGCCAGCGTCATCACATCGCGCGGCTTGCCCATGTAGTTGAGCAGCACGTAAGGGTGCGCCGAAGGCACGGTCGGATGGGCGAAGGCGCCGGGCGACTTGCCGGGCCTGACCGGCGCGTCGATCCAGTTGCGGTCGAAGAAGGTGCGGGCGATCTCCGCCATGTCGGGGGAAAAGCGCTGATAGGCCGACAGCACAGTGTTCCTGGCGTCGTCCCAAGGGATCACGGCCTGCGGCGTCTCGGGCAAGGGGGCGTTGCGGTCCCAGTGGTTCATCACCTCCATGCCGAGCCAGCGCGCCTTCATCGCGTAGTAGCGATGAGACAGGCGCGGATAGGCTTCGCGCACGGCCGACGCCAGCGCATCAACCACGCTGCGCTCGACGCGGTTGGCGAGATGGCGTGAATCGGCGATGTCCTCGAAGCCGCGCCAGCGGTCGGAAATCTCCTTGTCCTTGGCCAGCGTGTTGGTGATCAGCGTGAAGGTGCGCAGGCTCTTGCGGAAGGTTGCGGCCAGCGCTTCGGAGGCGCGGCGGCGGACCTCCCCATCGGCGTCCTGGAGGCGGTTCAGCGCCGGCTCCAGCGTCAGTTCCTCGCCGTCTATGTCGAAGCGCAGATCGGTCATCGTCTCGTCGAACAGCCGGTTCCAGGCACCGCGTCCGGTGATCGATTTCTCATGGAACAGCTGCTCGACCCGGTCCTCGAGCTGGTAGGGCTTGTCCATTCTGAGGTCGAGCACCCAGGGGCGGTAATGGGCAAAGCCGGCGTCGGCGGCGAGGGCTGCTTCGAGCGCCTTGTCGTCGATCAGGTTCAGCTCCAGCGCGAAGAACAAAAGATGCGCGCTGGCGTCGGTCATCTTCTCCTGGATGTCGCCATAGAGCTTTGCGCGCTGCGGATCGGCGGTGTTGCCGGCATAGATCAGGCCGGCATAGGAGACGATGCGGCCGATCAGTTCCTCCAGCGCCTCATAGGCTGTCAGCGCCTCGCCAAGCCTGCCGGCGCTGCCGCGCTCGGCCTCCGCAGCCAGCGTGCCCTTCCAGCGGTTCTCGAAGGCGACGGCATCGGCCGCCGCCTTGGCAAGGTCGCGCTTCAGTTCGGGCGCCTCCATGCCGGAATAAAGATCGGCGAGATTCCATTCCGGCAGGTCGCCGAGTTCCGCCGCGCTTTGACCGGACGCTACCGCCGCAAGCTGCCGATCGAGAATCCTGCTCATCAACAATTACCTTCTGGAATCAAGGGGAAAGGACAAGCCGGTCAAATCCTAAGGAATTCGTTCACCGGGTTTTTTGAAACCTTGTTTAGAACCCTGTGCCAAGATGATCCATGGGAATTTCCCAGGCGGGCAACTCAAATCAGTCATGACAGGTTCCATTCTTATAGTCGATGACGATCCCGTGCAGCGCCGGCTGCTCGAGGCGGCGGTGACGAAATTCGGCCACAGCGCCATCGTTGCCGATGGCGGCGAGGCCGGTCTGAGCGCGCTTGACGGACCCAATGCGAGGGATATTTCGGCAGTCATCCTCGACCTTGTCATGCCGGGCCTCGACGGCATCGGCGTGCTGAAGGCGATGCGCGAGCGCGGCATCACTGTTCCCGTCATCGTGCAGACTGCGCAGGGCGGCATCGAAACGGTGGTTTCGGCGATGCGCCACGGCGCTTTCGATTTTGTCGTCAAGCCGGCGTCTCCCGACCGGCTGCAGACCGCGATCGGCAACGCGCTCAAGGTCGAGGCCGTCGAGGACGAGGTCAAGCGCACGTCGCGGCGTCGCGGCGGCCACCTGACATTCAAGGACATGATTACGCACAGCCCGGCGATGGACCGGGTTATCCGCCTCGGCCAGAAGGCTGCGGCCTCCAACATCCCGATCCTGATCGAGGGCGAATCGGGCGTCGGCAAGGAATTGGTGGCGCGCGCCATCCAGGGCAGCGGCGAACGCCGCACAAAGCCGTTCGTCACCGTCAATTGCGGCGCCATCCCCGACAATCTGGTCGAATCGATCCTGTTCGGTCACGAAAAAGGTTCGTTCACCGGCGCCACCGAAAAGCACACCGGCAAGTTCGTCGAGGCGCATTCGGGCACCCTGTTCCTGGATGAGATCGGCGACCTGCCGCTCGACGTGCAGGTCAAGCTGTTGCGCGCCGTGCAGGATGGCGAGGTCGATCCGGTCGGCGGCCGTTCCACCGTCAGGGTCGACATCAGGCTGATCTCGGCCACGCACCGCAACCTTCTGCAGCAGGTCAAGGACGGCAAGTTTCGCGAGGACCTGTTCTACCGGCTCAACGTTTACCCGATCGTCGTGCCGCCGCTGCGCGACCGCCGCGACGACATCCCCTATCTGGTCAAGCATTTCATGGACAAGGTGGCGCCGGCGGGCAATCGCCTGCACGGCATCTCGGATGCCGCACTGGCCATGCTGCAGGCCTATGATTGGCCGGGAAACATCAGGCAGCTGGAAAACGCCGTGTTCAGGGCCTCGGTGCTTGCCGAAGGCGATGTGCTCACGACTGACGAATTTCCGCAGATCCGGGCGCAGGTCGACGGCACCGTCAATCTCGACGCCGATGCGTCCTTGTCGGACCCCGGCATGGCCTTGAGCACCGGATCGCAAGGCGATGGCGCGCAGACTGATGATGCCGGTACTGCAGCTGCCGAGCTCGCCCCTCCGGCCAGGTTGCTTCAGCGTTTCGGCACATTGAGGGCGCTGGACGAGCGTGGCAATGTGCGTGCGCTGGCCGATGTCGAACTCGAAATGATCAAGCTCGCCATCGACCATTACAACGGCCAGATGAGCGAGGTCGCACGGCGTCTCGGCATCGGCCGCTCGACGCTCTACCGCAAGCTCAAGGAATACGGCATCGACCCGGAAACCGGCCGCCTCGACCGCCTTGCCTCCTGAACGCCGAATTCCACAGCTTGCCAACGCAAGGCCGGGACCAGCTTGCCATGCCACATCCGGCGCTGCATAAGGGTTGGGGCGGGAATATGGCTGATGCGGACAGCGTTGTTCACGCATTAAGGCCAGCGGTAACAGATCGTGTAGCGGGAAAAGGCTGAATCTTGATCTAAACCAGCAGTTTACCAAGAAATCCTGTGTATTATTTTTGACGGGATATCGCCACGGTGTTACCGCATTTCGGCTTCAATAAGCGATGATTAACCATTAGGATCGATATTCGGATGTGAGAACCACGCATCCGTTTGGACAAATCCGGGGACAAACGGCAGCCTGCAAGGCCTTTTGATTTGAACAAAGTCGAACGACACAGAAACGGGCGGCGCGATCACATGGGCGTCTGGCCGAGATGGCTGGCAGCGTTGATCGTTGCGTTCGCTTTCCTCGCCGCAACTGCTGCCGGCGCCAGCGCTGAAACGCGCTCGCTCAAGCTCTATCACCTCCACACGCACGAAAAGGCCGAGATCGTCTACAAGCGCAATGGCCGCTACGATCCGGCAGGCCTCAGGAAGATCAACATCATCCTGCGCGACTGGCGTCGCAACGAACCGACCAAGATGGATCCGCGCCTGCTCGATCTGGTCTGGGAAGCTTACCGGCAGGCCGGCGCCACCGACTACATCCAGGTCGTTTGCGGCTATCGCTCGCCGTCGACCAATTCGATGCTGCGCAGCCGCAGCCGCGGTGTCGCCAAGGAAAGCCAGCATATGCTGGGCAAGGCGATGGACTTCTACATTCCGGGTGTGCCGCTGAAAAAGCTGCGCAACATCGGCCTGAAGATGCAGGGCGGCGGCGTCGGCTACTATCCGTCGTCGGGTTCGCCCTTCGTCCACATGGACGTCGGCAATGTGCGGCATTGGCCAGGCATCAGCCGCCAGGAACTGGTCAGCCTGTTCCCCAATGGCAAGACGCTGCATGTGCCGAGCGACGGCAGGCCGTTGCCGGGTTATGACCAAGCGCTCGCCTCCTACAAGGCGCGCAAGGGCGCCGGTTCTCCTGCCATCATGATGGCCAGCGCAGGCGGCAGCACCAAGAAATCCGGTGGCTTCCTGTCCGCGTTCTTTGGCGGTGGCGGTGAAGACGAAGCCGACGACAGCGCCGATGTCGCTACCGCCGCGCCGCCGCCGAGAAGCGTGAAGCCGGTGCTGGCTGCCACGAGCAACAACAACAGCAATCTGCCTGGCATCGCGATCGTGTCGCCGCAGAACGCCAAGCGCGCCAACATTCCGCAGCTTGCCGACGACAGCGCTGACGATTCGGAGCCGCAGGACACGCCGGAGACGATCATCGCCGCGCTGCCCGCCAAGGAAGTGCCGCTGCCCGCTTTCGCACCGCGGCCGAAGGCCGATGTCGGCGCGCAACAACCTGAGACCGTGCCGTTCGGCGTGGCCGATGCCACCACCGAACAGACGGTGGCGACGGCGCAGGCGCCGGCCAATGTGCCGTTCGGCACGGCCGATGCGAGCAATGCCGACCAGGGGGCCGATCAAGCTGCCGCTCCGGCGCAGGTCGCGGTCAACGTCCCGTTGCCGACCTGGCGTCCCGACCGCTCTTCGCCGCCGGCTGAGCTTGCGCCGCAGGACAAGGGCGTTCTGCTGGCGCTGGCCGATACGGCTGCCCACAAGCAGACCGCAACCGACGCGTTCTCGGTGCTGCCGTCGCAGCGTCCGGACGAGGTCAAGGCGGTTCTCGAACAGGCCAGCGCCGCCGATACAGCCGGTGCTACCGACGACTATCAGGTTGCGTCGCTCGAGCCTCGCTCGGCGTTCAACGATCCGTCAGGTGTCGATGCCGCATCGCCGCGCGGTGCTATTGCTGCCCGTCCCGCCGGTACCGATCCAGCCTCGGTGATCGGCGCCGGCGTCAAGACGACACGCAAGGAAGCAAGGGCTTCGGCTCGCGACCTGAAGCCAGGACCGAAGGCAGTGGTGGTGGCGGCCGAACCGCAGGCGACGCGCTGGGCGCTGAGCAGCGGCGACAACATCGCCACCGTTTCCAGCCCGACGACTGCGCCGCGCTATGCCTACAACATCGTGCATACGCCGCCGAGCGAGGTCTACACCGCAGGCTTCCAGGCGGACAACCAGATGGCCGATGCCAACCGCTTCACCGGCAATGCCGTAAAATTCCTTTCGGTCGCCCGCTTCCAGACGAAGTAAGGGCGTGACCGGGGCGTTATCGACTCGAAGCCGCGCTGGGCAACCCGTGCGGCTTTTGTTTTTAGCGAGATCTCGAGCACTGGCTTCCATCGCCACAGAATGCTAACCACCAAGCTGCATTCCCGCTTCGTCTAATGGTAGGACAGCGCCCTTTGAAGGCGTGAATCGAGGTTCGAGCCCTTGAGCGGGAACCAAAATCTCAACGCGTAGCAAACCCGGTCGGCGCAGCTGGCGGGTTTTTGTGCCGAGTGCAATTCCGGGAACACTGTGATTTTCCCGGGAAAGCGCGGAGCGCTTCCCTTGGGATTGCGCAAAGATAAAGTAGCGGAGGTTATTTTCCGAGCTTGCTCGCGGTCTGTGCGAGCGCCTCGATCTCATCCCACTTGCCGGCCTTGACCAACTCGTCCGGCGCCACCCACGAGCCGCCGACGCAGATAACGTTGGACAGGCTGAGATAGTCGGCGGCGTTCTTGGCCGAGATGCCGCCGGTCGGGCAGAATTTCACGTCGGCCAGCGGCGAGGCAAAGGCCTTCAGCGAGGCGATGCCGCCGGATTGTTCGGCCGGGAAGAATTTCAGGAACCGCAGGCCGGCCTCGCGGGCAGCCATGATCTCGCCGGGCGTGATGGCGCCGGGCAGCAAGGGAACGTCGCTGTCCTTGGCCGCCGCCAGCAACTCGCGCGTGATGCCGGGGCTGACGATGAACTTCGAGCCAGCCGCCGCTGCCTGGTCGAACTGCTTGGCATCGAGAATTGTGCCGGCGCCGACAATGGCGCCCTCGACCTCACCGGCCACGCGGCGGATCGCTTCCAGCGCATCGGCGGTTCTCAGCGTGATCTCGATCGCCGGCAGGCCGCCGGCGGCCAGCGCCTGGGCGAGCGGGACGGCGTCCGCGACATTGGCGATCTTCAGCACCGGAATGACCGGCTGGCCATTGAGCAGCGACAGGAGCTTTTCGGTCTTGCTGGGCATTGGCTTTTCTCTCCCTGGGTGATTTCAACCGATTAGCAGAAGGCCGATTCCGAGTCCACGAAACTCGGCCTGCCGCGATGTCACATGTCGGCCAACGAGCCTGCGGGCGAATACCGACGAAGTGTCTTTAGCTCTGCCTTGAATCCGCTTTGACCACGGTCTAGTGGCTTGGCGATGACCAACCATGAACCCGTGCGCGTCGCCGCGCTCTACAAATTTGCGAGGCTGGGCGACTTCGACGCGCTGCGGGTCTTGCGCACGCCGCTTGCCGCCTTCTGCTGCGGGCGCGGCATCAAGGGCACGCTGCTTCTGGCGCAGGAGGGCATTAACGGCACGGTCGCCGGCAGCGAAACCGACATAGCCGACCTGATCGCTTATCTCGAGGCCATCGAGGGTCTTGCCGATCTCGAGGTCAAATACAGCACTGCCGCCGAAATGCCGTTCCATCGCATGAAGGTGCGGCTGAAGCGCGAGATCGTCACCATGGGCGTCGAAGACCTCGACCCGGCGACGGGTGCGGGGACCTATGTCGCGCCGGCCGACTGGAACGCGCTGATCTCGGACCCCGGCACCATCGTCATCGACACACGCAACGCGTACGAAGTGTCGATCGGCACGTTCGAGGGCGCGGTGGACCCGCGCACGTCGAGCTTTCGCGAATTCCCGGCCTGGGTGGAAAAACACCGCGACCAACTCGACGGCCGCAAGGTTGCGATGTTCTGCACCGGCGGCATCCGCTGCGAAAAGGCGACGGCCTATGTGAAGTCGCTCGGCTTCGAGGATGTGTTCCATCTCAAGGGCGGCATCCTCAGATATCTCGAAGAGGTGCCGGCCGAAGACAGCCTGTGGCAGGGCGAGTGTTTCGTCTTCGACGAGCGGGTCTCGGTGTCGCATGGGTTGACCGAAGGCGAGGCCGAACTCTGCCGCGCCTGCCGGCATCCGCTGACGCCGGAGAACCGGCTGTCGCCGCATTTTTCCACCGGCGTGTCATGCCCGCATTGCTACGAGGCACGCTCGGATGAGGATCGCACCCGCTATGCCGAGCGCCAGCGCCAGGTCGAACTTGCGCAGGCGCAGGGCAGGGGACATATCGGCAGTTAAGTGCCGCCGACGCCCTGACTGGATCACCACACGACAGAATAGCGGTCGATCACCCACAGCCATGTGCCGTCGGCCTGCCGGCGCGCGACCTCTGAGGTTATCGAGCCGTCGGCAAGCCTGGTCGACGTCAACGCGAGTTCGCCGTTAATGGCCGCCGGGCGCTGCTCGCCGCGCTGGAATTTTCGCCAGCTCGCGGCAAAGGCTTCGAACAAAGCGCGGATCGCCTCATGGCCACGCGTCAATTCGGCTGCTCCGGTGTCGATGACGGCATCGGGTTCGAACAGCGCTACCATGCCCTCAATGTCTCCCGCCCATTGCCGATCAATTAGCAGGCGCTCCAGATCCTGGGGATCTCGTGCTTGGTCGCGGTCTGGCTGATCGGTCACGGCAAAACTCCTCCCTCGCCGACGTTGCGGCGACACTAACCGAAGCCGAGGCGGGTTTCGACACATCGAATTTGATTTGCGGCATTGCCGGCGCCGATAGCAAAGCGCCGGTCCGTCATTGTAATGTCAACAATCGGGACCTACGTCTGCAACGTCCAAAACCTGCCCGTCCACGTTGGCGCGGGCCCTTTTCTGGAGGCACCATGTTCGACCCCAAGAAGCTTCTCGACGATCTGCTCGGCTCGCAAGTTCCCGGCACAACCGGCACCGTTCGCGACAAGGCCGGGCAGGCTGTGCAGATGGCCAAGGACAATCCGCTGGCCGCCGGTGCGCTGGCCGCGGTGCTGCTTGGAACCGGCACGGGACGGCAGGTCACCGGCACGGCCGTGAAGCTCGGCGGACTGGCTGCGATCGGCGGTCTCGCCTACAAGGCCTACCAGAATTACAAGGCCGGCAATGCACCCGAGCAGGCGCCGGCGGCCGGCCAGCCGGAATTGCTGCCGCCGCCCGCCGACACCGGCTTTCATCCTTCACAGGCGCCACAGGGGGAGGACGAGTTCACGCTGACCCTGGTGCGGGCGATGATCTCGGCGGCCAAGGCCGATGGCCATGTCGATGACGCGGAACGCCAAAAGATCGCCGGCAAGCTCAGTCTGGCCGGCATCGGCACGGAAGCGGAAAAGTTTCTGATGGCCGAGCTGGACAGCCCGCTCGACCTCGATACGCTGGTCGCAGGCGCCAAGACCGATGAGCAGAGGCTCGAGCTCTACACGGCGTCCCGACTGACGATCGACCCCGATACGCGCGCCGAACGCGGCTATCTCGACCTGCTCGCCGGCCGGCTCGGCCTGCCGGATGCGCTCGTCGATCATGTCGAGGCGACGGTGTCGGCGGCCAAGGTGCCGGTTCCGTCAGGCACGGCGCCGAACCCGCGCTGGTAGACAACGCAGCCGCGCGCCTGGGGCAGGGGCGCCGAGGCCGGAAAAAATGCGTTAACGTCTCGTTTACCGAGGAAGCGCATGATTTTAGTCAGTCGGATCGGCTTTTCCTCCTCCCAAGCCCGGTTCAGATCAGGGGGCGGTCGCCAATGACCGCCCTTTTTGTCGGACCGATCACATAAAGCGCGTGGCGCTTCATGTTTTTGTCCTGATGCATGTCGTTCTCTCAGAACCGGGGCCACTTTTGAGCGACATACATTAGTGTCCGGCTTGCCATGATCGCCCTCATTTGCGATGGGTCGGTGCATTCGGATGCACCCCGATCTGTGCCGGGGATGCGCGGCGCGCAGGAGCAAAATCATGACAGTCCTCACAGAGAAAACCGCCATTGTTACCGGCGCCGGCACCGGCATCGGCAAGAGCGTCGCCACGGCGCTGCTCAAGGCGGGCTGGAACACGGTGTTTTGCGGCCGCCGCAAAGCGGTGCTCGATGCCGCCATTACCGAGGCCGGGAAAACGGACGCCAAGGCGCTGGCGGTTGCCTGCGACATCAGCAAGGCCGGCGAAGTCGATGACCTGTTCGAGACGGTGGCCGCAGCCTTCGGCCGCGTCGACCTGCTCTTCAACAATGCCGGCATGAGCTACAAGTCGACGCCGATCGACGAGATCCCGGTCGAGGTCTGGAACGATATTGTCGGCGTCAATCTCACCGGATCGTTCCTATGCGCCCGCGCCGCCTTCGGCGTCATGCGCAAGCAAAAGCCAATGGGCGGCCGCATCATCAACAATGGCTCTGTGTCGGCCTATGCGCCACGGCCGGGCTCGGTGCCCTACACCGCGACCAAGCACGCCATATCGGGGCTGACCAAGACGCTGGCGCTCGACGGCCGGCCCTATGACATCGCCTGCGGCCAGATCGACATAGGCAACGCGCTGACCGATATGGCGCACGCAATGACGGTCGGCGTGCCGCAGGCCAATGGCACCATCGCCGCCGAAGCGGTGATGGACGTCCAGCGCGTCGCCGACGCCGTCGTCCACATGGCCAGCCTGCCGCTCGATGCCAATGTGCTGTTCATGACGGTGATGGCGACCAAGATGCCGTTCGTGGGGCGTGGGTGAAGAGCCGAAGGCCTACCTCTTCAAAAACGACTCGATCCGCTCCAGCGCGCGCAAGATGTTCTCTTCGGAATTGGCGTAGGAGAGCCTGATGTAGCCTTCGCCGAGAATGCCGAAATCGGGGCCGCCGATCAGCGCCACGCCGGCCTCCTCGAGCAGTGCCGAGGCGAGCTTCTTGGCCTTCCAGCCGGTCTTCGAAACATTCGGGAAGGCATAGAATGCGCCCTTGGGCGTGATGCAGGAGACGCCGGGCAGCGCGTTCAGCCCCTCGACCACGATCTTCCTGCGGTTGTCGAAGGCGCGCATCATCTTGTCGACATCGTCCTGGGGGCCGTCGATGGCGGAGATGCCGGCGAACTGGCTCGGCGCGTTGACGCAGGACCAGCAATTGACCGCCAGCTTGCGCACCTTGTCGTAGAGATGCGCGCCCTTGTCGCCATTCGGCCAGATCGACCAGCCCATGCGCCAGCCGGTCATCGCCCATGTCTTCGACCAGCCGTTGAGCACGATCAGCCGGTCGCGAATTTCCGGAAAATTGAGCAGCGAAAAATGCGTCTCGCCGTCATAGGTCATGACGTCGTAGATTTCGTCGGAGAGGATAGCGACCTGCGGATGCGCTTGCAGTCCCTTCACCAGCTTCTCGATCTCGGCGCGCGGCGTGACGCCGCCGGTCGGGTTGGCCGGTGAGTTGAGGATCAGGAGCCTCGTCTTCGACGTGATCAGCGCCAGCGTCTCTTCTGCCGAGAAGGCAAAGCCGTTCTCCTCGCGGATCGGCACCGGAATGGGCGCGGCGCCGGTGAACTCGATCATCGAGCGGTAGATCGGAAAGCCTGGGTCTGGATAGAGGATCTCGGCGCCGGGTTCGCCGAACATCAAGATGGCCGCGAACATGGTCGGCTTGCCGCCGGGCAGGATCATCACATTTTCCGGCGAGACCTCGACGCCGGTGGTGGCCAGCGTGCGCCGCACCACCGCTTCGCGCGTCGCCAGCAGGCCGTTGGCCGGGGTGTAGCCATGGTGACCGTCGCGCAGCGCCTTGATCGCTGCGTCGACAATGTGCTGCGGCGTTTTGAAGTCGGGCTGGCCGATGCCGAGATTGACGATGTCGCGGCCCTGTTGAGCCAGTGCAGTGGCGCGCGCCAGCACGGCAAAGGCGTTTTCCTCGCCGAGGCGGTCGAAGGCCGAAATCGTGTGGAGCATTTTTCCCGTCCGTGTGGTTCTTGCTGTTAGGTCGCGTTTTTGTGAGCGTCTGCTCACAAAAGTCAAACGGATTGGAGTTTTGCGTGTCGGAAAATCTCAAAGATTGGCAAGCGCGTCCGCGGCCCGAGCGCAAGCCCATTGACGGCCGCTATGTCCGGCTCGAACCGCTGAGCGCCGAAAAGCACGGCGATGGGTTGTACGAGGCGTCGTCCGTGCCCGACATCGATGGACGCTTTGCCTGGCTGCCCGACTACCCGCCGCAAACCCGCGCCGATTTCCAGCCATGGCTGGATAAGGTCGAGGCGAGCGAGGATCCGCTGTTCTTCACCGTCATCGACAAGGCCAGCGGCAAGGTCGCCGGGCGACAGACGCTGATGCGCATCGATCCCACCTATGGCGTCATCGAGATCGGCAACATCTATTGGGGGCCGCTGATCTCGCGCAAGCCGGCAGCGACCGAGGCGCAGTTCCTGTTCATGAAGTATATTTTCGACGGGCTCGGCTATCGCCGCTACGAGTGGAAATGCAACAACCGCAACGAGCCGTCAAAGCGCGCGGCGGAACGGTTCGGCTTCAAGTTCGAGGGCATTTTCCGCCAGCATCTTGTGGTCAAGGGTGAAAACCGCGATACCGCATGGTACTCGATCATCGACAAGGAATGGCCGGCGCTGCGCAAAGCCTATGAGGCATGGCTCGATCCCGCCAATTTCGATGGCGAAGGCCGGCAGAAGCGGCGGCTCGAGGATTTCCGCGCCGAGTTCGGCGCGTAACAGGAGTTTTTTCCGATGGCGCACAGCCATGATCATGGTTCGCATGCTGGGCATGGCGCCGGCCACGTGCATGGCTCGACCGACAAGAAGCGTGTGCTGATCGCAGCCTGCCTGACCGCCGGCTTCATGGTGGCCGAAGTGCTTGGCGGCCTTTTGACGGGATCACTGGCGCTGCTGGCCGACGCCGGCCACATGCTCGCCGATTCGATCGCGCTCGGCCTTGCCTGGTATGCCTTCCATCTTGGCGGACGGCCGGCGACCGTGCGCCTCACCTATGGCTTCGGCCGGGTCAAGACGCTGGTCGCCTACACCAACGGCATCGCCATCTTCGCCATTGCGCTGTGGATCGTCTACGAAGCCTGGGGCCGGCTGATGACGCCGGCGCCGGTGCTGGGCGGGCCGATGCTGGTGGTGGCGATCATAGGGCTCCTGGTCAACATCGCCTCGTTCTTCGTGCTGCATGGCGGCGACCGCGACAGTCTCAACATGCGCGGCGCCATCCTGCATGTGCTGGGCGACCTGCTCGGCTCGGCGGCGGCGATCGTGGCGGCGCTGGTCATTCTGGCGACCGGCTGGACGCCGATCGACCCGATTCTGTCGGTGCTGGTCTCCGTGCTGATCTTGTCCACCGCGTGGTCGCTGATGCGCGAAGCCGCTCATGTGCTTCTCGAAGGCGTGCCGGCAAGCCTCGACCGNCGTGGTCGCTGATGCGCGAAGCCGCTCATGTGCTTCTCGAAGGCGTGCCGGCAAGCCTCGACCGCGACCTCATCGCCAAGGACATTGCCGGCACCGTCAAAGGCGTGCGCGAAGTGCATCACATGCATGTCTGGTCGCTGGACGGGTCCAGCAACATGGCGACGCTGCACGCCTGCCTCAATGATGGCGTCGATGCGCACCAGGCGGTCAGCGCCATCAAGAAGCGGCTCGCCGCCGAACACGGCATCAGCCACGCCACCGTCGAGCCGGAATTCGGCCAGTGCGCTGACAGCTATGACGAGCACGATCATGACCACGACCATGGTGCGCCACCGCATCACGGCCATTACCACTGACAGGGAATTTCATGGCATTGGCATCCGAGTTGACGAGTTCCCGCTGTAACGGGACGGCATGATGGATCGCGACAACAGAAACGCGCTGATTGCCGCAGCCTGGATCATGCTGCTGTTCGGCATCGCGGCGTTCTATCTGCCGACGGTGATGCTGGCTGTCGGCAATATCTCGACCGTACTTGCCGGCATCGTCGGCATCGCCTTCGTGCTGGCATTCTTTCTGGTGTTCTGGTTGCGGGGTCGCAGCCAGAACAAGGGCAAATAAGAGGCTTTGAAATGCGCATCCTGATTACTGGCGCCGCCGGCATGGTCGGCCGCAAACTTGTCGACCGGCTGGCCAAGGACGGCACGCTCAACGGCCGCAAGATCACCGGGCTCGACCTGCACGACATCGTGCCGCCGCAGGCGCCGGCGATGGATGGCATCAGCATCGCCACGCATACCGGCGACCTTGCCGACGCCGGTGCTGCCGAGAGCCTGGTCGCCTCACGCCCCGACGTCATGTTCCATCTCGCCGGCATCGTGTCGGGTGAGGCGGAAGCCAATTTCGATCTCGGCTACCGCGTCAATCTCGACGGCACACGGGCGCTGTTCGACGCCGTGCGGCTGGCGGGCTTTGCGCCGCGCCTCGTCTTCACCTCGTCTATCGCCGTGTTCGGCGCGCCGTTCCCGGATGTGATCCCGGACGATTTTCATCCTACGCCGCTAACCTCCTACGGCACGCAGAAGCAGATGAGCGAAGCGCTGCTGGCCGACTATTCCAGGCGCGGCTTCTTCGACGGCATCGGCATAAGGCTGCCGACCATTTGCGTGCGGCCCGGCAAGCCGAACAAGGCGGCGTCAGGGTTCTTCTCCGGCATCATCCGCGAGCCGCTGAGCGGCCATGAGGCGATCCTGCCAGTGCCGCGCTCGGTGCTGCACACCCATGCCAGCCCGCGCTCGGCGGTGAACTTCCTGATCCATGCCGCCGGGATCGACAGTGCCGCCGTCGGGCCACGCCGCAACCTCACCATGCCGGGCGTTGCCGTCACCGTCGGCGAGCAGATCGAGGCGCTGGAACGCATTGCGGGCACCAAGGTCGTGAAGCTGATCCGCGAACAGCCGGATGAGACCATCTGGGCGATCGTCAAGGGTTGGCCGACGCGCTTCGAGTCGCGCCGTGCAAGGGACTTCGGCTTCAGCGCCGAAAACAGTTTCGATGAAATCATCCGCGCTCATATCGAGGATGAACTGGGCGGAATGATCGCGGGTCAGGCCTGACCCGCCGAGGTCATACAGTTCCGGACAGGCACGCCGACAACAGCAACAGCCCGAACAGGAAGACGAACGCGGCGCCGCCGATTTCGACGACTGTGTGGATACGGTTGCCCATGCGGCCATCGCCGGCGAAATAGACCGCCCAGTTCTTGGCTGTCACCGCGATCGTCGCCAACGCCGAGACTGTGATGGCGGTGCCGATAGACATCGCCAGCACCGACAGCAGGCCGCCGAGCCACAGGCCGTTGAGCAGCGCGAAGCTGAGCACAATCAGCGCGCCGGAGCAGGGGCGGATGCCGACGGCGGCTACAGCCGACCAGGCCGTGCGCCAGTCGAAGCGATCGCCCGACAGCAGCGCCGGATCAGGCGCATGCGAATGGCCGCACGTGTCGCAGACCTCGCCGGCCGGTTGATCGTGAGCGGCGTGATTGTGATGAGCGTGGTCGTGATGGGAATGATCGTGTGTGTCGTGGTCGTGCGCAGCGTGATCGTGATGATCATGCGAATGGTCGTGATGCACATGCAAGGCATGCGAATGCGCATGCGCCGCGTGGCTGTGAGCGGCATGCGAATGGCCGCCATGGGAATGACCGGCGTGGGCTGCCGACAGGCTGTAGGCGGGCGCCTTGCCGAACCAGCGCAGGACCGTAGGCCCGAGCTTGCGCCACAGCAGCCAGGCGCCGAACAAAGTGACGAATACATAGCTCATGATCTCCATGAACCAGGCTGCGTCGGTCATCGAGATGGCGGTGCCGCGCAGGACGAAATAGGCAAGCAGCATCACCAGGATCGCGGTCAGGCCCTGCAGCAGCGCTGAGACGAAGGACAGCAGGATACCGCGCCTGAGCGCCACTTCATTGGCCACCATGTAGGACGAGATCACCGCCTTGCCGTGGCCGGGGCCGGCGGCGTGGAAAATGCCGTAGGCGAAGGACAGGCCGATCAGCAGCCACATCTTGCTGCCGTCCTCGCGCATTGCTTTCATCGCCGTGGCCAATGCGCGGTAGAATTCCTGCTGGCGCAGATTGATCCACATCAGGATGTGGGCGAACGGGCCGGTGGTGGGCGCCATGCCGTCATTGACACCGATGCCGAGTGAACTCTGGGCATGGGCCTGCCCGAGAAAGTGCGTCATCAGCAGGGCAGCGGCCACGAGGCCGAATGCCAAACGCAGGGACGTTTTCATCACCGGATCTATCCTTCTGGCGGGCAATTCAGTTCGAGCTTGGTGGCGAAGATCTTGCTCATGTCGGTGCCTGTCGGGTCGTTGAAGAACGCGTCCGTCAGGGTCTTCTGGTTTTCCTTGATCGCCTCGTCCGGGTCGGGCCGGATGACGCTCTTGGTGCAGTTCGAGGGCAGGCCTTCCACCGTGATGTTGCTATCCTCGGTGAAGTCGATCGCTGTGTAGAAGGTTGGATCGTAGACGCCGAAATCGATCTTGCCGGCGAGCTTGATCGGCACCTTGGGTTCGGATTCGAACAGGATGATCAACTGGTCGTTGTCGAAATTGGCCATCAGATGCGGTGGCGGCGTCATAGGCACGTCCTTGCCGTCGACGGTGACGAGCTGGAAATAGTTGAATTCGGCCAGCGAGGCATGAACGGTGTCGGCGACATCCTTCAGCTCCTTGTCGTCAAGCTTCAGGTCGGAGTTCTTGTCGAACTCCATCATCACCGTACTCGAAAACAGATCATCGAAACGCCAGAGGTGACGCAGCGCTTTCACACTTTGGTGATCCGGCGAGAGGATCACGTCGAGGCGGGCCTCGGCGAAGACATGAGGATGCGCGCCAGCCGCTCCGACGGAGGCAAAAGTCGTCGCCAGGGCCGAAGCCAGCATGATTGCGTGCCGTTTCAGATGCATTCTCGGTCGCTGTTCCATCGGCCTCGGAGAGATTTCGAGAGGTTACCAGAAACGGGGCGAAATTGGGACCGCGGCACGGCAGGACCGGCTCAAGCGCTCTCGCGGTTCTTGAACCATTGCACCAGGAAATCGACGAAGACACGGACCTTGGCCGGCAGATAGCGGCGGTGCGGGTAGACGGCGAAAATGCCGCTGCCCGACTGGATGCGGTCGTCGAGCAAGGACACCAGCAGCCCGGATGCGAGGTCGGGTGCGGCGATGAAATCCGGCAGGATGGTGAAGCCCAGACCGGACACGGCGGCGGCTCGCGCGGCCATCGGGCTGTTGACCTCGATCGGACCCGATACGTTGACACTGACAGACTCCTCGCCATCGCCCCTGAAGCGCCAGTTGGCGAGCGAGCGGCCATTGGTGTCGACGATGCAGGGCAAGTTGGCGAGATCCTGCGGGCGCGTCGGCTTGCCGTGCTTGGCGATCAGCTCCGGCGAGGCGCAAAGCTTGATCGAAAACGGCCCCAGGCGGCGGGCGATCAGCGATGAGTTCTCCAGCCGCGAGATGCGCACGGCAAGATCGAAACCTTCCTCGACCAGATCGACAAAGCGGTCGTCGAGATGGATGTCGAGCACGATGTCGGGATGCTGTTTGGCGAAGTCGATGAGCGACTGGCCTATCGGCGCGTCGGCGAAGGTGCGCGCCGCGGAGAGCTTGATCCTGCCGCGCACGTCGCCGGAGGATTCGCGCACGGCGTCGGCTAGGCTGTCGACCTCGCGCACGATTTCCGAAGCGCGGCTGTAATAGGTATGGCCGGCCTCAGTCAACGAGAACTGCCGCGTGGTGCGGTTGAGCAGCAGCGCGCCGAGTTCGTCCTCGAGTTCGCGCACATATTTCGACAGCAGCGCCTTGGAGCGACCGATCTTGCGCGCGGCCGCCGAAAAGCCTTCGGCCTCGACGACGTCGATGAAGGCGCGCATGCGGGTCAGTGTATCCATCATCAGGCCTTTCGTGCCGCATCGAGAATTCGCCGGCCGAGCCGTATCAGGGCAATGTCGCTGCCGGGAGGGCCGAGCAGCGAGAGGCCGAAAGGGGCACCGTCAACCGAGCCCAGCGGCAGGGTGATTTGCGGAAAGCCTGACAGACCCGAAAGGCACAAAAGATGCAAGGCCCTTTCGCGGTAGGCCTGGAGCTGCTGCGGCTCGCTTTTGACCAGAGGTGCGGGGCCTGGAACGGTGGGCAGGACAAGAAACCCGTCCTGGCCGAGCAGCGCGGCTAGCTCGGAGCGGAACGTCAGGCGGCGCACCGCCTCGGCCCGCGCGGTCTTTTCGTCGATCGTGCGGCCAAAACCAAAGCGCTCCTCGACGCCCGGCCCGAGATCGCGCTCGCCAGAAATGATCCAGGCGCCATGCTGCTGCCAGGCCTCGGCGGCCTGGAGGCGGCGAAAGCACCAGTAGAGCTCGTCGGGGAAGGAGGCGAAGCTGTACTCTTCCGGCGCCGGCTCACCGATAAGACTGGCGGCCAGCGCTCTCATCCTGGCATATTCGGCTGCCTCAGCGGGGCCGGCCACGAAAGCGTCCAGCCAGCGGATCGAAAGCGGCCGGGTGAGCGGATACGGATGCGGGTCGCGGCCGAGCAGCAATTTGCCGATCGTCTCATAGGTCTCGATGTCGTCGGCGAACCAGCCGAATGTGTCGAAGCTCGGCGCCAGCTTCATCGTGCCTTCGAGCGAAATGCGGCCATGCGTGGTGCGCAGCCCGATCAATCCGCAAAAGCTCGCCGGGGCGCGGATCGAGCCGCCGGTGTCCGAGCCGGTAGCGATATCGGCAAGCTTGCCGGCCACCGCCGCCGCCGAGCCTGACGAGGAACCGCCGGTGACGCGATCGGGAGCGGCCGGGTTCACCGGAAACGGAAAATGCGCGTTCTGGCCCATCAGCGAGAAAGCGAACTCGTCGGTCTGCGTCTTGCCGATGAAGCGCGCGCCGGCGTCGAGAATCATCTGCACGGCCGGTGCCGTGCTGGACGCGGCATGCGCCTCGTCGAACTTCACCGGATTGCCGCAACCGGTGCGGTAGCCGGCGACGTCGTAAATGTCCTTTACCGCCAGCCTGAGCCCGGCCAGCGGCCCCAGTTCCGCATTGGCGACCGGCATGCGGCGCAGGTCAAGAAAGGCGTTGAGCGGGCCGTGCGTGCCTGGCATCGTTCGATATCCGTATACAGGCCCAGCATTGTTCGATGCCGGAAATTTTACAACCTAGGATACGATTTTTATTGATTGTGAAATCTTTCGATCTTATATCGCGCTTGCCCAAAGTCGCACGTGCCTGTGGGTGTCCGCCGATCCTCGAATGGTGAGGGAAATCGGTAAGGTAACTGGAGCTAACCCCTCCAGTCGGTCTAGCGGCCAACCGCCAGCCCGAGGACACCTTGAAGCAACGACGGTGCGGGCCTTTCTGGTGTTCTGCCGGTCGTCCAAAGACCGGGGTTACTGAAGAGGCACACCTTCATTGCCGGCAGTGCGGACGGGTCTCCCATCCAAGCCAAGGCAGACAAAGCGAACCGAGGCCGGGCAAGGCCAAGGTTCACCGCCGCGAGACGGCGTTTCATGGTTCCGGGGTCTCCACCGGCTGGTTCCATGAACTTCCGTCCCGCCTTTGTTTGACCGCGCGTCGCGAGGCCGAGAGCCCGCGTCCGCAGCCTTATTGCGCGCCGCAAGGCGTTAATGGAGAGACCCCGATGGCCACTCAGCGCATCCTCGACTTCCTCGCCACCCGACGTCCGTCCGGCCCCTGCCTCGTCGTCGACCTCGATGTCGTGCGCGACAATTTTCGCGCCTTCGAAAAGGCGCTGCCCGATTCCCGGATCTACTATGCGGTGAAAGCAAATCCGGCGCCGGAAATCCTGCGCCTGCTTGCTGCGATGGGCTCATCCTTCGACACCGCTTCCGTTGCCGAGGTCGAGATGGCGATGGACGCCGGTGCGCCGGCGGACCGTATCTCCTTCGGCAACACCATCAAGAAGGAGCGTGACATTGCACGCGCCTACCAGCTCGGCATTCGGCTGTTTGCCGTCGATTGCGTCGAGGAAGTCGACAAGATCGCCCGCGTCGCTCCCGGCGCCCGCGTGTTCTGCCGCGTGCTGACCGACGGCGAAGGCGCCGAGTGGCCGCTGTCGCGCAAGTTCGGCTGCGTGCCGGCGATGGCCGTCGACGTGCTGCGCCATGCCAGGACGCTCGGCCTCGACGCCTATGGCGTGTCGTTCCATGTCGGCTCGCAGCAGACCGACCTGACGGCGTGGGACCGTGCGCTGGCCGACGCCAAGAAGGTGTTCGCCACGCTCGCCGATGAAGGCATCGTCCTCAAGATGGTCAATATGGGCGGCGGTTTCCCGACGCGCTATCTGCGTGACGTGCCGGCGGCCCAGGCCTATGGCCAGGCCATCTTCTCGGCGCTGCGCAAGCATTTCGGCAATGCGATCCCTGAGACCATCATCGAGCCGGGTCGCGGCATGGTCGGCAATGCCGGCGTCATCAAGTCGGAAGTCGTGCTGATCTCGAAGAAGGCCGAAAACGACAATGTGCGCTGGGTGTTCCTCGACATCGGCAAGTTCGGCGGTCTGGCCGAGACGATGGACGAGGCGATCCGCTATCCGATCGTCACCCGCCATGACGGTTCGGAGACCGCACCTTGCGTGCTCGCCGGCCCGACCTGCGATTCGGCCGACGTGATGTACGAGAAGACGCCGTATCCGCTGCCTCTGTCGCTGACCATCGGCGACGATGTGCTGATCGAAGGCACCGGCGCCTACACGACCACCTACTCGGCGGTCGCCTTCAACGGCTTCGAGCCTCTCCGATCCTACGTGATCTGACGGCTTCGGCCTTCAGATCACCCCAGGCGGACGTTTGCGTCCGCCCGGGTTCGCCTGTGGAACAAGCTCCGCTCGTGAAGGATCGCGGAAATGGACATTGTAAATTACATTGACGGTGCCGTGGGAATCTCCCCCCTCGAGGGGGAGATGGCAGGCAGGCCAGAGGGGGTCGTCTCGCGTGAAGCGCCGGCATCCCTCGTCCACGACGCGGTGTCGCGTCAGGTCGTGCCGACCCCCTCTGTCGCCTTCGGCGACATCTCCCCCTCGAGGGGGGAGAGTGCCCGCGCCATTGTTGTCGTCGCCGAAATTGCGGCAGACATTGCATCGCGTGAAGCGTTGCTCGATCGCGCCATGGGGCCGATGCGGCGCAAGAAATCGTCGGAGAAGCTGCGGCGTGGCCGCCGGCCTTCCGAAGGCCTCGCCTTCGTGGCGCGTGATGCGGCGGGCGCGGTGATCGGCACTGTGCGGCTGTGGGATGTAAGGCTGGGCGAGGGCGGCCCGGCGGCGCTCCTACTCGGGCCGCTCGCCGTCGATCCGGCGCTGAAGAACGCCGGCATCGGCTCAGCGCTGATGCGCCACGCTTTGGCCGAGGCCGCGCGTCTCGGCCATGCCGCGGTGCTGCTGGTCGGCGATGCGCCTTATTACGGTCGCTTCGGCTTTTCGGCGGAGAAGACCGGCGCGCTAGCCATGCCTGGTCCGTACGAGCGGCACCGCTTGCTGGCGTTGGAGCTGATCGAGGGTGCGCTCGACGGCGCGCATGGCACGCTGAGGGCTGCAGGTCGCAAGCTCAAGGCACAGAGGCTGTCGCTGGCCGCCTGATTGTCCAAAAACAAACGCCGCCGGTCCTTTGCATTTCAGCGAGGGCGGCGTTTTGTTTTTGCGAAGGGCTCAGCCGATCAGCTGGCTGAGCGCCATGGCGACCGACATATCGCCTTCGACCTTTATCTTGCCGGACATGAACGCCATGGTCGGATTGAGGTCGCCGGCGATCAGCGAATCCAGATCGTCGAGCGACAGCTTGATGGTGCAGTCGGTCGGCGCATCGGTGTTTGAGACGGTCGCGCCATCGATGACGATGACGCCGTCGGTGCCGGTGTCGAACTTCACGGAATGTTCGAACCCGGCGCTCGCCACGCGCGACCTCATCTTCTCGGCAATGTCCTGAACGCTCATGACTGTTCTCCTGGTCTCGTTGCGTTTTGCCGCGCTTCAGTGACCGGCCTCCGCCGAAGTCGCTGTCTCGCGCGTACCGCGATCCTGGTCGCTTGGCGCATATAGCTTCGAGTTGACGTAAACGTCAACGCGCGATGCGTCATCTCGTTTCAGTCGGAAGGAATGCGGCAGAGACATTCACCCTGCGATGAAGGTTAGTGTTCAGCAGCGGACTTCGCCGCCTCGGCCTGGGCCGATTCCGCCGGGGCCGGTTCGGTCGGCGTGGCCGGATCCTTGCGGCGGCGCATGGCGTTGTCGCGGATTTCGTCCTTGGTCAGGAAGTTGACCTGGTCGATCAGCACTTCATGCACCAGGTCGGCGCCGACGCGCGCGTTGACGGTGTCGCGTATGGCCTTGCGGAAGGCATCGAGATCGATGGTTTCCTTCTTGGTGAAGTCGATCTGAGGATTGGAGTAGAGATAGGAATAGACCTGATCGGTCATCAGGGCTTCGGCCGGAATCGACATCTTCTTTATCTCGGCCGGCTCGACCGTGTAGACGAGCTTGGTGAGGAAATAGCCGTCGATCTTGGAATCGCGGATCAGCGGCACCGAGATGATGTCGGTCTTGACGTAGTCGAGGCCACCCAGCATCGGTTTCGGCGTCTCGCCGACGCCGCGCTCACCGGCCGCCTGGAACGAATAGAACACGGCGCCCAGCGTGGCGGCGCAGATCCAGATCGCGGCGGCGATGAATTTGATCACCGGTTGTTCCCGCCTGGTGCCGAGATCATCAGCTCGCCCAACCGAATTCGCCGGCCGAATAGGTGCCGTCGGCTTCGGCGCGCTGAATGGCGTTCTTCAACAGCGTGGCGACTTCGTTGACCGCGTTGAGGTGGGCGAGGATTGCAGCCTCGTTTTTCGCGAGCTTCTGGCGCAGCCGCGCCAGACTGTCGCGATGCTGTTCCAGGAATTCGATCTCGTTGGCGCCCTTCATGGCGCGGGTCAGCTCATAGAGGTAGCGGCTCTTGCGGGCGTTGGAGGCCTTGAGGTCATAGCTGGTGTCGTTCTTCAAACCGGCCGTCTCTTCCTCGACCGCTTCCTCGATGCGGCCGATGATGGCGGCAAGGTTGCCCGGCCGTGCAAACGGGATCGGCGCTTCGGACGTACGCGCCGGCAGGTTGGAAGAGTATTTTGAAAAATCGGCCATTGAAAATCCTGGTCTAGATCTTGATTTCGGTTTTGATGGTCGTCTCGTCGCCGGTCATCGACCGTGCGGCCTTGCGCTGCAATTCCTCGACCAGCGAGGTGGACAGCCGGGTCTGCTGGTCGATCTCGGTCTTGTGCGGCCCGGTTGACACCGGGCCGATCGGCACGGTGCGCTTGCCGTCCTTGTAGTGGTCGGCGAGCAGCGATTTGGCGATGCCGATCCCGCCGCGCTCGGCCATGACGTCGGCGACACGCTCGGCAAGCTGCGATTTCCACATGTCGCCGGCCAGCCCCTTGCCGTAGACGCCCTCGGTGTCCTTGGGCAGCATGTTTTGGATGAAGGTCTGCAAGACCATCGCCTCGAACTTCTTGAACTTGCTGGCGGGATCGGCATTTGCGGCGGCCGTGTCGGCGGTAGCGCGCGACAGGATCGAGCCGGCATCGACCGAAGCAGCCATGTCGACAGAAAAATTACCGCCAACGCCGTTGGCCCGCTTGGCCAGCGCGGCACGGGCAGCCTCGATATCCGCCGGGTCGACGGCTCGGGCAACATCGAGAACGATGTCACTGGGTGGAGAAATCGCCAAGAAAGTCCGCCTCTTTGCCGGGTTTCCTGAGCGACCATGCCGCAACAAGCTTGTGGCAGGCTTGCCGGTTTGAAATCCTTCGCCGGATGCTGGGCCATTGCTATCAGCAGCGGCAAGTCCGGCTGGGTCGATGCGATCTGGTCGTTTGCGGTGGGCGCTGCCGGCGTCGCCATGGTCAGATCGTAGGTGGCGTAGGCGCAGAGGCCGAACACGGCGCCGTACACCCAATACAGCCCGCCGCACGGAACGAAACCGAACGCCGTCCGCAAGTGACGCGGCTTTAACTTTCGATTATTCCTGCCCGCGCTTCTGCGCGATCAGATCGAGCCGGTCGCGGTCGGAGCGTTCGCGTTCGTCCTGTCGGCGCACGTCCTTGTAGGCGCGCTCGACCATGTTGGTGCGCGCCGTCGCAGTGGCGATGAGCGTGACCTCCTGCCTGGCGCTTTCCAAGCTCGCTTCCTGCCGGACCAGCGCATTGGCGATGCGGCGATGGTAGAGGTCAGGGAACAGCACCGCCAGCGACTGATCGGCGTCGAAATGCTGGACAAGTTCCCTGGCTTCGGTCTCGGCGGTTGCGGCCGCCGCCAGGAAGGCCGCATGGCGCGTCTCGTGCAGGGCCTTCAGCTGCTCCTGCACCTTGACCAGTTTCTTCAGCCGTTCCTTGCGCGTGCTCATCTCACCTCGCCAGCGTCAGATCGACAAAGCCGTCGACGAACAGCGACAGCATGGTGCCGATGGCGAAGTAGAAGATGATCATGCCGCCGGCGATGACGAAAGGCAGCGAGATGAAGTAGACCGGAATCTGCGGCGTCAGCTTGTTGACGAAGCCGATGGTCAAATTGACGAGGATGGCATAGGCGATGAACGGGCTGCCGAGCCGGATGACCAGGAAAAAGGCGTCCGACACCGTGTCGGTGAGATCGACCAGTGCGGCCTGCGGGTTGAAGAAGACGTTGACCGGCGCCACCGTGTAGGAGGCGACCAGAGCGCGGATGATCTCGTGGTCGAAATCGAAGACGAAGAGCAGCAGCAACGCTGAAAACGAGATGATGGCGGCGAGGGCCGCCTGCGGCTCCGGCTCCTCGATGGCGGGGCCGCCGGTGCCACCATAGCCGATCAGCATGGCGATGGCCGAACCCATGAAGCGCAGCGCCTCCATGTAGAGCCTCGTCATCGCGCCGATCAGCCCGCCGACCAAAAGTTCGGAGATGATCATCGGCGCCAGCACCTGCGGACGCGCATCGACGAAGGGAAAGATCTTGTCCCACAGGAAGGCGAGCAGGCCACCGGTGGCGGCGATCGACGCGAACAGCCGGACCTGGATCGGCACGCGGGCGCTGGACAGGCCCGGCATCAGCATGAAGCAGGCGCCGATGCGACAGAAGGCGAGGAAGGCGGCGATGACGACGCCTTGCGACAGTATGTTCACGAGNCATGAAGCAGGCGCCGATGCGACAGAAGGCGAGGAAGGCGGCGATGACGACGCCTTGCGACAGTATGTTCACGAGATCGTCCCGAGCACCTTGATCTCGACGCCCTTGGCGATTTCGACATGGGAGAGAACGGGAAGCGTCGTGAACAGGCGCTCGATGATCATGCGCACATAGGGGCGAGCATCGGGCGCGGTGACGAGGACAAAACGCTCGCCGGCCTCGAGATGCTTGCGGATCGCCTTGGTCGCGTCCTGGCCGAATTCCTCCAGCTGGCGCGGGTCGATGTCGAATTCGCGCACCTCGCCCTTGGCGTCGCGCTTGAGGCTCTGGTGGAAGGCGAGGTCCCAGCGGTTGCCGAGCCGCAGCACCTTGAGCATGCCGCCCTCGGAGAGATCGCCGCAGATCTGCTGGGCCATGCGGATGCGGACATGCTCGACGATCTGCTCGGTGCGGCGCACATGCGGTGCGATCTCGGCGATAGCCTCGATGATCAAATGCAGGTTGCGGATCGATACGCGTTCGGCCAGCAGCAGTTTCAGCACCGCCTGCAGGCCGGGGTAGGAGATGTGCGAGGTGCATATCTCGTCGGCCAGCTTGCGGTATTCCGGATCCTGGCGCTCGAGCAGCGCCTTCATGTCCTTGTAGGACAGAAGCTGCGGCAGGTTGTTGCGGATCACCTCGGACAAATGGGTGAGCAGCACCGACATGTTGTCGGCAAAGGTATAGTTCTCGCGCTTCAGATCCTCGGCGAAGGTTTCCAGCACCGAGAAGGCGCGCATGCCGAAGGCCGGCTCGCGGATTTCCTCGCCGGGAACGTCGGGCAAATCCCGGTTGCCGAGCAGCACCATGATCTCGCCGACGCGCATCTGGTATTCGGCGACGACGGTGCCGTGGACCTTGATCTGATAACTCTTCGGCGGAATGCCGAAATCGTCGGCGACGCGCACTTCCGGCACAACGAAGCCGTATTGCGTGGCAAACTTCTTGCGCATCTTGGCCATGCGGAACACCAGTTCCTGATGCGACACCAGCAGCCGCGTCGACAGCTGCTTGCCGATCAGAAGCTCGATCTCGGCGGTGGTCAGCGAAGCCTTGACCGAGTTCTTCTCTTCCTCGACCTTGTTCGCCTTCTCCAGATCCTTGATCGCTTCGGCGGCGGCAGCCTCGCGGTTGGCGCGCATCGGGATGACGTAGCCAAGGCCGGCCATGCCGGCGGCTAGCGTGAAGAACGGGAAGAACGGCAGGCCGGGCATCAGGCCGAGCAGGACGAGCAGCGAGGCCGCGACATAGAGCGCGCGCGGATGCGCGCCGAGCTGGCCGAACACCGCCTGGTTGGTCGAGCCGCGTGTGCCGCCCTTGGACACAAGCAGGCCGGCGGCGAGCGAAACGATCAGCGCCGGGATCTGGGTGACCAGGCCGTCGCCGACCGACAGTTTGATGAAGACATCGGCGGCTTCGCCCATGCCCATGCCGTGCCTGATATAGCCGATGGCGATGCCGCCGACGATGTTGATTGCGGTGATGATGAGGCCGGCAATGGCATCGCCGCGCACGAATTTCGAGGCGCCGTCCATCGAGCCGAAGAAGGAGGATTCCTCTTCCAGCTCGCGGCGGCGCAGTTGCGCTGTCTTATCGTCGATCATGCCGGCGGACAGGTCGGCGTCAATCGACATCTGCTTGCCGGGGATGGCGTCGAGGGTGAAGCGGGCGCCGACTTCGGCAATACGGGTGGCGCCCTTGGTGATGACGATGAAGTTGACCACAATCAGGATCATGAAGACGATCAGGCCGATGACGAAATCGCTGGCCATCACCAGTTTGGAGAAGCCGGCGATGACATAGCCGGCGGCGTGCGTGCCCTCATTGCCATGCGACAGGATCATGCGCGTGGTGGCGATGTTGAGCGACAGCCGCAACATGGTGGCGATGAGCAGCACGGTCGGGAAGGACGAGAAATCGAGCGGCCGCTGGATCCACAGCGCCACCATCAGGATCAGCACCGACAATGCGATCGAGAAGGCGAGGCCGATGTCGATGAGGAAGGCCGGGATCGGGAGGAACAGCACGGCCAGGATGATGACGATGCCGATGGCGAAGAAGACATCGCGGCCGTTCTTGGCCACTGTTCCTGTCGCTAAGCTTTCGCTGACCGCCATGTCGTCCCCAATCACAAGCCTGCCGAGCACGCGACAGTCGTTCGAGCCTAACCGGTCAAGCTTGCGCGAGGTGGGAGGACTGGTTACCTGCCAGGACGACAGAGGCCTTGAGGAGAGAGATCATGCTGGTGATCATCGGCACCATTCGCCTGCCGGCGGAACGGCTCGACGAGGCAAGGCCGGCCATGCGGCGCATGATACTGGGCAGCCGGGCGGAGCCCGGCTGCATCGAATACTCCTACGCGCAGGACGTGCTCGACGTCGGGCTCATCCATGTAACCGAGGTGTGGAGCGACAGGGCCGCGCTCGACGCGCATTTCCGCTCGCCTCACATCGCCGATTGGCGGGCGAGTTGGGCATCGCTCGGCATAGGCGAGCGCAACCTCATGCTCTATGAGGCCGGCGAGCCGAAGCCGATCTGAGGACCGGGCACAGTCAAGAAGGCGTAGGCCCAAGAAAGTCTAGCAGGCGTTGAGCTGTCTGCAGGACCATCCGCCGCCATCGGTATCGTGGCAGTCTTCATAGCTGCCGTAGCAGGTGTTCGTCGAATTGCGATACCAAGGGTAGCCGCCAGGACAGCAAACATCTTGTTGTGCAGTCTGGATAAATTCCTTTGCCGGCCGGCTTTGGCTTTCCGGATTGCCTCCCGCCAAAAAAAGAGACATCGGGTGTGACACAACAGACCTAACCGGCATATCCATGCTTGAATTGCTCACCGCAGACGAGCTCAAAAAAATCATGCCAACAGCCAATGAAAAAAATCCCCGCGCACTCATCTTCTCCTCCTTGAGGGAAATAGAGACGGGCAAAAATAACACAGCTGCGTCGATTGCGTAAGCGATCGCTCATATACCTCGACACGCTCGCGGGGAATTGAAGCGGGGCGGCAAGCCTGACTGCGCCTCAGCGCCAGAATGGCGCCGCAAGCAGCCGGCATTATGTCGGCGTGCTGATCGTCGCCGAACTGCACAGCGATCCGTCCGATGGTGAGACGCCGGTGCTGGCGCCGGCCAAATTCCGGCATGCGGTGCTGGTGCCGACCATGAACGTCCAGTCCACCGCCGAAACCTCCAGCGCGCCGTCGCCGAGGAACTGGCGGTGGTCGAGAATTTCGACAACCGGGCCGTTGTCGGCTTTTGACCGAGGGCCATCTGATGCGACGCTACGCCGAGGACTCGACAATGCGCGGCGCGACCTGTCGGGCGAAGACTAGGCCTCGGCCGGCATCTTAAATGTCCCTACTCGGCGCTTGCCACGTGTACAGTGTCACTGTACAAATTGTTCAGTGGGAGAAAAAGACGGGATGAGCACCGACCAGGCTCCGGTCAAGAATGGCGTCGCCTCGACGGCGACGCATGCCCATCAGATGCTGGGCCAGCGGCTGAAGAGCCTGCGTCTCGGCCGGCGGCTTTCGCTGCGCGAACTCGCCGAGCTGACCGGGACCAGCGCCAGCTTCATCAGCCAGCTCGAGCGCGGCCTGACCGGCGCCAGCACCGCCTCGCTCAACCAGATGGCCTCGGCGCTTGGGGTGAGCGTGGCGATGCTGTTCGAGGATAGTGCCGCCGGGCAGCGCGGGGTCTTGCTGCGCAGCGAGCGGCCGAGCCTGCCGCCCAGCGACGGCTGCCGCAAGATGCTGCTCTCGCGTCCCCCTTTAAGCGACATGGAAGTCTATGTCGGCGAGTTCGAAATCGGCGGCTCGACCGGCCCAGCGCTCTACACCCATGGCGACGCGCACGAGATGCTCGTCGTGCTGCGCGGCATCGTCGAGGTTTCGCTCGGCGATGTCAGGCATGTGCTGGAAGAGGGCGACAGCATCGAATACGCGACATCGACAGCACATCGCTCAGAGAACATCGGCAGTGGCCGAGCCGAGGTGATGTGGATCATTGCGCCACCGACTTCGGTGCGCGCCGAACTCGATCAATACAGGGCCTGGAAACCGCTCGCAGCCAGGTAGGTTCAATCCATGCGGGTCAAATGGGAGAACAATAATCATGCTGAAAACAAGACATCTTGGCCTTGGCGCCGTGCTGGCGCTCGGCGTTCTGGCAACCGCAGCGTTCGCGCAGGAAAAGCCTGTCGCGGGTGAGGTCAAGGAAGGCTCGCTCAAGGGCAAGACGCTGACGCTCGTCTCCTATGGCGGCATCTACCAGGACGGCCAGGCCGCCGCGCTCAAGGAGTTCGTCGAAAAGTCCGGCGCCACGCTGCTCAATGACGGGCCGACAGAGATCGCCAAGCTGCAGGCGCAGGTCGAATCCGGCAACGTCACCTGGGACGTCGTCGACACCGCCGACCTGCCGCCTTACGTCTATTGCGGCAAGCTGTTCCAGAAGCTTGATTTCAGCAAGCTTGACGTCTCCAAGGTGCCCGAGGGCCAGGTCGGCGAATGCTCGGTGCCGGCCATGAACTACGGCGTCGTGCTGATGTACAACAAGGAGAAGTATGGGGATAACCCGCCCAAGAACTGGGCCGATTTCTTCGACACGGCAAAATTCCCCGGCACGCGCGCGCTCGACGGTTCGGGCGACCCGACGGGCGGCCTGCTGGAGCAGGCGTTGAAGGCGTCTGGCGGCGACCCGAAGGCGATGACGGCGGCCGACATCGACAAGGCCATCGATGTCATCCGCAAGCTCGGTCCCGACACGATCTATTGGAAGACCGGCGCTGAGTCGCAGCAGCTTGCCGAATCTGGCGAAGCCGACATGCTGATGATGTGGACCGGACGTGCCATGACGGCGGTGAAGAACGGCGCCAAATATGCGCCGGCCTGGCAGGACTGGCTGGTGGTGATGGACCAGATGACCATTCCGGTCGGCGTCAAGGATACGGATGCGGCTTATGCGCTGCTCAATGCCTATCTCGGCAAGGGGGCGCAGGAGATCCTGGCGCAGCAGACCTCCTATACGCCGATCAACAATGACGCGCAGCCCAAGGTCGATGCGTCGGTCGCCGCCTTCCTGACCAACACGCCCGAGCGCCAGAAGCAGGGTTACAAGCAGAACATCAAGTTCTGGGTCGAGAACTTCCCGGTGGCGCAGGAGAAGTGGTCGGCGCTGATGGCAGGCAACTGAACAGCCAAGTGAGAGCCAGGCCGTGAGCGCGTCCGAACCCATCGCCCAACCCGCCGCCCATGCGCGGCCGGGTCGGGCATGGCGGCCGTTCGCGCTCACGGCGCCGGCGCTCATCCTGCTTGTCGCGGTGATCGGCTACCCACTGCTCACCATCGTACTGCGCAGCCTGTCGGAACCTGAGTGGGGGCTGCGGAACTATGCCTGGTTCTTCGGCGCGCCGGTCAACCTGACAGTGCTGCAGCGGACTTTCGTCATTTCGGCCTGGGTGACGCTGGTCTGCGTCATCGCGGCCTATCCCTATGCCTATCTGATGACCGCGGTCGGGCCGCGCGTCCGGCTGGTGCTTGTGCTTTGCGTGCTGATCCCGTTCTGGGTGAGTGGTGTGGTGCGAACGCTGTCATGGGTGATCCTGCTGCAGGATTCGGGCGTCATCAATTCGTTGCTGCGCTCGGTCGGGTTCGACGGCGTCAAGCTGATCCGCACCCAGACCGGCGTGGTCATCGGCATGGCGCAGGTGCTGTTGCCGTTCATGATCCTGCCGCTCTATTCCGTGATGCAAGGTATCGACCTCAGGCTGATGCGTGCGGCGCAAAGCCTCGGTGCGCGGCCGTCGCGCGCGTTCTTCACCGTCTATCTGCCGCTGTCGCTGCCCGGCGTCTATGCCGGCGCGATCATCGTCTTCATCCTGTCGCTCGGCTTCTACATCACGCCGGCTTTGCTCGGCGGCCCGCGCTCGACCATGCTGTCGACGCTGGTGCAGACGCAGGTGCTCAGCCTGCTGCAATGGGGCAGGGGCGGCGCCATGGGCGTCGTTCTGCTGGTCACCACCTTCGTGCTGCTGGCGCTGGCAGCACCCGTGATGCGGTCCAGTCATCGGGAAGCGGGGCGGCGCTGATGGAGATGAAGCCGCTCACCCGCGTTCTTCTCGGGCTCGTCTGCCTGCTGGTGGCGATATGGCTGGTGGCGCCGACGCTGGTCGTGGTGCCGATGTCGTTCAACGAAAACAAATCGCTGGCGTTTCCGCCGCAAGGCTTTTCCTGGCAGTGGTACCAGAATTTCGCCACCAATCCGGACTGGTCGAACAGCTTCCTGAACTCGCTGAAAGTCGCCTCCATCGTTGCCGTCCTGGCAACGGTGCTCGGCACGCTTGCCGCCTTCGGCCTCGACCGCATGAAGGCGCGGCCGGCGAACCTTTTGCGTATGCTGATGCTGACGCCGATGGTGGTGCCGGGCGTGGTGCTGGCGATCGGCATCTATGCCGTCTATCTCGACACGCAGCTCGTCGGGACGCTGCTCGGCTTCGTGCTGGCCCACACCATCCTTGCGCTGCCCTTCGTGCTGATCGCGGTCTCGGCCAGTCTCGAAGTGTTCGACCGCCGGCTGGAGACAGCCGCCGCGAGCCTGGGCGCCAGCGCACTGACCACGTTTCGCACGGTGACGCTGCCGCTGATCGCGCCGGGCGTGCTCTCAGGCCTGCTGTTCGCTTTCGCCACCTCGTTCGACGAGATTGTCGTGTCGCTGTTCATCACGAACCCCTATCTCAAGACATTGCCGGTGCAGATTTTTGCCTCGATCACGCGCGACGCCGATCCGACGGTGGCGGCTGTCGGCACGATCCTGCTTTTCGCGACCACGATCCTGATCGGCGGCGGCATGCTCCTTCTTGGCCGCGAGCGGAAAGGACGCCAATGAATCCGAAGCCGACAAGCAAGGGCGCGGCGATCGATCTCGAAGCGATCAGCAAGGCCTATGGCGGCTTCAAGGCGCTGGACGGCGTGTCGCTGCGCATCGAGCCCGGCGAGTTCATGACGCTGCTCGGCCCCAGCGGCTCGGGCAAGACGACGACGCTCAACGTGATTGCCGGTTTCACCGATGTCACCAGCGGCAAGCTTCTGGTCGGGGAAAAAAGCGTCGTCGGCGTGCCGGCGCACAAGCGCAACATCGGCGTCGTCTTCCAGCATTACGCGCTGTTCCCGCATATGAGCGTCGGCCGCAACGTCGCCTATCCGCTGACGCTTCGCGGCGTCGACCAGGCGACGAGGCAGACACGCGTGGCAAGGGCGCTCGACATGGTCAAGATGGGCGATTTCGCGCATCGCTATCCCAGCGAATTGTCGGGCGGCCAGCAGCAGCGCGTGGCGTTGGCACGCGCCATCGTCTTCGACCCGCCGCTGCTCCTGATGGACGAGCCGCTCGGCGCGCTCGACAAGAAGCTGCGCGAATGGCTTCAGCTCGAGATAAAGCGCATCCATCGCGAACTCGGCACCACCTTCGTCTATGTCACGCACGATCAGGAAGAGGCGCTGGTGCTGTCGGACCGCATCGCCGTGTTCAACCGCGGGCGCATCGAGCAGGTCGGCACCGGCCGCCAGCTCTATGACGAGCCGGCAACGCTGTTCGTCGGCCGCTTCATCGGCGATTCCACCGTGCTGCGCGGCAAGGCGCGCAGCGATGGCAACAGCACCGCGCTGAGCATCGCCGGCGAGACGGTGACGGTACCGCGTAAGCTGTCGGGAGAAGCCAGTCCGGTGATGCTGCTGCGTCCCGAAAAGCTCGCGATCCGAAGAGCCGGCCAAAGTGCTGCCAATGGCGCCAACCGCCTGTCGGGGACGATCGCGGAAGCCATCTATCTCGGCTCGGAATCGAAATACGAAGTTAAGCTCGCCGACGGCTCGGCCGCGATCGTGCGCTCACCACTGACCGGCGAGAGTTTTGGCCTCGGCGACAAGGTCGAGCTCTGCTTCGACGGCACCGACGCCAAGCTGCTGGCGGACGACGCAAGCGCCGACACCACACTCACCTGATTCCATCTGGCCTGATCCCATCTGGCCTGATCCCATCTGAAAGTCATTCCATGCAAGCCAAGCGCAACGGCGACATATCGTTCTGGTATGCGGATCTGGGGGCGGTTCCCGTTCCGCGCCCGCCCTTGCCTGGAAACATCGAGGCCGATGTCGCCATTGTCGGCGCCGGCTATACCGGCCTGTGGACCGCCTACTATCTGAAAAAGGCGAAGCCATCGCTGCGCGTCGTGATCGTCGAGCGCGAATTTGCCGGCTTCGGCGCTTCGGGGCGCAATGGCGGCTGGCTGTCGGGCGGCTTCAGCTGGTCGCGCGAAAAATATCTCAAGACATCGAGCCGGCAAGGCGTGATGGCGATGCAGGCTGCGATGGCAGGCTGCGTTGACGAAGTGATCCGGGTCGCGACCGAGGAAGGCATCGACGCCGACATTCGCCGCGTCGACAACCTGACGGTGGCCACCAACGCAGCGCAGTTGGAGCGCGTGCGCGAAGAATGCGAGACGATCCGTTCCTGGGATGTCGACCCGAACCGCGTCGAGATGCTGAACGCCGCCTCAACGCGCACGCGCATCAACATCCGTAACGTCATGGGCGGCTTCGTCGTCCATGGCCAGGCGCGGGTGCAGCCGGCCAAGCTGGTGCGTGGGCTTGCCGATGCCGTCGAGCGGCTGGGCGTGCCGATCTATGAGAAGACGACGGTGACAAGCATCGCCAAGGGCAGCGTGACAACAGACCGCGGTACGGTGCAGGCGGAGACGATCATCCGCGCGACCGAGGGTTTTACATCAGGCATCCCCGGCGAGGAGCGGACCTGGCTGGCGCTCAACAGCGCGCAGATCGTGACTGAGCCGCTGCCCGCCGACCTGTGGCGCGACATCGGTTGGGAAGGGCACGAACTGCTCGGCAATGCGGCGCATGCCTATTGCTATGCCCAGCGCACGCGTGAGGGACGCATCACGATGGGCGGACGCGGCGTGCCTTATCGCTACGGCTCGCGCACCGACGTCAACGGCCAGACGCAGCAGGCCACGATCGACCAGCTGCACACGATCCTGACGACGCTCTTGCCGCAGACCAAGGGATGCCGCATCGATCACGCCTGGTGCGGCGTGCTCGGCGTGCCGCGCGACTGGTGCACCACGGTCGGCCTCGATCCCGCGACCCGCATCGGCTGGGCCGGCGGCTATGTCGGCCTCGGCGTGTCCAGCTCCAACCTTTCGGGGCGCACGCTGGCTGACCTTGTTCTCGGGGCAAACACCGAGCTGACGAAGCTGCCCTGGGTCAACCGCAAGGTCAGGCCATGGGAACCGGAGCCCTTCCGCTGGCTGGGCGTGCATTCGATGTACCAGCTTTATCGCATTGCCGATGGCCGCGAGGCGGCAGGGCTTGCGCGCACCTCGAAGCTGGCCGCGTTGGCCGACAGCATCACCGGCCACTAAAGCCATTTGTTCTCACGCAATTCCGGGGCAGACCCCTTTCCTGGAATTGCTCTTATCCATGGAGCTAGACTTGATCGATCTTTCGACCTTCCACGATCTCGCCAAGGCCGAGATCGGCGCGTTCTCTCCTAAGCCAAGCTCGATTGAAGGCGATCAGGTCGAGGCCGTGCGCTCGTTCTTTCAATCGCCTGACGGGACTGTCGATGTCGGCATCTGGGAATGCACGCCCGGCCGCTTCACCGCCGATCGTTCGGACTCGTCGGAGATCTGCCACATCATTTCGGGGCGCGTGGAACTGAGCCGCATCGATGGCGAGGTGCGGGAACTCGGTCCGGGCGATCTCCTCGTCCTGCCGCAGGGCTGGAAGGGCGAGTGGCTGATACGCGAGACCACGCGCAAGCTCTACATGATCCAGAGCGCCGGCTGACCGGCGCTACGGCTATGGCGAGCTCAGTGATCGATCGGCCCCTTCGGCGAGACCAGCGCGGTGCCGGCGGTCGTCGGGCGCTCGATCAGGCGGCGCACGCGCGGCGGTTCGTCGCCGCTGTGCAGCGCCCGCACCCGCTCGCCGACGACGGCGTCGGCATGGGTGGCGCGCCGGTTGTGGCGGATGTATTCCAGCCAGGTCGGCGTGTGGTAGTGTTCGATCCAGACTGCGGGATTTTCTAGGTCCCGAGCCAGCGTCCAGTTGCGGGCGCCGTCGCGGCGGCGGATGCGCCCGCGCTCGGCCATGGTGGCGAGGAATTCGGGCACATCTTCGTCGCGGATAATGTACTCTATCATGATGGCGATGGGGCCGCTGCGCGGCTTCAGGTCGAGGCCGAGATGCGGCTCCTTGAAGCGGTTGAGCGGGTCGAGGTTGAGAGTCGTCTGCTGCGGCAGCGGCAGGAACAGGCCGATGGCGCCGCCAACAAGCATCGCGATGGCCGCCGCAATCAGCGCGGTTTCGGCGCCATGCGCATCGGCAACGACGCCCCAGATCCAGCTGCCCAGCGCAATGCCGCCGAAGGTCGCCGTCTGGTAGACCGACAGCACCCGGCCGACGACCCAGCGCGGCGTCGACATCTGCACCGTGACGTTGAAATGCGACAGCGCGATCACCCAGCAGGCGCCGCCGATGAGCAAACCCGCCGCAGTCTGCCAGGCATTGAGGCTGATGGCGGCATTGAAGGCGCAGACGGCAAAGCCGGCGAAGGCCATCCGCACCATCGTCTCGCTGGACAGCAATTGTCTGAGACGCACGCTTATCAGCGCGCCGCCGACGGCGCCGATGCCGAAGGCGCCGAGCATGATGCCGTAGGTCAAGGCATCGCCCTTGACGACGTCGCGCGCCACCAGCGGCAGCAGCGCCAAAACCGCGCCGGCGCTGAAGCCGAAGGCGAAGCCCCTGACCAGCACCTTGCCGATGTTGGGCGACATGGCGACATAGCGCAGGCCGGCGCCCATGGCGGCGCCCAGCGTCTCGCGCGGCAGCGTCGAGACCGGCAGCTCCGGCTTCCAGCGGAAGAGCACGATGATAAGACCTATATAGCTCAGCGCATTGGCGGCGAACGCAGCAGCCGCACCAGCGGCGGCAACGATGATGCCGCCGATCGCCGGGCCGACGCTGCGTGTCAGGTTGAAGCCCAGTGAATTGAGTGCAACCGCGGCCGGCAGCTTGTTGCGCGGCACCATGTCGCCGACCGATGCCTGCCAGGACGGGTTGTTGAGCGCCGTGCCGCTGTCGATCAGGAAGGTGAAGGCAAGCAGCGTCCACGGCGTCATCCAGCCGTTCCAGGTGAACAGCGTTAGAAGTGCAGAGACGACCAGCATGAAGATTTGGGCGATCAGCATCACCTTGCGCCGGTTGAAGCTGTCGGCGATGGCGCCGGCGACGAGTGCAAACAGCATGATCGGCAGAGTGGCCGAGGCCTGGACCAGCGCCACCTGATAGGGCGACGTGGCGATGGTGGTCATCATCCAGGCGGCGCCGACGCCCTGGATCAGGCCACCGAAATTCGACACCAGACTGGCCGACCAGACGGCGCGGAAGATGCCGTGCCGGAACGGCGCCAGCGCCGAAACGCGTTCGCTGTCCGGCTCGTCATCGATCATCAGACCTGTCCCACCTTAACGTGCTGGTTTCGTCCGCCGGGACGACAATCATGGCATCCGTTTGAAATAGAGCACGACATCCAAAAGGGCGAACGCGTCTTCGAAAAAGATCATGATCCAACAACAGGATAGCAAGGCGAAAATACGTCAGCCGGGAAGGGTTCGCTACCCAGAGCGATGTTCTCATTGGTCCACTGCTCGGGCTGTCGGCCGCGCGCGAAGTCAGCTTCTGTCCCGGGCAGCGGTATGCAAGGCTTCGGTCAGCGTGCCTGTCGTCTCGCCGCCGGCGTGAAGGCGCAGGAAAAGCTCCATGCCGACAAGCCGCAGCCTGGACGGTTGCTCGCGCCGGGCCAACTGGACCATGTCCTCCAAATTGGCGGCGGGCCATTTCAAGGCATCGCGCAGGAAACCGCCGCGTAGCAAAGTCTCCGTGCCGGCCGAAAATTGCGACGACATCTCGAAGCCGATCTTGCGCGCATGGACGTTCTGGCGCGGAATATGCTTTTCAGCGACCTTTCGCAAAAGCCATTTTCCTGTCTTGTCGCGGTATTTCTGCCGCCTCGGCAAATGGATGGCGAAGTCGATCAGGCGGTTTTCCAGGAACGGGACCCGCAGTTCCACGGACGCCGCCATGCTCAGCCGGTCGTGCCGGTGCAGGATGTCCTGCAGATGCGAATAGAGGTCGTAGAGGCAACTACCGAGAAAGGCGCGATCGGCGGGCGGCGTCACCGGCTCCAGCCGGTCGAAGATCTCGGTTTGCAGGAAATTCAGCTCCGGCGACAAAGCACGCAGGACCATGCTGCGATCCATTTGTGAGTGGCTTCCAGCCGAGACCTTGTAGGGGGCATGACGCTGTTGCTCGAATCTCCGGTCGAGCGAGCGCTTCGAATGGACCAGGAGCCGGGGCCACGACCAGGAACGCCACTTCTTCATGCTCAAGGCCTGCAATGGGTAGCCGCCAAACAATTCGTCTGCGCCTTCGCCGGTGAGCAGCACCTTGACGCCATCGGCCCGGCATTGTTCAGCAAGCGCCAGCAGCGCGACATGGCTGGCGTGCCA
The DNA here is from genome assembly GCF_000502215.1 of Mesorhizobium sp. L103C105A0. Lineage (NCBI taxonomy): Bacteria > Pseudomonadati > Pseudomonadota > Alphaproteobacteria > Hyphomicrobiales > Phyllobacteriaceae > Mesorhizobium > Mesorhizobium sp. L103C105A0. The sequence continues at coordinate 633,859 of NZ_AYXF01000001.1, read as the reverse complement.
GCCATCGCTTTCAAGATGCCAGATTACCCTTGGCCAAAGTTCGAAAAACCGGTTCCTGTCGACCTGCACCCGGCGCAAGGGCACGCCCACATGGCGGCCGGTGCGTTCGGCGTCTTCGGCAAGATCGCACAGGCCTATTTCCAGCGTTATGNAAACCGGTTCCTGTCGACCTGCACCCGGCGCAAGGGCACGCCCACATGGCGGCCGGTGCGTTCGGCGTCTTCGGCCTCGCTGTGACCGAGCTGCGGGTCGACGACATAACCATGGACTTCCGGCCTGAACCGCTTTGCCAGCGCCGTTATCAGGCCGGAATCGACACCGCTGCTGCAGGCGGTGGCAACGCTGGTATCGGCGATGCAGTGAAGTCCGACGCTGTCCTTGAGCAACGCCTCGAGCGTCGCCATCTGTTCAGCATCAGCGGATGCATCGCCGGTAATGCGCGCGGTCTCCAGCACGTCCAGCACATGCCAGAAGCGGCGCTTCTCGATAACGCCATCGGTGATCTTCCACAGGCCGGCGGGCGGCAGGCGCTCGATGCGGTCGAACAGGCTGTAGCTGGAATCGCGGCTCTGCCAGGCAAGCCGCAAGGTGATCTCGCGGCTGTCGATGTCGCGCGGAAAACCGTCGCAGGCGAGGATCGCCTTGTCCTCCGAGGCGAACAGGATTCGCTCCGGCGTGTCGGCCACCGACATCGGCTTGATTCCAAGACGGTCACGCGCAAGCCACAGCGCACTGTTGCGAGCGTCGAAATAGGCGAAGGAAAACATGCCGTCGAACAGCGGCACGGCTTTTTCGGGACCCCAGTGATGCAAGGCTTCGAGAACCACTTCGGCATCGCAGATGGTTCGAAAGACGACGCCTTGGGCCTGCAGCGTTTCGCGCAACGAGCGGTAATTGTAGACCTCGCCATTGTAGACGAGAACGCCATCGCCGGAAGAAGTCAGCATCGGCTCACGGGCGGCGGGCGAGGGATCGATGATGGTAAGTCGGCGGTGACCGAGCGCCAGCCGATTGTTGTGCCAGCTGTCATGATCGTCGGGGCCGCGATGTACCAGCGCCTGCATCATGCTGGCGACATCCGACAGGTCGTTGGCGTCGATCGGGTTTCGTTTGCGCCAGACGCCGGCTATTCCGCACATGGCCTGCCGGTGAGTTCTGCCTGAGTCATGGCCTGCAATCTAGCCGGAACACAGCCGCCTGCAAGCGCTGCCTAGAACCCGTTTTCGATGCGCTCGAAGATGACGTTGGTGAAGGCCGAGATCTGGCTGCCGATGAACGGACCGGTCAGCGCCACGACCAGCATGATGGCGACGATCTTGGGCACGAAGGTCAGGGTGATTTCCTGGATCTGGGTCAGGGCCTGGATCAGGGCGATGCCGATGCCGACCACCATGGCGACCAGCACCACCGGCGCGGACGCGACGAGCACCGTCCACACCGCATACTGGACGATGTCTAGGGCGTCGGCCTCGTTCATGTGAGCGCGCCTCTATGGAACTGTCTAGCTGGCCGGCTTTATCGAAACGCCCGCGCCGACCGGCACTTCGGTGCCGTTCTGCAGCACGGCGATCACGCCGTTGCTTGCAAGCTTGACCGAGGCCACGACGCCGGTCGTCTTGCCGTCGGCCGAGGTGATCGAGCGGCCGATCAAGGCATCGGCCTGCGACAGCGCCGACGACTGCATGATCTGGTCGAGCTTGGTGTTGGTCTGCACCGATTGCTCTACCTGCGAGAAGGTGGCGAGCTGGGCGACATACTGTGTCGAATCCATCGGTTTCGTCGGATCCTGGTTCTTCATCTCGGCGATCAACAGCTTCAGGAACGACTGGTAGTCGACCGCTGTCTTCGACGTCTGCTGGGTACCCTGGTTGGCGCCCGTGGGGATCGTCGTCGTCATGTCCACATTCATCAGCATTGTGCTCCCACGGCCAGCGGGCGCTTCGCACCCTGAACATCGTCATTGCCGCCAAGTGCGCGGCGTTCGAGCGGATAAAGCGCACGGATAGCCTTCAGCGCTTCATAGATATGGCCTTCGCCGACCATGCGGTCGATCTGCTTCAGCGCGCCACTGATCTGCTCATCCTCGAAGCTTGCCAAAAGCAAGGGCAGCGAGCGGCGGAACATGGCGCGCGCCTCGATGGCGCCGGCCGGGTTCATCAGCATCACCTGCAGGATGAAATAGAGCTGCTTGAGCGGCGTCGAGGCATCGTCGGCCTGGATGACATGGTTCTCGAGCAGGAACTGGACGTCGTTCATCAGCTCGACGGTGACCTTGCGGTCGACGCGGATGACGGCGCCGTTGATGTAGATCTTCTCGTTCGGCTTCAGCGATATCTTCAGCGTGTTGGTCATTGAATGCCGTCCCGGATGATCTGGGACACTTCGATCAGCCCTTCGAAATTGTCGGTGCGGCCCTGGCGGATGTCCTCGGCCTCGCGCAGCAGCCACAGGCCGATGGAGATGAGGTTGGCGCGCAGTTCCTTGGGCAGGACATTGTCGCTGGAACCGAGATCCTCGACGAAGGTGGTCCAGACCCGGTTGGTGAAGTGCAGCGCCTCGACCGCTTCCATCGAGGTGTGGCCGACCGCCGCCGCCGCCGCCAGCATTTCGATCGAGCGGGTCAAAAGCTGCCGCTCGCGATCTTTCGCATCGGCAACGGAGTCGGTCTGGATGTCGGCGTAGGAGAATTGGTACATCGTTTGGCTCTACCGTTGCGGTTGAGATTGTCAGGTCAGGTAGTTCAGCAGGCTCATCTGCTGCAGGCGCGCGGTCAGCGCGAAGGACGTCTCGATATGCTGCGTCAGATCCGCGACGCGGGTGGCGGCCTCGGCCGGATCGACGCCCTCCAGATCGAGGATATGGCGCTCGAACAGGTCGACCTGCGTCTTCATGCGGTCGCTCGCGTCGGAAACACGCTTCTCGGCAAGGCCGGTCTCGGCCTGCAACTGGCCGAGTCCGCCCAGCGCCTCGCCGACCATCGCCTGGGCGCGACCGACGACGGTGGTCTTCGCCGCCTGGCTGATGTTGCCGGAGAGCAGGCCGGTGACCAGGGCGGAAGCCATGGCGAGCTTGCGGATGCTGTCTTCATTGGCGCTGGCCGAGGTCTGGGTGGTTTCGCCCAGCGAAATGCGGCTGACGATCTGCTGGTCGGTGGCGTTCGACCAGTTGGCCTGCCAGCCGGCGCCCATGAACTGCGGCACGACATTGCTGGTGATGAAGCCGTCCATCTGGGCGGCGGTGATGTTGGCGGCGAGCGGATCGGTCTGCGTGAAGCCGAAATACGACGAGAAGGAAGCGTCGAACGCCGCCTTGGCCGGCGAGCCGGCGGCGGTGAAATCGTCGATCGGCTTGACGTCGGTGTTGGTGCCGGCAAACAGATATTCGCCGTTGACGCTGGCATTGAGGATAGAGGTCATCTGCTGCACGGCGGCCTTGCCGGCTTGCTGCGTGATGGTGCTCGAGGAATTGCCGGCGGCGGTCAGTGCGGTCAGCAAATTCTGCGCAGTGTCGGAAAGCTGGCCAAGCGCAGCCTGCGTCGAGGACAGCCGAGCGGTGACCAGCGAATTGGAATCGATGATGACGTTCAACCGGTCGAGGTCGCGCGAGAAGGTGACCGCCTGCGAGGTGCGCGCGCCGAGCGCCAGACCGACATCGGCGACGGTGCCGGTCGTCGATTCCTTAGTGGCTTTGACCAGTTCGCCCTGCATGCGCATCTGCTGATAGCGCGCGGCGTTGGAGAGAGCGGCTGAGGAGACGGATGTGGCTTTCATGGCTTATCCCACGGCATCGAGCAGGGCCGACAGCATGTCGTCGACGGTTTTCATCATGCGCGCCGAGGCCTGATAGGTGTGTTCGAGGTCGAGCAGCAGCGACATCTCCTGGTCGACATTGACGCCGGTGTCGTTGGACAGCGCCTCGGCGGTGCGCGATGCCAGCGCCTCCTTGGCGTCGGCGTTGCTCGAGGCCTGCTGGCGCTGGCCTTCGAACCAGCCAATGGCATTGGCGGCGTAGTCGGAGACGCTGGACGTGACGGTGATGCCGGCCGCAGCGTCGAAAGGCATCGGCTTGTCGAGCTTGTCGCCATAGCCGATCAAGAGCTGCGAATAGGAGGCGTTGCCGGCAGTGTTGGCGATATAGGCCGCACCATTGGCGCCGCCGTCGCGCAGCAGCACCGGATTGCCGCCGACGCTCGAGTCCATTGCGGCGTTGACCTTGATCGAGCCGGCAAGCCCGTCGATCAGCGTGCCGGCGGCCGGAATGGCGGGCGCACCCGACCAGGTGAACAGGCCGGTTCGGTCGGGCTGCGAAGGTGCTGTTTCGGCAAAGGCGGTGATGAGGCCGCGCGCCACTTCGTCGAGCTGGCTCTGCATCGTGGCCGCGACGCCGTCGCGCAAGGTGATGAGCCCGGCGAGCTTGCCGTCGGCGCTGGTGTTGCCGCCAGCCCCGGCGCTGACCGGCACATTGTCGATGTAGATGGTGTTGCCTGGTGTGCCGGCCGTGTAGCCCGCCGACGGGGTGAAACTTACCGAGCGCGGAATGGTCTCGAACAGTGTCGTGCCATCCTTGGTGGTGATGACCATGTCGTTGTCGCCACGCGTGAAGGTCGACACCGGCACATAGTCCGCGATCTTCTTCAGCAAAGCGTCGCGCTGGTCGAGCGCGTCGGATGCGTCGGTACCCGAACGGGTTGCGGAGATGACCGCCCTGTTGGCGTCCTGGAACTGACTAAGCAGCGAGTTGAGATCGTCGACCGCCGTCGATATCTCGCCATCGGCCTGGGTGCGGAAATCCTGGATCGCGTTGGTGCCGTCGTTCAGAGCGCGCACCACCTGCTGGGCCGCGTCGATGACGCTGGAGCCGAGGTTCTGGTTCGATGGCGTAGCGGCGTAAAGCTGCAGCGCGTTCTGCAGCTTGCCGATCGCGGTCGAGGCAGAGGAGGCGTTGTCGACGCCGTTGACGGCAACGGCGAGGCGGTCAATTCCGCTGTAAAGCGTGCTCTGGCCGCTCCATGCCGATTGCGCGCTGAGGTTCTGGCGAAACAGCAGGGCGTTGGTGGCGCGCTGGATCTCGACCGAGCGGGCGCCGGGCGCGCTGCTGACGACGACCGCCGTGCGGCGGGCATAGTCGGGGTTGCTGGCGTCGGCAATATTGCGGGAAAGGACGCTGGTCTGCTTCGATGTGGTCTGAAGCGACTGTTGGGCTATGGTCAATGCGGAAGTCAGCGACATGCGGGTCTTTCACGAGGCCAGTGGGGAGGGGATGACGTCTCTGCCCTGTCGGCGGCGTCGGCGTTCGGAAACCTGCAATTCCAGACCACCCCGGCCGGTTTGCCGGTGTGGCCTTGAATTCGAAATCCGCGCACCGCGCTGCTCTGGTTTGGGTTCATTCCCCTGGCGCCCGTCGTTTATCTCTTCAGGTTGACAAGGACATCCATGAGGTCGGAACCGGTCTGGAACACTTTCGAGTTAGCGGTGTAGCTGCGCTGCGCCGCGATCATGTTGGTCAATTCCTCGGCGATATCGACGTTGGAATTTTCCAACGCGCCGGAGATGATGCTGCCGAGCTTGCCTTCATTGGCGAAGCCGATGCGCACGGTGCCGGAGTCGGTGGACTGCGCATAGACATTGCCAGGCAGTGCGGTGAGGTTGTCGGCGCTCTGGACGTCGGCCAGTGGGATCTTGAACAGCGGCTTGGTCGAGCCGTCCTGATACTGGGCGTAAATGACTCCGTCCTCGCCGATCTGGATCTTTTCGATCGTGCTGGGCGCGTTGCCGTTGACCTTGGCTTCGGAGACCGTGAAGCCGGTGCCGAGCTGAGTCAGCTTGGACAAATCGAGGTCGAGCGACGCACCGCCCGGTACGGGGATGGTAATCGAATCGACGGCGCCGGTGAGTTTGCCGGTGGTGGTGTCGAAGGTCAGGTTGGCCGTGGCCAGCGCGCCGCCCGTATAGGGAAAGGATGTGCCCGGCGTCGCCTGGGACTGGTCGAACACAGAGACCGACCAGGTGCCGGTCCCGGTGTTGGTGAAATAGAGGTCGAGCAGCTTCTTGTTGCCGAGATTGTCGTAGGTGACCATCGAGGATTTCGACGTGTATTCCGCCGTCGGGCTGTTGGTGGACGGCAGCGGACCGGCGGGCGGCGTGGCGCCGGCCGGCAGATTGGCGTTGAAGTTGCCCGCGGTGCTGGGCGTCGCGGTCATTTCCTGGTCGGAGATCTGGACCGGCACCAGCCCTTCGAAACCGTTGGCGGTGGCAGCCGGTGTGCCGTTGGCGTAGCTGTAGGCCATCAGCTGGTAGCCGGCGGCGTTGACCAGTCTGCCCTGAGCGTCGGGAACGAATGCGCCGGCGCGGGTGAGGAAAGGCGTTCCGCTGGGGTCCTGGACGACGAAGAAACCGTTGCCGTTGACCGCAAGGTCGGAAACCGAGGTCGTGTACTGCAGCACGCCCTGGGCGCTGATGGCCGAGCGGATGGTGGTGTTGACGCCGCCGGAATTATAGGCGCCGCCGACCTGCGGCATGATCAGCGTCGAAAACTCGGCCGAGGATCGCTTGTAGCCGGTGGTGTCGGAATTGGCGATGTTGTCGGCTGTGGCCGAAAGGCGGTTGGCCTGCGCGTTCATGCCGGAAACGCCGGTCCGCATCATTCCGTAAAGGCTCATCGAACGTCTCCTCAATGCCCAACATCGTTGGGCCCATCTGTGGTCGCGAGGATATAATTTCTGTCTTGCGCGAGGCTGGCGCAGACCGCCATCAGAACACCAGCCGGTAGCCAAGGAAGCGCTTGGAATCTATCGGGTCCTGGCCGAGCTTTTCGCGCAGCTTCTTGCGCAATTTGGAGATGTGGCTCTCGACGACGTTCTCCTCGACCTCTTCGTCGAAGATGCCGTAGATGGCGTTGAAGACCTGGGTCTTGGTGACGCGGCGTCCGCGGTTGCTCGCCAGATATTCGAGGATGCGGCGTTCGCGGCGCGGCAGAGGCAACGGCTGGCCATCGATCTCGGGATCGCGGCCGTCCATGAAGATGCGCATGGCGCCGATCTCGGTATAGCTGACGTCCTCATGGGCGCGGCGGCGGATGGCGGTGATGCGGGCCAGGATCTCCCGGATATGGACCGGCTTGCGGATGACGTCGTCGACACCGCTCTCGAACAGCCGCAGCGTATTTTCAAGCGAGTGCTGTTCGCTGAGCGCGATAACCGGAGCGCCGGTGCGGTCGCGGATCTGGCGTGGCGAGATGGCGCCTTCGCGGCAGTCGCCGATGAGGAAGGCTCGGACCGATCGCAAATCCGTGTCGGCGGCCGATGTCACCCACTCGCCGAATTCACCGGACGCGAAGCCTGCACAGGCGACGCCCTCACGATCGAAAAGTGAATTATAGCCTTCAGTTACGAGCTCACGCTCGTCAACGATTACAATCATCGGCCCCGCCTCCGAATCAGATCATCTGCCCCGTGGGAAGAGCCGTAACCGGTGCCGGGAATCCTGAACAACCATCATTTCTTGTAGCTATTTTCTTGGGAGTTATTTCGAGTTTCGAAATAACCGCAATCAGGAGGTTGTATCGTTGGTTGCCGAACGGGTGACGTGGCACGTCACCCGCCGGGCGTGGATTTGCAGCCGTTCGCAAGAGATGATTCACCTAATGGTTGCAGAAGTTGCGGGCGTTCGGGGTCCATTTGCCGAAGCCGGTGGCGACCATATTGGCGATGACGCGGCAGACATAGAATTTCTGCGCGGGGTCATTGTCGGGGCCGGCGTGGTAGCGGGCGACGGCCATCGACCAGCTGACATGACGCGCATGCAGGCTGGCCAGGAAGCGCGCGGCATAGTCGACATTCTGGCGCGGGTCCAGCATGTCGTCGACGCTGCGGAAATGCGCGGCGTGATAATGATGGTTGATCTGCATGCAGCCGAGATCGATGAGTGTCTTGCCCTCGCGCCGGGCTGCTTCGAAGGCGGCCAGGGCCTCGGTGCGGTTCCTTGGAAATACCGCTTTCCCCTCTATATTCAACGCATTAGGCTGCAGGCTTCCCTTCTTGCCGGTCTCGGTCAGTCCGACCGCATAGAGGATGCCGGCCGGCACGCCATAGCGATCGGCGGCACGCAAAATCTCGGGCTCGCAAGGGTTGGTGGCGGCGGTGGCCGGCTTGGTGGCGAGGCTAGATAAACATATCGTCGCCAGCACGCTCGCGAGCAGGCGCGCCAGCGCGGCCGAATTCCTGGGCATCGTCATTGCGGTTTCTTCCCGACTGGTGGCCGCCCGAACCCGTATTGTTGCCGCTCGAGTTTCCGGGCTGAAAAGCGGACTGGTCGCGGCCTTGCGGCATTGGATGCGAGTTCGCTGCATCGCTGCGGGCCGCTGCGTGGATCGCTATCGAGGGTTGCAGGATGGTCACCTTGTCGACATCGAAGCCGAGCCCGCGCAACGACTTCACGATGGCGTCGCTGTCGGTGGCGAGACGGCGGTAAGCCTCATGGGTTTCGGGCTTCAATTCTATCGAAAGTTGTTCTCCGGAAAGCCTGAGACTGGCGGTGACCATGCCGAGCTCTGCCGGGTGAAGCTCGATCTTCAATATATGTGTCGGAACGGCAACAGAACCGGCCGTCTGGGCGGTCGTCGACGGCGTCGAAACCGCTTGCCGCAGGCCGTTATCCGAAGCCAGCGCGTCGATAAGCGCCGAAGTCGTTTGGTTTATCGGACTATGCGCCGGCGCGGGGAAGCTCTGTTCGGCGACAATGTCGACGCGCGCAGCGAATGGCGGCTGTTTTCCCTGTGTGGACGATGCCGCGGAATGGGCTCCATCGACGGACTTCGCCGACGGCGCGGACCGTTTTGCCTCGGGTGCCGAAACGTCGCTTGCCGTCTGGCCCGCCGGTAGAGGAGGCGTCGGACCATCCTGGTGCGGCAGTTTGCCGGACTGGAGCCCGATCGCGGGCAGCTTTTGCCCCTGATCCTGTGCGGAAACGCTGGTACCGGGCTTGGCCCGTTCCGATCGCGTCGTCGTGTCGAGTCTGTTGTCAATGCCGGACGCTGCGCGGTGTCTCTTCAGAGGCGACGTCTGTGCAGAAGTGGCCTCGCCAGCGGGCGCCGGTTGCCCAGTCTGTCCATTCGTCGCGATGCCGTTCCCGCTTGTCCGGACCGTTGAGAAATGCCTGATATCGTGCAGCGCCAGCACCAGTGGCAAATGATCCTGCAGCGATCCTGCATCCGCGTCTCGTCCGGCCACCTCAGCGTCCTTGGATGGTTTGTCCGGGCCACTATCGGCATGTTCTTTTGCGGCCTTGCCGGCAGCGGATTTCGTCCCCGTTTTGCCAGACTGGGTGTGTGGGATTTCGCTTTTGCCGGGACCGGCAGGGCTGCGTTTGGCCCAATGCAGCTCGTGCGACGCGGCCTCAATTGCTCCCTGGCCTATCGGTGTCGGCGCATCGTCGTCGCCGCGCACCATGTCGCCGAAGCTTTTGTCGCCGCCCTTGGCGTTTGAGGCCGACTGCTTCGATCCGGCGTGCGCGGGAGCCGGCAGGGCCTGGCCAACATTGGTGGTCATTTCGGGGCTGCTCCAAGCATCTGGTCGATCAAATCGAGCTGGTGACGCGTCCTCGCCATGGCGGCGTCGGTGGGATCGGTAGGCTCTACTGCGGCGGGGGCCGGCACCGATGCCGGCACGACCGGAGCCGCATCGCTGGCCGAGGCGACTGCAGGCGTTTCCGCCGCCTTTGGCTCGGGCGTGCTCGGTGCCTGCGCGGCCGGCTCACTTGCCGCCTTCGGTTGGTCGGTTGCGGGCTGTTCACTCGACGTTGTGGCGGCTGGCTGTTCCGGCATCGCGCCTTCGACCGGCGGCAGCTCTGGCTCGTCGGGTCTTTCCACGGCCGCGGTCTTGACCGGCTCCTGCCTGGCCGCGGCAGGTGCGGGCTTTTCGGCAGGCAGCGGCGCCGGCGGGGCGATGACTTCACCCGCCACGGCCTGCGCGGCATCGAGCAGGTCGCGGTCGCTTTGCGAAAGCTGGTTGCGATCGATCTTGTCCAGCTTGGCGCGGACCTCGCCGATGGTGCCGGACGTTACCGTGGACAGGCTGGAATAGAGCTGGGCGCGCGGATCGTCCTGATTGTGGATGCCGTCGCGGCCCCGTTCAGCCCTGGCCGAGGCAAAGGCGGAGAGATCGGCAAAGCCGTCGATCGCGGCGCGGCGGGCGATGCGCAGATAGATCACCTTCTCGCGTTCTGGATCCATCATTGCGGTGATGTCGGCGAGCTTGTCCTGGCTGATCGCCATGTGCAGCGTGATGACGCCGGAGACGAAGGCGTCGGCGAACTGGCTGGCATAGGGCGAATAGAGGTAGTCTTCGACGTATTGGGTTGAGGCAAGCGCGAAACGCGCACCGTCGCCTTGCGCGGCGGCGATGCCGACCGAGCGGCGCAGTGCTGCTTCCTCGACCAGCGTGCCGGGGCTGAGCAGGCGAGCATCGTCGAGCAGCGCAAGCGCGCTGACCGGTTGCTCGGTGGCGAGAAGCGAGCCCTTGACCAGCGCCAGAAAGGCACCGACATCGGGGGGCAGGGTCATCGGATCGATCGGCTTCAGCGCCTCGATCGCAGCCGCCTGCCGGCCGTTCAGATAATCGACAATGCCCTTGGCGATGGTCAGGCTTTGCGGGTCGGTCTTGGCGCGCGACACCGCCGCCTCGACGGTGACGGGGTTGCCGCCACTCATGCCATAGACCAGCAAGGCGCGAAAATTCTTCGGGTCGCTGAAATCATCTGCGTCCGCCGCGCGCAGCCTTGTGTCGGCCATTTCGAGCAGCTTGGCCTGCATCGGCAGCGCGGCGTGATCGCCGGCGGCGATGCGGTCCTGCACAAGCTGCAGCGAGCGCACCAGCTGATAGGGCTGCAAGCCGTCCTCGGCGAAGGCCGATGGCGGATGGACAGCGCTCAGCAGCAGCAGCCCGACCGCGCGGCCGATGATGGCGGCGCGCCTCATCCGTCGGTCGCCATCAGGATTTCGATGCGGCGGTTCGCGGCCGCCATCGGGTCGGCTGCAATTTTCGGCTCGCGATCGGCGAAGCCGGCGACCTCGGTGATGCGGCGCTCGTCGACGCCGCCGCGCACCAGCATGTAATAGGCGGAATGGGCGCGCGCCGTGGACAGCCGCCAATTGTCGTAAGTGTCGCTGCGGAACGGCCGCGCGTCGGTGTGGCCGTTGATGCTGATCGTGCCTTTCTGCTCGTTGACGATGCGGCCGATCTTTTCCATCGCCAGCACCAGTTCACGCCTAGGCACCGCCGATCCGATCTCGAACATGCCGAAATCGAACTGGTCCGTGATCGAAATGACGACACCCTTGTCGGTGGCTTCGACGGAGACGCCATTATGCAATTTGTCGCCTGGCTTGAAGGCCTCGGCCAGTTCCTGCTTGACCTGCGCCGCGGCTCTAACAGTGGCGGCCGTCGGCGCTTTTTCCGCGGCTTCGGGTTTGGGTGCGGGTTGTGCTTCGGCGGCTTCGGCCTTTGCAATTTCGGCCTTCGCTGCTTCAGCCTTGGCCTCTGCTTTGGCTTCAGCCTTGGTCAGCGGCTTATCGGAAACGGATTTCGCCAGCGGCTCGAGCGGCGCCGCGGCCACTGGCGGCGCGGCCGGCACGGCCTTCACCTCCGCCACTTGCGTCTGTGCCGCCTTGTCACCCGGCTTCAGGGGATCGCCTTCGATCTTGGTGCGTTCGGCGGTGGCTTCGGCGCCTGGTGCAGCCACCTGCTGCGACCAGAAATCCGGCGCGAACGGGTCGCGGTAGGATTGGCCGCCGGATGCGCCGGTAGCCGGGCCGGACGCCTGCGCGCCGCCATCGCCCTTCTCGCTGACATTTTGCATGACGCCGGTGTCGGTGGCGATTTCCGACAGCACCGCATAGGGATCGGCAAACAGATGCTCGTCGGAAAGATCCGTCTTTGGCGCCGATTCCTTCGATTGCTTCTTGTCGGAAGTACCGGCGCCGCCGACGCCGTCCTGTCCGGCCTTGCTGGTCTTGTCCCGCGGGTCGTCCGCCGTCAGCCCGACCTTGCTCGGGCCATCGCCGAGGTCTTCGAGGCCCTTGCGGCTGGCGTTGCGATCGACCAGCTTGACCGGATTGAAGTAGCTGGCGACGGCTGCCTTGGTCTGCTCGTTGGCGGCGTTGATCAGCCACATGACGAGGAAGAAGCACATCATGGCAGTCATGAAATCGGCAAAGGCGATCTTCCAGACGCCGCCATGGTGGGCGTCGTCGTGGTCGTCGTGGTTGCGCCGCACGATGATGATCTCATGCCTGGCGTCTGCGGCCTCGACAACGCTCATGACGTCCACTCGTTCGTAAGAGGGCCCTCGCTCATGACAGGGCCTCCGACAAGGCGGCCGACCATTCGGCAATGCGGGTTTCGAACACCGCCTCGTCAATGGCGACGGTAAGGTCGAAGCCGGGCGCCTCGACGAAATCGAGATTGGCCGCGCGTGGGCCGAGCGAAGCCTTCAGCGTCTCGAACAATGACAGCGGTCCGCGCACGGCGATGCGCACCGCCTCGCTGTCGCCGACGGCTTCGCGGATCGTGCCGGCAAGGGTTTCCAGCGAACGCTTCTGCAGATCGTCGCTGACAAGGCCGCCAATGATGCGCGCAATGGTGGCGCCGACGAGGTCGCTGACCTTGGCCTCCATGATCTCGATGCGGGCAGTGACGACCGCGCCGAGATCGCCGCCGAAACTTTCTAGAAAGGCCTTTGCTTCATCGGCGTTGGCCTGTCTCTGCGCCTCGAGCGCTGCCTGGTGGGCGATGGCAAGGCGGGCTTCAAGGGCGGCTTCGGCATCGATGACCGCTTCGGCGATCAGCGCGCCGATGTCGGCCTGCGGCGCCGACGTCTCCGGCCTTGGCTCGGCCATGGCGGCGAGCGAGGGCTGGCCGGCACGCTGGCTGCGTGCGCCGAAATCCGGCAAAAGGTCGAAAAGCGCTGCCGAGGCCATGGTCTATACCGCTGCTTCCTGGGCCGCCCATTTGCGCAGGATCTGCGCGGTGCGCTCCTCATTGATGTCGACCATGCGGGCAAGCCGCTCCTGCGGCGCCGGCCTGATCTTCTGACGAAGATCGTCGAGTGGAGTCGGGCCTGGGCGGCTGCCGGGCAAGGCAGCCGGCGCCTGTTCGGCGCTGGCGGCTTCGGGTGTCGGCAGTGAACGCTGGACGTCGTCGAAGCTCGGACCGGCAAGTGCCGGCGTCGGCCGCGCGCTCAGCGCGGTGGCCATCGGCCTCAGGCCGAAGAAGGCGACCAGGAACACCACGACGATGAAAGCGCCGGCGTTGATCATCGTACCGGCATGGGTTCCGATCGACGCCATTATGCCCGGCTGTTCGACCGCCTCGCCGTCGAGCCCGTCGATGAACTCGACGGCCGAGACATCGATGATGTCGCCGCGCTTGTCGTCGAAGCCAGTGGCCGAAGCCACCATCTTCTGGATGTCGGCAACGCGCTTGGCGATCTGCTCGGGCGTTGCGTCCTTGCCGAGGATGGTCATCAGCCGCTGCTGATTGACGACGACGGCGATCGACATCTTGGTGACGGAATAGCCGTTCGAGACTGTGGCGATCTTCTTGGAGTTGATCTCGTAATTGGTGATCTCCTCCTTGCGATCATTCTCCGATGACGTCTGCGGACCATCGGTGCTGGTCGCCTGGGTCTCGGGCAGGTTCTGCTCGACGGTGGCCGGGGTCGAGGCCTGCCTCTGATTGCTGTTTTCGTTGGCGCGCACCGACTGCACGGAACGCTCCACGCGTGACTCCGGATCGAAGATCGTCTCTTCGGTCTGGCGGGTGTCGGTGTTGACATCGGCCTTGACGCTGGCGCGGAAATTGTCGGGGCCGAGATAAGGCGTCAGCGCGCGGCGGATGTTGTCGCCGATCTGCGCCTCGACGGTCTGCTCGACGCCGAGCGTGCGGGCAGCACTTGTGTTGGAGGGATCGTCGCCGGCGGCGAGAAGGTTGCCGTTGGAATCGAGCACGGTAACCTTGTCGGCCGACAGGCCCGGCACGGCGGCGGCGACGAGATGGCGGATCGACATGGCGCTCTTTTCGGCGTCGATGCCGGAATAGCGGATGACCACCGAGGCGGAGGGTTGCTGTTCGTCGCGGCGGAAATTGGCGCGCTCGGACATGACGATGTGAACGCGGGCGGCCTTGATGCCGGATATCGACTGGATGGTGCGGGCGATCTCGCCTTCCAGCGCGCGCACGCGGGTGATCTGCTGCATGAAGGAGGTCAGGCCAAGAGAACCGACATTGTCGAACAGTTCGTAGCCGGCATTGGCGCTGGTCGGCAGGCCCTTTTCGGCGAGCAGCATGCGCGCCTGCGCGGTGGTGCCGGCCGGCACCAGCACGGAGGTGCCGTCGGAGCCGACGTCGAAGCCGATGCCGGCTTCGCCGAGCACCAGGCCGATCTGGTTCACGTCGGAGCGATCGAGCCCGACATAGAGCGTCTCATAGGCCGGGCGGTTGAGATAGACCGAGCCGATGCCGATGACGGCCATCACCAATGCGGCAATGCCGGCCAGCATGGCAAGGCGCCTGACGCCAAATGCCCTGAGATTCGAGATGATGCTCTGGATCTGTTGCGGCACGATTCAAGCGCTCCCAGCATGATATTCCGTGGGAACACTAGACCGCGAAGCTTGTGCGAAGATGATAGAGCATGTCGCCCGGAAGTGTGCAGCGGTTCCGGGTCAACGACATGCGTCAAAACACACCCATACAGGAAAGGGCCGCGCTGTTGGCGCGGCCTATTCAAGGAAGAGAAAGCCGGGTCAGGCTTACTGCTTGAACAGCGCCAGGATCGACTGCGAGTTGCCGTTGGCGATCGACAGCGACTGGATGCCGAGCTGCTGCTGGACCTGGAGGGCCTGCAGCCGCGTGGATTCCTTGTTCATGTCGGCGTCGACCAGCGCGCCGACGCCCTTGTCGATGGAGTCCGAGAGGTTCGACAGGAAGCTCTTCTGGGTGTCGATGCGCGACTTGGCGGCGCCGAGATAGGCGGCACCCGTGGACAGCTTGGCAAGCGCCGTTTCAACGGCGCCGAGTGCGGTGTCGATGGCCGCCGGGAGGACCTGGGTGGTGCTGGGATCGAAGAAGGTCGTCGCCAGCAGAGCGCCGACGATGCCGCCAGTGCCAGGAAGATCGAGAACCTGCGTGTCGGCCGCCTTGACGTCGATGGTGTCGATGGCGACGGTCGTGCCGGTGCGGTTATAGGACGCGACGATCTTCAGGTCGGAGGTCGCAGCAGCGTCGTTCTGCAGCAGGTTCGAGCCGGCATAGGAGGCGTTGGTGACCGACGACTTGATCTGGTCCTGGATGGCCTTGATTTCGGTCGCGATCTTCTGCTGGTCGTCCTTGCTGGCGCTGCGTGCAGTGACCAGCTTGGCCTTGATCAGGTCGACCTGGTCCTTGATGTCGGTGATGGCGGTGTAGGCGGTATCGACCTTGCCGGCGCCGAGGCCAAGCGCGTCCTGAACGGCCGAAAGCGCCTTGTTGTCGGACTTCATCGTGGTGGCGATCGACCAGTAGGCGGCGTTGTCGCTGGCGGTGGCGACGCGGTAGCCGGTCGAAATGCGTGACTGGGTGGTTTCAAGCTGCTTGTTGGTGTTGTTCAGGCTCTGCAGCGCGGTCAGAGCCGAAGCGTTCGTCATGATGCTAGCCAAGATATTTACCCCTTTTCAAACACTGGCGTGTCCCGAACACGCCGGATCAACTTCATCAAGGGGGTAGGCATAAGCCCATCGACCGTATGGTCTGCCCGCCATGGAATGGTTAACCATGACTACCGGGATATGGTTAACGGCCTGTTAAACCAAGCCATTCAGGGCGCTGGCCAAGAGCAAAAATCGGCAGCCATTCAGCAAGACAATCAACAGCCGCAAAAGAAATCGGGCCGCGCTGTTGGCGCGGCCCGACGGATGGTGTCAGTCGTAATGTCGAGAGATCAGCCGCGGAAGAGCGACAGGATCGACTGCGAGTTGCCGTTGGCGATCGACAGCGCCTGGATGCCGAGCTGCTGCTGGACCTGCAGGGCCTGCAGCCGCGTCGATTCCTTGTTCATGTCGGCGTCGACCAGCGCGCCGACGCCCTTGTCGATCGAGTCCGACAGGTTCGACAGGAAGCTCTTCTGGGTGTCAATGCGCGACTTGGCGGCGCCGAGCGAGGCAGCGCCGGTGGACAGCTTGGCAAGCGCGGTTTCAACAGTGCCGAGCGCGGTGTCGATGGCGGCGGGGGTAACCGCCGTGGTGCTCGGGTCGAAGAAGGCAGCGGCGAGCAGGCCGCCGACGATGCCGCCCGTGCCGGCGACATCGAGAACCTGCGTATCGGCTGCCTTGACGTCGATGGTGTCGATGGTGACGGTCGCGCCGGTACGGTTGTAAGCCGCAACGATCTTCAGGTCGGACGCAGCGGCAGCGTCGTTCTGCAGCAGGTTCGAGCCGGCGAAGTTGGCGTTGGCGACCGAGGACTTGATCTGCGCCTGGATGGCGTTGATTTCGGTCGCGATCTTCTGCTGGTCTTCCTTCGAGGCGCTACGGGCAGTGACCAGCTTGGTCTTGATCAGGTCGACCTGGTCCTTGACGTCGTTGATGGCGGTGTAGGCGGTGTCAACCTTGCCGGCGCCGAGGCCGAGGGCGTCCTGCACGGCCGAGTTGGCCTTGTTGTCGGACTTCATCGAGGTCGCGATCGACCAGTAAGCGGCGTTGTCGGAAGCGGTGGCAACGCGGTAGCCGGTCGAGATGCGGGCCTGCGTCTGCTCGAGGGATTTGTTGGTGTTGTTCAGGCTCTGCAGCGCGGTCAGCGCCGAGGCGTTCGTCATGATACTGGACATGGCTACTCGTACCTTGATTTTTACAGGGTGTTTTTGACATACCGGCTTTTCCGGTATGACGGAGCGGCATCATGCCAATGATCGTGAGACCCGATCACCCGCCATCTGCGAGCAATATGCGGGCAAGTCCCTACCAAAGGGCTAAACGGGACGGTTAACCGGAAATATATTGCATAAAACTTTAGCAAGGCGCCAACGGCGCGCGGACGGTCAGGTGAAGGAGCGCACCAGGCTGCCGACAAGCAGGTTCCAGCCGTCGATGAGGACGAAGAACAGGATCTTGAAGGGCAGCGAAACGACGGTCGGCGGCAGCATCATCATGCCCATGGCCATGGTGATGGTGGCGACGATCAGGTCGATGACGAGGAACGGCAGCACGATCAGGAAGCCGATCTCGAAGCCGCGGCGGATTTCGGAGATCATGAAGGCCGGCACCAGGATGCGCAGGTCGACGGTGTCCCTGGCAACGACCTGGCCGCGTTCGCGGGCGAGATCGGCGAACAGGTCGAAGTCCTTGTCGCGGACATTGTGCAGCATGAAGGTGCGGAACGGGTCCGAAATCTTTTCGAACGCCTCGGTCTGGCTGATCTGGTTGTCCATCAGCGGCTTGACGCCGGTGTTCCAGGCCTGGTCGAAGGTCGGCGCCATGACGTAGAAGGTCATGAACAGCGACAGCGAGATCAGGATCAGATTGGCCGGCGTCGACTGCAGGCCGATGCCGGCGCGCAGGATCGAGAAGGCGATGACGAAGCGGGTGAAGCTCGTCACCATGATCAACAGGCCCGGCGCCACCGACAGCACGGTGATCAGACCGAACATCTGGATGATATAGCCGACGGTGGCGCCNGGTGGCGCCGTCGGCCTTGCCGATGCCGCCGAGATCGAGCTGCTGGGCGGCGGCGACAGAGGTGGCGGCGACGACGATCGCGGCGGCGAGGACGAGTTTTCTCATTCGAGCAGCAATGTCCTGATCAGAACCTGTTTGGCATGGCCACCGCTGCGGATTGCGGCGCGCTCCTCGAGGTCGGCTTTCAAATGCTGGTAGCCGCTGGCGCCTTCGATCTGATGCATCTTCAGGGTGCGGACCATGGCAAGCAGGTCCTGGTGAATGCTTTCGGTAAGTTCCGGCGGCTGCGGCGCATCGTAGACCACCGACGCTTCCAGCCTTATCCAGGTGTCGGCAGGCGAAGCCAGATTGGTGGTGATCGGCGCCAGCTGGACAAGCGTCGGCCCGGTGCCGGGCGCATGTTCGGCCGCCTTGCTCGGTTGCTCGGCGTTGGACTGGTTCTCGGGCGCGGCGGGCACCGGCACCGGTCCCCCGACGCCCTTCAGATAGCCGCCGGACATCCAGCCCATGCCGATCGCGGCGCCCGTCATCGCCAGCAGCATCGCAAGCTGGATGACAAGCGACGGGCCCTTTTTTTGCTGAACCTGTTCGACATTTGCCACGGCGCCGTTCTCCAGTCCTAAAAGGGGAGGACTTGGTCGAGGATCTGCTGACCGTAAGCGGGCTGCTGGATTTCGCTGACGCGGCCGCGGCCGCCATAGGAGATGCGCGCCTCGGCGATGCGTTCATAAGAGATGGTGTTTTCAGCGCCGATATCGGATGGACGCACCATGCCGGCGATGGTCAGCACCCTGAGCTCGTAATTGACGCGCACCTCCTGTGAGCCCCGGATCATCAGATTGCCGTTGGGCAGGACTTCGGTGACGACGGCGGCGACGTTGAGCTCGAGGTTCTCCGAGCGCTTGATTTCGCCGTCCGCATTGGTTTCGGTGGTGGAGCTCAGCCCCGCGTCGCCCTTGCCGCTGGTGGTGGCACCTTCCCATCCGAGGTTGACGTCATAGCCGAGCTTGCGCCCGGCGGTGCGGCTGCGGTCGTTCTGGTTCTTGAAGTTGGCCTTGTCGTTGAGCTTGATCCTGACGGTGAGGATGTCGCCGTCGCGCAGCGCGCGTGGGTCGGTGAACAACCGGCTCTGGCGATCATCCCACAGCGAGAATTTCTTCACTGGCGCGGGTGGCGTTTCGGGATAGGAGTAGGGCGCATTGACGCTGCCGGTAATGCCGGTGCCAACCGGCGACAGCGCCGGCTCCCTGCCGATCTCCCTGGGGTCGGAGGCGCAGCCGGCAAGTGAAGCGGTGGCGACCAGGGCGAGTATATGCGACTTCATGACGGGTCTACCCTTCGCGCCGCGCTGGCCATGATGCCGGTGAGCGTGGCTGCCGCCTTCTGGTCCATTTCGTTGAGAATGACGCCGGCCTTGCGCGAATCGAGTTTCATCAGGATGGCGGCGGCGAGATCGGTGTTGACCATGGCCAGGCGCTCGGCCGCGGCATCCGGTTTCATGCCGGCATAGATCTTGACGACGCCATCCTCGGCGCGGGCCAGGAAAACTTCACGCCGCTTCAGCCATTGCTCGTATTCGGCGCGCTTGTCGTCCAGCGCCTTCATGCGCTGGTCGATGCCAGCCTGCAACTGCTTCAACTCGTCGGCCTGCAGCGCGTAACGGCGGTCGCGGGCGGCGTCGGCGATGTTGGAGCAGAAGCGCTGGATCTCGCTTTCATCGGGCACCTTCTCGCGGACCAGCTGCTGCACTGCCGCCGGCTGTTGCCCGCCAGGAAGAACCTGCCGCACCGCTTTTTCCGCGCGAACAGTGCCGCCGGCAAGGACGGTGGCGGCGATGACGCAAGCTGCCAAGGCTGCGCTTCGGCGGTGCTGCTTTTGGGAAAAGAAATCGATCATCGGTATGGCCTATTGGAGAACCAGATCGGCCTGCAAAGCGCCGGCCGACTTGATGCCTTGCAAAATGGCAATGATGCCGTCCGGCTTGACGCCGAGACGGTTGAGGCCCGACACCAGCGTTTCGAGGTTCGGTCCGTCGAGCACATTGACGCGGGCGTCAGGCCGCGTGGCATCGATGGTGGTGAAGGGTTCCTCCGCTGTCACGCCCTTGGAGAACGGTTCCGGCTGGACGATCTTCGGCTGTTCGGTGATGCGCACGGTGAGCGTGCCGTGGCTGATCGCCACCCGCGAGATCTTGACCTCGTTGCCGATGACGATGGTGCCGGTGCGTTCGTCGATGACGACGCGTGCCGGCGTGTCGGTCTCGACCACCAAATTCTCGATCTCGGCGTAGAAGCGCGCCGCCGAAACATTCTTCGGCCGCCTGATCTGCACGGTACGTGCATCGCGCTCCGCCGCCATGCGCATGCCGAAGCGTTGCGAGGTGTAGCCGTTGATGGCGTCGGCGATGCGGACGGCAGTGGAGAAATCGGGGTTGCGCAATTGCAAGGTGAGCAGCGCCTGGTCCTCGAATTCGGCGCGCACAGTGCGCTCGACGATGGCGCCGTTGGGCACGCGGCCGGCCGTCGGCACGCCCTGCGTCAGCTTTTCGGCATCGCCTTGGGCAGTGAAGCCGGAAACGATGACCGAGCCTTGCCCGACAGCATAGATCTCGCCATCGGCCGCCTTCAGTGGCGTCATTATCAGCGTGCCGCCGGCAAGCGATGTGGCGTCGCCCATGGAGGAGACGTCGATGTCGATGCGGGCGCCAGACTGCACGTAAGGCGGCATGTTGGCGGTGACGATGACGGCGGCGACGTTCTTGGCCCGCGCGCTGCCACCTTCGGTGGCAATGCCGAGATTTTCGAGCATGGCGCGGATCGACTGTTCGGTGAAGGGCGAATTGCGCAGGCTGTCGCCCGATCCGGCGAGGCCGATGACGAGGCCGTAGCCGACGAGCTGGTTGTCGCGCGAAGCCTGCAGCTGCGCAATGTCCTTGATGCGCGATGCGACCTGGCCGGGTGGCAGAGAGCTTGGGCCGTTGGAGACCCTGAACATGCGGTTGGTGGTGGCCGGATCGTATTCGGGATCGACAAAGGCGCCGCCATTCTGGCCGGCAAGATCGCGCTTTTGCTTCGGCGTAAGACCGTCGGCCAGCGCCGGCTGCAGGCCGACAACGGCCGCGAGCAGAAGGGCAGCTCCGCGTCTCATGACGCGCTGACCCGGATGGTGCCGTCAGCCATCACCGTGCCGGAAAAGATCTTGCCGCTGTCTGTGTTGCGGACCTTTATCAAATCGCCGGCGGCACCCGGCTGCAGCGACACCGCCGTGGCCGAAATGGTGAGGTCGCCGGCGATGAAATAGACCTGCACGGCGGCACCCTGTTCGACCAGCCAGGCGTCGCGGATGGCGGCGACCGGGATATAGCGGCCGGGCAGCAGCGTGCGCTTGGCGACCTTGCCCTGGAGTTCCATGGCCTGCGTGGCGACCGCATCCGGCCTGTGCTTGCCGGGGAGCAGCGTCACCGGCTTCAGCGCGCCGGTGTCGATCATCTCGCCGGGATAGATGACCCGGTTGGGGATCAGCACGATCTCGCCGGTTGCCTGACTGCTTGCGACCTGGGTGGTGGTCTCCTGATTTGCCGCTTCCTGCGCAAACGCCGGCACACCGCCGGCTACCAGCGCGAGCATCAGCGCGGTGCGGCAAAGCGCGGAGCGGGAGGCCGGAGAGACCATCAAACCTTACCTGATGTTCTTGGACACGACGGAGGCCATGTCGTCGGCGGCCTGGATGACCTTGGAGTTCATCTCATAGGCGCGCTGCGCCGAGATCAGCTCGGTGATTTCCTTGACCGGATCGACGTTGGAGGCCTCGAGATAACCCTGCTCGACCGAGGCGAAGCCGGGATCGCCGGGCACGCCGACATTGGCCGGGCCGGAGGCCGGCGTCTCCTGGAACAGATTGTCGCCGAGCGGCGCCAGGCCGGCTTCATTGGCAAAGTTGGCGAGCTGCAGCTGGCCCAGCAGCTGGAGGTCGGTCTGGCCGTCGATGCGGGCAAAGACCTGGCCGGTCTTGTTGACGACAACTTCGATGGCATCGGTCGGCACGGTGATGGCCGGGATGACATTGGCGCCGTCGACGGTCACCAGCTGGCCGGTGGCGTTGGTATTGAAGGCGCCGGCGCGGCTGTAGAGCGTGCCGCCGTCGCCGCCCTCGATCTGGAACCAGCCGCGGCCCGTCAGCGCCATGTCGAAACTGTTGCCGGTCGAAGTCAGTTCGCCCTGCGTATGGACGTTGCGCACCGCCGTCGTCTTGACGCCGAGGCCGATCGACACGCCTTCCGGCACAAGCGATGAATTGGAGCGGTTGGGCACGCCCTGCGTGCGGTCGACCTGGTAGAGCAGGTCGGAGAATTCGGCGCGCGCGCGCTTGTAGCCGGTGGTGTTGATGTTGGCGATGTTGTTGGCAATGACTTCCAGATTTGTCTGCTGGGCATTCATGCCGGTCGCTGCGATGGCGAGTGCTTTCACGGCAAGTTCTCCTCAGATGCCCATACGGCTGATTTCGAGATAGGCGGAGACGACCTTGTCGCGGATCGCGATCGTGGTCTGCAGGGCCTGCTGGGCGCTCATGACGGCGTCGACGACCTGACGGGTATCGGCGTCGCCCCTGAGTGCCTGGATCGACACCTGCTCGGCATTCTGCAAGGTGTTGACGGTCTTCGAGGCGGCCTGGCTCAGCGCCTCGGCAAAGGTGGTGCCGATTTCGCTGCCGGCCATCGGCGCCTTGGTGCCCTGGAACAGGTCGGTCGTGGTATCGGCGCCACCGATCTCCGGCTTGAGGGGAAGCGATCCGATACCGCCAATGCCGCTGATCATTACTGGTTCCTCATCAGGTCGATGGTCATGGAGATCAGATCACGCGCCTGCTTGATGACCTGAAGGTTGGCTTCGTAGGAGCGGTTGGCTTCGCTCATGTCGGCCATCTCGACCAGCACGTTGACATTGGGCATCTTGACGTAGCCCTTGTCGTCGGCGGCCTCGTTGCCGGGCTGGAATTCGACGGGAAAGTCGCTGGGGTCGCGGTCGATGGAGTTGACCTCAACCGTCGTGCCACCCGAGGCACGATCGAGTTCCGAGACGAAACTGATGGTCTTGCGGCGATAGGGGTCGGCGCCCGGGGTGTTGCCGGTCGACTGCGCGTTGGCAAGGTTTTCCGAAACGACGCGCAAACGGTCAGACTGGGCGCTGAGGCCGGACGCGGCGATCTTGAGGGCTGAGGTCAAGGCGTCCATGGTCAGCTCTTCACCGCCATCATCATCAT
The DNA here is from genome assembly GCF_000502215.1 of Mesorhizobium sp. L103C105A0. Taxonomy (NCBI): domain Bacteria; kingdom Pseudomonadati; phylum Pseudomonadota; class Alphaproteobacteria; order Hyphomicrobiales; family Phyllobacteriaceae; genus Mesorhizobium; species Mesorhizobium sp. L103C105A0. Next base: position 610,897 of record NZ_AYXF01000001.1, on the reverse strand, counting down.
CGAATGGAAGGCCTTGACGATCGCGGTGTTGAGTTCAAACGAGCGGCGGACCTCGCCGGCCTTCATCAGTTCGTTCTCGACCACCACCGTGTTCTTCGAGGGCATGATGGCGCCGGTCGTCTCTTCTGGCTTGACCGTGAAGCCGGCATTAGTGGCGGCAGTGCCGAGGTGGCCTGCCTGGGTGGCGGTCAGCGACACTGCCGTGCGGTCGAGCACCTTCTCGAACGGCTCGACATCGCCGGCGGTGTAGCCCGGCGTGTTGACGTTGGCGATGTTGCCGGCAATGGCCGACTGGCGCACCGACAGCCATTGCGACTGCTTGGCGGCGAGATCGAAAAGATTGACGGGCTCCATGGGGATCTCCGGGCTGGTACGTACAAGACTAGGCTGCCAGTCTTGCGCGGACCTTGCGCGGCTCGGGGGTAAATCCGGTGTGCCGCTATTTGGAGAGTTCGATCACCTGGTCGGTGCTGGTGACCATGACCCACTTGCCGCCCCGTTGCTCGATCGACGAGACGACGCTGGTATCGGGCAGCTTCGAGCCGCGCTGGACGATCCACAGGCCGGCATCGTCCTCGATCATGGCGCGGCCATTGGCGACATGAACCATGCGAAATTTGGCGTCCGCCGGGAAGGGCTGCTCGTCGACGCCGGGAGGCTGGGTCTTGTCCTCGGGGTCCTGCAGCGTGCCGGTGGCGAACAGGTCGACATCGGGAACATCGTTTGCCGTCAGCGGCTGACCGCTGTTCTCCATCTGCGAGCCGCCGCTGACCCGCCCTGCATTGGTGCCGCTGCCGCCGAACTTGATCGCCTGCACGCCGAACTGGTCCTGATTGAAGAAGATATACCAGGGAAACAGCGCGCAGATCAGGCCAAGCGTGATGCCGAGCGCGGCAAAGACGATATCGCTGCGGCGGTCGGATTTCTTGTCGAGCCTGGGATATTGCGGCCTTGGCGGCTGCGGCCATTCGGTGACCGGGAACAGCCCGTCGAGAAGCGAGTCACGACTGGTCTCGATCGCTTCTTTGGGGCCGGCGCGAGGGGTCCTTGGCAATTCAGGCTTGACGACGCTGGGCAAGGCAGGCTCGGCCAAGCGAGGCACAGTGGACTCGACTACGCTGGCTACCCTGGGCAAGAATGGCCTGGCGGCCCTGGCCAGAATGGCCTCAGCCTTGGCGGCCTTGTCGAGATCGGCCTTTGCCCTGACAGCTCTCGCTTCGTTGGCCCGGGCTTCCTCGGCGGCACTGGCCTCTGCGATCATCTCGCGCAAAAGCCGCTCGGTGTACTGAAGCTCAGTCTCCTGCATCGACACTTTGCTTGCCTTTCAGATGACGGGCGAGGTCGGAGAATGCGTCGCTCGAGGCGCGATCCCTGGGCGACTGCGTCAGCGCCTCGTAGATCAGCGGCACCTGGCGCACGGCAATATCGAGCTCGGCATCGGCGCCGCCCTGATAGGCACCGAGCAGGCGGATGTCGCGGGTGTCCTCGAAGCGCGAGATCATCGATTTCAGCCTGGTCACCAGCATGCGTTGCTCGGGGCTCCATGCCTTGTCGGCGAGGCGCGAGATCGACGACAGCGGATTGACCGGGGGGTAGCGGCCCTGTTCGGCAATGGCGCGGTCGAGCACGACATGGCCGTCGAGGATGCCGCGTACCGAATCGGCGACCGGGTCGTTGTGGTCATCGCCGTCGACCAGCACCGAGATGATGGCAGTGATCGATCCCTGTCCTTTGATACCGGGGCCTTCAGCGCCAGGTCCGGCGCGTTCGAGCAGCTTCGGCAGGTCGGTGAAAACCGAAGCGGGATAGCCCCGGGCGACCGGCGGCTCGCCGGTGCCGGTCGCCACCTCGCGCAGCGCATGGGCAAAGCGGGTAATCGAATCCAGCACCAGCAGCACGCGATGGCCCTGGTCGCGAAAATGTTCGGCAACGCGCATGGCGGTATCCGGCGCGCGCCGGCGCATCATGGCGCTCTCGTCGCTGGTGGCGACGACGGCGACCGTCTTGGCCATGCTCTCTGCGCCGATCGTGTCTTCGAGGAATTCGCGTACCTCGCGGCCGCGCTCGCCGATCAGCGCCACGACCACGGTGTCGAAGGCGTCGGCGCCGGCCAGCATGGCGAGCAGCGTCGACTTGCCGACGCCGGAACCGGCAAAAATGCCGAGGCGCTGGCCGAGGCAGAGCGGCGTGAAGATGTCGATGACCTTGACCCCGGTCGTGAAGGCGGTGCCGACGCGCTGCCGCGCCATGGCGCCGGGCGTGGTGCCGTCGCCGCTCGCAGCCTCGCCGATCCTGATCAGCGGCGGGCCGCCATCGATGACGCGGGTCAGCGCGTCGATGGCGCGCCCGCGCCACGAGGCAAGCGGCGTTACCGTCAGCGGGCCGCGGCGAAACACGGCGTCGCCGATGCCGGCGTCGGCGCTGCGTTCGAAGGGGGCGATGACGACTTCGTCGCGGCCGATCCTGACGATCTCGCCGCGGCGCGTGCCGGCATTGCCGCGCTGTTCGACGAGGTCGCCAAGCCTGGCGACTTCAGACAGGCCGCGCACCTTGTAATGCGTTGGCGAAACCTCCGAAACACGGCCGCCGCGCCGCAGCAACGTCTCGGTGTCATCGAAGCGGCGCCAGATCCGCTCCAGCGCAGCCAGCCGGTTTTCCGGTGCTGTCTCCGGTTGCCGTTCAAGCGCGCGTATCGATGATTTGCTGCTCGACATGCTGCTACGACTTGGAGCCGAGCGTCTTGATGGCGTCGTCGGTCGAGGCATCTGTCTGGCGCATCAGCGCCGCCGTGTTCTCGAAGGCGCGCTGGACCATGATCAGGCGCGTCATCTCCAGCACCGGATTGACGTTGGATTCCTCGACATAGCCCTGCGCGACGCCGAGATCGGAACGGTCGGTGACCGGCTCCGGCGCACGCGCGGGCACGATGCCAGAATTGCCGTAGCGGACGAAATTCGGGCCGGGATCGAAATTGAACAGGCCGATGGCGCCGACGAGCTTGTCGCCCTGGCGCAGCGAGCCGTCGGCGCCCGCCTTGGGTGGGCCGTCGCGCGGGTCGAGCTGGATCGGCGCACCGCCGGCGTCGAGCACCGGATGGCCTTCGAGCGACATCAACTCGCCGTTCTCGTTCATCGAAAAACGTCCGTCGCGCGTCATCACGGTGCCGGCCGGGGTGTCGATGCCGAACCAGGCATCGCCCTGGACGGCGAAGTCGAACGGGTTGCCGGTCTGCGTCATCGCGCCATGCGCGCCGGACAAATAGGTCTTGCCGGAGGAGGCGAAGGACACCGATTTGGGGCCGCTGCCGGAGACGACATCCTCGAACTTCACGCCGGTGGCGCGAAAGCCGATGGTCGAGGCGTTGGCGACATTATCGGCGATGGTGTCGAGACGGCGCTCAAGCGCGATCTGCGAGGAAAGGGCGACGTAAAGGCTGTCCTGCATGGTGTTCTCAGAATCTCAGTTTCTGCATGGCCATCATCAGATCGGTCGAGATGCCGACGGTGGTCGGCTGCGCAAACAGCACACCGATCGATGTCTGGGCGGTCGAGGTCGGATGATTGATTTCCCAAAGGCTGGTGAAGCGGGTGAGGAATTTCTCGAGCTTGGCCGGGTCGGTGAAATCGGTGAGGTCGAGCTTTGCGTCGAAGGCCTGCGCCTGCTTGTCGATATCTGCGGCAGCGAAGGAATCGGGCAGGCCGATGGCGGTGCGTACCACGCTGGCCAGGGCCGTGTCGGCCAGCACGTCGTACCAGTTGGTGATGGTCGAGGCCTTGCGCTCGAAATAGAGCGCCAACCGCACGCCCTCATTGGTCTTGCCGGCGTCTTCTTCCAGGGTCTGGCGCATGTATTTGTCGACCACCGGCTGCTGCGACGGGCTGCGGGTCGTTGCCGCTTCGCCGTAGGCCTCGAAATTCAACGAGGTGGCGAGCCTGGCATAGGCCTTGTTGGAGAGCTTGTTGGCGACACTGGCGGGATCGCGGACACCGCCCTCAAGGACATCACGGACGAGATCCTTGTTGGTGGTCGCCGGATCGAGCCCGCTTGCGGACAGAGCATAGTTATAAAGGCGGCTGTCGGCCATCAGGTCGTCGACCGATTTCACCTTGGTGATGTTGGCGAGGTAGTAGCTGGTCTCGGCCTGGACGGCGTCCGCATTCGGCTTGATGAGGCCAAGACTGGACTCGGTCGTGTAGAGCTTCGGCGTGGTCTTCAGCACCGCGTCGCGCGTGATCGTCTGATCGCCATACTGGGCAAAATCAAAGGCGCTGACGAAGTTGGCGTAGCTCTTGTCGGTCAACAGGTTGGCGGGACTCAACGGATCGGTGACGCCGCCATTGACCATGGTGCGGATCTGCTTCGTCGTCTGGGTCGATGCATCAAGCCCATAGGCAGCCATGGCGAAGGTCAGCAGGCGCTTGTCCTTCAGCAGGTCTTCGATGGACTTCACCTTGGAGATGTTGGCTGCGTAGTAGTCGGCCTCGCCCTTGATGTATTGCGCGGTCGGCTTGACGAGCAACAGTCCGGTTCCGCCGATCACAGCCTTCGGCACCGCCTGCTGGACGGCGTCGCGCGCCGTAGCCTGGTCGCCATATTGGGCAAAGTCGAAAGCCGCGACGAAAGCCGCATAGCCCTTGTTTGTCGACGTGTTTGCGGGGCTGTTCGGGTCGGTGACGCCGCCTTCCAGCATGGCCCGCACGGTCGCAGCCGGCTCGGCGTCGGCGTCCAGGCCGAACGCGGCCATCGCATAGGTGAGCAGGCGATCGTTGCCCATCAGGTCGTCGATCGATTTTACGTTGGAAATGTTGCTCAGGTAGTACGAGGTTTCGCCCTTGTAGTAGGTGAAGCCGTTCTGCGAAGGGCCGACCGAGACCTGGAGACCATAATTGTTGGTCACGCCCTGCTGTGCCGAATTGTAGCTCGTGGCATTAGCGCCAAGTGCGGCGAAATTGAAGGCCGACACGAACTCGGCATAACGCTTGTCGCTCAGTTTGTTGGCGAAGCTGTCGGAATCCGACACCCCTTCCTTCAGGGCTTTGACCATGAAGGCCTTGGCGTAAGCCATGTCGCCGAGACCGAAGGCTTTCATGGCATATTTGAACAGCCGGTCGTTCTTGACGAAATCGTCGATCGATTTCACGCTGCCGATGTTCGCGAGATAGTAGTCGGTGTCGCGCTTGGTGATCGGCTCCGCCTCGATGCGGTCGATCGCCTTGGGGATGTCCCTGGCGATGAGCTGGTAGCTGGTAAAAGTGCTCAACACGACATGCCTCCGGTCGCAGCTTCAAAAGCAAGACTATGCGGACTTGCTTGCGCGAGGCTGAATCGCCTCACCTTGCATGATTCAAGCCTCACACAAGGCACGGGGGCTATCGGTTAGGCCTGACGTGATGCGGAAGGATCTGGCGTGGGCATTCTGATCGGACTTGTGGTGACGCTCGGCTGTGTTCTCGGCGGCTTCATGGCGATGGGCGGCCATCTGCATGTGCTGATGCAGCCTTGGGAAGCGGTGGTCATCTGTGGCGCCGCACTTGGAACCTTTCTCGTCGCCAACCCGATGAAGACGGTCAAGGACACCGGCAGGGGTATCCTCGAAGCGTTCAAGCAGGCGGTGCCGAAAGAGCGCGACTATCTGGAGACGCTGGGCGTGCTGCACAGCCTGATGCGCGAACTGCGCTCGAAGTCGCGCAGCGAGGTCGAGGCGCATATCGACAATCCGGAGGAGTCGGCAATCTTCCAGGCGTTCCCGACCGTGCTCAAGAACCACGACCTGACGAATTTCATCTGCGACTACTGCCGCATCATCATCATCGGCAATGCCCGCTCGCATGAGATCGAGGCGCTGATGGACGAGGAAATCCAGACCATCAAGTCCGACAAGATGAAGGCTTACCATGCGCTGGTGGCGGTGGGCGATGGTCTGCCGGCGCTCGGCATCGTCGCCGCCGTGCTCGGCGTGGTCAAGGCGATGGGCGCGCTCGACCAGTCGCCCGAAATCCTCGGCGGCCTGATCGGCGCTGCCCTTGTCGGAACCTTCCTCGGCATCTTCCTGTCCTATGCGGTGGTCGGGCCGGTCGCCACCAAGATCAAGACGGTGCGCGAGAAGAAGAACCGCCTCTATATCATCGTCAAGCAGACGCTGCTTGCCTACATGAACGGCGCCCTGCCGCAGGTGGCGATCGAGTTCGGTCGCAAGACCATCTCGTCCTATGAGCGGCCGACGATCGATGCCGTCGAGCAAAGCACGATGAACACAGCTTCCGCCGAGAAGAAAGCGGCTTGAGCCATGCATGACGACAGACAGGACCGCACGCCGTCATGACAAGTCCTGGCAGCCCCTCGCAAGCCCGCTCGCTGATCATTGAGCGTCTGGTCGGTGACAGCGGTGAGGCCGCTCATGTCATCGGCACCGGGCGCTCGATGGGCGAGCGCGCCCTGCCGCTGCTGCAGAAGAGCCTGGCCGGCGAACTCGGCGCACCGGTCACCGTCGACCTGCGCGCGGTCGAGATCAGCCGTGTTCCCGATGCCCGCACGAATGCCGGCGATGCCTTTGCCATGGCCATCATAGCATCGCCGACGTCTTCGGATGCGATGACGCTGGTGGCTGATGCGCCGGCCATCGCCGTGATGGTGTGCGCGCTGTTCGGCGGCGATCCGGATCAGCCGGTTTCGCCGATCGAGCGCGCTCTGTCGCAGATCGAGACCGATGTCGCGACCACGGTCTTCCAGGAAGTTGCGCAGGCGTTGAACGGATCGGGCCGGCGCTCGCTCGAGCTGCGGCTGCCGGTGCCGCGGGCGCTTTCGGGCAGCGAAGCCAAGCGTCGCGTGCTGCGCGATGGCGCGGCGGTGCGCATCGTCTTCGGCATCTCGACGCCGACCGACAGCGGAACGGTCACGGTGATGATCCCGCAGCGCATTCTGCTTGCCACACGCGGTATCGCCGATGTCCACGACAGCGAAGGCACGACCTCCGACTGGCGGGCACGTTTTTCCGAAGAAGTGATGCGCTCGACGGTGACGCTCGAAGCGACCATGCCGCTGGCCCGCCTGACGCTCGGCGATCTCGCCGGTTTCGAGCCAGGCCAGGTCATCGAGTTCGAGGAAACCGCGCAGTCGCAGGCCAAGCTGAGCGCGCGCGACAAGACGCTGTTTGTCTGCGAGTTCGGTAAACTCGGGCAGAACTACACCGTCCGGATCAGGCATCCTTACGATGCCGGTCAGGATTTTATCGATGGGCTCATGCCGGGCTGACGCCGGGCAAGCCCAAGCATTTGGAGACGACTGATGGCCAAGACCAAGGTGGAAGCCAATATCGACCAGCCGGACGAACAGCTCGACCGCGCCATCGAGGAATTGCGCGGCGTCCTCCAGGAGGAGGAAAAGCGCCCCGACGCCGCCTTGCGGGCTGCCACGTCCGGCGCCAATTCCAACATCATCATGAGCATCCCGGTCGATGTGCAGATCATCCTCGGCAGTACGGAAATGCCGGTGTCGGACCTGATGGCGCTGCAGAAGGGCTCGACGGTGGCGCTCAACCGGCGCATCGGCGAACCGGTCGATGTCGTGGTCAACGGCCGCAAGATCGCGCGCGGCGAGATCACCGTGCTGGAAAGCGATCCGTCGCGCTTTGGCATCAGGCTGACCGAAATTATCGCGGCGACCAAGGGCGCTTGAGCAATGAATGACATGCGGTCTCAGCAGGAGCGGATGCCATGACGACGCCGGTGACGCTCACGCGCCCGCAAAAGGCCGCCGCCATCCTGGTGGCGATGGGCAAACCTTCGGCCAGCCGGCTGCTGAAATTCTTCAAGCAAGAAGAACTGAAGGCACTGATCGAAGGGGCGCGGCTGCTGCGCACCATTCCGCAAAGCGACCTCGAACGCATCGTTGCCGAATTCGAGGCCGAGTTCACCGAAGGTGCGGGCCTGCTCGATTCCGCCGACCGGATGGACACGATCCTCAATGAATCGCTGTCGCCCGAAGAGATGAGCGCCATCATGGGCGACAAGCGCTTCGAGGTTGCGCCGGAAGGGCCACCGCCGATCTGGCCGGAGCTGGAAAAGCTCGAACCGACGCGTCTGGGCACATTCCTTGCCGCCGAGCATCCCCAGACCGCGGCCATGGTGCTGTCGAAGCTTGCGCCGCAAGCCGCCGCCAACATTTTGCTGACCATGGAAAAGCCGATGCGCAGCGAGATCATCAAGCGCATGGTGACGATGGCGACCATTCCGGACGCGGCCACCAGGATCATCGAGAACCAGCTGCGCGCCAGCGTGCTGGCGCAGACCGCGACCAAGGATATCTCGGCGGGACAGGCGCGCGTCGCCAGTATGCTCAACGAGATGGACAAGCCTCAGTTGGAAGAGGTCATGCAGGATCTGGAAGAGGCCGGCACGCCGGACCTCGGCGGTGTTCGCTCCAGGTTGTTTGCCTTCGACGATCTGCCGCTTTTGACGCAGAAGGCGAGGGTACTCCTTTTCGACGGGCTGTCGACCGAACTGATCACGCTGGCGCTGCGCGGTGCGGCGCCCGCATTGACGGAATCGGTGCTGTCGGCGATCGGCGCACGGTCGCGGCGCATGATCGAGTCCGAGCTCGGCCAGGGCTCGGAAGGCATTCAGCTTGCCGACATCATGACGGCGCGCAAGAACATCGCGGTGGCGACAATCCGGCTTTCGCGCGAGGGGGCTTTCGAACTGCCCTCATCGCAGCAGAGCGAAGCGGCTTAACGCCGAGCGCTGAATGGCTGAAGCGGCGGACAAAGACTCCAAAACCGAAGACGCGACCGAAAAGAAGATCCGCGACACCGTCGAACAGGGCAAGCTGCCCCATTCGCGAGAGGCCGCACTTCTGGCGTCCTTCATCGCCATACTGGTGTTCACCGTCTTCTACGCCAAGGACGCGGTCGTTGATCTCGGCATGTTCCTGTCGATGTTCCTGGAAAAGCCCGAGGCGTGGCCGATGGACACCGAGACCGACGTCATCGCGCTCTACAAGACCGTGATGATGGAAATAGGCAACGCCGTCGTCAGCCTGCTGGTGCTGCTGGTGGTGGCCGGCATCGGCGCCTCGGTGCTGCAGAACATGCCGCAAGTCGTCGGCGAGCGGATCCGGCCGCAACTGTCGCGCATCTCGATAGCCAAAGGCTGGACCAGGATGTTCGGCATTCAGGGCTGGGTCGAGTTCCTGAAATCGCTGGGCAAGCTCGGCTTCGCCAGCATCGTGCTCTACTTCACGCTATCGCAGGACTACCGCCAGCTCCTGGCCGGCATGATCACCAACCCCGTCGCTTTCGGCCTCGTCATCAAAAGCATCACCGTCGACATATTGGTGGCGATCGTCTTCGTCATGGGGCTGATCGCGGCGGTCGACGTCGTCTGGTCGCGCTTCCACTGGAAGCAGGATCTGCGGATGACCAAGCAGGAGGTCAAGGACGAGTTCAAGCAGTCCGAGGGCGACCCGATCATCAAGTCGCGGCTGCGCTCGCTGGCGCGCGACCGGGCGCGCAAGCGGATGATGACGGCGGTGCCGCGCGCGACGCTGATCATCGCCAATCCGACGCACTTTTCCATCGCGCTCAGATATGTCCGCGACGAGGATTCAGCACCCATGGTGCTGGCCAAGGGCCAGGACCTTGTGGCGCTCAAGATTCGCGAGATTGCCAAGGAGCACAACATCCCGATCTTCGAGGACGTGGCGCTCGCCCGCTCCATGTACAAGCAAGTTTCGGTTGATAGCGTGATCCCGTCGCAATTCTACCAGGCCGTCGCCGAACTGGTGCGGATCGTCTACTCCAAAAAGGCTGAGCGGAGACAAATTTCATGAACCGCCAACCGCACGCAAAATCCCGCGAACTCATCGTCGCCAAGGCCATCGAGCAGGTGGTCGACGAGTTGCGGCTGATCGACGTCGCCGACTACATCGCCTTCATCCGGCTCGAGCATTTCGCTTGCCTGTCGGATCTGGTGGATTCGGCTGTGGAGCTTTTTTTCCTCCCAGGCACGCTCAGGCTCGGCCATGGCGGAGAGGCACATGTCGACTGGAGCGGCAGCCCGCGCATCGTGCTCGATCTCGAGCTTCGGCCGCCGGGCGTCACCGTCTATTTCCAGCTGACGCTGAGCGAGGAGAGGTCTTCGGTCGCGGTCAACTATGTGTCGTTCGAAAAGCCCGGGGAAGACCCCGAGCACAACACCGCTTTGCTGGAGACGGTGATCGAAGAGGCGCGAATCCGCAGGACCGAGCCGCTCGCCTATCGCTGATCTTTTGTCTTACTCCAACTGCCAGACGCGATCACTCGATCAGCCCCAGCCGCAGCGCCTTGGCCACCGCCTGGTTGCGGTTGACCGCGTTGAGCTTCTGCGTCGACTGGGTGAGATACTGGTTGGCGGTGTGGACCGACAGCTTCAACAGCCTGGCGATCTCTTCGCTGGTGTTGCCGTTGGCGGTCAGCTTCAGGCACTCCAGTTCACGCTTGGAGATCGACCGCATCCGGCCGGCATCGTTCGGACGAATGCGGGCGACGGCGGCGAACAGCGAAAAACAGCGGGCGTGGATTTCGTAGAGCGTGTCCTCCGGCAAAGCGATCGTCGAGCCGAGGAACACCACCAGCCCGCAATGGCCGCGATCGGCATGGACGGGAAAGCCAATGCCGTTGGTGCCCGGCGCCAGCGGCTCCGTCCGCTCCGCCCAGGCGAGGTTCTTGAAGACGGCGTCCGAGCCGGCGATGCCGTCATCGGCCCACCAGCGCGGCGCTGTCGAGGCGCCGCTGTGGCGAACCATCTCCTCACCGTTGGCGCCGGCAATGAATTTGGTTGTCACCGCGGTGGCGGGATAGTCGGAATCGAAGCTCGGCACCAGGCGCGCCCGTTCCGGCGAGGGGCTGACGAAGTAGAGGCCAAACGCCGACGCGTTGATGTCGACGGCGATCCAGCGGCAGCGGCGCACCGCGTCCGGGATGGTAACGGCATGGTGCGTCTCGGAACCGATGGAGAAGGCGCCGAACGGATTGCGCTGCTCGTTGAAAAGGGCTTCGGCCGCCGCCTTGATGTCAGCATGTTTCAAATGATGCCGCTCCTGATCGCCGTGGCGATGGCCATCGCGCGGTTCGACGCCGCGAATTTCTGGATGGCGTGGGTGATGTAGCTGTTGACGGTGTTGGACGAGACCCCGAGGATCACTGCGACCTCATCGGTGGTTTTGCCTTCAGACACCCAGAACAGGCATTCGCGCTCGCGGTCGGACAGCGGGTCCTGCATGGCGACGGCGGCGATCAATTGCGGGATGGCGGACAGCGCGTAACAGCACTTCAACTGAGCCTTCATCAGCGCCGGCTGGTCGATACTGCCGGCCTCGGCCGCCGAGAAAAGCGCAAACAGCCGCTGGCGGCCGACATTGAGCCGCAGTGAATAGACTTCGGCATGTCCAAGCACGTCGAGCAGGCGCGCCTCTTCGCCTGTGAGCAGTCCGCCGGCGTCGGGTGCCGCGGCGGCGACCAGGGGCCTCGGGCGGATGCCAGGTGCAACGGTCAGCGGTCCCTGGGCAAGGCCGGCGATCAGCCGCTTGCCGATCAGTTCAATGGCGTCGAAGATCCAGTTGGATGAGACGATGCGGGCGTCGTTGCGGTCCTGGTCGTGGACGATGGCGACGAGCATGTAGCTGTCGGCGCCGATCTCGGCGGCAAGCTGCATGAAAAAGGAGGTGAGATCGCCGCGCGATTCGAGGCGCGAGCCTAACGTATCGGATTGGAGAAGCGCGGCGGAACTGCTCATTGGATGCTTTGGTTGTATGTCATGGCCGGAGTCTTTTCTTGAGCCCGGACGCTGGGGTTAGCAGCGGCCGAACTTGAAGACGCATCACGTTTACGAAGCACTCACACGGCGCGGCGGTCGCGCTGATCGCCGAATCCATTCAGGGAACGCGAAGCCGTCCGCGTCTGGTGCCGGTCATTGGCCGGAACTTGAGACTTTGGGTGGTCGCCGCGCCCCCCAAGGACCGGCTGATTCGGGTCTAATCTACCCGCAGATGAATCCGACATCAAACGCGATTTGACAAAATCAATATTATTGGACTCAAGCGACTCAGGGGCTGCTTTCGCGGCCTTTTCCGCCGCAAAAGGCCTGAAACGCCGACACGAAAAAGCCAGAGGGTGTTGCGATACTGCCGTATCGAGGGCCGATCGATTCCGATAGGGTCTCGGCAGCCGGCAGGGGTGGGCATCCCTTCGGTCATACGGCGGATTTGGCGGCGCTTGCTCGCGGCCATCAGCATCGGGGGTCATGATGAAGCAGGTTTTCCTGGCGTTCACGGTGGTGCTTGCGGCTCTTGCCGGCATGGCAGCGCCCGCCAAGGCTGAGCCGACCGTTACCTATGCGCTCGACAACGGGCTGCAGGTGGTGCTGGTGCCCGACCATCGCGTGCCGAAGGTGGTGATGAACCTGCGCTACCGCGTCGGGTCGATGAATGAACCCGCGGGACGCTCGGGCTTTGCGCATCTGTTCGAACATCTGATGTTTTCCGGCACGCCGGCCTGGCCGAACGTGTTCGGCGCGCACGCCGCGCTCGGCAACGAGATCAATGCCTGGACCACCGAAGACGGCACGGTTTATTACGTCGACGGGCTGTCGTCGTCACTGCCGATGATCTTGTCGCTGGAGGCCGACCGCATGGCCAATCTCGGCCGCTCGGTGACTCAGGCCAAGCTCGATCTGCAGCGCTCGGTGGTCAAGAACGAGATGCGCCAGAACGTGCTCGACAAGGCCGGCGCATCCGGCTGGGAAGCTTTCTGGTCCGGGCTGTTCCCGAAGCCGCATCCCTATAGCCGCATGGTCATCGGCTCGGTCGCCGATCTCGATGCGGCGACGCTCGACGATGTCAGGGGTTTCTTCAACAGCTACTATCTGCCCAACAATGCGGTGTTGGTGCTGGTCGGCGACTTGGAGATCGACGACACCAAGGCGCTGATTGCCGACACGTTCGGCCGCGTGGCGCGCGGCGCCGATGTGGCGCGGCCCGCCGTGCCGGAACCGACGCAGGCCCGGCTCAAGCTGGTGCTCGAGGATCGCGTGCCAAGCCCCATCGTTGTGGTCGGCTTCAGTGGCCCGGTGGCGCAGTCGCCCGACAATGGTGCGCTCAGCATTGCCGCCGAACTGCTCGGCAACGGCGAATATGGTTTTTTGCGCAACCGGCTGGTTTCGCAGTTGGGCATTGCCACCTATGCCAGCGCGAGCTGGACCGGCGGTCTGCTCGGTGGCCGCTTTACCTTCGAGGCGGGTGCCGCCGAAGATGTGGCGCCGGAAGCGCTGGAAAGCGCGATGAAAACGGCGTTTGCGGATTTCCTGAAGACCCCGCTCGATCCGGTCGATGTCGAGCGTGCGCGCACCGGCATCTTGCAGGCAGCGCGGCTCGGCAGCGAAGCATTGAAGGATCGCGCCGGCGTCGTCTCCTACAATGCCGACGTGCTCGGCGATGCGCAGAGCGCGCTGGTCGACGACCCGCGGGTGAAGGACGCCAGCGTGGCGGATCTCGAGGCAACGATGAAGCGGCTGTTGAAACCGGAAGACGCCAGCGTGCTGGTGCTGAAGCCCGGCCCGCGCGGCGGCTATCCCGATGCACTGATCGGCTCGTCCGGCACACCGCAGCCGTTCACCGCGCCGGAGCGAGCGGCGATCGACATTCCGAAGCATGCGGCCGGGCAAGCGCCTTCGGCAACACTGCCCGCCATGGAAACGGCGACGCTCTCGAATGGCATCAAACTCGTCCACTACACAATGCCGGAAGCGCCGATGGTCTATGTCGCGGCCAGTGCCGCCGGCGGCTGGAACAGCGTGCCGGAAGGCAAGGAGGGATTGCTGGAGCTTGCAGCAAGCATGGCGACACGCGGGGCCGCCGATCGCGGCTCGGCTGATTTCGCCAAGGCGGCCAGCGACATCGGCGCCGGCGTCAGCCACCAGGCCGGAACGCTGGCCACGATGATGACGCTTGGCGTGCCGCCGGAAAAGCTCGACCAGGGTATTGGGCTGCTCGCCGACGCGGTACTGAAGCCTCGTTTCGACAAGACCGAATGGACGGTGCTGATGGCGCAGACGGTCGACTGGCTAAACGGCCGCGAGGCGGATCTGCCCGGCGTTGCCGGCCGCATGGCAAAGGCGACGCTGATCCCGCAGGTGCCGGGCAAGGCAGCGGTGGACTGGTCGGCAAAGGCGCTGGCCTCGATCTCGCTCGACGAGGCGAGGGACGCATTCAAGGCGGAGTTCACGCCGAAGGCGGTGACCTTCTACAGCGTCGGCCCGATGCCGGTCGCGACCGTCGCCGCCAGCCTTGAAAAAGCATTTGGCGCGTGGACAAGCGACACCGCCGGCTATGCCGTCGAGCCGTCGCCGGCGGCGCATTTCAACGGGGGACAGAAAGTGCTGCTGGTGCCCGAACCCGGCGCCAGCCAGTCGGCGCTGTTCGTGGCGCGGCCGGCGCCCGGCACCGACGAGAGCGAGCGCGCTGAATCGACCGCGGTCTCCAACCTGCTTGGCGCCGATTTCTCCAGCCGGCTGAATTCGGTGATCCGCGAGGAGAAGGGCTACTCCTATGGCGTGTCGAGCTATCTGATGAGCCCGATGAAGGCCGGCTCGGGATTGGTCGTGGCAACCACCGTCGAGCGCGCCAACACCGGGCCGGCGATTACCGAAATCCTGAAAGGATTTGCCGGCCTGACAACCTTGCCGGTAGCGCAGGACGAGGTCGACCGCACGGTGACCGTCTATCGCCGGGCGCTGGCTGGATCGGCCGAGACGTCGGCTGGTCTGTTCTCCTCGCTGATTGGCGCGGTCGGCAGCGGATCGACGCTGGAGGACCAGCAAACCCGCATGGCGGCGCGCACAAAGCTGACGCTCGATGCGGTTCAGAAACAGGCGCTGGCCCTGGCGTCGCTCGATCCGTCGCTGATCGTGGTGGCGGGCGACCCCGATGTGGTGATGCCGCAGCTTGCCGCGATCGGCCTCAAGGACGTCGAGATCGTCAAGCGTGACGAGGCTGGCGAAGACACGGCGATGCGGGCGCTCGATCTTCTCGGGGGCAATCGCCAGGCGCCGCTGTCTGCCTCGCCGTGGCGGGTTGGCGATGGCGGCACGACACGCGCGGTGCACGCCTGCGCCGGCGACAGGGATTGCGGCGCGCAGATCCACGCCGACTGATCGATACGAGGCGGCCGCCGGCCGCGTTTAAATCTTGGGCAACTTTGTTTCGGGGAAACGATGAGCGATTCATTTCGGGAAGTAACGTCCGTCTCGTGGTTCGGGCGGATCAAGCGCGCGGTCGGCGGGGTCATCTTCGGCCTTATCCTGATCGTGCTGATGGTGATCGGGCTGTTCTGGAACGAAGGCCGCGCCGTGCAGACGGCGCGCTCGCTGGCCGAAGGTTCTGGAGCGGTGGTTTCGGTCGGCGCCGACAGCGTCGATACCGCCAATGACGGCAAGCTGGTTCATGTCAGCGGACTGGTGACGGCGGACAGCGGCCTGGCGGATCCGGATTTCGGCATCGCCACGCAAGGGCTGCGGCTGTCGCGCAGTGTCGAGATGTATCAGTGGAAGGAAGAGTCCAAGTCGGAGACGACCAAGAAGCTCGGCGGTGGCGAAGAGACGGTGACCACCTACAGCTATTCCAAGGTGTGGGACGACAGCCAGATCGACTCGTCGGACTTCAAGAAGCCGGACGGCCACCAGAATCCGCCGATGGAAATCCACGGCCGGACCTTCCAGATTCCTGAGGGCAAGCTTGTCGCCTTCGATCTCGATACGCCAGTGCTGGACCGTATCGAGGGTGACAAGGACTATTCGCTCTCAGCCGACCAGTCGGCGGCGATAAAGGCTGCCTATACCGGAACGAAACCGCTCAGCATCGTCGATGGCAAGATTTTTCTCGGCAATGACAACACGACGCCCGCTTTGGGCGACTATCGCATCGGCTACGAACTGGCGCCGCTGGGCGTGATCAGCATCATCGCGCGCCAGGCCGACAGCCGCTTCGAGCCCTACCAGACGCAAGCCGGCGATGCGCTGCTGATGGTCGACACCGGCAACGTCCCGGCCGAAAAGATGTTCGCCGACGCCGTCAGCGCCAACACGCTGATCACCTGGCTGCTGCGCGGCGCCGGCTTGCTGTTGCTGACCATAGGCTTTGCGCTGTTCCTCAGCCCGATCGGGGTGATCCTCGATGTCATACCCTTCCTCGGCAGCATGGCGCGGATGGGTACCGGCATTATCGCCTTCGTCCTGGCGATCCTGGTCGGCACGGTGACGATTGCGATTGCCTGGTTCTGGTACCGGCCGTTGCTGGCGGTGGCCATCCTGGCGACAGGCGTGATTGCGGCGGTGATTGTCTACCGCATCGGCCGGTTGCGAAGGCCAGCCGTTCCGGTGGTTGCACCCAACCCGGCTGCGGCCGCCTAGATGGTCGGGGCGGCCGGAGCCGCCCCATATCTCCTTGGCGCAATTCCGGCCGGAAAACCGCCTCACACTTATCCTGGAATTGCTTTCCTATTTGTCCTCGAAGCCGGTGAGCACGCCGACGGCGTTGATGCCGATCTCCTCGACGGCGTAGCCGCCTTCCATCACGAACAGCGTCGGCAGGCCGAGCTTGGCGATGCGATGGCCGATCTTCGGATAGTCCGGGCTTTTCAGCTTGAACTGGCTGATCGGGTCCTTCTCGAAGGTGTCGACGCCGAGCGACACGATGACGATATCGGGGGCGTAGGCGGCGAGCTTGGCGCAGGCATCCTCCAGCGAGGCGTTCCAGGCGTCCCAATTGGTGCCGAAGGGCATGGGATAATTGACGTTGAAACCTTCGCCGGCGCTGGCGCCGCGTTCATCGGCATGGCCGAGGAAGAACGGATACTCCACCATGGGATCGCCATGCAGGTTGAGAACCTGCACGTCGGCGCGTTCATAGAAGATCTCCTGCGTGCCATTGCCGTGGTGATAGTCGACGTCGAGGATCGAGACGCGTTTTGCGCCCTGATCGAGGAACCACTGCGCGGCGACCGCGGCATTGTTGATGTAGCAGTAGCCGCCCATGAACCCGGCACCGGCGTGATGGCCGGGCGGGCGGCAGAGCGCGAAGGCCGACCGCTCGCCACCCTTGACCAAGGCCGCCGCCGTCAGCGCCACGTCGTAGGACGATTTGATCGCGGTCCATGTGCCTTCGACGAAGGTGGCGCCGGCGTCGAAGGAATAGTAGCCGAGCAAGGCGTCGACGCGCTTGGGTGGCACGTCGCCGCGCAGGCCGCGCGTCGGCCAGGTGAAGGGCATCGCCGTGCCCTCGAAGCCGGCGGCCTTCCACGCCGGCCAGACGGTCGGCAGGAAGTCGATATAGTCGGCCTTGTGGATGCGCTTGGCGGCTGTGAGATCGTGCTCGACCGGTCCGATGATCGGCCCCAGCTTCTCGCTCTCGACCCGCGCCTTGATGAACTCGGCCCGCGACGGCTTTTCGAAACCCGGCACGATTGCCGACGTGACCAGTTCCATCTGGCCGGCATGGCCGGTATGAAGCGGCGAATAGACAGTCTTCATGAATTTCCTCTCGAAATAGCGAAATCAGTCAAGGTTGAGATAGGGGGTGACCAAAGCGAGCCACATTCTTTCCACATCGTCCTCGATGAGGTCGTATGTCTTGCGATCCCGCTTCAACCCCACAAGCCGGCAGGCGTGCCCGACATCCATCATCAGCACGCCGAGCCGGCTGGCGATCTTGTCTTCAAGGGCCGGGTTCACATGCTGCAGCCACGCGGCGTAAAGCGCGATGATCTGCTCGTCATATTCGTCCTGGATCGGCCTGAGGTCGGCATTGCCGGATATCGCCTCGATCACCGGCATCAGGGTGGCGTTTTCGAGATATATTCTGGAGGTATCGATGAAGAGCTTGCGCACCTCCTGCCGAAACTCGTCGCGGTTGGTGGGTGGGGTGACCTCGATGCGCCTGGCGATCACCTCGGGAAACGACGACAGCCAGCGCCGGGCGAGGTCGAGGAGAATGGCTTCCTTGTTGGGAAAGTACTGGTAGACCGAACCGACCGACAGGCCCGCGCGCCGGGCAATGGCGAGCGTCGTCGGCGTCTTGGTTCCCTGCTCCCGCGTCAGGATCAAAGCCGCGTCGAGTATCCGGTCGACCACCTTGCTCGACCGTTCCTGCCGCGGCTGCTTGCGCGGTTCGAGCGCCATCCTGGTTTCGCGGCTGAGACTGCGCTTCACGGATTGATGCCTTCGTTCCCTGCCGGTTTCAACACAGGTCCCGGTCTCAACATTGGCGTGGTGTGTTGTCCACAATACATTCGAAATTCGGCACGTTGACAAACGCGAATAATTAGTCGCATTCTTTTATCCACGCTGTTTTGAGAGATCACAAGGGGAATTTCGAAACAGCGCACTGGCATCAGTTTTCGTCCGATAACGCCGCTCCAGCGGAGTGGCAGCTTGTCGGACAAGAGGGTTGTCGGTCTCAGCCAGTCGTCAAAAGCGCGGAGTCGCGATGTCTGTCACGGGTGCGGGTCAAAATGCTGATCTGATCGTCATCAATGGTCGCGTGCGGACCATGGACGATGACAATCCCGCCGCCGATGCGATTGCCGTCAAGGACGGCGCCATCATCGCCATAGGCAACCACGCCGCCATCGAAAAACTCAAGGGAACGACCACAGAGGTGATCGACGCCAAGGGCGGTTCGGTCCTGCCCGGTTTCATCGAAGCCCACATGCATCTGTTCTCGGGAGGGGCCGAGCTCGCGCATCTTCAACTCGGCGGTATCCATGGCTTCGAGGCGCTTCAAAGCGCCATCCGCGACTACGCAACGACGCGGCCCGAGGCGAAAATGCTTGTGGGCCAGGGCGTCGACTACACCGTGCTCGGCGACGAGCGGGTGACACGCCATCATCTCGACGCCATCCTGCCCGACCGCCCCTTCTGCATGGCAGCGCCCGACCACCATACGATGTGGGCCAACACCAAGGCGTTGGAGATAGCCGGCATCCTGAAGGGACGCACGCTCGGTCCGGGCAACGAGATCGTGATGGGTGGCGACGGCCTGGCCGCGGGCGAATTGCGCGAGGGCGAGGCCTTCGGTCCGGTGCTCGACCTTGCCGGCGAAAGCCGGGTGCGGCTGGGGCTGTCGACCGGCGGTGAGCCCGACCCAATGCCGTCGGCCGCCGAGCGGGCCGCTGACCGTGACATCATGCGGCGCGGGCTTGCATGGTGCGCGCGCCACGGCATCACCTCGATCCAGAACATGGACGGCAATCTCTACCAGCTCGAACTGCTTTCCGAGATCGAGGCCGAGGAGGGATTGCCCTGCCGCGTCAAGATCCCGTTCCACTACAAGAATTTCATGACACTCGACATGCTCGAGAAGGCGTCCGTCATGGCCGAGCGCTACCACAGTGAGTGGCTGTCATCGGGCATGGTCAAGGTGTTCTATGACGGCGTGCTCGATTCCTGGACCGCTGTTATGGTCGAACCCTATGCGGATCGTCCCGACTGGGTCGGCGAGCCGCTGTTCACGCCGCAGCAATTTATCGATCTCGCCGTGGCTATCGACAAACGCGGGCTGCAGATCGCGGTGCACTCGATCGGTGACGGCGCGGTGCGCGCAGTGCTCGACGGTTACGAGGCGGCGCAGAAGCTCAATGGCAGGCGCGACAGCCGGCACAGGGTTGAGCACATCGAGGTCACCACAGCAGCCGACGTGCCGCGTTTTGCCGAACTCGGCGTCATCGCCTCGATGCAGCCGTCGCATCCGCCCGGCGCCATGGATTTTCCACTGGAGCCGACGGTGTCACGCATCGGACCGGCCCGCTGGCCGCTGAGCTATGCCTGGCGCACCCTGAAAAGCGCCGGCGCCCATGTCGTGTTCGCCTCGGACTGGCCGGTGGCGGCGATCGACCCGATCCTGAGCATTCAGGCGGCAGTGCAGCGCAAACCATGGGCAGAAGGCGATCCTGACCAGAGTTTCTCGCTGCAGGAAGCGATTGCCGCCTACACGGTCGAGGGCGCCTATGCCGAATTCGCCGAGCATCGCAAAGGCGTTCTGAAACCCGGCTACATGGCGGATCTGGTGGTTTTGTCGGCCGATATCGAGAAGACGGCGCCGGCCGATCTGCACAAGCTGCGACCGGTGACGACGGTCTGCGGTGGCAAGGTCACCTACCAGGCCTGACAATGGCATGCGGCTTGCACAGCTTGCCGCTTGCAAGACGAAATGACCGACTGAACTGTGATTCAATGCCGGACTTGCCAACCTACCGGCCGTGTGGTCACATCGAACAGGGGAAAAACTCCGCCAGCAAGAGCGGGGTCAACAGTGAGGCGTATCGTGCCGGAAAAACCGGATCGGAATGCAATTGAAGTCGTAAACGTCAGTAAAATTTTCGGATCGGGTGAGGGGCAGGTCGCTGCCCTCGATACGGTCTCGGTATCCATCCGCGAGAATGAGTTCTTCACCCTGCTGGGACCATCCGGCTGCGGCAAGACCACGTTGCTGCGGCTGATTGCCGGCTTCGACTTTCCAACCGCCGGCGAAATCCTCCTCTACGGTCAGGACATCGCGCCGTTGCCGCCCTTCAAGCGGCCGGTCAACACCGTCTTCCAATCCTACGCGCTGTTCCCGCATATGACGGTCGCCGACAATATCGGCTTTGGCCTGGAAATGCTGGGCAAGCCGAAGGCCGAGATCAAGGCGCGCGTCGCCGAGATGCTGAAACTGGTGAAGATGGAGGCGCTGGCGGGTCGCCGAACCAGCCAGATCTCCGGCGGCCAGCAGCAGCGCGTGGCGCTCGCCCGGGCGCTGGCGCCGCAACCCAAGGTGCTCCTGCTCGACGAACCGCTCTCGGCGCTCGACTACAAGCTGCGCAAGGAAATGCAGATCGAATTGAAGCGGCTGCAGCACGAGACCGGAATTACCTTCATCTTCGTCACCCACGACCAGGAGGAAGCGCTGACCATGTCGGACCGCATCGCGGTGATGTCGTCGGGCAAAATCCTGCAGGTCGGCTCGCCGCGCGACATCTACGACCGGCCGGCCGAGCGTTTCGTCGCCGACTTCATCGGCGAGTCGAACTTCCTCAAGGCGGATGTGGTTAGCGCGACTGGTGGCCGGGCGACGGTGAAGCTGCCGTCTGGTGTGGAAATCCCAGCCTCGCTGCCGGAAGGCTTCAGCCCCAGGGGCAAGGTCACCATCGTCGTGCGTCCAGAGCATGCGCAGTTGGGCACGGCCAGCCCGAGCGCTTCGCTGTCCGGTACCGTCGAAAACATCGTCTATCTCGGCACCGACACGCACTTCCATCTGCGCCTTGCCGGTGGCGAGCCGTTCATCGTGCGGCGTCAGAACAGCCGCGGCGCCGGTGACGGCTTCGTGCAGGGCGGCCAGATCGGCATCACGATCGGCAACGACGCCGCGCAAGTGCTGAAGGACTGATCATGGCGACCGCGGAACAAGTCGCCAAGGCAGCGGAGCGACGCGATGTGCGCGACCGCTGGCTGCTGTCAGCGCCAGCCTTGCTGGTGATCTTCCTCGCCGCGACCGGCCCCTTGCTGATCGTGCTGATCTACTCGTTCCTGACGCCTGGCCCCTATGGCGATGTGAAGTGGCAGTTTTCGCCCGATGCCTGGCTGTCGGTGTTCATGGAACGCGACATTTTCGACGATACGCTTTCGCTTGCGGCAGCGCATGTCACCATCTTCTGGCGCTCGATCAAGCTGGCGGTGATAACGACGATCGCCACTTTGGCATTGGGGTTTCCAACCGCCTATTTCATGGCGACGCGCAGCGAGAAAACCAGGGATCTCTGGCTGTTCCTGATCACCATTCCGTTCTGGACCAACCTTCTGATCCGCACCTTCGCCGTGCTGCAGATCATCCGCAACGAAGGCATCATCAACACCATCCTTATCAAGCTTGGTATCGTCTCGGCGCCGGTGCAGATCCTCTTCACCGACACGGCGATTCTGATCGGCATGGCCTATGTCTATCTGCCGCTGATGGTGCTGCCGATCTATGCCAGCATGGAGAAGCTTGATTTTCGCCTCGTCGAGGCGGGCTACGACCTCTACGCGACCCGATTCAAGGTATTGCGGAAGATCATTTTCCCGCTGGTCAAACCCGGCGTCATTGCCGGCTCCATCCTGGTCTTCATTCCAGCCCTTGGCGCCTATGTGACGCCGAGCGTGCTTGGCGGCGGCAAGAATATGATGCTGTCCAACCTGATCGAATTGCAGTTCGGCCAAGGCCGCAACTGGCCGCTCGGCTCGGCGCTGTCGATCACGGTGATGATCATCGTCATGGTGGCGCTGCTTGCCTATGTGCGCAATGCCGGCAAGTCGGGGGCGCGGCATGGCTAAGAACTTTTCCATCAAGCACCAGACCGGCTTCACGGTGATCGCTGCGACCTGTTTTATCGTGCTCTATCTGCCGATCATCGTGCTGGTCGCCTATGCCTTCAACGCGGCGAACTCGACGTCCGAATGGGGCGGCTTTTCGATGCGCTGGTTCCAGTCGGCTTGGCAGAACGTGCAAGTTATCGACGCGACGCTACGCTCGTTCCAGATCGGCGCCGTCGCTGCGGTGCTGTCGACAATCTTTGCCACCATGGCCGCGCTCGCCACCACGCGCACCGCGTCCTATCCGGGCCTCACCTTCAAATATGCGGCGATCAACCAGCCGCTGATGGTGCCCGAGATCGTCACCGGCGTGGCGCTGCTGATCTTCTTCTCGCGCATCAAGATCTTCACCGGCTATTCCGGCATTGGCTATCTGATCGCCGCGCACACGGCGTTCTGCATCCCGTTCGCCTATCTGCCGATCCGGGCGCGGCTGGAAAACATGGACCTGACGCTGGAGCGCGCGGCCGCCGATCTGTACGCGACGCCTTGGAAGACCTTCCGCCGCATCACGCTGCCGCTTTTGTGGCCCGGCATACTGGCCGGACTGATGCTGGCCTTCGTCATCTCGCTCGATGACGTCGTCATCACCGAGTTTGTCAAATCGGGCGGCCAGGATACGCTGCCCACCTACATGCTCGGCCAGATCCGCCGCGGCATCACGCCTGAGATCAACGCGATATCGACCGCCTTCCTGCTGCTTTCGGTCGCGATCGTCACGTTGTTTTTCTTCGTCAGCAGGAAAAGAGACTGAACCGACAAATGGGAGCTAAAACCATGAACTGGAAAACAACGACAGCCGCCATGGGGTTGGCGCTGCTCGCAACGACGAGCCTGGCCAGCGCCGATGGCGAGCTGAACATCTACAATTGGGGCAACTATACCAGCCCCGACGTGATCAAAAAGTTCGAAGCCAAATACAACGTCAAGGTGACCATCACCGATTACGATTCCAACGATACGGCGCTCGCCAAGGTACGCCAGGGCGGCACCGGCTTCGACATCGCCGTTCCGTCGCAAACCTACGTGCCGATCTGGATCAAGGAGGGCCTCGTGCAGGAGACCGATCCGGGCAAGATGGAGAACTTCAAGAACGTGGCGCCGGAATGGGCCAATCCAGACTTCGACCCCGGCCGCAAATATTCCGTGCCGTGGGCGCTGGGCACCGTCGGCGTCGTCGTCAACACCGATGCCTACAAGGGACCAGCCGACAGCTGGGGCATCATCTTCAACACGCCGGACGAGCTGAAGGGCAAGACCAATGTCGTTCCCGAGATGAATGACGTTATCTTCGCGGCGATCAAATATGTCGGCGGCCAGCAGTGCACCGACGACAAGACGGTGCTGAAGAAGGTGCGCGACACGCTTGTCGCGGCCAAGCCGAACTGGATCGCCATGGAATACAACACCATCGAAAAGATGGGCGCCGGCGACTTCAAGGCGACCAGCGACTGGAACGGTTCGGCGCTGCGTCAGCGGCTGGCCAATCCGGCCATCCATTACAATTATCCGAAGGAAGGCTACGGCCTGTGGAGCGATAACGTCGTCGTTCTCAAGGAAGCCAAAAATGTCGAGAACGCCAAGCTGTTCCAGAACTTCATCATGGATCCGGAAAACGCGGCCGGCCTCTCGGCCTTCCATCGCTACGCAAACGCCATTACCGGCTCGGACAAGTACATGCCGGCCGATATGAAGGATGCCCCGGAAGTCGTCATTCCGGAGGCTGCGAAGGCACAAGGCGAATTCCAGAAGATGTGCGCGCCTGAGATCCAGGACATCTACACCAAGATCTGGACCGAACTGCAGAAATAACCGCAGTCTGACAGACCCGGCGGCATGCGCCGCCGGGTCTTTTCTTTTCCGGAATGGCTTTCATGGACTCCTATCGCAACAGCGATCCGCGGCCGTCGATCATGCAGGGCTCGCCGCCTCAAATGGTGCTGCCGAAGCTCGACTGGGACCGGCCGCCATGGAATCGCTGGGCCTTCCAACACATCCGCGAATTCCTGCCGACCATCGAGGTCTGGCGCGGTAATGGCCATCGCCATCGTCTTGAGCGCGCAGGGACCGATCTCGACGCGCTGCCGGTGGAAGACAGCAAGGGCCGTTCGACGACGCTCGTTGGCCTGCTCGACGAGACCTACACGGACGGCTTCCTGGTGCTCAAAGACGGCAAGGTCGCCTATGAGCGCTATTTCAACGGCATGGCCGAGCGCACGCTGCATCTGTCGCAGTCGATGGCGAAGTCGGTAACAGGCACCGTGTTCGGTATTCTGGTTGGGCGCGGCTTGATCGACCCGGCCAAACCGGTGACCGCCTATCTGCCGGAGCTCGGCGCGACCGGCTGGGACGGCGCCAGCGTGCAGCATGTGCTGGATATGACCACCGGCGTGCGGTTTTCCGAGGAATACACCGACCGTTACTCCGACATCGGCCAGGTTGATGTCGCCACGGGCTGGAAGCCGGTGCCGCCGGACAGCGATCCGGATTTCCAATGGCCGCCGCATCTGTTCGAGTTGATCCTGCAGCTGAAGGACAAGGTGCGGCCGCATGGCGCCGCGTTCGAGTACCGCTCGATCGAGACCGACGTGCTTGCCTTCATCATGGAGCGGGTCACCGGTAAACGGCTGGCGCAGCTGGTGTCCGAGGAGCTGTGGCAAAAGCTCGGCGCCGACGAGAGCGCCTGCTTCACGGTCGACAGCGCCGGCTATGCGCTGGCCGATGGCGGCTTCAACGCGACGCTGCGCGACTATGCCCGCTTCGGCCAGCTGATTCTCGACAAGGGCCGCGGCATCGTGCCGGCCGACTGGATCGAGGCGACGCGCAACGGCAGGCATGGGCCGGACTTCAATCCGAGCCTGCCCGAAGGCAGCTATCGCAACCAGTTCTGGATCGAAGACCCGCGCTCGCGCGCGCTGATGTGCCGGGGCGTGTTCGGGCAGATGATCCATGTCGACTGGGACACCGGCATGGTCGTGGTCAAGCTTTCGACCTATCCGGATTTCAGCAATGTCGCCTATTCGGTAGCAACGCTGAAGGCGGTGCACGCCATCGCCAAGGCGCTTGGTTGACCCACAACAAATCATCCCTCCGAGGAAACGTTCATGACTGGCAAGACCGCGTTCGAGACCCGCTACGGCTTTGCCCGCAATGAGGTGCTGCTCTCCAACTGGCGCGAAAGCCCGTTCAACCGCTGGTCGTTCCAGAACCTTGGCGAGCTGGTGCCGACCGCCCCCGTGGCGGCGACGCTGGGAAGCGTCGAGGCACCGGTGCGGGACCTGAGCGGCCTGCTCGGCGAAAACGTCTCCGCCGCCGGCGCGCCGGAGACGGTGGCCGAATTCCTCACACGTTCGAGCAGCGACGCGCTGACGGTGATGAAGGCTGGCAAGGTCATCGGCGACTGGTTCGCGCCCAATATGGATTTCGGCGCCCGTCACATCATCTTTTCGATCAGCAAATCGGTCACCGCGATCATCGCCGGAATACTGGAAGGCGAGGGCGTGTTCGACCCGGAAGCGCCGGTGACCCAGTACATTCCGGAAGCCGCCGGCTCGGCCTATGCCGATGCAAGCTGCCGGCATGTACTCGACATGAGCGTCAGCCTCGATTTCGAGGAGGCCTATCTCGATCCCGAAAGCGCCTTTGCCCGTTACCGCCGCGCGACGCTGTGGAATCCGGGCGGCGGCACTGAAAGCTTGCGCGAATTCATTCTGACCTTGCAGCGGCTCGAAGAACCGCACGGCAAAACCTTCCGCTACCGTTCGCCCAATTCCGATCTGCTCGGCCTGCTGCTCGAACGAGCTTCCGGCCAGCGCTTCCCGGACCTGATGCGCGAGAAACTGTGGCTACCGCTGGGTGCAGTCAGCGAGGCTTCGATCGGCGTCGACATGGAAGGTACGGCGCGCACCGCCGGCGGCATTTCGGTGACGCCGCGCGACCTGGCGCGTATCGGCGAGATGATGCGGCAGGGCGGCACGGCCAATGGCCGCGGCATCGTGCCAGAAGGCTGGGTGCGCGATACGACCGTTGCCGGCGGCAGCGCGGAGGCCTGGCAGCGCGGCACAATGGTGCATCTGTTCCCAAAGGGCCGTTACCGTAACAAATGGTACCAGACGGGGGCGGCAAACGGCGCCTTCTGCGGCATCGGCATCCACGGCCAATGGCTCTACGTCAACCCGAAGACGGAAGTGGTGATTGCAAAAATGGGGTCGCAGCCGGTGCCTGAAGATTATCCGCTCGAACGCGAGATCGTTGCCTTTTTCGAGGCGCTGAGCGGGATGGTCTGAGGACGAGCCAAAGCAAGGCGCTTTCCTGTGGACCTCTTTGACGCTTGAGAACACTGCGGTTGGCGGGACGGACATCAGCGCCTATGGTCGCCGCTCTTTGCGACAGGGACCAGCATGGCAGCAGACAGCAAACGCATCGCATCCATCATCGCGGCAGAGATCGGGGCGCGGTCGGAGCAGGCATCGGCAGCTATAGGGCTGCTCGATGAGGGCGCGACGGTGCCGTTCGTGGCGCGCTACCGCAAGGAGGTCACCGGCGGGCTCGACGACACCCAATTGCGCGACCTTGCCGAGCGATTGGCCTATCTGCGCGAACTCGATGCGCGCCGCGACACCATTCTCGGTTCGATCCGCGAGCAGGGCAAGCTGACCGAGGAACTAGAGGCCAAAATTGTGGCTGCCGCCACTAAGGCTGAACTGGAAGACATCTACCTGCCCTACAAGCCCAAGCGCCGCACCAAGGCCGAGATCGCCCGGGAGCGCGGGCTGGGGCCATTGGCG
This sequence comes from Mesorhizobium sp. L103C105A0, assembly GCF_000502215.1. NCBI lineage: Bacteria > Pseudomonadati > Pseudomonadota > Alphaproteobacteria > Hyphomicrobiales > Phyllobacteriaceae > Mesorhizobium > Mesorhizobium sp. L103C105A0. The sequence goes on along the minus strand of NZ_AYXF01000001.1, from coordinate 583,701 downwards.
GAGGCTATTTTGGCCAACCGGTCGTTGGTGCCCGCCGAGGCGGCGCTGGCTTATGTGACCGAGGATGTGACCGACGCCAAGGCCGCACTGGAAGGCGCACGCGACATCCTGTCGGAACAGTTTGCGGAAAATGCCGATCTGGTCGGCAAGCTTCGCACCTACATGAAGGAGCGCGCTTTCATGCGTGCCCGTGTCGTCGACGGTAAGCAGGAGGCCGGGGCGAAATTCTCCGACTATTTCGAGCATGTCGAGCGTTGGGCAAATGTTCCGAGCCACCGCGCGCTGGCCATGCTGCGCGGCCGCAACGAAGAGGTGTTGTCGCTCGACATCGAGGTCGATGCCGACGATGCCTCGCCGGTGAAGCCGGTCGAGCGGATGATCGCCAATGCCTACGCCATCGGCGGCAGCCTGCCGGGCGACCGCTGGCTGATGGAAGTGGCCGGCTGGACCTGGCGGATCAAGCTTTCGCTGCACCTGACGCTCGATTTGATGCGCGACCTGCGCGAGCGGGCGGAGGAAGAGGCGATCCATGTCTTTGCACGCAACCTCAAGGATTTGCTTCTGGCAGCACCCGCCGGCTCGCGGCCGACCATGGGACTCGATCCCGGCATCCGCACCGGCGTCAAGGTCGCTGTCGTGGATGGCACCGGCAAGGTGCTGGCGACGACGACCGTCTATCCATTTCCGCCGCGGAACGATGTGCGCGGCACACAGGCCCAGCTCGCAGCACTCATCCGCCAGCATAAGGTCGAGCTGATTTCGATCGGCAACGGCACCGGCAGCCGCGAGACTGAAAAGCTGGTCGCCGACATGCTGTCCGACATGCCTTCGGATGGTGGGCCAAAGCCGCTCAAGGTGATCGTCAGCGAGGCCGGCGCCTCGGTCTATTCGGCCTCGGCGACAGCGGCGGCTGAGTTTCCCGGGCTCGACGTGTCGCTGCGCGGTGCGGTGTCGATCGCCAGGCGCCTGCAGGACCCGCTCGCCGAACTGGTCAAGATCGAGCCGAAATCGATCGGCGTTGGCCAGTACCAGCATGATGTCGACCAGTACCGGCTTGGCCGCTCGCTGGAGGCGGTGGTGGAGGACGCGGTGAATGCTGTCGGCGTCGATCTCAATACCGCCTCGGCGCCGCTTTTGGCCCGCGTGTCAGGCCTAGGCGCGTCGCTTGCCGATGCCATTGTCGCGCATCGCGATGCGACCGGGCCGTTCGCCAGCCGCAAGGAACTGCTCAAGGTGGCGCGGCTCGGACCGCGCGCGTTCGAACAATCCGCAGGCTTCCTGCGCATTGCCAATGGCAGCGAGCCGCTCGACGCCTCGTCGGTCCATCCGGAAGCCTATGGCGTGGCCAAGAAGATCGTAGCCGCCTGCGGCCGCGATGTGCGCTCGCTGATGGGCGACAGCGCAGCGCTCAAGGCGCTCGATCCGCGAGTCTTCGTCGACGAACGCTTCGGCCTGCCGACGGTGCGCGACATCATTGCCGAACTGGAAAAACCCGGCCGCGATCCGCGCCCCGGCTTCAAGACCGCAACCTTTGCCGATGGCATCGACGACATCAAGGATCTGAAGCCCGGCATGCTTCTGGAAGGCACCGTTACCAATGTCGCTGCCTTCGGCGCCTTCGTCGATATCGGCGTGCACCAGGACGGGCTGGTGCATGTCTCGCAACTGGCCGATCGTTTCATCAAGGACGCGCATGAGGTGGTGAAGGCCGGCGACGTGGTGAAGGTGCGGGTCGTCGATGTCGACATCAAGCGCAAGCGCATCGCGCTGTCCATGCGCAAGGACGGCGGCGAGGGCGGGACGCCGAAGGGGCCGCGCGACAATGGCGGCGGCAAGCCGGCGCAACCTTCGCCGATGCCGCAGCGTCAGCCGGAACGACCGGCACAGCAAGGCGCGTTTGGCGCAGCATTGGCCGATGCCTTGAAGCGGAAGTAGCCTCGAATGGTTCCTTGCAATCGCTAGAGCGTTATCTACCATCCTTGTGTGGAGATACGCGCGATATGGCAAGTTTCGAGAAAGTGAGTGTCCAAGAGTTGGGGCGTCTTTGGGACGAGGGCATGGCGAGTGGCAGTTCGGTCGATGGAGACCAGGCTTTCGCCCGGATCAAAAGCAACCTCGATGCGAAAGTTGCCGAACGCAAGTCGCAAAAACGCTGCGCTTCCAGCCGGAAACCGAGCCGATGAAGCGGAAGTAGCTACCAGGCCAGAACGGCCGGTTCCTTGTCAACCTGGCCCAGCAGCCAGTCGCGAAAACTGACGACGGGCGGGTGGCCGCGCTTGTCGTTCGGGACGACGAGGTAGTAGGCGCTGCGGCTTTGCATCGGCTGTCCCGGTGCCGGCACGAGCTGACCGCGCTGCAATTCGCCGGCGATAAGAACTTGCGGCAGGAGCGCGACGCCAAGCCCCGCCATGCAGGCTTGGGCAACGGTGCCGAATTGCTCGAACTGCATGCCGGGTCCGATCGCTGCGCTCAAGCCCTGTTCCTCGAACCATTCGCCCCAGGCCCCGGGACGCGTCGCCATGTGCAGCAGCGGCAGGCGGCTGATGTCGGCCGCCGTGGTGATATCGCGGCTGGCAAGGAAGTCTGGCGAGACCACCGGCATTACGGTCTCNCTCGCGCATCAGAAGCGTGGAGTCGGCGTCCGGCCAGTCGGGCTGGCCATGATGGATGGCGGCGTCGAGCCGCTCGCGGGCGAAGTCGAAGCGGCCGATGCGGGTGACGAAGTTGATGGTGATGTCAGGGTTTTCTGCGACGAAATCCGGGATCAGCGGCATCAGCCAGCGCGTGCCGAAGGTCGGCAGTATGGCGAGGTTCAGCATGCCGCTATGCCGATTGCTCATCAATCCGAGCGCGGCGTCGCGCAATTGCCCGAGTGCCGCCCGCACGGCTTCGGCATAGATTTCGCCCGCCGTGGACAGCCGAACATTGCGGCTGTCGCGCTCGAACAGCCGGCGGCCGAACTGTTCCTCCAGAAGTGCTATCTGGCGGCTGACGGCCCCTTGGGTCAAATCGAGTTCCTGGGCGGCAGCGGTGAAGGAGCCAAGGCGGGCCACGGCCTCGAAGGCGGCAAGGGCGCTGGTGCTGGGTAAAAGCCGGCGTTGGACGTTCATGATCCATTACTAAACCTCATTGATCTGTGATGCAATTTTGTTTGATTTTTCCGAAGCGGAGGTGGATAAGCCCGAGCACTTCAAGATTTTGGGAGAGAGCGAAGCCATGGCCGCCGACAAGAACGCGTTCGTCTGGGAAGACCCCTTCCTGATCGAGAACCAGCTTTCCGAGGATGAGCGCATGGTGCGCGATGGCGCGGCCGCCTTTGCCGCCGACAAGCTCGCGCCGCGCATCGAGGAGGCCTATCTCGAGGAAAAGACCGACGCCGGCATTTTTCGCGAGATGGGCGAGGCCGGCCTGCTCGGCATCACCATTCCCGAGGAATATGGCGGGCTCGGCGCCAATTACGTCACCTACGGGTTGGTGGCGCGCGAGGTCGAGCGGGTCGATTCCGGCTACCGGTCGATGATGTCCGTGCAGTCGTCGCTGGTGATGTATCCCATCCATGCCTATGGCACGGAAGAGCAGCGCAAGAGATACCTGCCGAAGCTGGCTTCGGGCGAATGGATCGGCTGTTTCGGCCTGACCGAGCCGGATGCCGGTTCCGATCCGGGCGGCATGAAGACGCGGGCCGAGAAGACGGCGAACGGCTACAAGATTTCCGGCTCGAAAATGTGGATATCCAACGCGCCGATCGCCGACGTGTTCGTGGTCTGGGCGAAGCTGAAGGGCGACAACGGCAAGGACGAAATCCGCGGTTTCGTGCTGGAGAAGGGCATGAAGGGGCTGTCGGCGCCGAAGATCGGCGGCAAGCTCAGCCTTAGGGCCTCGATCACCGGCGAAGTGGTGATGGAAGGCGTCGAAGTCGGCGAAGACGCGCTGCTGCCCAATGCCAGGGGCCTCGGCGGCCCATTCGGCTGCCTCAACCGGGCCCGCTACGGCATTTCCTGGGGCGCGATGGGCGCCGCCGAGGATTGCTGGCACCGGGCCCGGCAGTATGGACTCGACCGCAAGCAGTTCGGCAAGCCGCTCGCCGGCACGCAGCTGTTCCAGAAAAAGCTCGCCGACATGCAGACCGAGATCGCGCTGGGCCTGCAGGCCAGCTTGCGGGTCGGAAGGCTGATGGACGAGGGCAAGATGGCACCGGAGATGATCTCGATCGTCAAGCGCAACAATTGCGGCAAGGCGCTCGACATCGCCCGCCAGGCCCGCGACATGCATGGCGGCAACGGCATCCAGATCGGCTACCACGTCATGCGCCACGCGCAGAACCTGGAGACGGTCAACACCTATGAAGGCACGCATGACGTGCATGCGCTGATCCTTGGCAGGGCTCAGACGGGGATACAGGCGTTTTTCTAAAGCTGTGCCGATGTTCAGGTGAGGCCGGCCTGCAAATGGCCGATGTCTGCGCTTCCGGTGCTCGCGTACCAAAAGTACGCTCTGCGCCGGTTCTCGGTATCAGCCATTTTCGACTCGGCCTGACCTGAATCTCGACACAGCGTAGCCGGCTTCGGCTGCTTAATTTAGGTGCAGCGCAACATCTCTGCTTGGAGAATGGCCAATAGATGTGTCAGGGTTCGGCTGAAGAAACGCCGATCTCCGGGGCCCCATGGCAATACTGGCAGCCGTCTACCACCTGACCCATTACAAATATGACCGGCCGGTGGTTCTCGGGCCCCAGGTCATCAGGCTGCAGCCGGCACCGCATTCCCGCACCAAGGTGCTCAGCCATTCGCTGAAGGTCGGGCCGGCGAACCACTTCGTCAATCTGCAGCAGGACCCCTACGGCAATTTCCTGGCCCGCTTCGTCTTCCCGGAGCCGGTGACGGAATTGAAGATCGAGGTCGACCTCGTCGCCGACATGACGGTCTACAATCCGTTCGATTTCTTCGTCGAGCCATCGGCCGAGACCCTCCCGTTCGAGTACCCCGAAGACATCAGGGACGATCTCGCCATCTACCGCACGCCGGAGCCGGCGGGGCCGCTGCTGTCTGCTTTCCTCGCAACCATCGACCGTAGCGCCACCAACACCGTCAATTTCGTCGTCGACCTCAATGCGCGGCTGCAGCGGGAGATCGCCTATATCGTGCGGATGGAAACCGGCGTGTTCTCGCCGGAGGAAACGCTGGCCGCGAAAAAGGGATCGTGCCGGGATTCGAGCTGGCTGCTGGTGCAAATCCTCAGGAATCTCGGCCTCGCCGCGCGTTTCGTCTCAGGCTATCTGATCCAGCTGAAGCCCGATCTGGTCGCGCTCGATGGCCCAGCCGGAACCGCCGTCGACTTCACCGACCTGCACGCCTGGTGCGAGGTCTATCTGCCGGGCGCCGGCTGGATCGGCTTCGATCCGACGTCGGGCCTGCTCACCGGCGAAAGCCATGTGCCGCTGGCGGCCACGCCGCATTTCCGCAACGCCGCGCCCATTTCCGGCATGGCGAGCTTTGCCAATGTCGAGTTCGGCTTCGACATGCGTGTCGACCGCATTGCCGAACATCCGCGCATCACCAAGCCGTTCTCGGATGAGAGTTGGCAGGCGCTGGATGCGCTGGGCAACAAGGTCGACGCCGCACTTCAAGCGGGTGATGTCAGGCTGACCATGGGCGGCGAGCCGACCTTTGTGTCGATCGACGATTTCGAGTCCGCCGAGTGGAACACCGCCGCCGTCGGCCCGACCAAGCGCGAAAAGGCCGACGCGTTGATCCGGAAACTGCGCGAGCGCTTCGCGCCGGGCGGTTTCCTCCACTACGGCCAGGGCAAATGGTATCCGGGCGAGAGCCTGCCGCGCTGGACCTTCTCGCTGTATTGGCGCACCGACGGCCAGCCGGTGTGGAGCGATCCGTCGCTGATCGCACACGAAAAGAGCGATGCGAAGGTCGGGCCGCAGCAGGCGAAAAGCCTGCTGACGGCAATCGCCGGCGAACTCGGCATCGACAAGGCGATGGTCAGCGAGGCCTATGAGGACCCGGCCGAATGGCTGCTGAAGGAAGGCAAGCTGCCCGACAATGTCGATCCGTCCAACTCCAAACTGGAAGACCCCGAAGAGCGCAGCCGCATGGCGAAAGTGTTCGAGCGCGGGCTGACCAAGCCGTCCGGCTATGTGCTGCCGGTCCAGCGCTGGAACAGCCAGGCATCGGACCCGCGCTGGCGCTCGGAGAAGTGGAAGACGCGGCGCGGGCGGCTGTTCCTGGTGCCGGGCGATTCCCCGGTCGGCTACCGCCTGCCGCTGGGCACGCTGCCCTATGTGCCGCCGGCACAGTTCCCCTATATCGTGCCGGTCGATCCGTCGCTGCCGCGTGGACCGCTGCCGGCGCGGGAAGCCATACTGCCAGAACCGGCTCCGGCCGAACTGGAAGGCGCCGAGGAGATGGCGCGGCGCCAGCAGGCGGTATCGTTCACTGCGGCGACCGGCCAGCAAGACCGGGTGGAGCAGGAGATCACCGAGATCGGCGGCGCGGTGCGTACAGCACTTTCGGTCGAGCCGCGCGACGGGCGGCTTTGCGTGTTCATGCCGCCGGTCGAGGCGCTGGAAGACTATCTCGAACTCGTCGCAGCCGCCGAAAACGCGGCCAAGGCGATCGGCCTTCCCGTGCATATCGAAGGCTATGGACCGCCGCACGATCCGCGCCTCAACGTCATCAGGGTGGCACCCGATCCCGGCGTCATCGAGGTCAACATCCATCCGGCTGCCAACTGGCAGGACTGCGTGGCGACGACGACGGCGATCTACGAGGAAGCACGGCAGACGCGGCTTGGCGCCGACAAGTTCATGATCGACGGCCGCCACACCGGTACCGGCGGGGGCAACCATGTCGTCGTCGGCGGCGCGACGCCCAATGACAGCCCGTTCCTGCGCCGGCCCGATCTGTTGAAGAGCCTGGTGCTGCAATGGCAGCGGCGCCCGTCGCTGTCCTATCTATTCTCCGGCCTGTTCATCGGCCCGACCAGCCAGGCGCCGCGCTTCGACGAGGCGCGGCACGATTCGCTTTACGAACTCGAGATCGCGATGGCGCAGGTGCCGCACCCGGGCCAGGGCAACCCACCGCTGCCTTGGCTGGTCGACCGACTGTTTCGCAACCTGTTGACCGATGTCACCGGCAATACGCACCGCTCGGAAATCTGCATCGACAAGCTGTTTTCGCCCGATGGCCCGACCGGCCGGCTTGGGCTTGTTGAGTTCCGCGGTTTCGAGATGCCGCCCAATGCGCGCATGTCGCTGGCGCAGCAATTGCTGGTACGCGCCATCATCGCCCGTGCGTGGAACAACCCGCTTGATGGCCGCTTCGTGCGCTGGGGCACCTCGCTCCATGACCGTTTCATGCTGCCGCATTATGTCTGGGCGGATTTCCTCGACATGCTCGACGACCTCAAGCTCAACGGTTTCGAATTCCGGCCGGAATGGTTCGATGCCCAGCTGGAGTTCCGCTTTCCGTTCTGCGGCGAAGTCCAGCATGCCGGCATCAAGCTGGAACTGCGGCAGGCGCTGGAGCCGTGGCATGTCATGGGCGAGCAAGGCGCAATCGGCGGCACTGTGCGTTTCGTCGACTCCTCGGTCGAACGGCTGCAGGTCAGGACCGAAGGGCTCAACCCGGAACGTCATGCCATTGTCTGCAATGGCCGAATCGTGCCGATGAAGGTCACCGACAATCGCGAGGTCGCGGTAGCCGGTGTGCGCTTCAAGGCCTGGCAGCCTTCGTCGGGCCTGCACCCGGCGCTGCCGGTCAACACGCCGCTCGTCTTCGATATCTACGACCGTTGGTCGGGGCGGGCGGTGGGCGGCTGCGTCTACCATGTCGCGCATCCAGGTGGGCGCAGCTACGACACCTTCCCGGTCAACGGCAATGAGGCTGAGGCGCGGCGTCTCGCCCGCTTCGAGCCGCGCGGCCATACGCCGTCGGCCTATGTGGTGCGCAATGAAGAAGCCTCTGAAGACTTCCCCATGACCCTTGACCTCAGGCGGCCAGCAAGACTCTGATCAGCGATGGCAAAGGGGAATCAGAAAAAGGTCCGCGGCAAGCCGCTGAGGCACAGTCTGCTGGAGCACTACCAGCCGATTGACGGCGTCGTCGACGAGATGGTCGATGCTTCGGGCCGTCCGCGTCCGGCCTGGGCGCCCTTCATCGAGGCGCTGGAGGAGCTGGGCCCGGAAAAGCTCGGCCAGCGCTTTGCCCGCGCCGACCAGTATCTGCGCGACGCCGGCGTTTATTACCGCGTCTATGACAAGGCCGGCGCCAATGAGCGCGAATGGCCGCTGGCGCATATCCCGCTGCTGATCGAAGACAAGGAATGGGCCGGGATCAGCGCCGGTCTCGTCCAGCGCGCCGACCTTTTCGAGGAGATAGTCGCTGATATCTATGGCCCGAACCGGCTGATCGAGAAGGGAATCCTGCCGGCAGGCCTGATTGCGGCGAGCCCCGAATTTTTGCGCCCCGTCGTCGGCACCATGCCGGCCAGCGGTCATTTCCTGCATTTTTGCGCCTTCGAGCTCGGCCGTGGGCCGGATGGAAGCTGGTGGGTGCTGGGCGACCGCACGCAGGCACCGTCGGGCGCCGGCTTTGCGCTGGAAAACCGCGTCGCCACGACGCGGGCTTTGTCCGACATCTATGGCGAGATGCATGTGCATCGCCTGGCCGGTTTCTTCCGTCGCTTTCGCGATGCTCTGATCGGCATGGCGAAGGAGAATGACGGCCGCGTCGCCATTCTGACGCCGGGGCCGCTCAACGAGACCTATTATGAGCACGCCTATATCGCCCGCTATCTCGGCATCATGCTGCTCGAGGGCGAGGATCTGACCGTCGCCGGCGGCAAGCTGATGGTGCGCACGGTTTCGGGGCTGATGCCGATCAGCGTGCTGTGGCGGCGGCTCGATGCCGCCTTCGCCGATCCGCTGGAACTGCGGCCAGACTCGCATATCGGCACCCCGGGGCTGGTCGAGGCGATCCGCCGCGGCACGGTTTCGACGGTCAATGCGCTGGGTTCGGGCTTGATGGAAACCCGGGCGCTGCTCGCTTTCCTGCCGAAGATTTCGCGCGCATTGCGCGGCGAAGAACTTCTGTTGCCAAGCGTGGCGACCTGGTGGTGCGGGCAAGCAACCGAACGGGCCCATGTGCTTGCCAATATCGATCGCATGGTGATCGGTCCGGCGCTGTCGACGCGGCTGGCCTTTGAGGATGACGGCCAGACCAGGCTCGGTTCGGCACTGACGCCGGAGGAACGCATCGCGCTGATCGCGCGCATCGAGAGCGATGGCAGCGGTTTCGTCGGCCAGGAAGCGGTGACGCTGTCGACGACGCCGGTCTATGTCGGCGGCTGGCTGGAGCCACGGCCGGCAAGCCTGCGCGTTTATCTCGCGCGCACGCCCGATGGCTGGACGGTAATGCCCGGCGGTTTCGCCCGTGTCGGCCTTTCGCTCGACCCGACGGCCATCGCCATGCAGCGCGGCGGCCAGGCGGCCGACGTCTGGGTGGTCAGCGACCGGTCGGTCGAGCGCGAGACGCTGCTGCCGCAGGAGCATGACAGCTTCGTCCGCACCATGCCGGGCAGCCTGCCCAGCCGCGCGGCGGAAAACCTGACCTGGCTCGGCCGCTATATCGAGCGTTCGGAAGATACGGTGCGTATCCTGCGCGCCTATCATGTGCGGCTGGCCGAGACGTCCGATCCTGACATGCTGCTGCTCGCCGATATCAGGGACTATCTCGAACCCTTCGGCATCGATCTCGAAGCGGCCATTCCGCCCGGATTGATCGGCACGCTGGACAGCGCCGTCTACAGCGCCGGACAGATCCGCGACCGCTTTTCGCCCGATGGCTGGCTGGCGCTGAAGGACCTGTCGAAGACCATTCATCAGTTCGCCACCACGGTGGCGCCGGGTGACGACGCGACACGGGCGATGACGGTCATGCTGCGCAAGCTCGCCGGTTTCTCTGGCCTGTTGCACGAGAATATGTACCGTTTCACCGGCTGGCGTTTCCTCGAGATCGGCCGGCGGATCGAGCGCGGCATCCAGATCGCCCGTACGCTAGCCCGACTGACAAGGTCCGGTGCGCCGGACGGCTCGCTCGACATGATGCTGGAGATCGGCGACAGCGTCATGACCCACCGCCGGCAATATCCGGTGCGGGCCGGACGGCGCACGGTGATCGACCTCTTGGCGCTCGACCCACTCAACCCGCGCTCGATCCTGTTCCAGCTCGAACGGCTGAAGGCGGAGATCGGCCTGTTGCCATCGGTTGGGCCGGAGGGGCATATGTCGGTCGCGGCCAAGGAAATCCTGCAGCTCAACACGGCAATTGCCGTCATGGAGCCATCGGAGATGTCGGCGGAGGTGCTGGACGATCTCGCAACTGAGATCGGCAACCTCTATAGCAGCCTGGCTAAAGCGTATTTCGGTTAACATGCTGTACGATATCAGGCTTCATCTCAGCTACGATTATGACGCCGCGGCCGGTGGCAGCCGGCATCAGGTGCGTGTATTGCCGCCGACCATTGCCGGCGTGCAGCGCGTGATCGCGGCCTCGCTTTCGTTTGTGCCGACCCCATCGGAGCGCACGGATTTTGCCGATTTCTTCGGCAACAATGTCACCGCGATCGCCTTTCGCGACGTCCATGACGGGCTCGACATCAGAATGAGCGCGCGCGTGTCGGTGTCACGGCCGGAGCCTGGGCTCGACGTGTCGCCCGATCTGCAGCGCCTGCGGGAAGAACTCGGCGCCGTACGGTCACTGGCGCCGGATGCACCGCATCACTTTCTCGCCGCCAGCGATCATGCCGGCATCGATGCGGCGATCACCGCCTATGCCCGCGACAGCGCCGGCGGCTCGACGGTCGGCATGGCCATCGATCTGTGCAACCGCATCCACCGCGACTTCACCTATGACGGGGAAGCGACCACGGTGCGTACCGGGGCCAGCGATGCCTTCCGTTTGAAGCGGGGCGTGTGCCAGGACTTCTCCCACATCATGATCGCCGGCCTGCGCGGGCTAGGTATTCCTGCGGGTTATGTCAGCGGCTTCCTGCGCACCATTCCCCCGAAAGGGAAGCCGCGGCTCGAAGGCGCCGATGCCATGCATGCCTGGGTCAAGGTGTGGTGTGGGCGCGATGCCGGCTGGCAGGAATTCGACCCGACCAATGGCATGCGGGCCAGCAACGACCACATCACCGTTGGCTATGGCCGCGACTATTCCGACGTGGCTCCGATCGTCGGCGTGCTGAAAACCACCGGCGGCCAGGTCGGCGACCAGGCCGTCGACGTCATCCCGGTCGCGCTCGAGAAGGCCTGACAGCCTCGAAGCACAGCTTCTCAACAACGGCCATGCCCGTTATGCTCGGTCGAAACTTCGGGGAGGATCGGTCGGCAGGCATGCTGATGCGGAGTTCGGTATTGACGGCAATCAGCGTCATCATCCCGGCGCACAATGCGGCGGCAACCATTGCGGCCACGCTGGCCTCGCTTCGTTCCGAAGCCGAGGTTATCGGCGAGGTGCTGCTGGTCGACGATTCCTCCTCGGACGGGACGGCAGAAGCCGCGCTGAATGCCGCCACGCAATTCTCGTTGCCGTTGCGCGTGCTCAAGAGCAGCTGCCGGGACGCGGGCGGCTCCCGCAATGTGGCGCTGGCGCAGGCGCAATGCTCCTGGATCTACCTGATCGACGCCGACGACTTGCATCTGGAGGGCGGGCTGCGGTCGATGCTGGTCCGGGCGGGGGAGCAACCGGCCGCCGACATGGTGATCGGCGCCTACCGTCGGCGCACCGATGGCGAGAACCGGAACCTCAAGCTTCCAGCCGGCTACATAGAAGACGGTATAGCCAATGCCTCGGCCTATCTGGAAGGTCACATTCGCTCGATCGCCGTGGGCAGTGCGCTGGTTTCCCGGCGCGTCGTCGGCGACACGCGCTTCCCGACCGGGCTTGCCTATGACGAGGACACGCTGTTCTGGTCCAGGCTGATGGGCAGGGCGTCGCTTGCCCTGATCGTGCATCCCGTCATGATCTACCACGTTTCGGCAGTGCGTTCCGATGATCGCTTCATCACCAGGCCGGTGCGCCGCTTTCTCGACTGGCGGCTGGCGCTGCGCGAGCTGACTGACTGTGGCATCCCACTGTCGTCGCTAAAGACCAGGGAGGGGCTGGTCGCCCTCAAGATCGCCCGGGTTCACTATGCGCGCGGCGATCTGGAGACGGCGGCGCGGTTCCTGAGGATCGCGGCGGCGGCGCCGAAGGTGCGGTCGAACACCTGGCGTTGCAGGCGCTACCAGCTGAAGCTGGCGCTGCGGCGCTGGTTTTCCTCTCCGCGCGTCCAGTTGCAACGTGCCTGAATCAGCCCCGCCGCAGCTTGCCGTCATTGTCATCGGCTATCGCGCGCCGGCTCAAATCGTCGAGGCGGTGACATCCCTGCTGGATCAGGATGAGCCGCTCGAGATCATGGTGGTCAACTCGGGCGGAGGCGAGGTCCTGGCGCTGCTGACCGGCGCCGGGGTCAAGGTGCCAGTGATCGAGGTCGGTCGAAGGCTGTTTGTAGGCGCAGCCCGCAACCTCGGCATTGCGGCCACCAAAGCGCCTTTCGTTGCCTTTCTTGCCGATGATTGCCTCGCCTGTTCGGGCTGGGCCGAGGCACGGATGCAGCGGCATCTGGCTGGCGACCGCGCCGTGGCGAGCGCGATGGTGAATAGCCATCCGCGCAATCTGATCGCCTGTGCGGCTCATCTGATCATGTTCATGCGACGGCTTCCCGGTCTGCCGTCGGATCGTGCGCTGCGTTACGGCGTGTCGTTCGATCGGCGGCTGTTCGATGAATTTGGCTTGTTCGATGAAACCATGCCTGCTGCCGAAGACACCGAATTCCTGGGGCGGCTGCCGCAGGAACTGCAGCCGGTGTGGGAGTCTAAGGTGCAAACCGTTCATCGCAACGAAACCCGGCTGTCCAGATTGCTTGCCGATCAGTACAGGCGCGGCTGTCGCCGCGGCGATTACCTCGCAGCGTCCGCCCTGAACACTCCGTTTCGGTGTTTTCGCGACACGTTTCGCGATCGGCGGAATGCCCGCAAGCTGGCGAAGATCGGGCTTTCCGATCGGGATCGAACTTTCGCGATGATGTCGATGCCAATTGTCTGGCTTGCCCTGCTGGTCAAATCCGTGGGTGTCTATATTGGCGTGCGAAATCGCGTGAAAGCGGCAACAAGAAAATGATAACGAGCCAAATCAAGCCTCGACGCTGGCGACGGAGCCGACTGTTCTGGACGCGGCAGAGAACGGTCGCAGTTTTCAGCTATCGTTATGACGCGCATCTGGTTGCCGATCTGATCACCAATATCGATCCGGTAGTTGACGGCTGGATTGCCTATGACGATCGCGGGGCGACCGGCGTGTTCAGCAGCGAGCCGCAGCGGCGGCGGATCTTGCTCGACGCAGCGCATGAAGCTGCCGCCGACTGGATCCTGGCTATTGATCCCGATGAGCGGCTGGAACGCGGTACCGCGGAGCGGATCGGACAGCTGACGGGGGATTACAGGCGCATGGCCTGGGGGTTCCGGCTCCGCGAATTGTATTCGCCGACCGAGTACCGGGTCGACGGGCTGTGGGCCGAAAAGTTCCAGTATCGTCTGTTCAGAGCCTACGATCCGGCGAAGTACCGACCAGAGGACCTGCACGGGCTCTGGTATCCTCCCGATCTTGGTTTCAAGGCCCGCAACAGCGGGCTCAACCTCTATCATTTAAAGATGATGGAGCCGAAGCGGCGGATCGCCCGCCGCAATCTCTACCACCACCTGGATCCAAAGGGGCTCCTGCAGGATGTGGGCTATGACTACCTTGCCGATGAGGCAGGGGCCGTGTTCGAACAGATTCCGCCCGGGCGCGACTACCATCCGCCTCACGTCGACGATGGCGGCCTCTGGATGGCCGTGCCGGCTGGTGCCACCATTGGTGGACCCGACCACATTCCATAGCAACGCGGTGGAACCAGCAGTCGGCCTGGCGCTTATCTACGAGAAAAATTTCGTGGAGCGGGCATGCTTGACAAATCTGGGACGCCATCCGGCCGGTCGGCTGCCGGACGGGGGGACGATGGAGCGCCGAAGAACGGCGCGCAGACCGCTGCCGAACAGGCCTCGCTCACCTATATCAGCGACAGCGAGCCGGGGATCCGGCGCCTGAAGGCGGGCGAAGGCTTTTCCTACAAGGGCGCGAAAGGACAGGCCGTCGGCGCGGCAGCCATTGCCCGCATCAAGGCGCTGGCCATTCCGCCGGCATGGACGGATGTGTGGATCTCGCCCGATCCCGCCGGCCACATCCAGGCGACCGGCCGCGACCAGCGCGGGCGCAAACAGTACCGCTACCATCCGCTGTGGGCCGCCGAGCGCGACGGCGCCAAATACTCCAGCCTTGTCGCCTTTGCCGAAAGCCTGCCGGAGCTGCGCCGCCGGATCGATGCCGATCTGCGCCGCCGTGGCCTGCCGGCCGAGCGCGTCGTGGCGGCAATTGTCTGGCTGCTCGACAACACGATGATCCGGGTCGGCAATGCCGCCTATGCCCGCGACAACAAGAGCTTTGGGCTGACGACGCTGCGCGACCGCCACGTCGACATCAAGGGATCCAGCCTGCGCTTTGCCTTCAAGGGCAAGTCCGGCAAGGAATGGAAATTGAAGCTGGTCGACCGCCGCATCGCCCGGGTCGTGCGCGGCGCGCAGGATATTCCGGGGCAGCAACTGTTCCAATATCTCGACGAGGACGGCGAGAGGCATGGGGTGCGCTCCGACGATGTCAACCGCTATATCCGCGACGCGATCGGCGCCAATTTCAGCTCCAAGCATTTCCGCACCTGGGGCGGTACCATCCATGCCGCGTCGCTGTTTGCGCGGACGGATCTTCCCGAAAGCCAGGCGCAGACCAAGCGTGTAATGAACGCCGTCATCGACAAGGTGGCCGAGCGGCTCGGCAACACACGCGCCGTCTGCCGCAAATGCTACATCCATCCACAGGTTTTCGAAGCCTGGGTGGAAGGGCGGCTGCTTAGCGAAATGACCGAGGCCAACAAGCGCAAGCGATCGATAGACGGTCTCGATGATGAAGAGGCTCTTGTGCTGAGATGGTTGAAGGCAAGCGAAGGCTGACAAAAATGGCGTAACTTTTTTGTCGACGCCATGTCGGCATAGGCCCTACTGTTTCGTCCTTTGAGACAGAAAAGGACGTCCCATGCTCTACGCTATCCTCTGCTATGCCTCCGAAGATGTCGTCTCCTCTTGGAGCAAGGCACAGGATGACGAGGTCATGGCAAAGCTCATGCATGTGCAGGAAAAATACGCTCAAGCCGGCCGGCTTGGGCCGGTGGCGCGGCTTTTGCCCACCACCGCCGCGACGACGCTGCGCAAGGTCAAGGGCGAATCGGTCGTCATCGACGGACCGTTTGCCGAGACCAAGGAACAGTTCCTCGGCTTCTACACGCTGGAATGCGCCGATCTCGACGAAGCCGTCGACTTCGCGCGCGAGCTTTCCGAGGTCAATCCCAGCGGCGGATCCTATGAGATCCGACCGGTTTCCGTCTTCAACCCAACCAGAGTAGCCACATGACAGACCTCGCCTGGATAAGCTCGGCGATCAGCGCTGCCCGCCCGCAGGCTATGGGTGCGCTGCTGCGCTATTTCCGCAATCTCGATACGGCGGAGGAAGCTTTCCAGGACGCGTGCCTGAGGGCACTCAAGAACTGGCCGCAGAACGGGCCGCCGCGCGATCCTGCGGCCTGGCTGATCTTTGTCGGCCGCAACACCGGCATCGACGCGGTGCGCAAGCGCGCCAAGCAGGCGCCGATGCCGGAAGAGGACCAGATCTCGGACCTGGAAGATGCCGAGAGCGATATCGCCGAACGGCTGGACGGCGCGCACTACCGCGATGACATATTGCGGCTCTTGTTCATCTGCTGCCATCCGGATCTGCCGCCTACGCAGCAGATCGCGGTGGCGCTGCGCATCGTCTCCGGTCTCACCGTCAAGCAGATCGCGCGTGCGTTCCTGGTCGGCGAAAGCGCCATGGAACAGCGCATCACGCGCGCCAAGGCGCGCATTGCCGATGCCGGCGTGCCGTTCGAGACGCCCGGCGCGGTCGAGCGCTCGGAGCGGCTCGCCGCCGTTGCCGCCATGGCCTATCTGATCTTCAACGAAGGTTATTCCACCAACAGCGGCGAGNCTCGCCGCCGTTGCCGCCATGGTCTATCTGATCTTCAACGAAGGTTATTCCACCAACAGCGGCGAGGCGCCGGCGCGTGCGCCGCTTTGCGAGGAGGCGATCCGGCTGGCGCGCCTGTTGCTGCGGCTGTTCCAGACCGAGCCGGAGATCATGGGCCTGACGGCATTGCTTTTGCTGCAGCATGCGCGCGCGCCGGCCCGCTTCGACGAGAATGGCGAGATCGTGCTGCTCGACGACCAGGACCGCTCGCTGTGGAGCCGCAAGATGATCGACGAAGGCCTGGCGCTGGTCGACAAGGCCCTGCGCCACCAGAAGCCCGGACCCTACCAGGTGCAGGCGGCGATCGCCGCCCTTCATGCGCGGGCGGCAACCCCCGAGGAGACCGACTGGACAGAGATCGACCTGCTCTACAGCCTGCTGGAGGCGATGCAACCTTCGCCGGTGGTGACGCTGAACCGTGCCGTTGCGGTCGCCAAGGTGCGCGGGCCGGAAGCTGCCCTTGCCATGATCGAGCCGCTTGGCGAGAGGCTGTCCGGCTATTTCCACTTCTTCGGCCTCAAGGGCGGTCTGTTGATGCAGCTCGGCCGTGGCGAAGAGGCGCGTGTCGCCTTCGATCGCGCCATTGCGTTGGCCAACACGGCAGCGGAAGCCGCCCATATCCGCATGCATATCGACCGGCTGATGCGAGACGGAGCCGTGAAGGCGCCGGCGAAGACAGCGCACTAAGCCTGTTCCTCCTCTGGCTCAATCGTGCAATCTCGGCTTGGACCATGCCGGGGTGGCGATTTTCCCCTGAAACGAGTAATGGCACGCCATGACAGCGCCTGCGGCATGCGGGCGATAATGGCGCCAAGGCTCGACCGCCGCCCTATGATGGCGAGCGGATCTGAAAGGGACAAAAATGACGATAGCGAAGGAAACGGCCGAACTTCTGGCGAAACTGGGTGTGGCCAAGGACGCGCTGACCGGCGGCGACCTCGTCGTGCGCAGTCCGGTGACGGGTGAACAGATCGCGGCGCTGAAGACGATTTCGCCGGCCGATGCGGCCAAGACCATCGATGCCGCGCACACGGCGTTCCAGGCCTGGCGGATGGTGCCGGGTCCCCGGCGCGGCGAACTGGTGCGGGTGCTCGGCGAGGAGTTGCGCGCGCACAAAACCGAGCTCGGCCGGCTGGTGTCGATCGAGGTCGGCAAGATCCCGTCGGAAGGCCTCGGCGAAGTCCAGGAAATGATCGACATCTGCGATTTCGCCGTCGGCCTTTCCCGCCAGCTCTACGGTCTGACCATCGCCACCGAGCGTCCGGGACATCGCATGATGGAGACCTGGCATCCGCTCGGCGTCGTCGGCGTCATTTCGGCCTTCAACTTCCCGGTCGCGGTGTGGTCGTGGAACGCGGCGCTCGCGCTGGTCTGCGGCGACGCCGTGGTGTGGAAGCCCTCGGAAAAGACGCCGCTGACGGCGCTCGCCTGCGAGGCGATTTTTGCCGGCGCGGTCAAGCGCTTCGGCGCAGATGCGCCGCAGGGCCTGGCACCGGTGCTGATTGGCGACCGCTCCGTCGGCGAGATCCTGGTCGACCACCCGAAGGTGGCGCTGGTTTCGGCCACCGGCTCGACCCGCATGGGCCGGGATGTCGGCCCGCGTCTGGCCAAGCGCTTTGCCCGCGCCGTGCTCGAACTCGGCGGCAACAATGCCGGCATCGTCTGCCCGACCGCCGATCTCGACATGGCGCTGCGCGCCATCGCCTTTGGCGCCATGGGCACCGCCGGCCAGCGCTGCACGACGCTGCGGCGCCTGTTCGTGCATGACAGCGTCTATGACGCGCTGCTGCCGCGGCTGAAGAAGGCCTATGAGAGCGTCTCGGTCGGCAATCCGCTGGAGACGTCTTCGCTCGTCGGGCCGCTGATCGACAAGGCGGCCTTCGACGCCATGCAGAAGGCGCTCAAGGAAGCCACCGCTCACGGCGGCAAGCTGACCGGCGGTTCGCGGGTCGAGAATGGCCATCCCGATGCCTATTACGTGCATCCGGCGCTGGTCGAAATGCCGAAGCAGGTGGCTCCTGTCACCGAAGAAACCTTCGCGCCGATCCTCTACGTGATGAAATATTCCGATTTCGATGCCGTGCTCGACGAGCACAATGCGGTCGGCGCCGGACTGTCGTCGTCGATCTTCACCCGCGACCTGCAGGAATCCGAGCGCTTCCTCGGCGTCGATGGTTCGGATTGCGGCATCGCCAACGTCAACATCGGCACGTCGGGCGCCGAGATCGGCGGCGCCTTCGGCGGCGAGAAGGAAACCGGCGGCGGGCGCGAGAGCGGCTCCGATGCCTGGAAGGCCTATATGCGCCGCGCCACCAACACGGTGAACTATTCCAAGGCGCTGCCGCTGGCGCAGGGCGTGTCATTCGACATCGATTGAGATGCTGCGCCCGGCTTTTGACCAGTTGATCCACCCGAACCCGTCGGGCGGATCGCTGCCGCTCGCGCGGATCGTTCCGCTTTCAGGCTTCGCCCCCGCTGTCCAGATGTCCGTATCCCGACGGCGGAAAGGCCACCTCGGCCATGCGCCCGGACGGGTCCTCGCGGTCGGCACGATCGGCTGCGCAACAGCGTCTGCGCCGAACGTTCAGCCAGCGTGCGGCGACGCCGGTCGGCAGGCCTCGAACGCGGCATCGATGACGGCAAGCTTGGCGGCCTGCACGGTCATGTATTCCTGGTAGAAGCTGTTGGACACCCACATCACCGAATGCCCGCGCCGGCCCAGCCAGCCGACGCTGCCGAGCTTTTCGGCGTCGCGCAATTTGCGCGCAAGATGGGTGCGCGAGAGTTTTAGCCAACTGGCGAATTCGCCGATCGAAACCACGCTGGTCGGGATCCGGTCGAGGGCGGCATTGTCGGGATCGATGCCGGACATCAGCCAATCCATGACGATGCCGCCATTGTTGAGCCAGATGAACAGCGAAAACGTCTGCTTGGGCTCACGCACTGGGTTGGAGGAGAGCAGGCCTTCCGCCACCAGCGGCTGCAGCCTGGAAATCATGCCGTGCTGCTCGAGAAAGGCGGCGAGGCGGCTGCCGCTGTCGAGACCGTCGAGCGTGCGCAGATGCGCAACCACCCAGCCGTCGAATTCCTTCAGCGTCGCTGCCGTCACCTGAAAGGGATGGGCTCGTCCATCACCGGTGTGCGGCAGGTATTCGATGATGTGATAGTATAGCATCTCCTTGATGAAGGCTTCGGCCGTGTTGCGGCTAGCGACGGAATAGTGAAGCACGGCATCGATGAAGCGGGCCAGTGTCAGTTCCGTGCGGGGATCGCGCGGGTCGCGGGCGAAATGCAGGGCTAGGCCGGTGTGAGCCAGCAACCAGCGCTGTTGCGTGGCGAACACGGCGGCCAGGCGTGGGCTCGTTTCATAGATATGCAGCAACGCCTTCGACTGCGCCTCGACATGACGGTGCAGCGCCGGATGGCCGGCAATATATTCGAAATTCAGCGCCATCCTCCTCGTCCTCCGGCCAGCCCCCCGGCAGCGAAGACGTGCAATCACATTTCCAGCCTTAGCCGCCCGTGTCCGGCCATGCCAACCCGGACAAAAGGCCTAGAGCGATCAACCGTTCTACAGACACGTTGAAACCCCCGTCATCTCTTGATTTCGAGGCAAATTGCTTGAGAAGCGCCGCGCGCTTCTGCAGAGAAAACCGTGTCACACTTTTTTGGAAACGCTCTGGTCCGTTCGCGCCTAGGGCGTGTCGGAAAACGCTAAGCCATTGCAACCGTTGAAAAACCTACCGCAATAATAGTCAGCCCGGCAGCCTGCGGTTGAATTTGCCTTAAGATCGCCAGCACGTTGCGCGCGGTCCGTTTGTATCCAGGCGGTTCGCCACGTCGGAGCGCCTGGGCTATCGTTCCGGCTATTACGGCCGCAAGCGCGAGGTGATGGAGAGCCATCGCGTCCTAGCCACCAAGACCACATCGTGGCAAACTTCTTGTTAACCACATGCTCGGTGAAATTATCGGATTAACCCCAGATGCCACTATCGAGGTTATGTTCCGTACCTTAGCGTTCAATATGAGTTCAAGGGATGTGTGGATTCGGGGGTTATTTCGGGTCAATCCGGGATGCGGAAGCTTTGCTCACGCACATGGTAGCCGCAATTGCCCATCGTGGGCCGGATGAGCAAGGGAAATTCGTAGCACCCGATGCCGGGCTCGGGCATGCGCGGCTGTCGGTGATCGGCATCGGCGATGGCCAGCAACCGATGTCCGACGAGGCCGGCAATTTGACGATTGCGTTCAACGGCGAGATTTTCAACTACATAGAACTGCGCGAAGGGCTGATCGCCAAGGGCCGGCACTTTCGGACGTCGAGCGACACAGAGGTCATCCTTCAGCTCTATGAGGAGATGGGCGAAGACTGCTTGTCTCTCCTGAACGGTGATTTCGCCTTGGCGATATGGGACAATCGGCAGCGACGAATGGTGCTTGCACGAGACCGGATGGGTGTCCGGCCGCTCTTCTACACAAGTAAGGACGGGGTGCTTTACTTTGCCTCGGAGATCAAAGCTCTGTTGAAGGTCCCGGGCGTCTCCGCTGAAATTGATCCGATTGCGCTGGATCAGATCTTTACGCTGTGGGCGCCGATCGCTCCGCGCACGGCGTTCCGCAATATCCACGAGTTGGAACCGGCAAGTGTGATGATCGCGACGCAGGGGCAGGTCACGGTCAGACGGTACTGGCACCTGGACTATCCGCATCGTGATGAGCCGTCGAAGATCACGAACGAGGACCACGCGGCAGAGGAATTGCAAGCCCTTCTGACCGATGCGGTGAGGCTTCGCATGCGGGCCGACGTGCCGGTCGGTTCCTATCTTTCCGGAGGGCTCGATTCGTCGCTCGTTTCGGCGCTTGCCGCCGGCATGACTCCTCGGAGACTGGAGACATTTTCCGTAACCTTCGACAGCGCCGAGCATGACGAAAGCGCCTTTCAGACCGAAATGGCCTCGGCGCTCGGCACGCGCCACCACGCCATAGAATGCGGCGCCCGCGATATCGCCAGCGTCTTTCCTGACGTCATCCGCTTTGCCGAGCGGCCGATCATCCGCACGGCGCCAGCGCCACTCTACAAATTGTCCGCCCTGGTTCGCCAGGCCGGCCTGAAGGTGGTGCTGACGGGTGAAGGCGCCGACGAGGTCTTCGCCGGTTACGACGTCTTCAAGGAGGCGCGTGTCCGCCGGTTCTGCGGGCGGCAGCCCACATCGCGCATAAGGCCGCAGCTGTTCCGCCGGCTTTACCCGTATCTGCCGGGCCTGCAACAGCAATCGGTGGAGTATCTGGCTGCCTTCTTCGGCACCAGCAACGCTGCCCTCGACGATCCGCTGTTCTCGCATCGGCCACGCTTCAAGACCACGGCGGCGGCGAAAATCTTCTTTTCCGGCGACCTGCGCGCGACGTTGAAGGGTTATGACGCAGCTGAAGAGCTGACCAGCCGCCTACCCGAGGCGTTTTCCCTATGGCATCCGCTGCATCAGGCGCAATATCTCGAAACCCGCTTCCTCCTGCCCGGCTACATCCTCTCCAGCCAAGGCGATCGGATGGCCATGGCGCACGGCATCGAAGGGCGGTTTCCTTTCCTGGATCATCGCGTGGTAGAGTTCGCGGCAAGACTTCCGCCGGAGATGAAACTGAAAGGCTTGATGGAGAAGCACATATTGCGCAAGGTGGCCAGGCACCACCTTCCGGCGGCGATCGGTAAACGCACCAAGCAACCTTACCGCGCCCCGGAGGCCCGCTCCTTCGTCGGGGCGGAGGAACTAGACTATGTTCGTGACTGCCTGGGCGAGGCGAGCATTACCGCCGGCGGCCTGTTCAACGCCAAGGCGGTGGCCAAGCTCCACGAGAAATGCCGCATTGAGACCGCGACCGGATTTCGCGACAACGCCGCCTTCGTCGGCATTCTGTCGACGCAGCTGTGGCAGAAGAATTTCGCCGGCCAAGCGGCCGGCGCGGCAAGAGCGGCCTGAGACGGCGAGGAAAAGGAAAGACATGATGACGGCAATCAAGGACAGGGTCAGAAGCTTTATCGTCGACAACTTCCTGTTCGGCGACACCTCCTACAAACTGTCGGATTCAGCCTCGCTGATCGAGAACGACATTATCGACTCGACTGCGGTACTTGAGCTGGTGGCCTTCATCGAGGACAATTTCGGCATCGCGATGGTGGATGCCGACATCGTTCCGGCCAACCTGGACTCGCTTGACCGCATCTCGTCCTTCATCGAGGCGAGAGCACAAACGCTGGCAGCGTAAGCGCCAACGGCGAGGAACGTCCCGTGCGGATCGAGCATTTTCTGGTGGCGAAGGCTGCTGCCCACCCGGCCAAGACGGCATTGGTCACCAAGGGCAAAAGGCTGAGCTACGAAGAACTCGACGACCTTTCGAGCCGGCTGGCCACCGCTCTCTTCATGAATGGGATCAGGCGCGACGACCGCGTTCTGATCTTCATGGACAATTGCTGGGAGGCCGCCGTATCGATCTTTGCCGCACTCAAGGCAGGTGCGACCTTCAGTCCGATCAACCCCTCCACAAAGGCCGACAAGCTCGGTTACGTCATCGCCGATTGCGACGCCAGGGCGGTCCTGACGCAGGCGAAGCTGATGCCCGTGGTCACCGAAGCCTGCGCATCGCAAGGCAAGCCCGGCATCTTCGTGGCTTCCACCCCTGGGGCCGACGGGCAATGCCCGGCAGGGGCCGCGTCCCTGACTGACTGCCTGACGTTCGATGGCGCGGAGGTAAACCATCGCGGCATCGACGTCGACCTTGCGATGCTGATCTACACGTCAGGTTCGACCGGCCGGCCCAAGGGTGTGATGATGACGCATCGCAATTGCGACGCCGCCGCGGGGTCGATCGCCACCTATCTGCGCAACGCGCCGGACGACATCATCCTGAACGTCCTCCCGCTTGCCTTCGACTATGGCCTCTACCAGTTGCTGATGGCAGTCAGGCTCGGGGCCACGCTGTTGCTCGAGAAGTCCTTCGCCTTCCCGCACGAGATCTTCGAACGCATCCGCAAAGAGGGCGTCACCGGCCTTCCGCTGGTGCCTACCATGGCGGCGATGATCCTGCAGATGCGTGATCTGGCGCCGGGTTTCCTGCCCAGCCTCCGCTATATTTCCAACACCGCGGCCGCCTTGCCGCCAGCCCACATAGAACGCCTGCGCTCGCTGCTGCCCGGCGTCCGGATCTATTCGATGTATGGGCTGACCGAATGCAAGCGCTGCACCTATTTGCCACCCGAGGAACTTGACCGCCGGCCAGGGTCGGTCGGCATAGCCATCCCCAACACGGAAGCCTTTGTCGTCGACGACCTTGGACAACGCGTGCCGGCGGGCGTGGCAGGTGAGCTAGTCATCCGCGGTCCGCACGTGATGCAGGGCTATTGGCGCAACAAGGCCGCGACGGAACGAGCGCTCCGGCCGGGGCCTAACCCTTGGGAAAAGGTGCTCTATACGGGCGACCTGTTCCAGACCGACGAGGACGGCTTTCTCTATTTTGTCGGGCGTAAGGACGACATCATCAAGACGCGTGGCGAGAAGGTCGCCCCCAAGGAAGTGGAGGCCGTGCTCCACGCCCATCCAGGTATCGCGGAAGCGGTGGTCGTCGGCGTGCCGGATCCGGTGCTGGGGCATGCGATTGGCGCGCTCGTCGTGCGGTCCGATCCGGCGCTTGGCGGAAAGGACATCATTCGTCACTGCGCGCGCCACCTGGAGGATTTCATGGTCCCCAAAATCATAGAGTTCCGGAGCGAATTACCGAAGACTGAGTCGGGCAAGGTCAGCCGCCGGCTCGCGGCTGAGATGATGGAGGCCGAGCAATGAACATCGGCTCAACCCAGGATGCGCCGGCCTTCACGCAAGCCCTGGCCATCGATCCCGCCGCCGAAACGGACAGGATCGTGGCGGCGCTGCGCGAGCAGTTGCGCGGCATTCGCAAGCGCGGCCTCGTGCTTGGTCTTTCGGGCGGTATAGATTCCAGCGTTTCGGCTGCATTGGCCGCGCGGGCCGTCGGCCACCAGAATGTGCTGTGCGTCCTCATGCCGGAAAGCGATTCCGACCCCGAAAGCCTGCGGCTCGGCCATCTGGTCGCCGACACTTTCGGCGTCGAGGCCGTTGTGGAGGATATCGGGCCGACCCTGCGGGCAATGGGCTGCTATGAACGCCGCGACGCCTTCATCCGCGAATTGGTCCCGGACTATGGCAAGGGCTGGGCCTCGAAGATCGTGATCGCGAACGTGCTCGAAGGCGAGGGCTACAACATCTCGTCGCTGGTGGTGCAGGACCCGCAAGGCAAGCAGACGAAACTGCGGATGCCGGTGGCAGTCTATCTCGGCATCGTTGCCGCCACCAACATGAAGCAGCGCACCCGCAAGCAGCTCGAATATTATCATGCCGACCGGCTGAACTTCGCCGTGCTCGGCACACCGAACCGGCTGGAATACGATCAGGGGTTCTTCGTCAAGAACGGCGACGGCGCCGCCGACGTCAAGCCGATCGCGCATCTCTACAAGACGCAGGTCTATGCGCTAGCCGCCTATCTCGGCATTCCGGAAGAGGTCCGCAACCGGCCGCCGACCACCGACACCTACTCGCTGGCGCAGACGCAGGAAGAATTCTACTTCTCCCTGCCTTACGATCGGATGGATCTGTGTCTCTACGGCCTCAACAACGGCGTGTCCGCCGAGGTGGTAGGGCAAGCGGCGGGATTGGCCGCCTCACAGATCGAACGCGTCTGGGCCGACATCGCCGCCAAGCGAAAGGCGACGCGCTATCTGCACCTGCGCCCGCAGCTCGTTGACGGCGTGGACGAAGTCGGCTCCTGACCTGATGCATTATGCCATTCCGGACGGAAACCGCGCACCCTTTCCTGGAATTGCTCTAGGCGGAACGCCTCAGGTGAAGCGGCCGCCGATCAACTGGCTCCACTGCTCGCCCGCAAGCCCGTTCAGAAAGACCTGCGCGTTCTTCATGGCATCGAGAAGCTCGGGATCGCGTGAATGCACGACGGTCGAGGCGACCGGTATGAAGGCTATGCGTCTTACAAGCATGGCGTCCAGAAGCGCGGGCTGGACGCGGCCGCGCAAGCCGGAGACACCGCGCCGGGCGGCATGCTCGACCAGGCAATCGATCACCGGCCCGGCCTGGCCGGGAAGAGCGAGGACCTGCAGCACGCGGCCGATCCCGTCCGGTCGAGCGTAGTAGGCGAAAGCGCCGACATTGGCGCCGTTCGGCGATGCCACCGACACGCAGACAAGCTCTCCGAAATCCGGCTTTTGCGCCGCATCGCCCAGAATATGGTCGAGCTGACCTTCCGCCCACTGCGGACGTAGCGGAAACTGGGCGCAAAGCGGCTCCAGCAGCCCCGCAAAGCTGCCGCTGTCGATCTCGGAGGTCCGAAATGCCCCCCGGCTCGATGCGTTGGCGACGACGCCGGTCCAGCGTCGTTGACCGCCCTCCATTTTGCGAAGGTAGAGCCGGTCGACCATCCGGGCGAGCGGGTTCAACATCCAGGCAAGCTTCATGTGACTGGCAAAAAGGCTGAGCACGAAGGTCGCCGGCCGCATCACGCGAACCCAGTCAAGGCTGTATTGCGGCAGCACAACGCCGCGAAGCCGCGTCCACAGTTTCACGGACGTATCATTGGCGGTTTCGCTGAAGGAGATGTCCTGCGGACCATCGAGGAAGGCCTTCAACAGGCGGGCACCGGCCATCGGATCGGTCTCGTGATCCTCGACCATCAGCGAGCTGCAGATGGCAGCGTAGAGCTGCCGGCCGTTGAATTTCATCGGCAGCGCATGAACGCCGACGAAGCCGGAAACCTGGCCGGCGTCATTGACATGGACAAGCGAACGGAGCCCGCTGCCCCAGTCGGGTGCGTCCAGATAAAACCGCCTCATGTAATCGACGAGGGAGGCCGGCGCTGGCCCCCGCTTCTTGCGCAGCATGCGTTGAAACATGCCCGCGACGGCCGCAAGGTCGGCCTGATCGAGGGCGCGGACGACGCTCACGCCGGGCTCCCGGTTCCGGGAACCCGGCCACCATGTTTGCGCGCCATGGCGACACGGGGCTGGCCGTCGGCCGTCACGGCAAAGGTTGGGGTTTCGTAGGATTTCGTTCTCGATAAAAGGGTTGCTATCTGCCGATCCTGACCTTCGCCGAACTCAAACAGCAGCCATCCGCCTGGCTTGAGGAAAGCTGCGGCATCCCGGACCAGCCTTTGGAGGATCGAAATACCGTAAGGGCCGCCGTCGAAAGCTTCCCGAGGTTCGTTCTCCAACAGATGCGCGCTTTCGCTATCGAGACGGGACGACGAAATATAGGGCGGGTTGCACAAAACCATGTCGGCAGCGCCGTGGAGGCCGTCACCCTCGATCGCGGCAAATAGGTCGCCTTGCCGGACCTTGATCCTGTCCTGCAGGGCGAGGCGCACAACATTGCGGCGGGCAAGCGAAACCGTGCTGTCGGTCAGGTCCGCCGCCCATGCCCGAGCCCGAGGACATTCGCTGACGATGCCCACGGCAAGATTGCCGCTGCCGCAGCACATGTCGATCAGGATCGTTTCGTGCGCCTGTTCGCCAAGAATGGCCGCGGCCGTCCGGCCAAGCAGTTCCGTTTCGGCTCGCGGCACCAGGACGTCAGGCGCGAGTTCCAGCTCAACCCGCATGAAGCGGTGCAATCGCGGCCAATTGCGATCGTTTGCACGGCCGGCAGGAAGACTGTGATGCTGCGGCAAGGAAAATCCCTATCCTGAGGATAAAACGCGGGTTCCCTGTTGTTACCAACTCCGGGTAAATTGATGTTAAAGATCATGATTGGATTGGGAGTAACCGGCCTATGTTGGCGGCGTCCTGTCCCATCAATGGCGGATTCCTGTGCCGCCGCAAGCCGATCCATGCGCTAATTCAGAGCAACGCCTCGTACCGGTCTCCGATCTTTTCAATTTCGAAATCCGCCGCCCTGCTTTTCAGGATCGCGGCGGTTGTCGGCTGGTCGAGCATTCCGGCCATCGCCACTGCCAGGGCCGCGGCATCGCCGACCGGCACCAGGGCGCCGAAGCGGCCGTCATCAAGTATTTCGCGCGGGCCGTGCGGCGCGTCCGTGGAGACCACCGGAATCCCCGCTGCCATGGCCTCGACCAGAACATTGCCGAAGCCCTCGCTGGTCGATGATAGGACGAACAAGTCAGCTACGGCGTAGCAGGCCGCCAGATCATTGACATAGCCCGCAAACAGAACGTCTGCGCCGATACCGGATTCTTCGGCATAGGCGCGCAGCTCGTCGGCCAGCGGACCCTCGCCGAAGATGACAAGCCGAGCCCGGCGGCCGGCGCGCAGCACAGCGAAGGCCCGCAGCAACGTCCAATGATCCTTAACCGGCACCAGGCGTCCGGCGGTGATGATGACGGGGCCGTCGCCCAGCGCCGCGAGCTCTGCCTGCCAGGCGTAGGAGCGTTGCTGGGATGCCGCAACCGGCGGCAGCGGGTTGTTGATGACCACGACCTTGGATTTCGGGAAGCCTCGGGCCACAAGATCGCCGCCGACGCCCTCAGAAACCGCGATGGCCCTGTCGGCGCGGGCCGCAACCAGGGCCGAAAGCCAGACCGCCATTTTCGCGCCAAGGTTGCCGGAAGGCAGTGAGGCGGCGGCGTGGAAACTCGGGAAGAACCGCGCCCTGCTTCGCGCGAGGGAAAGCGCCAGCGCCACGACCAGATTGGCGAATTCCGGGGCGCTGTAGATCGCGTCGGGAGAAACGCGGCCAAGCAGGCCCGCGCTTCGCACGATGCCTTTCAATGTCGCCCACTTGCCATAACCCTCGCCGCGAATGGGGAGGCCGAAATCGACCAGATGTACGGCAGGCGAAAGCAGGGCGGCATTGGGCCCCTGCGCGTTCCAGGTAAAAAGCGTGACGTTGTGGCCGCGCGATGCCAGTTCGTTCGCCATCAGGACGAATACACGCTCGGCGCCGCCGCCCCTGAGGCTGGCAATGTGAAAGACAATCCGCTTCGCCATTTCAGGCGCGGCTGGCAATGACGTCCGGGCGGTTCGGCGGAAGACGCATGTCGCGCACGATACCCAGGGTAATGGCGAGCAACATGCCAAGGATCATGCCGCCAATGGCCCCCAGGCCGATCATCACGACCGTGCGCGGGGGCCATGAACGGCCCTTTGGCGGCACTGCGGTGGAAATCACCTGCACATTGGTGCTGTCGATCTGTTCGCGCTCGGTTATCTGGCGTGCCCGCGACAGGAAGCTCTCATAGATAGCCGTCTTCGACGCGGCGTCACGTTCAAGCTCACGCAAGGCGACCTCGGAATCGCTATCCGAGAACACGTTGCCCTTCAAGTCATTCATCTTGGCATTGAGGGAGGCCGACGAGGTTTTGGCGGCATCGAGATTGACCTTCGCCAGGCGCAGGGTGCGCGCGTATTCGGCGCTGAGTTGCGCGCTGACCGTGTTGTACTCCGTCTTCAGCCTGACGATCGACGGATGACGGGGGCCAAAGGTCATCGACTGCGAATCGATCTGCTGGCGCAGGCCGTTGGCCGTTGCGCGCAGCGCCACAAGCGCCTCCGACGTGGCGGGACCGGAATTGGTGCCGTTTGCGCCGGCGGCAAGCAGGGCGTCGTAACTTGCCTGCGCGGCGATGACGCGCGATTGCGTCTCCACGATCTGGCCGTTGAGCTGGGTCATGGTTTGCGAGGAAACAAGCTGCCCATTGCTGGTGGCCAGATTGTGGCTGCGCCTATAGGCCTCGACCTTCTCTTCGGCCGCCTGCACATCGCTCTTGAGCTGGCCCAGCCGCCCGTCCAGCGCGGCCGCGGCACGGCTGGCGCCGGAAGCCTCGGCGCTGGCCAGCTCTTCCTGGAAAGTCTTGACGATATCCTGCGAAATCAGGATCGCCTTAGCGGGGGTTTCCGCCGATACCATCAAGGTCGTGACAAACGACTTTTCATCCGCGATGCTGCTAACCCGTTCCGCGAGGTTCTTCAGGGCGGTAAGCTTTGGATCGGGTTTGGCGCCGTCCGTCCCTGTGCGGCTTCGGTCCGCGTCGAAGAACTCAGGGTCACTGGCCAGGTCAAGATCGTCTACAACACGTGAAAGCACGCTGCCCGAGGTCAAGATGCGCTCTTTGCTGCGCGCGCTGAGCAGCTGTCCATCGACCTGGGCCGATTGCGGGTAAAGATCGTTCGGAACAACCTGAAGATTGGCGGGATTGATGAGGATGTCCGTGGTCACGGTGTAGCGCTGCTTGCTCAGCAGAGCGTAGGCACCGCCGATGATCCCGCCGGCGATTGCCAGCAGGCATACCAGAGCAAGGCCGGCGCGCAGCCAGACAAACAGACGCCCGAAATCGAGTTCGAGAAAGGTTCCGATCTTGTTGAGCGTCACCGTCGTGACGGGCTCGGCTACAGGCGGCGCCACGGGTGCAGGCGACACAGGGGCCGACGTTACAGGGGCCGACGTTACAGGGGCCGACGTTACAGCGGGTGCCGCCGCATGTGCCATGATCGGCGCGGTTTGTTGCGGCTTTGGCCTGCTGGCGCGCCGCGCATTTTCGATCCGTTCATAGGGGCTAATGCCGGCGGCGGCCGCGGTTGGAGGAGGACCGGAAGCGGCGGACATCATGCTAACCCTTTAATGTTCAATACGCACAGCCTGCTTTACGGAAACATCGTTAACATTTCATTTTCCAGGCGTGTCAGGCGCGTTCCGGAACAGCGATCTATCCACCCTTCGTCGGTATTCTGCCACGCCCGTCGTAGCCTGGCAAAGCGTGCAGGCGTTTCAAATGGAAATACAAGAGGTCGTCGCGAGAGCACCCACAAGGAACGGGCTTTGGCGTCATGTCGATGTTGATGCTGGTTGGCCTTGAAGGGGCGTGCCGGTTTGGCGCCCATCCGGCTTTCGATAAGCGAGCAACAAGATGACGAGCAGCATGATATCCGGCGCCTTCGAAGAAAGGGCATTGTTTGACAATGCCGCGAGAATGGACGCGGCCGCTGCGATATGGGCGGCCCGTGGCGTATTGCGCAGGAGCTTGAAAAGGAACCGGAAGAAAGAAAAGGCGAAGAGCAGGGCGATCGGCAGGCCGAACAAAAGCGTAAGAACGACCGGCGTGCTTTCGATGAAGGGGAGGTTGAGCTTTTCGTTGACGATCTTCAACAACTCGTTGGGATTCATGCCAAGCAGGATGTCCCTCCATTCAACAAACTTGAATACATCGTAGATCTTGACGCGCGCGTCGTAATTTTGATCAAAGAGCGTGTTGCTGAAGCGGTTCAGCAGCCCCGCCGAAAAGAGTATCGCAATCATTATGGCGCCACCGGCCAGCGTCAGCATCAGCACCAGGAGTTTGGCCTGGCGTTGATGTCTGGGTGACAAGTCCGGCCAAGGCAGGAACACGAGCAGGAACAGGATCTCGCCGCAAGCGAGCAGCAGGGCGGTGCGCGCGCCCGAAGCGGCCGTGCCGATGAAGAGAATGAAGATGCAAAGCGCACACACCCAGATACGCCACCGCGTCAATGCAACGAAACCTATGGCGGTGGTGCAAAGCGCGCCCAGCGCCAGCGGATGGGCCGACAGTCCGATCGGCCGAAAGTCCAGCTCAACGAGGGGATAGGGCAGGAATCGATGCTGGGTGACGGCCTCGATCGTTCCGATGATGGCGCTGAGGACGATCATGCCGACGATGACATTGCCAAGCGCCCTGCGCACATGGTCACCCAGGGCAAGCATGATCATCGCCGCGGCACAAGAGACCAGATAGGAATCGATTATGAAGCCGGCCGAGCCGGCACGGCCTATCACGAAGAGATAAGGCACCAGCCACAACAGCAGCAGCGAATATAACAATGTCGCCTTGAACAGCCTGACTTCATCGCCTTCGAGCCGAATTGGCCGGGTCGTGGCGATGACGACAAGCAGCAGAAAGATCGCATAGGTCCCGATATGCAGCTTTTCGGGAAACGACCCCCCCTCCGTCGAATAGGACATCACCATATTCATCAATTGCGGAGAGATGGTCGAGCGGAGCAGGAAAGCGAAGGCCGCGAGGAGAAAGAACAGGAGTGTGAGGGCGTCTTGGCGGCTGGCCTGCGCGGTCACGAACTGTTGCTCTGTAGGGGTGACACTCACGATTATCTGACCAGCGTTGCGGCTTGCGATTGAGATGGCAGGGGACGAACGCACCCCCGGGTACATTTTCCTGCACGAACGTAAAGGAATATGGATAACCCGATCTTAACAGTGGCGATGCCCGGCATGGGCCGCCACATGTCAGCTTTGTCGAAAAGCCGGACACCGCTCATTGAAATCTCACCAAAGTGCGCCGAGAGGGAACGAATGCACGCAATGCACTTGTTGCGCGACATGCATCGGCAGCCGGATTTACGCTATCCATGAAGTCGGTAACTCACACTTAATTGGCCGGTCGTATTGATGGCGATGCTTTGCACGGCGCCCGACGCGCTGCCTGTGGACGGCACAATGGCATCAGGCGCCGGCAAAGCGCAGGAGATCAAGGTGAAGAAATTCTATTCGATTCAGTATCTTCGCGCCTGCGCCGCCTTGCTGGTTCTGTTCGCACACGCCTTTTCCTATCAGGTTGGCGTGGACAATCTGATTATCGTGACGGCGGGCCGCCTGGGCGTCGTTCTGTTCTTTGTCATCAGCGGTTTCATAATGGTCCATATTACGGGAGATGGTCCGTTTTCCGCTGCCACCTTCCTGAAACGCCGAGCAATCCGGATCATCCCCGTTTACTGGCTTTTCACCAGCCTCGCCGCGGTTCTGGCGGCGCTCGCGCCAAGTCTCTTCCAGAAGACCGTCTTTACATGGCCCCACTATCTTCAGTCGCTCCTCTTCATTGTTCACGAAGCGCCTGGACGGGATAGCGCCAGTCCAATCCTCTCACTCGGCTGGACGCTCAATTACGAGGTATTTTTCTATATCGCTTTTGCGGTGTTCGCATTCCTGTCCGTGACCTCGCGCGTATTTGTGCTGACGGTCTTTTTCATTGCGATGTGGATAGCCGGGCTGTGGCTGGCTCCCACCAACCCTGTTATCCAGTTCTATCTCAACCCTTCTCCGGTGGCATTCGTAATCGGCATGTGGATAGGGCGGCGCTATTTGGACGGTGATTTCACTTCCGACATACGCCATGCCTGGATATTCGGCGTAATGACCGCTGCAGGCGTGGTGCTTTCATTCGTCGATGACGGTACGCCGCTCTTGGGTCAGATCAGCTTCGCGGGACAAGCAATGTGGGCGGCGGGCCTGCTTCATCTCAGCCTCATTCTGGAGCCGAAACTCAAGCACTGGAGCCTTCTCGAGCAGTTGGGCGACGCTTCCTACGCGCTTTATCTGTCGCATATCTTCGTGATCGGCGCTGTGGCGTACCTGGCCAGACGCACCGTCGGATACGAGCATCCGACAACGGTATTGTTGGTGTCGGTGGTCAGCATCGTGGCAGCCTGCCTCGTCAGTCTGGTGATTTACGAGATGATCGAGAAGCCGATTCTTCAGACCCTGAACGGCAGAAGGAAGACGAGAAACACACCGCTTCCTCATATTGCCACGGAGAACAAATAAGCAGGCCACGCAACGGGACGCTCACGGCTTTCAGCGCTTCAGTCAGCCCGCGCTGTCCACGACCTCGACATTGCCGGCGCGGTTAAGCGTATGAATGCCCGTGCGTGCCCATGCCGGACCCGCGCCGATCGGCCGGGGCGAGGCAAAACGGACATCGGACGCGTCGAGTCGCTCAAGCCGCATCAGCCCCAGACCACCGCCATAGGCCCTCGATCCGTTCTGCACCGGCAGCACCAGGGCATCGTCGTGGCGGATAAAGGCGCCGCCCGGCCGGGTGGCCGAATGATCGACGGCAATGGGATTGAGCGGATGGGCGACCCATGGCCCGCGCAGCGAGGGCGCGCAATAGACCGCCATCGTGTCCGACGCGCTGCCGTAGCCGAACCGCTCCGTTCCAACCAGCCAGAAGCGACCGTCGGATTCGAGCAGCGTCGCGTCGTTGAAATCCCTGTCCGTCATCAGCACCGTGTCGCGGACCCAGCGGTCGGGAAACTGCGCGGCGCGATAGAGCACAAGTTCGCGAGCCGAACCACTTTCGGGGATCATGAAAATCTCGCCATCGTGTGCGAACACCTGCGGATACGACAGGTGGTGCGCTTCCTCCAATACAACCCTTGGAACACCGAAAGTGCCATCGTCACCGAGCTCGGCGACGGAAATCACGCCGCGACTCGTCGCGTAGGGGAATTCCTCGACAAACAGATGATGGCGGCGGTCGGTCTCGAAGACGAACGGGTCGGCATAGAAGCGTTGGCCATCGTCCGGCAGGACTGTGAACGGTTTGCCGTCGAGTTGCCCGGTTTCGGCGATGCCTGGTCCGTCGATCACCCGATAGGCAACCTGCCAATAGAAGGGGCGTCGTCCCCGCCTGATTTTTTGCACGGCGCGATCGATCAAAGCCCTGCCGAAAAGGGGCACATAGTGTCGAACAAAACTGTCGTTCTTCAGGATCGGCACCGGGTTGTCGCTTACCGGCACAAGCTTGCCCGCAAAGAAGCGGGCGACGGTTTGCATGATCAGCGACATGGCGCCGGCGAGCAGGTCGTTGCAGCTTCGAGATAGCCAGAGCCTGTCTGCCAGCATCGGTCTAGCCTGGGCCACGACAACGCCATCGAGGCGAGCGCCAAGTTCAGGCAATTGTCCGCTCGCCAACATTGCGGCAACGCCGGCTGGAAAGCTGTTGCGGCCGCAAAATTCGAGCCTCAGGACTGGCGCGCCTTGCCCCGTTGCGCTGGCAGTGAGATCTATGACGAGGTCCGGAGGGCCGCGATCGATGGGCGGCAGCGGCTCGGACCGGCCCGCCAGCGAGGGACCGAAACGCCGGCTCTCGATCGCCAAGACAGTGTCCAGCCCCCGAGCGGTTGGCGCCGCCGCCGGCGCGTTGCAACTCGAGACCACATAACCTGCCGCATCCAACCGCTTAAAAAGCTCATTTTCCCAGCGCCGGGATGCGACGGCGTGGCCGATGATTAAAATATTAGTCAACCCAAGTTATTCTCGTTAAAGCAAAAAATGGCTTTGCTTTGGTATCTTTCCCCACTGTTCCTGGCAAGGGTTGCCCAAGGGGGGCTGCGGACTCTAGCGTTAATCATACGTTAATTTTTTTGAATACGAAGGCGGTTCAGGGCGCTATTGTTAGGCTGTAAGCACATATCAGCCGGGCGCCCACGCTTTCGGTGACCAGGGTCAACCATGAACGCCGTTTCACATCCGAAATTGCCCTCAAGGCGAAAACTGCTGATCGTGTTCGGCACGAGGCCGGAGGCGCTCAAATGTTTTCCGGTGGCGCGCGCCGCGCTTGCCCATCCGGGCTTTACCACGGAAATATGTGTGACGGGCCAGCATCGCGAGATGGTCGATCAGGTCATTGAACTGACGGGCCTGCCGGTGCACTACGATCTCAACATCATGCAGCCAGGTCAGACGTTGTTCGACGTGACCTCGCGCGTGCTCCTCGGAATGGCGGGGGTGCTGGAGAAGGCGAAGCCGGACATCGTCGCCGTCCAGGGCGACACAACCACCGCGATGACCGCGGCTCTAGCTGCCTTCTACAAGCACATTCCGGTTGCCCATATCGAGGCGGGATTGCGCAGCCACAACATCAACTCTCCCTTTCCGGAGGAACTGAACCGCAAGATTGCCGGCAACATCGCCACCTGGCATTTTGCGCCGACCACCGAGGCGCGCGACAATCTCATCGCCGAAGGAAAGGCTGCGAACACCATCTTCGTAACCGGCAATACCGTGATCGACACGCTGCTGCATTTCTCCAGCGAGATCGATGCCGACAAGTTGATGAACGCCAAGCTCGCCGCTCGTTTCCCCTTCATCGATCCGACCAAGAAAATGATACTCGTCACCGGTCATCGCCGTGAGAATTTCGATGGCGGCATCCAGAGAATCTGCACCGCGCTGAAGGCATTGTCGGCGCGCAGGGATGTGCAGATCATCTACCCGGTCCATCCCAACCCGAATGTGCGCTCCGTGGTCGAGGCCGAAATCGGGACGGTGCCGAACATCCACCTGATCGACCCGCAGGACTACTTGCCGTTCCTGTACCTGCAGAAACAGAGCTACCTGGTGTTGACCGACAGCGGCGGCGTGCAGGAAGAGGCGCCTTCACTCGGCAAGCCGGTGCTGGTGATGCGGGAAAACACGGAGCGACCCGAAGGGATCGCCGCTGGTACTGCCCGGCTGGTCGGCACCGATATCGAAAAAATTCTGGCCAATGCCAATAGCCTGCTCGATGATGAGAGCGTCTATCGCGGCATGGCGGAGAGGCACAACCCATACGGCGATGGCCAAGCTGCGAGCCGGATCGTTGAGGAATTGCTGAATCATGGCTGAAATCAAAACCGTTTCCGTTATCGGCATGGGCTATATCGGCCTGCCGACCTGCGCCATTTTTGCAAGCCGCGGACTCGATGTAATCGGTGTCGATGTCAACGAGGCGGTGGTCGCGAAGGTCAACCGCGGCGAAATTCACATCATCGAACCGGACCTGGATGGTTTGATCCAGAAAGTTGTCGCCAATGGCAAGCTCAAGGCATTCAGCACGCCTCAGCCGGCCGATGCCTATATTATCGCCGTTCCAACTCCGATCACCGCGGATCGCAAGCCGGATGTCAGCTACGTGCTTGCGGCAGCGCGAAGCATCGCTCCGGTGCTAAAACGAGACGACCTGGTGGTGCTGGAATCAACATCGCCGGTCGGCACGACGCGCGTCATGACAGCGCTGCTCGCGGAACTGCGACCCGATCTCAAATTTCCCGTCGCGCATGGCGAGGAAGCTGACGTCCTGGTCGCCTACTCTCCCGAGCGCGTGCTGCCGGGAAAGGTGCTGACCGAGCTGATCAACAATGATCGCTCGATCGGCGGACTGTCCCGAAAGTCTTCGGAGCGGACAGCGGCACTCTATTCAAGCTTCGTCGCCGGCGACCTGTTCATAACCCAGGCCGAAAGTGCGGAACTGGTTAAGCTGACCGAAAATGCGTTCCGCGATGTCAATATCGCCTTCGCCAATGAGCTTGCGGCGGTGTGCCAGGATCTGTCGCTCAATGTCTGGGAGGTAATCGATCTCGCCAACCGGCATCCTCGCGTGAACATCCTGCAGCCGAGCCCGGGCGTGGGCGGCCACTGCATTGCGATCGATCCGTATTTTATCATCGACGCCGCACCGAACAATACGCGGCTGATCAGTTCGGCGCGGCGCATCAATTCCGAGCGACCCTTGTCGGTGGTCAGGGACATCGAGGCATTGCTCGACCCGACCCGCAAGCAGACGATCGCCTGTCTTGGCCTCAGCTTCAAACCCAATATCGACGATATGCGCGAGAGCCCGGCTGTCGAGGTTGTTAAGCTTCTATCCAAGATTCCCAATATCAAGATCGTCGCTGCCGAGCCCAATGCGCGTCAGTTGCCACACGAGCTCGAGGGCAGCGGCGTGATGTTCACCGATGCACTTTCCGCTATTGACCAATCCGATATCGTCGTCCTGCTGGTCGACCATCGACAATTCAATCTGATCGATCCCGAAGCGCTCAAGGACAAGAAGCTCGTCGACACACGGGGCCTGTGGACCTGGCGCAAGGCGCGCAAGCCCGACGCCCGCATCGAAGGCAAGAAATCCGAAATGGAACGCTCGCAGTCTCTCGCTCGTACCGGAGAAGCGGCATGAACTCGCATGACCCGGCATGGGCGCAACACTCTCTATTGGCATCACGCCGCCGCGAGTTTCTCGGTGCGACCATCCATGCGCTGACCATGGCCGAGACGCTGGCCATCGCAGACGAGGCGATGGCGACGCGGCGGCCGCTTCATCATGTTGTCGTGAACGTCGCCAAGCTTGTGAACATGCGCAAGAATGCTGAACTGCGCGAGGATGTCGTCGGGGCGGATATGGTCAATGTCGATGGCAAAGGCGTGCTTTGGGGCGCGCGGCTCTGTGGCGTCGAGTTGCCCGAGCGTGTGACCGGCGTCGACGTCATGATCAACCTGCTGGCGCTGTGCGCCAAGCGTGGCTATCGCCCCTACCTTCTGGGCGCTGAACAGCACATTCTCGACGCAGTTGAAAGCCGACTTGCCAGAGATCATCCGAGCCTGGCCATTGCCGGCCGGCGCAATGGGTATTTCAAGGCGGAGGAAGAGGCCGCGATCGTCGAGGCCATCAACGCTTCAGGTGCCGACTGTCTGTTTGTGGCGATGCCGACGCCGAGCAAGGAGCGCTTTCTCAAGCGCTATCGCGACGTACTCGCTCCGAGTTTCGTCATGGGCGTGGGCGGCAGCTTCGACGTCTATGGTGGAAAGGTCGCCCGGGCACCGAGACTGGTTCAGGCGGCGGGCCTGGAGTGGCTGTTTCGCGTGGCGCAGGAGCCGCGACGCTTGTGGCGCCGCTACTACGATACCAACACCGCCTATGCACTGCTGCTGTGGCGTGAGTTCTGGTCTCGCCGGGGACGCCGAAACGTCAATCCGTAGGCTCGCGACTTTCAGACAAGCATGCCTCATAGCGCGGGATTTATGCGATCCGGAGCCGTGCCCTTAGCTTGCCGATGAACTGCGTCACGGCCGCGGGGTGAAACAACCAGGTCAGTCCCAGGAAAGCCGCAGCGCCGGCGACGCCGCCCGCCGCGAGCGGAAAGATCGCCGGCATATTGCCCAGCGCAGTGCTGGCAAGGCTGGCGGCCAGTCCGGTGCAGATAGAAATGATGGCCGAGACAGCGATGTCGCGCCAGGGAACCGGCACCGGCGTGAGCCTCTCGGCGATGACGATGCAGGCTGCAAGACCTGCCAGCGATCCGCCCGCCAACGCCAAAGCCGCGCCAACCTCCGCCATGGTGGGAATCAACAGAAAAGACAGTGAAATCGTTGCCACCGAGCCGAAGGAATTGGCGATGATCAGCAACCACGGCCGCTTATGTGCGT
Source organism: Mesorhizobium sp. L103C105A0 (assembly GCF_000502215.1). Lineage (NCBI taxonomy): Bacteria > Pseudomonadati > Pseudomonadota > Alphaproteobacteria > Hyphomicrobiales > Phyllobacteriaceae > Mesorhizobium > Mesorhizobium sp. L103C105A0. Next base: position 545,411 of record NZ_AYXF01000001.1, on the reverse strand, counting down.
GCACCACGACGCCATAAACGAAGCTTGTGAGATTGGCACAAAGGACGCTGAAGGCGATGATCGGGAACAGCAGGCCGAAGCGACCATGATATTCCGCGGGCAGCAGGAGTCGCGTGATGTCGCCGCTGAGCGCGATAAGCATTGCTGCGACCGGCAGGCAAAGGCGTATCATCAAGGCCATGAGTTGCGACAACAACCGCCCGGACGCCTCGGATCCCTCGTCGTCGAAGCGGCTGACCACTTCTGGAAATGCGCCCATGTTGATTGCGTTGGCGACCATATCGATCGGCTGCCGAGCCAATGCGTAGGCGGCTGCGAAGACAGCCACCGCGCCGGCATCGTAGTAGAACTTGAGGAAGACGCGTTCAGCGCTGTTGAGACCGAAACCGACCAGCGCCATGATGACGAGGGGCACGCCGAGGGCAAAAAACTCCTTGTGGGTGAAGCGCGGCGGGCCGCCAATAACGCGCCCGGATGCCACCACGCACGCCACGATGCCGGCAATCAGCACGGCGAGGCTCGAGCCGAGCGATACCGTCAGAAACGAGCGTTGGAAGATAAGGATGGCGGCGATCGGCAAGGCCAGTTGCAGCAGGCCGCGCAGATATTCAAGCATCGAATAGAGGGAATGACGCTGCTGCATTTGCAGCACCGTCAACGCGAACCGGCTGATGGAGCCGGCAATCAGATAGCTGCAGACGGCGATTGCAAATTCGATCCAGCGCTCCGGCACGATCACCGCCGAGGCGATCACGGATATGATCAGGGCCAGCACCGTGGTGGCAAGCAATACCTGTCCGGCAAGCATCAGGCTGCCACGGCTGACGTCGCCTTTTCCACCAAGCCGCAGCAAGGCAATGCGCAGCCAGTTGGTAACGGCAACATCCGTCATTTCGCCCACGGTGACCACCAGGGTCAGCAGGCCATACTCGGTCTGGTCGATCAACCGCGTCATGACGACCAGCAGGAGCAGAGCGGAAACCCGCGTCAGCAGAATAGCTGGGCCATAGATGAGTGTGGAACGGAGCAGCAAAGGGTTGTCCCGGAAAATTTGCCGTCGATTAACCGTTGACCGACGGGTATTCCAGCATGATGACGGCAAAGGGTGAACGGATACAGTTTGAACCAAAAGATTTGTCGTAAACCTTTTTTGGAATCTTTGCTTTACGGTCACCCGGCATCCGCAATCCAAATGGTGTCATGTTGCAGCGTCTCGCCCACAATAGAAAAATACATGTCCTGGTCGCAACGCCCTCGGGCGTTTCGGGACAAGGCGGCATCGACCGGATCATGGGGGCGCTGAAGCAGGAGTTCGAACGGCAAGAGATCGCCGACATCGATCTGCGCTTTCTTTCCAGCCGTGGCCCGGGACATGTCGGGCTTTCGATCTTCTACATGCTTGGTTTTTGCGCGCGGATGCTTGGGGCCCGCCTCGACAGACGCGCCGACGTCATTCACATCAATATATCGGTCTCCGGCAGCACCTATCGCAAGATGATGATCGCCGCCTGCGCCAGGCTGTTGTCGATACCATATGTCCTTCATCTGCATGGGGCGCAGTATCAGACATTCTGGAAAGATGATCATAGTTTCATGAGCCGCCGTATCAGGGCTCTGTTCGAGCATGCCGGCCGGGTGATTGTCCTGGGCGGGCTTTGGCGCGATTTCGTCGCCAGCCGGGCACCGGCGAACGGCGGCAATATTGTCATCGTTCCCAACGCCACGGCAGTTCCTTCCCTGGCGCATGTCGGCGGAGGCGATCACGTGCACATCCTGTTCCTCGGCCGCATCGGCGAGCGAAAGGGCGTGCCGCAGTTGGGCGAGGCGCTGGAGCGGATGAAACATCTCAGGGGTTGGCGTGCCACGATCGCCGGCGATGGTGAGGTCGAGCCGGCACGAGCGAGGTCGGTCGCTCTAGGGATTGCCGACCGTATTGCTTTTCCGGGCTGGGTGGGACCTGACGAGGTCGCATCACTGATCGCTTCGGCCGATATTCTGGTGCTCCCCTCGTTCGCCGAAAATCTGCCAATGTCGGTGATCGAAGGCATGGCGGCCGGCCTGGCTGTCGTGGCCACCCCGGTTGGCGCGGTCGAGGACATCATCACCCACGAACAATCCGGTCTGTTGGTGCCGCCCGGCGATGTGGCGGCGTTGACCGAGGCGTTAACTCGGCTGGTCGAGGATACGGCGCTGCGCGCGCGGCTTGGCGCCGCCGCCATGGCGGTGCACCGGGAAAGGCTTGAGCTTGCACCGTTTGTCGACGCGATCTGCGATGTCTGGAGATCGGTCGCGTCCGAGGCGCGATCGGTCAAGCGCTGACGCTGTCCTTCATTGTCGTCACTGCGGCGGGCCAAGCGCGAATTCGCGGTGGAATATCTCCAGGTTCAAAAGCGCCCATATCAGTTTTTCGTGGTCCGCGGCGCGCTCGGCGTGCTCCGTGACAATCTGGTCCAGCTTCTTGGCGCTCAAATAGCTACGGATGACCGAATGGGACGAACACAGATGGTCTCGTACATAATCGCTCATCGACCCGCGGAACCATTCGGCGACGGGCACCTTGAAGCCGATCTTTGGCCGGTTGAGGGCCTCGTCGGGAACCATGCCGGCCATGCAGTCGCGCAGGATCTGTTTGCTGCCCAGGAGACCGAGCCTGTAACGATCGGGCAGCTGGCTGACGAAGGAAACCAGATCGCGATCAAGGAATGGCATTCGCCCCTCGATTGAACCGGCCATCATCATCCGGTCGCCCCGTTCCAAGAGGTTGTCGGGCAACCACGATGTCTGATCAAAAAACAACACACGGCGCAGATGGGATTCCGTCACACTCGAAGAGAACGGGAAATCGTTGCGGTCATGGCCGCGAGTGGCCAACCCACCGAGGAGCGAATCGCGTTCCCGCGCCGTCATGGCTCCAAACCAGGAGATCATCCGGGTTGCAAAGTCCCGTTCACCCGCGCTTCGGGCAAATATGTCGAACTTGGCCGATGCGCCGGGCAATGCGCGCATCAAAGGGGCGAGGAGATTGTTGTGAAGCGACGCTGGAACAAGTGACCGGTAGACACCCGCCAGAGACTCTGCGCGATGTTTGGGGTAGCCGCCGAGAATCTCGTCCGCCCCTTCGCCCGTAAGCACCATCTTGACGTCCCGCGAGGCTCGAACCGACATCAGGCAAATTGGAATGTCCGTACTTTGTGAAACAGGTGCCCCCCGATGGCGGACCATCTTAGGCAGATGATTCATCAGGTCATCCGCCTGGATGACGATTTCGCAATGATCGGTCTTGAAATGATCGGCGACGCGCCGGGCGAATGGAAGCTCGCTGTAAGCCTGTTCGCTGAAACCGACCGAAAACGTACGAATCGGGTTGTCGCTGTGCCTGGTCATCAGGGCAACGATTGCCGACGAGTCGAGCCCCCCGGATAGAAAGGCGCCAAACGGCGCATCACTGCGCATCCTGATCTCGACAGAACGGTCGAGCAATTCCAGAAATCGTCGCTTGGCGGTTCCTGGATCGATATCCGCTGTCAGATCGGTCTGATCCGGGGGCGCATAATAGCGCGTTTCCGTTACTTCCCCTTGCGACCACACAGCGTAGCTTCCCGGGTTGAGCTTGCGGATCTGTTTGAAAAGCGTCCGCGGTCCAGGCACGTAACGCCAGGTCAGATACTCGCGCACTCCATCCAGATCGAGCTGCTGGCCATCTGGCTGCGCAGACAACAACGCGCTGATCTCCGAGGCAAACGACAGCAAATTTCTGCCTTGCATGAGGTAAAGGGGTTTTTTTCCAAAGGGGTCGCGAGCGAGGATCAATTCGCGCCGTTGAGCGTCCCACAGCGCAAAAGCGAACATCCCGCTCAATCGGTCGAACATGGCCAGGCGCCACTGGTCATAAGCCCTGAGCAGCACTTCCGTGTCGGAGCGTGTGCGAAAACGGTGGCCGAGACCGATCAACTCCTCACGCAGCTCGATGTAGTTGTATATTTCGCCGTTGAAAATAATCCGGAGCCGTCCGTCCTCGGTCTGCATCGGCTGATTTGAATCGGCGTTTAAGTCAATAATCGCCAGGCGGCGATGCACCAATGCCAACTGGTCCTCGCCTGTGTTCAGGTCCAGGAGTTCGATGCCTTCCGCATCGGGACCACGATGCTGCAAGGCATTCGACATCCCGGCGGCCCGATCTTGTGGCTTCTCGACCCTGCGCCCAATCCAGCCGGCAATTCCGCACATTCTTTCCCTTGGCCCTCTTTCCCTTGTTTGCGTATGATCGAGGACACCAATCTACAGCGAATATATTAAATAGCTGCTCGGTGGAGTGATTTTAAAACTGAGCCTGATTTGGTTCGATCAGGCCCTCTCGGCTGCAACTGGAGACGACAGTCCTTGGGTTTCCACGCGATTGATCGCCAGCAACCAGGCAGACCGCTCGAACCGATCCTGACCCGATGACGAGTTATCGCAGGCCTAGTGCCCGCAACATCTCCCGGTCCGGGATCGCAGGCCCCTTGGGTTGGATAACACTCATTCCGTAAGGATTGGAGAATTCCCAGGCCGACCACGGCATCGCGAAACGTTCCGCCTCTCTGCGCACTGCCATGAGATAGCGCAGGCGATCAGCATCGAAAGCTCCCATGCGGCCATCCGCAGACATCAGGATAACGCCGAATTCGCCCACGAACAGGCGTCGGCTCGCTATGCCATGGGCTTCAGCCCAGTCGACCGCCTGACGGAAACCCGCTTCGAGCTGGCTCTGCCCCCAATTCTGCTCAAAGTATCGGGCGATCGTTTCACGCGCCGAGGCCATGTTCATCACCTCTTCGATCTGGCTCAAGCCGGCGGCGTCCATCTGCGCCTTGAGGGTTTCGGCGACCACTTCGGGCGTGCTGGCGTCGGCAGGCCAGGGAAGGCCGGAGGAGAAAGCGTTCTTGTCATCGGCCCGCTGGTGCGTGAAGCTGTGCGGATCATACATGTGGAAGCTGTAATAGACGTTGGGGTCGTCGAAGTTGGGGTCCAGGTTGACCAGTCCGGCGATGCTCCCGCCGCAGGCGCCGGTCGCGACGATGGTGAGTTCGCTGTTGACGGCGCGAATATCGCGAACCGTGCCTGCCATGATCCGCTGCCAGTCATCGCTGCCGCTTGAATCGCAAGGGTAGTAGGCGGGCTCGTTATAGGGCTCGAGGGCGACCTTGTCGGCGCCAATTTTGATCAGCATGGCAGCCACCGCCACTACCATTTTGCGATAGCGGGCAACACCCTCGCTGTCGGCCCCGCCATAGATCATTTCCATGCTGTAAGCCGGAACCTGGCTGACGCCATGCAGATCGAAAACCACCTTGAGCCCGCTTGAAACGACCCGCTGCACCGCAGCGGCAAGCATGTCCAGCGCCTGTTGTCGTTTGGCGCCCTCGCTGGCAAGCAGAGGGCCAGGGTCGACACTCAGCCGGACAAAGTCGAAGCCCATGGATCGAATGCGATCAAACTGGTCGCCGTCCGGCCAATCGGTGAGCGGCCTGCCGCCCGCAAGCCATTCCTTCTCGCTGCGATAGGGCGGCCATTTGTAGGAACCATCTTTCTCCACCGGCGACCAGTTGAGCCATTCATGGACGCCGACGCCGCGCTCAAGCGGGATCGGCGCCGCCTCGGCTGACATAGCCATGCCAAGCGCGCACGCTATGACGTAGACAACTTTTCTCATCGCAAAACTCCGCGTCATGGCCGAAGATATTAACCGCGGGAACGGAAAAGAGGATGCCGCCACACGCTTTTTCGACGGGATGGTGTATGAGGATCAAAATCTTGGCGGAGCGCGGATGAGGGTCGGGTGGTATTTCAACCGATTGCGCAGCATGGAGTTGGCCGAGATATTGCATCGGTTGGACGAGCAGCGCCGGAGGACCGTTTCGCGCCGCCGCGACAACGGCTGGCAGCGCTATGCGTCGCCGCAGTTGCACCCGGTGCTGCACGGATTGCGGAATGCTGTGCCGGCCGCTGCGACACCAGCCCAGCGGCAAGCTATCGAGGCGGCTGCGCAAAACACTCTTCGAGGCCAGTTTTCAGCACTTGGGCAGACCTGGCCACAGCGAGACCCCTATACTCTCTTTCCACCCGAGCTCTGGCGCCTTGATCCGGTGACCGGCCGGCTTTGGCCGGGCTCCAAGACCCATACTTTCGATATCGATTTTCGCCATGCCACCGGCCGTGGCGATGTAAAATATGTTTGGGAAATCAACCGGCTGCAGCAACTGCCGCCACTGGCTGCCCATCTGCTTCTCACCGGCGATGATCAATCCCGTGCGGCCATCGAGGCGGCGATCGAGAGCTGGCATTTCGCCAACCCACCATTTCGGGGCGTTGGCTGGGCCTCCGGCATCGAGGTCGCGCTACGAGCCATCAGCCTGATTGTCACGCTCGACCTCGTCGGCGACCGGCTTGGCGCGGCGACGCGAGAAAAAGTCGGTGAAATACTGGCGGCAAGCGCCTATTGGCTGCCGCGGTTTCCCTCCCGTTTTTCGTCCGCCAACAACCATCTCGTCGCGGAACTGGCTGGCGAATATCTGATCGGTCTGGCTTTCGGGGCCGAGGTGGCTCGCGAGTCGCTCCTGGCTGAGGTGCTCAAACAGATCCTGGCCGATGGCGCCGGGGCCGAGCAGACCCCGACCTACGCCGCCTTCAGTGCCGAACTTTTCCTGCTGTGCGCTGCGGCGGCGCGCCAGGCCGGACTGCCTTTTCCCCAGCCCGTCGAAGCGCGTTTGGCCGCTTTCGCCAATTTCGCAGGCTGGCTCCCGCCGAAAACCAGCGGCTTCGGCGACAATGATGAAGGCCGCGTGATCACGCTGGGGGGCGAAACCGATTATGTCGGATCGGTCGCGGCCGCCATCCGTGGTTTTCTACGGATGCCGGGCAGCGCACCGGAGCCTGGCGATTTTCGTGCGCTTTTCTTCGGCGCGCCACCGCGGCCGGCGCCGGTGCCGAATGGATTGCATACGTTCACGCAAGGCGGGCTCTCCGTCTGGCGCGGCGAGATGAATGGTCGCAACGTCCATCTGACATACGACCACGGCCCGCTGGGCTACCTTTCGATAGCGGCGCACGGTCATGCCGACGCGCTGTCGCTCACCCTGTGCATTGACGGCGATCCGGTGCTGGTCGACCCCGGCACATGGCTCTATGGTTCGGGGGGAGGCTGGCGCGACTGGTTCCGCTCGACGCCGGCGCACAACACGCTGAACCTAGAGGGTAAAAGCCAAAGCATCATCTCCGGGGCGTTCAACTGGTCGCACAAGGCGGTTGCGACATTGGTGGAGAGCGAGCCGGGGCCGCACTGGAGGCTGTGTGCCCGACATGACGGGTACAAAGGCCGCTTCGGCGTTGTGCATCAACGCGCCGTGACACGCGATGGCGACGGCATCCTCGTGACCGACCAACTGCTCGGCGGCAGCCGCGTCGCTGAGATCGTCTTCCAACTCGCCGCCGACCTCCACGCCAACAGGGATGGAAACATTGTCACGATATTGCGCGGCGCTGAACCTTTGATGACTATCCACTTTCCAGACGCAGCGATCCACATCCGTTCCGGCGGCGACACACCGGGCCAGGGCGGCTGGGTTTCGCCGCGTTTTGGTGCAAGGCAGCCAGCCGAACGCCTCGCATGGCGTGGCCAAGTAGGCGAAAAGGGAGTAGTCATCCGGCTCGCGCCAAGTCCGCCGCAGACCCGATAACGGGCAGGTTGCAGGCGCAGCGTTCGACATTAATTACGTTCAGATATTTAGCGGTTTTGACACCGTTGATCTGCTAATTTGGCCATGATTGTTCTGCCAGTCGCATCCCGATACACAGTTGCGGGCAGCATATGATGGGCCTGGCAATATGTGCTTCGCGACGAGCCGGATCGCCATTTCACCACCTAGGAGCCACTGCATCGATGTTTTCGGAATTCGCCAGAGTGATCGTGGAAAAACTCTCACACATCAATCTGCTGACACTCGGTCTCCTGTTGCTCACGGCGCTGGGGAGCGCGGTGGTCGCCTACTGGCGAACGGTCGAACAGAAATCCTTCCGGGACTTTTTCGACTTCGCCTTTCCCGCGGAAGTCATCATGCACCCATCGGCGCGAGCGGACGCATTGTTCTGGATCACGAAAAGGCTGGTGATGCCCTTCCTGCTCATTCCCGCCGGTGTCACCTTCGTTGCCGCCACGGGATATGCAACAAACCAGGCAGTCGGCTGGCTCTTCAGCATCTCGCAACCGCTGATACCCGGCCCCGCCGGCCCAGTGACGATCATCCTCTTCACCGCAACCATGCTCGTTGCTTACGATATCTCCTACTACCTATATCACGTTGCCCAGCACCGTTTTCCGTTCCTGTGGGAATTGCACAAGGTGCATCATTCGGCCGAAGTGATGGTTGGGATCACCAAGGACCGGGTTCACCCCCTGGACGATCTGATGAACCGGATCTGGGACGGCGTCATACCGGGGATCAGTTTCGGCTTGTGGAGCCTGATTGCGCTTAATCCGGTCGAGATCGCCATATTTGGCATCAACGTCTATGTCATTCGCAACATTCTCATGATGGACTTTGTTCGCCACACGCATCTGAAGATTTCCTTCGGCCGGTTGAACGGCGTCATCTTGTGTCCGCACTGGCACCAGGTGCATCACAGTGTCGACCCTCGCCACTACGACAAGAATTTCGGGCTGCTTTTTTCATTCTGGGATCGCATATTCGGAACGCAGTTCATCCCGGATCCGGACGAAGACCTCAAGTTTGGACTGATAGATCGCGACGTACGCGACTATCAGTCGCTTTTCGGACTTTACGTGCTGCCGCTCAAGAAAATGGCAAACCATATCATGCGACTTTTTCAAAAGCGCATCGATGTCGCGCAGCCGCAGGACCGTCTCCAACCATGAACAAAATGGCTTCGATTGACGCTGTTGGTGCGGAGCGACTGGAAATCGTCAGTTCGACGGATCGCCTGGCCGCCATCGAAGCCGAATGGGTAGACCTATGGCATCGTACCCATGCACTGATCTTTCAGAGCCATGCCTGGGTTTCGGCATGGTGGAGCACCGTGCGTGACCGCGACCGGCGCTCGCTGCGGATCGGCCTGGTATGGAGCGATGACAGGCTGGTCGCTGTCATTCCCCTGGCGATCGGCAGACGAAAAGGACTTCGGCTCCTCGAATGGGCCGCCAATAGCTATACGGACTATGGTGATATTCTTGTCGCGCCGGAATGCTCCCTATCGGCCCTCCAGAACCTCTGGAACCGGATCTGTTCGGCGGGTGGCTTCGATCTTGCTTTTATCAATCGTCTGTCGCCGGATGCGGGAGCCCGCAGGATTTTTACACCGGGCTCTTCCAGCGGCGTCAAGCTTCGCGCCAATCACCGGGAGGAAGTCAGTTATCGCGTCGCTGGACAGTGGGCCAGCGGAGCAGCGTGGCTGGCGGACCAGCCGAAAAAGATGCGCCAGAACTATCGGCGCGGCATCAAGATACTGGAGGAAACAGGCGAAGCGAAATTCCGCCTCCTGTCGGCCGACGAGCCGCTGCAGCCATTGCTGGAGCGACTGTCGGCGCTGAAGCGCAGATGGCTGGAAAAGCACACGCGTGAATCCGACCTTTTCGAAGAGGGCGAGCCGGTTCTTGCCGCCCTGGTGGACGCGCTGTCACGCGCAGGTGTGCTGCGCATTTTCGTACTTGAATGCAATGGTGCGATGGTCGCGGTTTCCATCAACATCGTCCAGCACAACGTCATGATGGCATTCGTTACCACCTACGACCCTGATTTTAGCCGAGCGTCGCCGGGTGCGGTCCTGATTACGGAGTATATACAGTGGTCGTTTGATCACGGCTTGGGATTGGTCGATTTCCTCTGTGGCGGAGAGGCCTTCAAACATAGGTTTGCAACACAGGCCGTTACCCTCCAATCGGTTCTTGGGGCACGCACTGTGCAGGGCGCGCTCGCTTCTCTCGCTGATCGTATCTGTCAGACGATCCGCGTACGCACACGCGGATTGGCGTCGGCGAATCCAGAGCGCCCGCCCGATGAGACTGCTTAATTTAGCTGGATAACTCGGGCATAAGCCGCCGAGCGTTGAGGGCTTGGCGTGCGACATGGGCGCGCCATTCGAAAATCCGCGTCTATTGCGCCTCGGAATCGGGACCGAATGTGGTCCGCAGGTGGAGGCTTCAGCCAATTCTCGCAAATCACGTCTCTCAAGGCGCAGTTTGTCGTCTGCGAAGCGTCGCAACACGTTCGTTGGGGTCACAACGGTAGCAGGCTAGGTCCTGAAAATCATTGAAGATTTTTTCGGACAGGGCGCCTACCATAGGTCCGCGTTTTACTGTGATTTCAACAGCTTAGGTAGGCTGGTAGCGGGAGAGGGACTTGAACCCCCGACCCCAGGATTATGATTCCCGTGCTCTAACCAACTGAGCTACCCCGCCAGGGCGGCGAAAGGCCCGAAATCCGCCTTAAATCGAAAGGCATTTCGAGGCGTTCGCCAAGGTCGCGCGGATATAAGGTTGGGAGGGCGAGCCTGTCAAGCATCGATGCGCGAGGGGCGCCGGCATATTGTCGCCGGTAAAAGCTTTGCCGGGCTGGCATCTCCGGTAAGCCACCGGGGTTGAGTTCGACGGGGCACGCCGCTATGTCTCGGCCAAGAAATTAGAGTTTGAAGCTGATGAAGCCGCGCATTGCAGTCCTCGGTTGCGGATACTGGGGCAGCAACCACATCCGCACCCTCAAGGCGCTCGGCGCGCTGCATGCGGTTTCCGATGCCAATCGGGCGCGGGCCGAAGGCTTTGCCAGCGAGCAGGACTGCCTGGCGATCGAGCCCGACCAGCTGTTCGTGCGTGATGATATCGACGCCATCGTCATGGCGCTGCCGCCGCAGTTCCATGCCGATCTTGCCGTGCGCGCCGCTGAGGCCGGCAAGGACGTGCTGGTGGAAAAGCCGATTGCGTTGACCGTGCCCGACGCCGAGCGCGCCGTGCAGGCGGCCAGGGACAATGGCCGCGTGTTCATGGTCGGCCATGTCTTGCGCTTCCATCCCGCCTTCGAGACGCTGAAGGCGCTGATCGACAATGGCGAGCTCGGCGAGGTTCGCTACATCCACTCGCACCGGCTCGGCCTCGGCAAATTCCACACCGAGAACGACGCACTGTGGGATCTGGCGCCGCACGATCTGTCGATGATCCTGGCCATCACCGGCACCGAGCCGATCGACGTCAGGGGCGAGGGGGCCGCACTCCTCGACAATCTCAGCGATTTCGCGCATCTGCACATGCGTTTTCCCAATGGCTTGCGCAGCCATCTCTTCACCTCGCGGCTCAATCCCTATCGCGAGCGGCGGCTGACCGTGGTCGGCACCAAGGCAATGGCGGTGTTCGACGATGTCGAGCCATGGGAGCGCAAGCTGGCCGTCTACCGCCACGCGGTGTGGCAGGACAGCGGCCAGTGGGCCTTCACCACCAACGAGCCGTCCTATGTCGCGGTCGGCCAGGGGATGCCGCTGACGCGCGAGCTCGAGCACTTCATCCAGTGTATCGAGACGCGGGCCGAGCCGCGCACCAGCGGCGAGGAAGCCATCAGGGTGCTGCGCATCCTGACGGCGGGTACAGTCACGCACACAAAGTCCTGAGACCGTTTCGAAACCCTGCTCTTAAGGCAGATCGAAACCAAACTGCCTCCGAGAGGGTAGTGTTTACTCTGCGGGAATCTGCGCCGGCCTGGCTGCGAGCCGGCTGAGCATGGCTTCGGCCTCGGCGCCGCGCTCGGAGCGCTCGATGAAGCCGCCGCCGAAAACGCGGGCTTCGTTGCCGTCGTCGGAATAGAGCACGCAGGCCTGTCCCGGCGCGATGCCGGACTCGCCGTCGACCAGTTCGACAAAGGTGCTGCCGGCGCGGTGATGCAGCACGGCCGGGCGCGGCGGCCGCGTCGAGCGGACCTTGGCGAACAGCTCCATGCCGGCGGCCGGAATGTCGGACAGCGCGCGATCGCCCAGCCAGTTCATGTTGCGCAGATAGATCTTGTGGGTCTCCAGCGCCTCGCGCGGGCCGACGATGACACGGGCCCGGTCGGCGTCGAGATGGACGACGTAAAGCGGCTCGCCCGAGGCGATGCCGATGCCGCGGCGCTGGCCGATCGTATAGCGCAGGATGCCGTCATGGCGACCGAGCACGCGGCCGTCGATATGGACGATGTCGCCTGGGTTGGCGGCAGCTGGCTTCAGCTTGGCGATGATGTCGGAATATTTGCCCTGCGGCACGAAGCAGATGTCCTGACTGTCCTGCTTGGCGGCAACGGTCAGCCCCATTTCTTCGGCGATGGCCCGCACCGCAGGCTTGGACAGCCCACCCAGCGGAAAGCGCAGATAGTCGATCTGCGCCTGCGTGGTGGCAAACAGGAAATAGCTCTGGTCGCGGTCGGCATCGACGGGCCGGAATAGCGCGCGGTGGGCGCCATTGGCCCCGGAGCGGATATAGTGGCCGGTGGCGAGCGCATCGGCGCCAAGGTCCTTGGCGGTGGCCAAAAGGTCGGCGAACTTCACCGTCTGATTGCAAGAGACGCACGGAATGGGCGTTTCGCCGGCGACGTAGCTTTCGGCAAACGGGTCGATGACCGCCTTACGGAAGCGCTCCTCATAGTCGAGCACGTAATGCGGAATGCCCAGTGTCTCGGAAACGCGGCGGGCATCGTCAATGTCCTGGCCGGCGCAGCACGACCCGGCCCGGTGCGTTGCGGCGCCATGGTCGTAGAGCTGCAGCGTGACGCCGACGACATCATAGCCTTCGCGCTTCAAAAGGCCGGCAACGACAGACGAATCCACACCGCCCGACATGGCGACGACGATGCGGGTGTTTTGCGGGCTGGCGGGAAGGTCGAGGCTGTTCATGGTTCTTTCGTTCTGCGCGGCGCTTCAATGGCAGTGGCGCGAATATAGGTCAACCACACCAGCGGCGCCAGCTTTGCGGCGGTGCCGATTTTGCGGGAAAATTGCGCGCCTGCCCGCCGTTGCCTCAAATGCCGACGAAAAGACTAACGCGGCGTTCATGATCCTTACCTACTCATTAGGGTTCGCTTAGGCAATTTTTAAAGCTGTGGCGGTAATGTGGTGGGGATTGGGTCTTTGAGTTTTTAGTAGAGAGTACGATGACCGATCTTGTTAGACCGCGAGTCAAATATGTTATTGGGCCTGACGGCAGCCCTCTTACGATTGCCGATCTTCCGCCGACGAATACACGTCGCTGGGTTATCCGGCGCAAGGCGGAAGTGGTTGCTGCGGTGCGCGGCGGGCTTTTGAGCCTCGACGAGGCATGCCAGCGCTACAAGCTGACCACCGAGGAATTCCTGTCCTGGCAAGCGTCGATCGACGAATACGGCCTTGCCGGGCTGCGCACGACGCGCATCCAGCAATACCGGCACTAGAGCCAGGACCACAATAGAAAAGGGCGCGGTAACCGCGCCCTTTTGCCTGTCGGTAATGCCTGCTGCTTCAGACCGTCAGCACCACCTTGCCGATCGGCCTGGTGGCGAGAAAAGCGTGCGCGGCGCTCGCCTGTTCGAGCGGAAAGCTCTTTGCCACATGGACCGCAAGCTTTCCCGCATCGACCAGTTTGCCAAGTTCGACGAGGCCTTCACGGTCGGGCACGACGGACATGCGCTCGACGCGGATCCCACGCGCAGCAGCCTTGGCTCGGGTGGTGTCGTGGACATTGAGCAGCGACACCAAGGCGCCACCGTCCTTCAGGACTGTCAGCGATTGGTCGGCATGGTCGCCGCCCATCGGCTCCAGCACCAGGTCGACGTCGCTGACCTCGGCGGTGAAATCTCCCTTGATGTAGTCGATCACTTCATCGGCGCCGAGCGAGCGGGCGAAATCGAGTTTCTTCGGGCTGGCGGTGGCGATGACATAAGCGCCGCGCGCCTTGGCGATCTGCACCGCCAGATGCCCGACGCCGCCTGCCGCGGCATGGATCAACACGCGCTGGCCGCGCTTCAGGCCGCCATGGCGGACAAGGCCTTGCCAGGCGGTCAGACCGGCCAGCGGCAGCGCGCCGGCATGATTGTGGTCAATGCCTTGCGGTTTCGGTGCGATTTCATCGGCCGGGGCGACAGCGAGTTCCGCATAGGCCGCGGCCTGCTTGGGAAAACGCGGCATGCCGAACACGGCGTCACCGACCTTGAGGCCTCCATCGACGCCTGGGCCCACCGCCTCGACCGTGCCTGAAATATCCCAGCCCAAAGTGAAGGGCGGTTCGCCCAGCAAAGGATAGTAACCGGCGCGCACCGAGCCATCGACCGGATTGATGCCGGCGGCATGCACGCGCACGAGCACTTCGCCTGACTTGGGCGAGGGCGCGGGGCGATCGGCGATGACGAGGACGTCGGGTCCGCCGACTGAATTCTGGACAACGGCACGCATGGGAGGCTCCTGCTGGGGTTTTCTGAGCCACTATCATTTCGATAGTAACATTCCCTTGTCCAGTATGTACCTTTTCCATATATAGGCACCTCATGGATAGTGATAATGATTGCGGCTCCGGCTATGACGCCTTCCAGCGGACGTGTCCTTCGCACGCCGTGCTCGAGATGCTGGCCAGCAAATGGGTCTATCTGACGGTTTGTGCGCTGCGCCGTGGCCGGATGCGCAATGGGGAACTGGCGCGTAAGCTCGACGGCATCACACCCAAAATGCTGACGCAGACCCTGCGCGTCCTCGAGCGCGACGGGCTGGTGCGGCGCGAAATCTTTCCGGTGATCCCGCCGCGGGTCGAATATGAATTGACCGAACTTGGCCAGAACTTGGCGGGGCTGCTCACCCAGATACGCTCCTGGTCGGAAGAGCATGTGCCTGACATCAAGCAAGCGCGGGCGAGGGCGGCGGCGAACCAGGACGGGGATTTGGCACGGGCCTGAGGCTGCGGCCGCCTTGCGGCCAAGTCAGCAGCGCTGGAGCCTTTTGGTCCGGAGCAAGAAGATCGGCGTCAGGCGGCGCCGGTCGGGCTCAAACCCTGCCGTCAGCCGATCATGGCGCTGCGACCGCCGAGTTCCGCGTCGCGGATCTTGGTGTCGCGCGATTCCAGCATCTCGGCCTTGGAAAGCTCCGCTTCAGCTTCGCCGAGTAATGATTCGGCAGCGCTTCGCTGCTGGGCGAGGTCGCTTTGAGAGTTTCTGAGGTTATCACGGCGCAGACGCGCCGCCTTGGCGAAGGTCGGATAGGCAAAATGATTGATGTCGGTGATGCCGGCCTTCTTCTCCTCGGCGGTGATCTGAAGCTCCAGTTCAACGGCCATGCGCTCGAACTCGGCGATCATCATGTCGAGCTGCAGCAGCTGCCGCCGCTTCTCATTCACCTGAAATTGCTTCAGCCGAACGAGGTTTTCACGTGACTTCATGATTCGGTACTCCCGGAAACGCACACCTGCACATATCGTCCAATCCGCCCGCCAGGGCCTGGCGCCGCCCGTATCCACCGGCATTCCCCGAACTATGGGAAACAAATCCCTAAAGTTTTTTGCCGGCGGTAACCATTCGTTTACGCGCATTGTTAATCATAAGGGCGAGGACTTAAGGCCGGGTAAAAATTCCGGCTCCCGATACGGAAGCCGGCCAGCGAGTCCCTTGAGTCACTTAGTCCGACTTATTAATGTGTAGCATTAGCGATTTGGTTCTGTGATTCATCATTAGATTCAAGAGGGTGTAGAAAGGGGTTAAAAAATCTGGTACCGTCCTTGGTGCGGAATTAGGTTTTGTTAACCATTCGATGGCAGCCTCTGTTCAGGCAATCACTGCTCCGGTCCCGGATGGGTCGTGACATGGTCCGGCGGCAGAAAAGGGGAATGAAATGCGCGTTCTGCTGATAGAAGACGACAGTGCAACCGCTCAGAGCATCGAGCTGATGCTCAAATCTGAAAGTTTTAATGTTTACACGACCGACCTCGGCGAAGAAGGTGTCGATCTCGGTAAACTTTATGATTACGATATCATTCTTCTCGACCTCAACCTTCCCGATATGTCCGGCTACGAAGTCTTGCGGACACTTCGCCTGTCCAAGGTGAAGACGCCGATCCTGATCCTGTCCGGCATGGCCGGTATAGAGGACAAGGTGCGCGGCCTGGGCTTCGGCGCCGACGACTATATGACCAAGCCGTTCCACAAGGACGAACTGGTCGCCCGCATTCATGCCATCGTGCGCCGTTCCAAGGGCCATGCCCAGTCGGTCATCACCACCGGCGACCTGGTGGTCAATCTCGACGCCAAGACCGTCGAAGTCGGCGGCCAGCGCGTGCATCTGACCGGCAAGGAATACCAGATGCTGGAGTTGCTCTCGCTGCGCAAGGGCACCACGCTGACCAAGGAAATGTTCCTCAACCACCTTTATGGCGGCATGGACGAACCGGAACTGAAGATCATCGACGTCTTCATTTGCAAGCTGCGCAAGAAGCTCGACGCAGCATCCGGTGGGCAGAACTACATCGAGACGGTCTGGGGTCGCGGCTATGTGCTGCGCGAGCCGGAAGACATCCGCGTCAGCGCCTGAGCGAACACCATCCGATTGAATTTAATGAGAAAACCCGGCTCAGGCCGGGTTTTTTGCTGTCCTTCTTGGCCGAGGACGTGCCGAGTCAGGCGGCAACCTTCAAGGTACGAAAACGTTCGAGCAGTTGCGGCCGGTTGAACGGCTTCAACAGATAACCCTGGGCGCCGGCGCGCTTTGCCTTCATGATCGAGGCAACATCGACCTCGACCAGTGAGATCAGAATCTGCGGTTTGATCGTGCTCTCCATGGCGCGAACCTGGCGAATGACGTCGACCGCTTGCATGTCCGGCAGGGCGCCGTCGACGACAATCACATCAGGCATCTCGGCAGCGCACATCTCGACAGCATCAAGTCCAGTTGCCGCTTCGATCACCACCATGTCGGAGCCGCCAAGAATCCGTTTTGCAACCTTTCTGATGACGCTCGAATCGTCGACAAACATGCAGCGCTTCATTTCCGGGTCCTCTTTGCCATGGTGCGAACCGGCGGCATCCGGGTATCGGGATGCACACTAGGCCAATCTGGTAAAGAAGCAGAAAAGCCGTTAGGTAAAGTTTTTACAAACATGTCGTTTGCAGCCCCATTCTGCAGGGGCGTTGCCGGCGATGAAACTTGCCTGTTCTGAATTGCCGCAAATATCAGCGGGAAAAGATACTTGATTGTTCTTGATGCTCGGCGTCCTGCCGAACGGCTTCGCTCAGGCCGCGGACAGCACGATCTCTTCGGCGGTCGCGTGAATCGAGATCGTCATGTTGGCCTCACGCGCCAGCAGCAGCGTGTAGTAGGGCTGGACGGTATGGGCGTCGATAGGCTCCTCGGGCTTGTTGCCGGAATGGAGTTCGAGGAATTTCGGCGGCACGCGCAGCATCGGGCCGCTTGCGGCAAGCGCAAAGCGCGGCTCGGTGTCGAGGTTTTCCAGCGTGACCACCAATCTGCCGCCGCGCGGGATGGCAGCATTGGCGACGAGCAGCAAATTGAGCAGCAACTTGACCTTGTTCTTGGGCAGCAGGGCGCGAACCCCGTTCCAGATCAATTCCGGCTTCTCGTTCTTCAGGAAGGCGATGGCGACGGACTCGGCATCGCCGGTGTCGATCATCATGCCGGCCGAACCGGCGGCGCCGAAGGCGATGCGAGCGAATTGCAGGCGGGCCGAAGCGTTTCTGGCGCTCTGCCGGATCAGTTTCATGGCGTCTTCGTCGGCGCCGCCCTCGTCCAGGAGTTCAAGGCCGTTGTTGATGGCGCCGACCGGCGAAATGATGTCGTGGCAGACTCGGCTGCACAACAAGGCTGCGAGATCGGGTGCGGAGAGAGAGAAAAGCTCAGCCATCGGCGAAAAATCCCTGCTAAAATTCACATCCTGGTGGCCGCGCGACCGACTGCCACGCTCACCACCCGAATCACGCTCTCTCCCCAGGCATTCTGAATACACAGCGCCCGAGCGTGCAGCAACAATCCACAATTCTCGTGAGAAAAAACGGCATCTTTGCACAGGATGGGAGCCCGCGCAGACAGTCAGAAACAGCCTTCGAACCGCCATGTTCATGTGGGAGGTTAATGGTTGAAAAAGGATTACGGCATAGTTTGCCCGTAACAGTCATCCTTAACGGCCGCCTAAAGAGCCGGACGGGGTGCGAGGCGTCGGCGAAAGTGCTCCCTGACGGAGATTGGAAGCATGGTTTCCCGATTCTACGACCGGACGTTTGTCCGCGTCTTCTTCATGGCGATTGCCCTCATGGGCGCTCTCGCTTTCTCAACCTCTGCGTCGCGGGCACAGGAATACACCGCTCAGGAGATCGTCGATTCCGGTCACAAGTTCTTCGGCGCGACGTCGGGCGGTCTCGCCACCGTCGTCGAGAAGATTTTTGCCTCCTACGGCCTGCCCAATGGCTATCTGCTCGGCGAAGAGGGCTCCGGCGCGCTGATCGGCGGCCTTACCTATGGCGAAGGTACGCTCTACACCAAGAATGCCGGCGACCATAAGGTGTTCTGGCAAGGGCCTTCGCTCGGCTGGGATTTCGGCGGCGAGGGATCGCGGGTGATGATGCTCGTCTATAACCTCGACGACGTCAGCAATCTCTACAATCGGTTCGGCGGCGTTGCCGGTTCGGCCTATGTCGTGGCCGGCGTCGGCTTCAACGTGCTGCAGAACAACAGGGTGCTGCTGGTGCCGATCCGCACCGGCGTCGGCGCGCGGCTTGGCGTCAATCTCGGCTATCTGAAGCTGACGCAGAGGCCGACCTGGAATCCTTTCTGAGCGATTCCGACCACACTTCGACCCGATCAACAGATTCTGACCCGGTGCAGCTGCGGCAAACCCTTGCCGCAGCGCTGGATTTGCGTCATGCGAACATGGCAAAGTCCAGACTTGGCGGTTGCCGGATAGCGGCCCGCCCGTAACGGGTAGTCACCTTGGTTCAGTCGATCCTGTTCTTCGCCCTCGGCTTTCTGTGCGCAGGCTTTCTGGCGCTGCTGGTCGCGCCGGCCATCTGGCGGCGGGCGGTCGCGCTGACACGCAAGCGTGTCGAGGCGTCGGTGCCGCGAACGCTGGCCGAGATCCAGGCCGACAAGGACAGCTTGCGGGCCGAGTTCGCCATGACGACGCGCCGGCTCGAAATCAGCATCAAGACGCTGCGTGAGCAGGCGAATGAGCAACTCGTCGAAATCAATCGCGGCCGCGAGGCGCTGAAGGGCCTGGCGGTCGAGCGCAAAGACAAGAAGCAGGCGCTTTCGGAGCTCGGGGAAAAAAACGAATTGCTGCTGCATCGCGAGCAGCAGATACAACAGCTGTCGGACAGGCTTGCACAAACAGAGCGCATGATGGAAAAGCGCGCGCTCGAGCTGGAAAAGCTCGAGCATATGTACGACGACGCGTCCTTCTCCTCCAGCAATCGTCAGATCGAACTGGTGGCTCGCGAATCCGAGCTGGAAAAACTTGCCAACGACATTTCAGTGCTGCGCGGCCAGCGCAAGGAGGCCGACAGGCGCCATCAGGAAGTCGTCGCCGAGGCCAAGGCCACGCGCGATGCCTTGAAGGCCGAAAAGAAAAGAACCGCTGATCTCGACAGAAAGCTCGAGCGTCTGCTCGCCACGCTTGCCGATCGCGAGGACAAGCTCGATCGCCGCGAAAAGGAACTGGCCCGGCTTCGCGAACGGGTGAAGGGCGAGGCTGCGGGAGGCGCCGCGGCTGCTGGCCTAGTTGGTGCGCAAGACAGCGCCCGCGCCAGGAACGAGGACATCGACAAGACGCTCGCCAAGCTCGAAGGCGACCGAGAGCGGCTCGAAGCCAGGCTGACGACGCTGGCCCGCGAAAACAAGCGGATGAAGGCGGAGCTTGGCGGTTCTGGATCCGCGAAGCCCGGGAATGGCCCCGGCAATGGCAATGATGCCGGTTCTGCCTTGCGCGAACAGATGAACAATCTGGCGGCTGAGGTCGTCCATTTGACGGCCAAGCTCGAAGGACCCGGTTCACCGATCGCCAAGGCGCTGGCGGCGCCGCAGGAAACGCGGTCGGGAACCACCAGCCTCGCCGATCGCGTGCGGGCGTTGCAGAAGGCAGATTTGCCGAGCTGAGTTTCAAGCCCCGGCTTGGAATTGCCTGACTACGCCTATCAGGGCGAAAAATGGTGCAGCGCAATGGCTGACGCGGCAGCGACATTCAGGCTGTCGAACCCTTCCGACATCGCGATCCGCACCGTCCGCAGGCGGGCAAGCAGGCTCTCCGGGAGGCCCTCGCCTTCGGTGCCGAGATAGAGCGCCAGTCGTTTCGGTCGCGCGGCATCACGAATGTCAGCCTCACCACGCGGCGACAAAGCGACCTGGCCGAAGCCCAACTCGCCGAGCTTCGCGATGAAAGCTTCAGTGTCGCCGAAGGACGCAAAGGGCACCTTCAACGCGGCGCCGACGGAGACGCGGATCGCCTTGCGATACAGTGGGTCGCAACAGGTGGCGTCGACGAAGACGGCATCGGCGCCGAAGGCGGCGGCATTGCGGAAGATCGATCCGATATTGTCATGGTTGGCGATGCCGATGAGAACGACGATCAACGCTTCGGCAGGCAAGGTGTCGAGCAAGGCCTCGGCGGGCTGTGGCGTGCCCTTGCTGCCGATCGCCAATATACCGCGATGCATGTGGAAGCCGGCGATCCTGTCCATGACGGCGCTTGCCGCAACGTAGACCGGCAGGTCGGCAGGGGCCTTGCGCAGGATGTCGTGGAGCCCGGCCAGCCGGTTTTCGAGGACCAGGACCGACTCCGCAGCAAAGCGTCCGGCTGACAGCAGGACGTCCAGCACCACCTTGCCTTCGGCAACGAACCGGCCATGGCGGCCGGTGAGATCGCGCTCGCGGATGTCGAGATAGGCGGCGACCCGCGGATCGCGCGCGTCGTCGATCTGGATCGGATCCATCAATACCTCGGCCGGCGAAAAATCGTCAGCGAGGTAAGGAGCGATCGGAGCCGCCAGTCAAGCCCTGCAGGTCAAGTCCCGGCGCGGCGCAGACGCGTTGCCATCTGGGACAAGTCGCCTATCCCGAAAATGCCGTCCAGCATGCGCAACAGTTCGCGCACCGCTTCGGACTTGCAGGAATAGTAGATCATCTGCCGGTCGCGGCGGGTCTCGACAAGATCGAGCGCCCTGAGCTTGGCCAGATGTTGCGACAAAGCGGACTGGCTGAGCATCACCTTTTCGGCGATGGCGCCGACCGACATTTCACCGTCGGCCAGATAGCTCATGATCAAGAGCCGCTTTTCGTTGCCCATAAGGGTCAGAAATGTCGCCGCCGATTCGGCATTGGCGATTAGTTTGGTCGAGACCATCGATGCCCCATGTTTTCCTGCTCATCCAAACGCTATGGGGGCAAATAGCGTTGGCTGCTATAATTCAGCTATGGATCACGCTGCTGATTCAGCGTCGCCTGAATCGTAGATGATTTCGCCCAAATCTCAAGACGTGCTTTTGATTCATGACGATTATCCTTGCGTAGCTGGCGCACGACCGGCTTTGGCCATGTCGACCAGAACCGGCCGCAGGTCGCGCGCGGTCTTCAATGGCTGCGGAAAATAGACCCTGCAAACGGTGTCGCCCGATGCCAGGTCCATGCCATCGGCATCGAAGCCGGTCATGGTCCAACCATCACCTTCAACCCTGGCGAAATGATGGGCATAGACGGCGATGGCGTCGAGATGGTCGGCATTCATGTGGTCGAGAGCGGATTGTTCGCTGGCGGCCAGCTCGTCGACGATCAACCCCTCGGTGATGAGATCGGCACGGTCGAGCAGGTAGGCCTTGCCGAAGCCGCCATTCAGCCTGGCGCGCTCCGGCTCGAGGCGAAAGATCGAGAAATCGCCGAGCCCGGCATAGAGCTTTGCCTTGGGATTGCGGTTGAGATAGCGCCGCTCGGCGCGGGCATGCGCGCTCGACCCGCGTTCCAGCGGCTGCGCCCGGCAGACCAGCGTTATCCTGGGATGCGCCAGCGGATCGCCCTTGCCGGGTTCGCCGACAAGCAGCGAGCAGCGCGGCTCGGCAAGGATGGCGCCGGTATGGGCTGACAGCGCCGAGACAAGGATCAGAGGCGTGCCATCGATGTCGGTGGCGACTCCGACCCTGGAGGCCAGCGGTGCGCCGGTCGACGGCTCGATCACCGCGAAGGCGCCGAACCGGGCGCTGCGGATCAGCGTTGCGGCCAGCCTGATCGCCTCGGCGTCCGTCGCGCGTATGACGTCCTTCTTCGGCTGGTCCAAAATGCTCACCAGGTAAGTTGATTTTCTAAATCCAGTTATTGGCCAATCATGCCGGCTTTGACAAGCGCTTTGATCTCGGCTGTCGAAAAGCCGAAGCGCGCCAGCACAGTCTGGGGCAGCTGATCGTCATCTTCAGGCATGCCGGCAAGCGCCGGCTGCGAGGCCGAGAAGCGTGGCGCGGGCGCGGGGCGCTCGAGCGCACCGGCTTTCACAAATGCGTGACGCGCCCGGTTGTGCGGATGATCCCTGGCTTCGGCCAGCGACAGAACCGGCGCCACGCAGGCGTCGCTTGCGGCAAACAGCGCGTCCCAGTCGTCGCGTGTCTTCTGCCGGAACCTGTCGGCAATGGCCGCGCGCATGTCCGGCCACAACGCCTTGTCGTATTGGCCGCGGACAAAATCCTCGCCGAGCGGCAGCAGCCTTGCGAAGGCGGCGAAGAAGCGCGGCTCAAGGCAACCGACCGCAACGTGGCGTGCATCCGCCGTCTCATAGCTATCGTAGAAGGGCGCACCGGAATCGAGCAGGTTGGCGCCGCGCCGGTCACTCCACAGACCTGCCGACATGAAGGCGTGTATGGGAGCCGCCAGCATCGAAGCGCCCTCGACCATCGCCGCGTCGATCACCTGGCCTTTGCCGGAGCGCGAGCGCTCGAACAGCGCTGCAAGCACCCCGGCGATCAGCATCATGGCGCCGCCGCCATTGTCGGCGATCAGATTCAGCGGCGGCACCGGCCGGCCTTCCTCCCGGCCGATGGCATGCAACACACCGGAATAGGCGAGGTAGGTGATGTCGTGGCCGGCGCGACCTGCGAGCGGCCCGTCCTGGCCGAAGCCGGTCATGCGGCCGTAAATCAGCGCCGGATTGCGCGCCAATGCAGCATCCGGGCCGAGACCGAGCCGCTCCATCACACCGGGGCGAAAGCCTTCGACAAACAGATCGGCCTTTTCGACAAGGTGCAGCAGCAGTTCCGTGCCTTTTGCCTGCTTGAGGTCGACGCGCAGGATGGAGCGGCCGTGACGGTCGAGATTGTACGCATCGGAGAGCGGCAGCAGGGGTTGGTCCGAACCGGTGCGCTCGATGCGCAGCACCTCGGCGCCCATGTCCGACAGCATCAGCCCCGCCAGCGGCACCGGGCCAAGCCCAGCCATCTCGATGACTTTCAGGCCGGCCAGCGGACCGGTCTTCACTGCGCCGGCCGCCATGGCCGTCTATTTCGGCGCCATGCGGATTGCCCCATCGAGGCGGATGGTTTCGCCGTTCAGCATCTGGTTTTCGACGATATGCAGGGCGAGCGCGGCATATTCGGACGGCTCGCCGAGGCGGGACGGGAAGGGCACGGCCGCGCCGAGCGAATCCTGCACCTCCTGCGGCATGCCGGCCATCATTGGCGTCTTGAAGATGCCGGGCGCGATGGTGCAGACGCGAATGCCGGAGCGCGCCAGGTCGCGGGCAACCGGCAGCGTCATGCCGACGACGCCGCCCTTGGATGCGGCATAGGCGGCCTGGCCGATCTGGCCATCATAAGCGGCCACCGACGCGGTGTTGACGATGACGCCGCGCTCGCCGCCCTGCAGCGGTTCGAGTTTGGCGGCACGGTCGGCGACGAGGCGGATCATGTTGAAGGTGCCGATCAAATTGATCTCGATCACCTTGCGGTACTGGTCGAGCGGATGTGGACCATCCTTGCCGATCGTCTTCACGCCGATGGCAATGCCCGCGCAATTGACCAGGATGCGCGCTGGCCCAAGTCTCTTTTCCACCTCGGTGACCGCGGCCGCACCGCCGTCGGCGCTGCTCACATCGCACTGGATGGCGGCGCCGCCAATGTCGCCCGCCACCTTCGATGCCCGGTCGATGCCGATATCGAAAATGGCGACGCGCGCGCCCTTGTCGGCCAGCGCGCGGGCGGTTGCCTCGCCGAGGCCGGAGCCGCCGCCGGTTACGATCGCAATCTGGCCGTTCGGGTTCATGCTGCATGCTCCGTGCTGTTCCGGGTCATGCTACGGAGGTCGCCGCCATGGTGCAACCTGACCAATGGGGATCCATCGCGACCGGTGCCGTGACCGATCCTGGAGCTCAGGCCATCACTGGTGCCTGCTCCGCGATCCTGGCAAGGCTGGCATGGCCGACCTCGCCGGAGAGCCGCGCCACGGCACCGGGCACGATCTCGTGCGACAGCAGCCGGTCGAGGTCGACCGGGCGCGGCATGGAGATCTGGCCGCGGGGGATCTTTCTGAAGCCGAGCGGGCCGTAATAAGGCTCGTCGCCGACAAGGATCACCGCCGGCGCGCCGGCCTTGGCGGCCGCCTCCAGCGCGATCGCCACGAGCCGGCGGCCGATGCCGAGATTTTTGAAGGCGGGCCGCACGGCAAGCGGCCCGAGCATCAGCGCGCGGCCGGCGCCGGCGGCGATGCGGGTCATGCGCACCGAAGCAATGACGATGTCGCCATCCATGGCGACAAAGGACAGCGAGCGCTCGTGGCCGCCGGTCTCGCGGATCTTGTAGGCGGCCAGCACGAAACGGCCGGGGCCAAAGGCTTCGTCGTTGATGGCTTCGATTTCGGGATCATGCGCCGGAGTTTCCGGCAGGTATTTCACGTCGGCAAGGCTCATGGTCTTCGCGGTCCGATAAAGAGGAAAGGTTGCTGCAAGCGGCAGCGTTCGCCAGTCAGCGCTTTCTAAGCGCGGGCGCCCTTTCGTCGTCGGTCAAACCGGATCAAGCCAAGATCGAACATGCGGAGTGTCCGCTAGCATCAATTTCCGGCGGCTGCAATCGGCTGTTTTCATCCGGCGTTTCATACGAGTGACGCTCTGTTCAGCAGATGACGGCTTCGGCATTGCCGCCTTGCGACTACATTGGCCAAGGCACGCAAGGAGATTTCGTATGGGATTGCTGGTCGAAGGCAAATGGCAGGGCCGTCCGGCCAATGTCGATAGCAGCGGCAGGTTCATCCGCGCCGAGACGCAGTGGCGTGACTGGATCACGCGCGACGGCGCGCCGGCGCAAGGTCGTACGCGCGGCTTCAAGGCCGAGCCCGGACGCTACCATCTTTATGTCTCGCTCGCCTGTCCGTGGGCGCACCGCACGCTGATCTTTCGCGCGCTGAAGAAGCTAGAAGACATCATCCCGGTTTCAGTCGTGCATCATTTCCTCGGTGCTGAGGGCTGGACGTTTTTGGCCGAGGATGGCGCCACCGGCGACACGCTCTACGGCCTCGACTTCCTGCACCAAATCTACACCAAGGCCGATCCAGCCTATTCGGGCCGGGTTTCGGTGCCGGTGCTGTGGGACAAGAAGGAAGAGACCATCGTCTCCAATGAATCCGCCGAAATCATCCGCATGCTCAATTCGGCCTTCGACGAGTGGGGCGATGCCGCTCTCGATTCCTATCCGCCAGGCCTGCGCGGCGAGATCGACAAGGTCAATGCGCTGGTCTTTCCAGCCGTCAACAACGGCGTCTACCGTGCCGGCTTTGCCACCACGCAAGCGGCCTATGAAGAGGCGTTCGGCGAGCTGTTCGCGGCGCTCGACACGCTGGAGGGCCGACTGTCAAAACAGCGCTATCTCACTGGCGAGCGTGTCACCGAGGCCGATTGGCGGCTGTTCACCACGCTGGTGCGTTTCGACCCGGTCTATTTCGGCCATTTCAAATGCAATCTGCGCCGTATAGCCGACTATCCGAACCTTTCGAACTATCTGCGTGACCTCTACCAGGTGCCTGGTATCGCCGGCACGGTGAACCTGCACCACATCAAAATGCACTATTACGGCAGCCACGAGAGCATCAACCCGACGCGCATCGTGCCGGTCGGGCCTGGGCTCGACTATGGCGCGCCGCACGACCGGGCGCGGTTCAGGCAGGCGGCGTGAGCATCGGATTGACAGCCTACCAGTACGGCGATACCGGCTGGCCTTCAAAAACCTCGGCAAGCCGCCGCAGCGTCGCCGGCGTCGTGCCATGCGGCAAGCGGTCGAGCGGAAAGAAGCCTGCTTCGGCGATCTCGTGGTCCGGCAGTTTCGGCGCGGTCTGGTTGAAGGTTTCGATGAGATAGAGGCCGACATGGTCGCGGCGGCTGGAGCGGCGGTTGAAATGCATCGATTTCAGCACCGGCTGGGCTGTCAGCGCGATGTTGCCTTCCTCGGCCAGTTCGCGCACCAGCGCCTCACCGAGCGTCTCGCCGACTTCGACGCCCCCGCCCGGCAATTGCCAGCCGGGAACGTAGGTGTGGCGGATGAGGAAGACAGTGTTCGAGGCGCGATCGTGGATCAGGCCGCGCACGCCCAGCGTCATCGGCCGCCGCAGCAGGAAATAGAGATGGAACAGCCTTGCCCTGAGGCCTGCCCAACCGGTCTGGCGAAACGCCTGCTCCGGGTCCGATATAGCCATGACTAGCGAAACCGTGGATGGGCAGGAAACAGTGAGTGGAAAGCGGGGAACGCGTCGCCTATGAAGGAAGGATGTTCAGGCTCGCGCATATTTCCGATGTCCATCTGGGGCCGCTTCCCGGTGTAACCTATCGCGAACTCGCGTCCAAGCGCGTCGTCGGCTACGTCAACTGGCAGCGCAACCGCCGCCGCCATATGCACGATGCCGTCATCGACACCATCGTCGCCGACATGAAGGCGAGCACACCCGACCACCTCACCGTTACCGGCGATCTGGTCAATCTGGCGCTCGACGGCGAGATCGAGATGGCCAAGCACTGGCTTGAGACGCTGGGTTCGCCGGAGGATGTCTCGGTGGTGCCGGGCAACCACGACGCCTATGTGCCGGGCGCCTTCGACAAGGTCTGCCGCTCCTGGGCGGCGTGGATGAGCGGCGACGGCGTGACTGCGCCGATCGACCGCAACGCTTTTCCCTATCTGCGCGTACGCGGCAATGTCGCGCTGATCGGCGTTTCGACGGCGCGCGCCACGGCGCCGTTCATGGCCAACGGCTTCTTCCTCGAAGGTCAGGCGCAAAGGCTGGCGACAGTGCTCGACGCAACGAACAAACGCGGCCTGTTGCGGGTGATCATGATCCATCATCCGCCGGTGCGCGGCGCCGTCGCCCAGCAAAAGCGCCTGTTCGGCATCTCCCGCTTCCACAAGACCGTTCATAGGCATGGCGCCGAACTTGTGCTGCACGGCCATTCGCATCTGCCGTCGCTGTTCTTCATCGGCGGGCGCGGCGCCAGGATTCCGGTCGTCGGCGTCGCCGCCGCCGGGCAGTCGCCAGGCAGCAAGAACCCGGCGGCACAGTACAATCTGCTCGATATTGACGGGGAGAAGGGCAATTGGCTGATTCGCCTGACGCGGCGCGGCCTGACCGGGCCGGCCTTGCCGCCATCGGACCTGCAGGTCATTGAACTCGGCGCGCAGACACCGAGGCCTTCAGATCGTTGATCAGAAGCTGATCTTCATCGCCATCAGGCGATCCCAAAACAGCGCGGCCGCCACCGCCAGGCCAACAAGCGCGCCGGCGGCGACGAAGCCCAGGCCTGCAAAGAAGGTTGACCAGCTCTTGCCTGGCGCGGCTGCTTGCAAGGGCGGCTCCGCTTCGACCACCGCAGGGCGTTTCAGGTCGGCGACGGCCGGCTCGACACCGCCCTCCATCATGCGCTGGCGCTCGACGATACGCTCCGCCACATAGCGCGTGACCTGATCGGCGACCGGTTTCATATCGGTCGATTCGGCGAGCACGACGCGGCCGATGCGGGTATCCCTGAGAAAGCGGTAGGTGCGGCGGTCGCGCCCCATGGCGACATGGCTGACGGCGTCGATCCACAGGCGGGGCTGCAGGCCGGAGGAGACGACGAAGTCGAAATTGTCCATGTCAGCGGGCACGTCGGCAAAGACCGGGGCGAGCTCGGCCGCGAGCAGATCAAGCCGCATCCGGTGCGCCTCGCGCATGTCGACCACGACATCGTCGCGATCGGCGAAGGCATTTTTCACATCGCGAACGGCGTCGGACAGTTTGCGGGAGGTGTCGATGGGGGTGATGTTTTCGCCAGTGTCCTTCATCGGCGTCGCCTCGCTGATATGGTTAATTGCGAGTTAACACAGGCGGCGGCAAAATGCACTGGCGAGATGCGGGGCGCAAGTAAGTTAGCTCGCCGCGGCCTCGAATGTCGGACGCAGGCGCCTGCCGCGGCGTGCCATGTTTCGGCGCACGGCCTGGGCGACCACATCAGGCACTTCCTCGACCAGCATATGGCCGGCATCGAGCACGTGATGAATATGAAAATGCGCCGGCAGACAATCAGCCTGGGTAAAGGGCAGCACCGGATCGTCCGTTCCCCAAACCACCATCACCGGCATGTCGAGGGTGTCCAGCTGTTCGCGGGGTATGACCCCCTGCCGCTCGTTCCTGGTCATGACGGCCGATATCTCAATCAGCTTGCGCAACTGGCCGGGCGACGGCGTAGGTCCGCCAGGACGCCAACGATGCGTTCGGGCGGCGGGCTTCGCGGTCCCGACATGGCGGCAAGGCAGGCGCGGATTTCCCGTCTGTCGGCGGCCGCGGCGTAGCGGCGCAACAGCGGTCCGTTGATCTCGGGGCCAACACCGCCCGGCGCCAGAAGCGTCAGCGAGCCTATCCTTTCAGGCTCGGCAAGCGCCATCAGGGAGGCGACCGCGCCGCCCATCGAATGACCGGCGACATGCACCCTTGCTATCCCGCGTGCGGCGATATCGGCGAGAACCGCTCGCGCCGCTGTTTTGGCCGGGCCGCTGCCAGGAAATTCGAGAGACAGTCCGTGTCCCGGAAGATCGTAGGCCAAGGTCCTGACATCGGGCCCTAGCGACGCGGTCACCTCGCGCCAGATATCATGGCAACCACCGAAGCCATGCAGCAGGACGACCGTCTTCGGCCCGGCGCCCCGCTCGGCAACATAGAGGGATGAGACCATGAAAATGTGCGATTATTGCAAGACTGGAGAGGAAATTCGAATCGAGGCTGGATTGCTCCCAGTCCAGACCGATGGCCAGTAAAGTTTTCGCGATCCGGAAAGACTAGCTGGCGTTGCCGAGGCCCGCGGCGCGCAGCGCCTCAACCAGCCGGTCGGTCAGATCGGCGGGATATTTGAGCTCGGCGAAGGCCGCGCGCGGATCGGCGGCGAATTTCGGGAATTTGGTGGTCAGCTCATCCAGAAGCTTGGCTGCCAGCTGTTCGCGGCCGGCAGCCTTGGCGCCGATCAGCCGCGCCGCCAGATAATGCGATTTCATCGCCGTCGTGCGCAGCGACTCGCTGGCTATCGCGGCCTTGTTCATCTCGCCCAGCATGAATTGCCCGGCGAAAAGCCCAAAATCCCACCATGTCGGATGGCCGCTGAACGTCTCGACGGCATGGGTCAGGATGGGTGTTCCCTCGGCATATTTGCCGGCAAAGATCAGGCCATAGCCGTAAGCGGCAGCCATGCCGAGGTCGTAGGGGTTGAGCTCATAGGCCTTGCGCATCCAGCGGATCGATTCCTCGGTGTTGCCGAGGCGCGAATTGAGGTAGCCATAGGCGCGGTGCGCATAGGGGCTGGTCGGTCCCATCTGGATGGCGCGATGGGCGAAAGACATTGCCTGTTCGACCGTCGCGCCAGGCGGATAGGCGTAATGATCGGTTGCGGCCTCAAGGGTCAGGGAGGCCAGTTCCGAATAGACCAACGACGATTTCGCACCCTGGCCGGCGAGGTTGTCCAGGCAGCGATAGGCGGCCTCGTGCGTCCTGGTGCTCTGGTCGAGATAGTATCTGTCGTTGAGGATCAGGCAGCTCGTCAGCCCGGTCTGAATGCCGTTCTGTTCGATGTAGCTGTAGAGCGGGCCGGAGGCGGGAACGGTCGAGCTGAGGATGGCGGCGATACGATCCTCGACGGTGCCAGGTGCGCTGTCGGCGGCCGTCAGACTGCGGGACAAAAGCACGCGGCCGGTCGCCACGCTCTGCAGTTCGAGCGTCACGTCACCTGCCATTGGTCCCGGCAGGACATCGAAAACGAAGCTGGTCGGGTCGGTGCTTGGGTCGCGCTTGCTGTCGGCGTCGCGGCCGATGAAGTCGATGGTGTCGAAACCGGCAAGGCCGGCGCGCAGCGAAGCGGCGACGCGGCCGGCCTCGGGGCCGGTGGCCTTCACGGCGATGTAGACGAGGGGCAGGGCCTCCATCGACGGCGATGCGATGCTGCTCGTTACGCCAGCGGTCTCGACCACCGAGGTCGGATCACTGCTGGCAAGCAATGCGCCGCTGCCCTGGCGCAGGATGAGCACGCCCAGCATGAGGATGACCAGCGTCATGGCGACCCAGAAGAACTGGAGATGGCGCGCCAGCGAAGGCCCAGGTTCTGTAACCCCCGCGGCCGTCGCGCCAGCGGGAACGGCGTCAAGAGCCGTCTGGTCGGGCGATCCGGGCAAGGCGGCTACCGCCGCCGCAAGCGGCTCCTGCCCAACCGGCAGGCGTATGGCGTTGAGCTCATAGGACGGCACGTAGCCGCCGCGCGGAATGGCAATGCGAACCGGTTCGGCTATGCCTTCATTGGCGAAATAATGCTGGAGAAGTTCGCGTAGCCGGCCTGCCTGCACCCGGACAACGGCGTCGGTCGACGAATCGAAATCGCCGTCCTTGCCGAAGACGTCCATGGCGATGGAGAAACCCTTGAGCCTGTCGGCTTCGCCGGCCTGCTCGCGCTCAACAAGATAGCGCAGCAACTTGCGCGCGCGCTCGGAACGGCCGAACGTTTCGCTGGCGAGCAGTCGCTCCAGTGTCTCGCGCACTGCGGGGGCGGCAGGCGTGGCATGCTGCAAGTGTCGATCCTCTCGAACTCGGCACAGGTTGAGGCGCAATCATATAGAGCCTGCACTTCCATACAAGCATGCTTATGTTATGCGATCGCGTAACACACCGGATAGTTACTGGTGGAGACACGAAAAACCGGAATTTCTCCCGGCAAATGAGGGATTTCCGGGCGCCGCGGACATTCGGCGCCCAGGAAAATATCAGCCGGCCTTGCGGCTAATTATTCGGTTGGCGGCCGAAACAACGGCTTCCAGCGAGGCGGCGACGATGTTGGTGTTGATGCCGGCGCCGAACAGCTTGCCGCCGGGATATTCCATCTCGACATAGGAAATCGCCGAGGCGTTCGAGCCGCGCTGGAGCGAATGTTCGGAATAATCAAGCACCGACATGTCGACGCCAACATGACGCGACAGCGCATCGACGAAGCCGTCGATCGGGCCGGTGCCGGAGCCGGCGATTGTCGTCTCCTTGCCGTTGTCGAGGATCACCGCCTCGACCACGCGCCGGCCCTTTTTCTCGGTATCGGGATAGGTGTGATGGTCGAGGAACTTCAGTCGTGCGCCGGGCTGGTCGACATAGGTTTCGATAAAGCGGTCATGGATGCGTTTTGCCGGCACTTCCTTGCCTTCGGCGTCGGTGATCGCCTGGATCTCCTGGCTGAACTCGATCTGCAGGTTGCGCGGCAGATTGAGGCCGTAATCGGCCTGCAGTACATAGGCGATGCCGCCTTTGCCCGACTGCGAGTTGATGCGGATGATCGCCTCGTAGCTGCGTCCGACATCGGCCGGATCGATCGGCAGATAGGGCACTTCCCAGACCGGCGTGTTGGCCTTCTTCAAGGCCTTCATGCCCTTGTTGATGGCGTCCTGGTGCGAGCCGGAAAAGGCGGTGTAGACGAGTTCGCCGACATAGGGATGGCGCTCGGAGATCTTCAGCTGGTTGGAATATTCGTAGACGTCCTTCATCCGGTTGATGTCGGAGCAATCCAGATGGGGATCGACGCCTTGCGTGTACATGTTGAGCGCCAGCGTCACGATGTCGACATTTCCGGTGCGCTCGCCATTGCCGAACAGCGTGCCTTCGACGCGGTCCGCACCCGCCATCAGGCCGAGCTCGGTGGTGGCGATGCCGGTGCCGCGATCGTTGTGGGGGTGCAGCGAGATCAGCAGGTTCTCGCGGTCGTCCAGGTTGCGGCACATCCATTCGATCCGGTCGGCATAGATGTTGGGCGTCGACATCTCGACCGTCGACGGCAGGTTGATGATCAGCTTGTTGTCGGCTGTCGGCTTCACGATCTCGGTGACGGCGTTGCATATCTCCAGCGCGACTTCGAGCTCGGTGCCGGTAAAGCTTTCGGGCGAATATTCGAAGCGATAACCGCCGCCGGCCTTGGCCGCCATGTCGGTGATCATCTTGGCCGCGTCGGTGGCGATGCGCTTGATACCGCCGACATCCTTCTCGAAGACGACGCGACGCTGCAACTCGCTGGTCGAATTGTAGAAATGCACGATCGGGTTGGTGGCGCCCTTCAGAGATTCGAAGGTGCGGGTGATGAGTTCGGGACGGCACTGCACCAGCACCTGTAGCGAAACATCAGCCGGCACATTGCCTTCCTCGATGCACCAGCGGGCGAAATCGAAATCGGTCTGCGAGGCCGAGGGGAAACCTATCTCAATCTCCTTGAAACCCATGTCGAGCAGCAGGGCGAACATGCGCGCCTTGCGCTCATGACCCATCGGATCGATCAGCGCCTGGTTGCCGTCGCGCAAATCGACCGAGCACCAGACCGGTGCCTTGTCGATGACCTTGTTGGGCCAGGTGCGGTCGGTGAGACCGACCGTCGGGTAGGGCTGGTATTTTCGGGCCGCGCCCGGCATGTGGCCGGCCGCGCGTTTTACGCTTTCGGCTTCGCCGGCGCGGATGTCTTCTCGTGCGTTCATCGTCTTGTTCTCCCGGCGGCTCGCGGATCGGTCTTCGGACGGATTCCAGGGCGAGCAGCGCCTTATCAGATTTTCGTTCGCTTGATGTGAATTGCCAATTTCTGAACTGGCCAAGGAGCGTGCGCGTAAGCGGCGGTTCGACCGCCGGGCGCTCCTTCAGCGAACCCGGCGATCGCCGATAAGGCCGAGAAGAAGCAGGGTCGATGCCAGCGCGCGCACGGTCTCGCCGGCAAAGCCGGTCGGACGGGAAGCGACGGAGGAGACGCGCGTGTTCATGGCGGGGTTCATACAGGAGCCGCCATGGACAGGCAAGTGGGCTGCCATTCCACCACTCGCGAGCACTCTTCCCCATGCGCGGCAAATGCGCCAGACTTGCGTGTAGCCGGGGCCGCAATGCTTCGCCGTCGGAGGGGTCATCCGTGAATTTTGTTTTCTTCTCGCCGCATTTTCCCGCCAACGGCGCCGATTTCTGCGACCGGCTGAAAAAGGCCGGCGCTACGGTGCTGGGCATTGGCGATGCGCCTTATGAGGCGCTGGACGGCAAGCTGAAGGCGGCCCTGTCGGAATATTACCGCATCGCCGACATGGAGGACTACGATCCGGTGTTCCGGGCGATGGGTCATTTCATCCACAAATGGGGCCGGATCGAGCGCTTCGAGTCCCTCAACGAGCATTGGCTGGAGCTGGAGGCCAATATCCGCACCGACTTCAATATCTACGGCACCAAGCTCGATTTCGTGAAGAATTTGAAGCGCAAGAGCCGCATGCGTGCATTCTTCCGCAAGAGCGGCGTCGACACCATCGCCCAGCGCAAATGCTCCGACCGGGCCGGCGCCATGACCTTCATCCGCCGCGTCGGCTATCCCGTGGTGGTGAAGCCCGATTCCGGGTCCGGCGCCTCGAACACCTTCAAGATTTCCAACGCCAGGGAGCTTGACCAGTTTTTCAGAGACAAGCCCGAGGACGTGACCTTCGTCATGGAGCAGTTCATCGAGGGGCTGGTGGTGACCTTCGATGGGCTGGTCAACCGTGACGGCGAGGTGGTGCTGGCGGCCAGCCACCGCTACGACCAGAGCATCATGGAAGTGGTCAACAAGGATCGCCACATGAGCTACACCTGCTTTCCCAAGGTCCGACCGGCGATCGAAGAGGCCGGCCGCAAAATCCTCAAGGCGTTCGACGTGCGCGAGCGCTTCTTCCACATCGAGCTGTTCGAAACCAAGGACGACCGCGTCATCGCGCTTGAGGTCAACATGCGGCCGCCCGGCGCCTGGATGACCGATGCGATCAACTACACGTTCGACATCGACGTTTACGCGGCCTGGGCGGACATGGTGGTGAAGGATGCCGCCGGCGGGCCTTACGAGGGCAAATATTTCACCGCCTATGCCAGCCGCAAGCAGCACCTCCACTATTTGCACAGCCATGAGGACGTGATAGCCGCGCATCGCGACAAGATCGTCCATCATCAGCCGATAGAAGAGGTTTTCAGCCGCGCCATGGGAAATTACGCCTACCAGATGCGCTCGAAAGACGAAGCAGCACTGCGCGCGGCCGTCGCCTACATCCACGCGGAAAAGGCTTGAACGCGATGGACATCTCCTATCACAAGCATTTCTCCGGCAATCTCGGCCGCGACATGGAATACAAGCGCTACGGCCATGCCGGCCGGCCGGTGGTGGTGTTCCCGACGTCGCAGGGGCGGTTCTACCAATTCGAGGATTCCGGAGGGGTTGGAGCGCTGGCCGAATTCATCGATACCGGCCGCATCCAGCTGTTCGCGGTCGACGGCGTCGATTCGGAATCGTTCTTCAACAAGCATGCCGGCGCCGCCCACCGTATCGGTCGCCACGAGGCTTATTTCCGATATGTGCGCGAGGAGGCGCTGCCGGAGTTTCTGGCGACCGCCGAGCAAGCCAATGGCGGGCGCAAATTAAAGCCGCTGTTCACCGGCTGTTCGATGGGCGGTTATCATTCCTCGAACTTCGTCTTTCGCTTTCCCGAACTCGCCAGCGGCGTCATCGCGCTGTCGGGCGTCTATTCGGCGGGCGACTTCTTCGGCAAGGTGCTGGAAGGCGACATTTTCTACAATTCGCCGCTCGACTATCTGCCCGGCATCGTAGACCCAAAACTGCTTGCCCGGCTGAAGTCGCTGAGGATGATCTTCTGCTGCGGGCAGGGCGCCTGGGAAGAGCGGATGCTGGTCGAGACCCGCAGGCTGGAACAGATCCTGCGCGACAAATCCATTCCCGCCTGGGTCGACTATTGGGGCGGCGATGTCAG
Source organism: Mesorhizobium sp. L103C105A0 (assembly GCF_000502215.1). Classification (NCBI taxonomy): domain Bacteria; kingdom Pseudomonadati; phylum Pseudomonadota; class Alphaproteobacteria; order Hyphomicrobiales; family Phyllobacteriaceae; genus Mesorhizobium; species Mesorhizobium sp. L103C105A0. The sequence continues at coordinate 510,147 of NZ_AYXF01000001.1, read as the reverse complement.
TCATGACTGGCCATGGTGGCACAAGCAGCTGGTCTATTTCTTCGGCCGCTGGCTGGATGATGATCTGATGCACCGGCTCGATTGATGACCACACCCGAACCTATCCGCCGCTTTATCGAGGCCACCAATGCGGGTGATAGCGAAGCCGTTCTCCACACGTTCACAGCCGACGCGTCCCTGACCGACTGGGGGCGGTCCTTCCAAGGCCGCCAGCAGATCGCGCGCTGGAACCAGTCGGACAATATCGGCGTGAAGTCCAATCTTCGCATTGTCCGCATCGCCGAGGTCGAGGGCAGCTACCGCGTCCGCATTGCCGTGAAAGGCAATGGCTTCAACGGCGAGGGTGACATGACCTTCGTGCTGGACGGCCACCGCATAGCGAGCCTCGTCATCTCCTGACGCGGCTCAGCTACCCTTCCTGGCAAACCGGCAGAGCAATGGTCTCGTGTTCCACCGCCGATCCACGGCGCAAGCCGAGAAAGACGACAAGGGCGGTGACGATGGTGATTGCCGCCAGCACGATCAGCAGCCTGTCGAACGCGATCTCATAGGCCTGGACCAGGACCGTGGCTCCGGCACCCGGCAAGCGGGCTGCCGCTTCGCCGATGTTGCCGGTCACCAGCAGCTGCGCGGCGGCGGTTGCATCCAGGGAAGACGCCGTTCCCTGAGCCGCCAGTTGGGCTGCCGTGACACCCGACAGGACTGCCATGACGATCGCCAGCGCCACGCCTTCGCAAGCGACGCGGGTGGTGTTGAAGATGCCGACCGCCATGCCGGCACGCTCTTTCGGCACGACGCCGACGGCAAGTCCGTCCATCAGCCCCCAGGGCAAGGCGATGCCGACGCCGATGAGGATCAGCGGCGCCACCAGCGCTGCGACGACAGGCGGTGTCAGGCTCAGCCAGACAAGGCCGTCGGCGGCCACAAGCAGGCCGACACCGCAGATCGTTGCCGGAGCGATCCAGCGCGCTACCTGGCCGGCGAGCAGTGGCAGGATCAACAGCGGTCCCGACAGGCAGATCATCAACTGCCCCGCCTTGATCTCGCTCATCCCCTCGATGCCGATGAAGCGGATAGGCAACAGCACCAGCAGGACGACGAAGCCATAGGCGGGAGCGGCCGCCAGGAACTGGACGCCGACGAAGCGGGGAAAGCGGAACAGCGAGAGATCGAGCATCGGCCGGCGCACGCGCCGCTCGACGACGACGAAAGCGGCAAAGCAAAGGGCGGCCGCCACGAGAAGCCCGATCACCAGGGGATCGGTCCAGCCGCTCTGCGGCGCTTGCAGCACGCCGTAGGTCAGCGATGCCAGCGCGATCGTAAAGGTGCCGGCTCCCGCCCAGTCGAGGCCGGTCGAATCCGGATCGCGCGATTCCCTGATGGTGCGCAGGCCGAGCAAAGCGGCTGCAATCGCGAGCACTGCCACCAAGACGAAGATCGATCGCCAGCCGAAAGCATCTATGAGCAGGCCCGACGCGATCGGCCCAAAAGCGAGGCCGATGCCGAAACTGGTGCCGAGGAAGGAGAAGGCGCGCAGCCGCAATGGCCCATCGAATTCCTGGGCAAGAGCGGAGGCGCCGCCGGCAAAGGCGGCGGCACTGCCGAGCCCTTGCGCAGCCCTGAGCACATCGAACCAGACGATATCAGGGGCAAACATCGATCCCAGCGATGCCAGCACATAGGTGGCGAGGCCAACAAGGAAGAGCCGCTTGCGGCCATGATTGTCGGCCAGCGCGCCTGATGCCATCAAGGTGGCGGCGAAGGTCAGCATGAAGGCGTTGGTCACCCAGTTGAGCGCGATCGGGCTGCCGCCGAGGTCGGCCGCAATGCGGGAAAGCGCGACGGCCGGGCCGGTGAAGGTCAAGGGCATTGTCATGGCGGCAAGGCATACCGACAACAGGACAAGCCATGGCGCGACCGCGCCGTTTGTGGTCTTCGAGGTCATGGATTTCCTATCTGAACCAGGATCCGCCGGCCTGCCGCAAGCTTGCTGCGCCGGTCGTAACGGGAAGATAGGCTCGCGACACTTCGAGAAAAATAGTGTTAAATCTCCAGATATACCGGACTGAAACGCTCGAATCGAGAGATGCGATGGAACGCCTCAATGGGCTCCTGGCCTTTGCCCGCACGGCTGAGTTCGGCAGCTTCATCGCTGCGGGCCGCACGCTCGGCATCTCGGCATCGGCCGTCGGCAAGAGCGTCGCCAGGCTCGAGCAGGATCTCGGCGTAAGGTTGCTTCAGCGCAGCACGCGCCGCATCGGCCTGACCGAAGAGGGCAAGCTGTTCAACGAGCGGGTGCGGCGCATCCTCGACGACATCGACGATGCCGAGGCGATGCTGTCGCGGAGCCGCGAAACACCGCATGGGCGGCTGCGCGTTTCGACGCCGATCGTGACCTATCATTTGCTGTTCCCGGTGCTGTCCGAGTTCATGGCGCGCTATCCCGAAATCGAACTCGACATCGACTTTAACGACCGCATCGTCGACCTCATCGACGAAGGCGTCGACATCGCGATCCGCAGCGGCAACCTGCCGGATTCGCGCCTGGTGGCGCGGCCGCTTGCACCCTTCCGGCTGCTGTTGTGTGCGGCACCCTCCTATATCGAGCAGCACGGCAACCCGAGCCGCCCGGACGATCTCGTGAACCATTACGGCATCCGCTTCCGCTTTCCCAACAGCGGCAAGCTGCAAGGCTGGCCGTTCATCGGCGGCAGCGCCGAGCCGCAGGTCCGCTCGATGCTGACCTGCAACAACACGGAGGCGCTGAAGGGCGCCACGATGGCCGGGCTCGGCATCAGCTCGATGCCCGATTTCCTGGTCCGCGAGGCGCTGCGTGACGGCCTGCTGCGCACGGTGCTGGACGACCATGTCGACGGCCGCGGCCAGTTCCGGTTGCTGTGGCCGTCCAATCGTCATTTGTCGCCGAAGGTTCGCGCCTTCGTCGATTTCCTTCCCGACCGGCTTGCCGCGACGCTGGGCGGCTCTTGAATTAGTCCTTCGCGGCCGACGGCGATAACGAAGACAGCGAGGAATAGCTCTGCTTCTCAGTAGGTGGCGCGGCCGCCAGACAGGTCGAAGGTCGCGCCGGTGGTGAAGGAATTTTCGTCCGATAGCATGAAGGCGATCATCGCAGCCGCCTCTTCGACTTCGACGAACCGGCCTCGCGGCACCTTGCCCAGCATGTAGGCGACCTGGGCCTCAGTGAGCTGTTCGAGGATGCGGGTGCGGGCGGGCGATGGGGTCAGCGCGTTGACGGCGATGTCGTGGCCGGCCAGTTCCTTACCGAGCGATTTTGTCAGCGCGAGCACGCCGGCCTTGGCGGCGGAATAGGCGGCGGCATTCGGATTGCCTTCCTTGCCTGCGACCGAGGCGATGTTGACGATGCGGCCGTAGCTGCGCGCGATCATGCCGGGCACCAGGCGCTTGCAGCAGTAGAAGACGCCGTTGAGGTCGATGTCGATTATCTGACGCCAGGCGGCAGGATCATAATCCGCCACCGTCGCTGCCGGTCCGGCGATGCCGGCATTGTTTACCAGCAGATCGACCGGACCAAGCGAGCGCTCGGTTTCGGTCGCGGCGCTGTCGACGGCCTCCATCAGCGATTGATCGCACAGCAAACCCTCGACCCGGCCGAGCGGGGCGAGTTCGGAAACGGCCTTCGCCATGGCGGTCTCGTCCACATCCCAGATGGCGACGCTGGCGCCCGATGACAGCAGTCGCCGGGCGACAGCAAGGCCGATGCCTTGCGCGCCGCCGGTCACCACGGCGACCCGGCCTGAGAGATCGACGGCATTCACACGACGTTTCATGGGCACTTTTCCTCTTCCCTGGATATTTGAATCTCAGTCCCTGACGGCTCTCGCCACCAGCCGCGCTATGCTCGGCCCGGCGATGAGCACGACCAGGAAGCGGGTCGACTGCAAGGCCATGACGAAGGATATGTCGACGTTCTGCGCGGCGGCGGCAATGATGGCGACGCTGTCCATGCCGCCGGGGCTGGTCGCGAGATAGGCGGTCAGCGGATCGATGCCGAGGACGTGGCTGATCAGCCACGCAAGCCCGCCGCAAAAGGCGATCAGCACGACGATAGAGCCGACGATCTGCGGCAGCGCCCGTGTCGCATGGCGCAGGATCGCCCGGGTAAAGTTCAGCCCTATCGACCAGCCGACCATCGCATAGGAGAGCGCCAGCAGCCATGGCGGCAATTGCATCGCCGCGCCGAAGCCGAGATGGACTATGGTGCCAAAGATGAAAGTGCCGAGGAAGAAGGGTGACGGCAGCCGGCACAACCGGCTAAGCAGGCCGCCGACCAGCGCCACGCCGAGCGTGGCGGCAAAGGCTGCCGGTTCGATCAGCGGGAACCAGACGATGGCTGGTACCTCGATGCCCGACGTGTCGACCCACATCTTGGCGACGAGCGCCGCCGTCATCGAGACGAAGATGACGCGCAGATACTGCATGAAGGCGACGAGGCGCTGATCGGCGCCGAAGGCACCGGCCATCAGCACCATGGCAGTGGCAGCCCCCGGCGACGAGCCCCAGACCGCGGTGGTGCCGGGCAGGATGCGCCAGCGGCTGATCAACCAGCCAAGCAGGCTGGACGCCGCAAGGGTCGCCAGCACCACGACAAGGACCAGCGGCCATTCCTTGTAGAACACCGAAAAAATGTCGGTGGAGATCGACGCCGCGACCAGACAGCCGACCAAGGCCTGGGCGGCGGCGAACAGCGGCCGCGGCACGCGCACCGTGGCGCCATTGGTGCCGGCAAGGATCGCCGCCAGCATCGGGCCGATCAGCAGCGCCGCCGGCAGTGCGGCGTATTCCAGCGCGCCGGCGAACAGCAGCGAGACGATCAGCAGCACCAGCCACTGCCGAACCGGACGCATGCGCGCCATGCGTTCGACGGCCGGTTGGTCTGGCGAAGAGTCCATGTTTGGGTCTTAGACCTGGAAGAGAAAAATGCGAACGCTGTCTCGGACGAAATTCACGACCCCGACCCCGCGTTGGGATGTCACTCGTTCTTGATGGCGGGCAGGCCGAAACCGCCGGCCGGATGGGTCTCGACCTGGAATTCGAAGCCGGCGATGATCGGCCGGGCCTTGGCGATCGCTGCCTGGACCTCCGGCAGTTGCAGCGAAGCCTTGTGGCTTGCGGCGTCGGTCCACACTTCGGTCACCCAGATCGCGTCGGCATCGGCCGGGTCGCGGGCGATGACATAACTCAGGCAACCCGGCATGGCGCCGGTCGAGGCGAGCAGCACATCCATGATCGCGTCGCGCTGGCCGCGCGCCGCCCGCATCTTTCCGATCAATCCGTACATTGCCTCTCCCCTTTCTTCCAACCTCAGCAAACGTGCGCACGACATGCATGGTTGCGAGACGCAGTATGCAATTGCCGGCTCACGGCATCAACTGGCCACCGTTCACCTCGATGACCTGACCGGTGATGTAGCCGCTCAAAAGATCGGAGGACAAGAACAGATAGGCGCCGACGCAGTCTTCGGCCGTGCCGGCACGCCCTTGAGGAATGGTGGCGACCATGCCCTTCATCTGCTCGTCGGTGGAATAGCGCTCATGGAAGGGTGTCGCGATGGTGCCCGGCGCCACCGCATTGACGCGGATGCCGAAGCCGATCAGTTCCTTGGCCATGCCGCGCGTCACATTGGAGACAAAGGCCTTGGCCGAACCGTACAGCCCGGCGCCGCCGCCAGCGCCATTGCGCGCCGCGATCGACGAGGTGTTGACGATGAAGCCGCCCTGCTTCTTCAGCCATGGCATCGCCTTGCGCGAGGCCGTCAGCACCGAGCGGGCGTTGAGGTCCATCACCGCGTCGTAGTGCGCCTCGGTCTGCTCAGCATAGGGCACGCGGCCGAGCATGCCGCCGGCATTGTTGACCAGCCCGTCGAGCCGGCCGAATTTTTCGGCGCTCTCCTCGACTACCCGCTCGACATCGGCTGCCTGTGAGAAGTCGCCCTGTGTCAGGAACACCTCACCGCCGCTGTCGCGGATGGTTTTGGCCAGCGTTTCTGCGGCCTTCCGGCTCGAATTGTAGTGCAGCGCGACCCGGCATTTCTGGGCGGCGTAGGCCAGTGCAAGGGCGGCACCGATGCCGGTCGAAGCGCCGGTGACCAGCACCGCCTTGCCGGCAAGATCGGGGATGACGAGGGTGGTCGCGGTCATGAGCACTTTCCTTCGGGCTGTTTGGCCACCCTTCGTAGGCTCTCATGGCCTTCACGTTCAAGCCCGTGGCGGCTCAGGGCCGGAGATAGGCGTAGCCCTGGCGCTGCAGTTCGGCGAGCTTGACGACGCCGCCCTTGTCGGCGGCGTGGAAGCCCTCGAGCAGGTCGGCAAGCGTGATCTCCATGCCTTGCATGGTGTTGCCGCAGGCATGCGGCTCAAGGCCCTGTTGGACAAGGCCGGCAAAGCGTCCCGAGATCGCCGCCGATAGGCCTTTCGACTTGAAGCCGGCAAGGGCCGGACCATGCACGACCAACACGATGTCGACATTGCCGCCGGTGCCTTCATAGTGGTTCTTGATGTTGCCGAGCACGAAGTTGACCTTATCGAGGTCGCTGAGGTGATAAGCGACCTTCGGTCTGTCTTCAGCGGCGGCGGCCCGGCTCAGCCCGAACAGGCCGGCGGCACCGGCAAGGCTGGCCCGGAACATGTCGCGTCGACGCATGGCATCCTCTCGGCTTGGCGCTCCCCGCAAATTGCGTGGCTGCGGCCATGATACTAGCATAAATTCACGTTACGTCCTGTCGATGCGAGGAGGGGGTCACATGGCGTTCAGGAAGTGGAAGGTTGTTGCCAGCGCTGGATTTGGCGCCGTGCTGCTCGGCGCGCTTGCGGGTTCGGCCGCGGCCGACGATGTGCTTAAATTACCCGAACTCAGCCCGAATGGCGCCGATGCCTGTTTCGGCCGCGTCTATGATGCGGCGCACCTCAAGGCGCATCCAAAGCAGAAGGTGGCGCGGATCTTCTTCCTCTATGGCCATGATCCGGTGAGCCATCCGAACGAGGAGCCGATGGCAAACGCCGACACCTCCTACAACGGTTTTCTCACCACCATGGTGCGCGGCGCCAAGGCGCCGCAATGGGCCGGCGGCTGGTGCAATCACGAGTCCGAGGACGGCAAGTCAGGTCCGATCCGCTGCGGCATGGACTGCGACCGCACCATGGCGTCGCTGAAGCTCGATGACAAAGGCCGCCTGATCCTCACCGATGTCTCGTCCGATCTCTATCTCGACGCCGGATCGGAGGACGAACTGGGCGAAGCCGAATATGACCGGCAGGCGCTGGGCTCGGAGGACGATAATTTCCGTCTTGACCCGATGCCGGCCGCAACCTGCCAGGCTGAATTCGCCAAGATCGACCCGATCGATCCGGCGCTTGGGGCTCCCTTGCGCGAGCGACTGAAACCGGACCAACCCTTCTGCTTCGGGCGAGACTACGATGCCGCGCATCTCTCCTCGCATCCCGACCAGGTGACGCAGTCGATCCGGGTCTTCCGCGGGCCGGTCGAACTCGCCTCCTTTGCCTCAGGCGATGTCGCCAACTGGCCCGACGGCTCCGATGTCGCCGTTTCGGTGACCACCAGGAAGAACGGGACGAAGGTCACGCAGACCTATTCCTGCCAGGGTGAAGCGGATCAATGGCGCTGCGCGGCCAGTTCGAAGATGAGCAACTTTTCCTGCGATATCGCGCAAAAGGAAATCTTCCTCAAGCGCGGCGCCAACGGCACCCTCATGCTGGCCAACCCCAATAGCAGCCTGGCGATTGTCGATCTGTGCTCGGCGGATGGCAAGACCAAGTCCGATGACAAGGTCTACCGGTTGGAGGCTATGCCGCAGTCGGCCTGCACTCGTTGAGTTCGATCTTGTCTATGACGCTACCATGGTATATATCTTTGCTATATCTCATTTGAGGATAGCACATGGACAAGGCAAAGGTGTTCTGGTCAGGCCGGTCACAAGCTGTGCGCTTGCCTAAGGAGTTTCGGTTCGAGGCAGACGAGGTTTCGATCCGTCGTCATGGGCAAACTGTCATCTTGGAGCCGCTTGCGCAGGATTGGGCATGGCTCGACCAGGTCATCGGACCGGTTGACGACGATTTCGTCCAGGGAGCGCTGGAGCGTCAGGATGGTCAGGATCGACCTGCTTTGGATGACCTCTTTAAGTGACCTACCTGCTCGACACCAATGCCGTCATAGCGGTCATCGCGGGCGACGAGGGTCTGCTGGCTTTGCTCAAACGGCATGCACCACAAGACTTTGCTCTCTCGGCGGTCGTTTTGCATGAGCTGTACTACGGCGCTGAAAAGAGCCAGCGAAAGGTCCAAAATCTGGCGCGCATCGAAGCCTTGCAGTTCCCGGTACTTGAATTCGACCGAGACGACGCGAGACATGCCGGTGAGATTCGTGCTGGGCTTGCGGCACTGGGAACCCCGATTGGTCCCTACGATGCGCTGATTGGCGGGCAGGCACGTGCTCGGGACCTCACGCTGATAACCCGCAATATCCGGGAATTCGAGCGGATCAAAGATCTCACTATCGAAACGTGGTAACTCGCCTCAAGCAAACGGCACCGCCGTCGTGCCTTTCGGCAGCTTCGCCTCGTCGTCCGGTTCGACATGGATGGTGACGCGCACCGAGGGGATTTCGGCCTTCAGCGCGTCCTCGATGCGGTCGCAAATGACGTGGCTGGCGCCGACCGTCATGTCGGCGTCGACGACCAGGTGGAACTCGATGAAGGTGGCGCGGCCGGCGATGCGGGTCTTGAGGTCATGAACCTCCAGCGCGCCCTTGCAATTGGCCGAGATGATGTCGCGAATGTGCATGTGTTCGGTCGTGTCCACTGCGCGGTCCATCAGCCCGTTCATCGACGAGCCGATGACGTGCCAGCCCTGCCACAGGATGTTGAGCGCGACGATGACGGCAAGCGCCGGATCAAGGATCTGCCAACCGGTCAGGATAGCGCCGACGAGGCCGCCGAAGACGCCGACCGAGGTCACGACGTCGGTCATGATGTGCCGGCCGTCGGCGACCAGCGCCGGTGATTTTGCGCTGCGCCCGGCGCGGATCAGCGTCCAGGCCCAGAAGGCGTTGATGACGGTGGCGACACCGTTGATCGCCAGGCCCTCCCAGGGTTGTTCGAGCGGGGTCGGCGTCTGCCAGGAGCGCCAGACCTCGTTGAGGATCAAAAGCGCGGCGAGCACGATCAGCACGCCTTCCAGCACCGCCGAAAAATACTCGGCCTTGTGGTGGCCGAACGGATGGTCCTGGTCGGCCGGCTTGTAGCTGACCAGGACCGCCCAATAGGCGGCGGCCGAGGCTATGACGTTGACGATCGATTCCAATGCGTCCGAATAGAGCGCAACGGAGCCGGTGACGTACCAGGCGGCAAGCTTGAGCGCGAGCACCACGCAGGCGATGACAATCGACCAGAAGGCAAGGCTGGCGATCCTTTGCCTGGCCGCTGCCTTCGCTGCGATCGCCGCCATGTTGTCCGTTGCCGCCATCGTTTCTAGGCGGCCTTTTCCTTGGCCTTGCGCGGCAGATGCGCAACGATGTTTTCGATGATGCGCATGCCGGCATTGTGGCCGAGCGTCATGATCGATTCCGGATGGAACTGGACGGCGGCGATCGGCTCCTTGCGGTGTTCGAAGGCCATGATGATGCCATCCTCGGTCTCGGCGGTGACGATGAAATCGTCGGGCAGCCGCACCGGATCGGCAAAGATCGAGTGGTAGCGGCCGACGGTCACTTCCTTGGGCAGGCCGGAGAAGATGATTCCGGGCTTGGAGACGCGGATGCGCGACGGCTTGCCGTGCATCGGCACGTGCAACTGCCTGAGTTCGCCGCCATAGGCCTCGGCCAGCGCCTGCAGGCCAAGGCAGACACCGAAGATCGGCAGGTCGCGGGCGCGGGCGTTCTTGATGGTCGCGGCGCAGTCGAAATCCTTCGGCGTGCCCGGTCCGGGCGACAGCACGACGAGATCGGGCTTCAGCCGTTCGAAGACTTCTTCCGGCACCGGCGAACGCACGGTCGAGACATTGGCACCGGTCTGGCGGAAATAGTTGGCCAGTGTGTGGACAAAGGAGTCTTCGTGGTCGACGAGCAGGATGTTGACGCCGTCGCCGACGCGCGCGGTGGTGCGTTCGGCGCCTGCGGCATTGCCCAATTTGGCGTCGCGAATGGCGGAGAGCATGGCGGATGCCTTCAGTTCGGTTTCGGCTTCTTCTTCCTCGGGGATGCTGTCGAAGAGCAACGTGGCGCCTGCTCGCACCTCGGCAATGCCGTCCTTGATGCGGATGGTGCGGAGCGTCAGGCCGGTGTTCATGTCGCCGTTGAAATTGACCATGCCGATGGCGCCGCCATACCAGGCTCGCGGGCTCTTTTCGTTCTGCTCGATGAAGCGCATGGCCCACAGTTTCGGCGCGCCGGTGACGGTGACCGCCCAGGCATGCGACAGGAAGGCGTCGAAGGCATCCATGCCTTCGCGCAGGCGCCCTTCGATGTGATCGACGGTGTGGATCAGGCGCGAATACATTTCGATCTGGCGGCGGCCGATGACGCGCACCGAGCCCGGATCGCAGACCCTTGACTTGTCGTTGCGGTCGACGTCCGAGCACATTGTCAGCTCGGATTCATCCTTCTTGGAATTGAGCAGCTTCAGGATCTGCTCGCTGTCGGAAATGGCGTCGTCGCCGCGCTTGATGGTGCCGGATATCGGGCAGGTCTCGACGCGGCGGCCATTGACGCGCACGAACATTTCGGGCGAGGCGCCGATCAGATACTCGTTTTCGCCGAGATTGATGAAGAAGGAATAGGGCGACGGATTGATCGACTTCAGCTTGCGCGAGATTTCGGAAGGCTGCGTCTCGCAGCGTTCGTAGAACATCTGCCCGGGCACGACCTCGAACAGGTCGCCGCGCTTGAAACTGTCCATCGCCTTGCGCACCAGATTGGCATATTCGCCCGGCTCATGGTCGCCGCGCGGCGGGATGCGGTCGGCGGTCTTGAACGGTTCGGCAATTTCGTCGCGCGGCAGCCCCTCGGTTGAAAAACCGTCGCCGGAATAGTCGTAGCGGTCGGTCCAGGCCTTGGTCGAATAATGGTCGACGACCAGGATCTCGTCAGGCAGGAACAGCACGAGATCGCGCTGGCTCTGTTTGCGCTCAAGCTTGTAGTCGACTGGATCGAACTGGAAGGCGAGGTCGTAACCGAAGGCGCCGTAAAGGCCGAGATTGGCGTCTTCATCGGTCTTGAACAGAGCGGTGATGGCGCGCAGCACAGTAAACACAGAGGGGACGCGGCTGCGCTCTTCCTCTGTGAAGACGCGGCCGGGCTTGGCGACATCGAGGCGGATCAGCTTTTTCGAGGTTTCAGCAATCGTCACCTCGGCAATGCCGGCCAGCGTCTTGCCGATCACCGGCAGCAGCACTTCGCCACGGCCATTCAGCGCCTCGATGCGCATGGCGCGGCCACGCGCGGAAATCACCAGCGGCGGATCGATGATGGCCGTATCCCAGCGTGTGTAGCGGCCCGGATATTCGTAATTCGAGGAAAACACCGCACCACGGCGCGAGTTCAAGCCATCGACATAGGCATCGATCGCACCGGCGTAAGGCTTGTCGTGGCGTTCGCGGGTGATGGTGACACCACCTGCGGTCACGAAGCTTTCCGCGCCGTTTTCCAGAGCCTTCATCGTCATTGCCGTCTCCATATGGCTTGTTGGGGCAACGGACCCGGGAATGGCTTTGAAAAAACAAATGGCCGCCCGGACATTCCGTTGCGGCCACCCTCTATTTTCACGCGCACGCGTTCGAACAGGCCGCTGTCAGCGAGCCCACCACCAAATGGTCTTGATCGAGCGCATGTTCATGGGCGAAATCCATAGCGGCGAAAAGCCGGATGCGCAACAGGTTTGAAAGGCCTGTTTGTGGCCGCCGCTTCTGCAGCCCATGGCACATCGCCAAGGCTTGGGGTCCTGCCTAGACTGTTCGTCCAACATCGGAAAGACGGGAAGACAGCAATGACCGAGCAGATCGAGCGCGCACGCACGTTCCATGCCCTTCATGTCAAGGGCAACCCGATCGTTCTCTACAATGCCTGGGATCCGGGCTCGGCCAAGATCGTCGAGAGGGCGGGCGCCGAGGCGATCGCCACCGGAAGCTGGCCGGTCGCGGCTGCTTTTGGTTATGCCGATGGCGAGAAAATTCCGCTGGAGCTGGCGCTGGACAACATCAGGCGCATCGTGGCGGCAGTCGACCTGCCGGTGACCATGGACCTCGAAGGCGGCTACGGCGTCGAGCCGGTGACTGTCACCCAGACGGTGACACGTGCCCTGCAGGCCGGCGCCATCGGTTTCAATTTCGAGGACCAGATCGTCGGCGGCGCCGGTCTGCACGACATCGCCGTGCAGGTGAAGCGCATCGAGGCGGCAGCGGCGGCGGTGAAGGCTTCCGGCATTCCCGCCTTTATCAACGCACGTACCGACATTTTCCTCAAGGCCAAGCCGGATGCGCATGACAGCGTGCTGCTCGACCAGGCCGTCGAGCGGGCGCACGCTTATGAAAAAGCCGGAGCGAGCGGCTTCTTTGCGCCGGGGCTCGGCGACGAGGGTCTGATCGAGGCGCTGTGCAAGGCGACGGCATTGCCGGTCAACATCATCGCGCTGGCGCATGTGCCGCCGCGCCAGCGCCTGGCCGAGCTTGGTGTCGCCCGTGTCAGCCACGGCCCGGTGCCGTACCGGCAAATGGCCGAATGGCTGGAGGCCAAGGCGCGGCTGGCGATTTCGGGTTAGCTCAGTCCTCCAGCGTGCCTAACCTCGCGTCGGCGCTCTTCTTGTTGCCAACCAGCTTCAAGAGATCCTCGCCGGCGCGGATGATGCGGCGTGAGCGGCGGGTCAGGATGACGCCGTCCTGCGGCGCCAGCACTTCGGTGCGGCCACCGGCCTCGCCCGGTGTGTGGACGATGGTGGCGAGGCGCGCGCCCTCGGCGACGCGGTCGCCGGGCTTGACGTCGTAGAGGATGGCGCCGGCCCGGGGCGCCGGCATCATGTCGATGTTCTCCAGCGGCGCGACGAGGCCCTTGAACGCGCCGGGTGCGGGAAGGGCGGTATCGGCGATGACGCCGCGCGCCGCCAGCAGCCGGTAAAGGCCTTCGGCATCGGAACTTGCCAGCGCGCCGTCGACATCCAGCATGCCACGGTATTCAACCGTGGTGGCAACGCGGCGGTCGAGCTTCGCCACGTTGGCGGGGACGTTCTGGTAGGGCATGATCGTGGCGCCCTCGAAGGTGCCGTCGGTGTCCTCGCTCCACAACACCACGGCGTCGATACCCATTGCGGCGGCGCAATCGGCCATCGCCGGCCACAGGCTGGCGTGGACGTAGAGATAGGCAAGGCCCTCGTCGTCGCAATGCAGGTCGAGCACGATGTCGTGGCCGAGCGACAGCTGCACCAGACGGGTCTTCAATCGCTGGTCGGGGGTGCCAAGCGTGGTGTCGGGCAAAAGCTTGGCGTCCGGTGCTGCGAGCAACGGAAAGCCGCGGTTGAAATTGTTGCGGGTGCCGAGATGAAAGCGGCCCTGGTGCTCGCCGAAATGATATTGCGCGCGGCCGATCGGATTGGCCCAGGGCACGACCGTGATGCTGCCCTTGATGCGGCCTTCGGCTTCGGCCTTGTTCAGCGCCGGCATCAGCGCGTCGATGGCGACGACACCAGGCAGTTCACCGGCGTGGAGTGCTGCCTGGAGATAGGCCGAAGGTGCTGCCTTGTCGGCGCCGGCGAAGCGGAACACCGGGAATTCGTAGGAAACGCCTTCGGTATCGCCGGCGATGCGTTCGATCGATTTCTGCATGGGATGCCTCCAGGATAAGAGGCAGAACACATGCACTTTTGCCGAAGGGCTGTCGATTGGTCCAGTTCGCGCCGCCATGGGCGCAATGGAATTATTCGGCGGCGGCCGGAACCGTCGTTATCGGCGCCGATCCTTCGAGCGCCTGCGAGACAACGGCTACGCTGACCGCCAGCAGGGCCAGCACCGCGCCGGCCAGCGGCAAATGAGCATAGGAAACGCCGGCCGACAGAGCCACGCCGCCGATCCAGGCGCCGCTGGCATTGCCGATATTGAATGCGCCCTGGTTGAGCGTGGCGGCGAGGTTCGGCCCTTCCGAAGCCGCTTCGACGACGCGGATCTGCAGCGGCGGCACGACGACGAAGATCAGCAGTCCCCACAAGAAGACGACGCCGATGGCGACGCTGGCGATAGCGCCGAACTGCGTGAAGCCGACAAACAGAACTGCCATCAAAAGCAGCGTGCCGATGACCGTCGGCATCAATTTCCAGTCGGCCAGCCGGCCGCCGATGATGTTGCCTATGGTCATGCCGGCGCCGAACAGTAGCAGGACCCAGGTGACCGCGGAGGTCGACAGGCCGGAGACATCGGTAAGGTAGGGCTTGATGTAGGTGAAGACGGCAAACAGGCTGGCCGAGGCCAGCGAGGCGATCAGCATGGCGAGCCAGACTTGCAGCTTGCCCAGCACGCGCAGTTCACTGCGCAGGCCGCCGCCGCTCGGTTCGGCGACATTGGATGGCACCAGCCAGGCGATGGCCGCAACAGAGATCAGGCCGATGCCAACGACGGCAAAGAAGGTGGAGCGCCAGCCGAAGGCTTCGCCAAGCGCCGTGCCGGCGGGAACGCCGAGAATATTGGAGAGCGTCAATCCCGCGAACATCATCGCCATGGCGCTGGCGCGCTTGTTGCGCGGCACCAGGCTGGCGGCAACGACCGAGCCGATGCCGAAGAAGGCGCCATGGCCGAAGGCGGTGAAAACGCGAGCGGCCATCAGGAGCCAGTAATTGGGCGCGATGGCGCAGAGCAGATTGCCGACGACGAACATCGCCGTCAGCGCGACCAGGACCGGCTTGCGCGGCAAATGCGCGGTGGCCATGGCGACGATGGGTGCGCCGAAGACGACGCCCAGCGCATAGCCGGTGACCAGCAGGCCGGCCGAGGGGATCGACACGCCGAGATCGGCCGCAACCTCCGGCAACAGGCCCATGATGACGAATTCGGTGGTGCCGATGCAGAAGGACGCAATGGCAAGCGCAAGGATCGGCAAAGGCATGGAAAATCCAGACTGAATCGGTTCAATTCAGACTGAACGAGAAGCCTTGCCGCGCGCAATGCACATTGCTGCAACGCACCAATGCAGAAAGCGCTGAGCTTGACGCGGGGCTATGTCAGGCGAGCGGCTTCAGCTCCTGGGCGATGGTTGGCAACAGCTCCGAGACGTTGGGGTGGATATGCACGGCGCGCGCCAGCGTATCGACCGGCGCCTTGGCGTACATCAGGTCGAGCACGCAGTGCACCGCCTCGTCGCCGCCGGGGCCGAGCACGGAGCAGCCGAGGATTTGCCTGGTGTCGGCATCGACCAGGATCTTCATGAAACCTTGCGTCTCGCCCTTTTCGATGGCGCGGCCGACGCGGGTCATTGGCCGCTGGCCGACCAGCGCCTTGCGCCCGGATTTCTTCACCGCCGCCTCGGTCATGCCGCAGCGGCCGAGCGGCGGATCGATGTAGAGCGCATAGGCCTCGATGCGGTCGCTGACCTTGCGCGGATCGTCGTCGAGCAGATTGGCGGCGACGATCTCATAATCGTTGTAGGAGGTGTGGGTGAAGGCGCCCTTGCCGTTGCAGTCGCCCATTGCCCAAATGCCGGGCACGCTGGTGCGCAGCTGGTCGTCGACGGTGACGAAGCCGCGCAGATCGACCGCGACGCCGGCCTTATCGAGGCCGAGATCGTCGGTGTTGGGGGTGCGGCCGAGTGCCAGAAGCACATGCGAGCCGACCGCCGGCGGCTTGCCGGATGAGAAGGTCACGGCGATCTCCTTGCCCTGTCTGGCAAAGCGGATGTCGTCGGCGCCGACATGGACTTCTATGGCTTCGTTTTCGAGGATCGATAGGACGGCCGCCGACACGTCCTCGTCCTCGCGGCCGGTCAGGCGCGAACTCTTCTCGATGACGGTGACTTCAGAGCCGAAGCGGCGAAACATCTGCGCGAATTCAAGAGAGATGTAGCTGCCGCCGACGACGATAAGATGGCGCGGCAAAACATCGAGATCCATCATCGAGGAGTTGGTGAGGTAGTCGACGTCGTTGACGCCCGGCAGGTCGGGCACCGAGGCGCGGCCGCCGGTGTTGAGGAAGATCTTTTCGGCGGTCAGAAGGTCGCCGCCGACACGCACGGTGTTGGCGGATTCGAAGCGGGCGTGGCCGCGATAAAGCGTGCAGCCCTTCATGCCGGCGATCCACGTCTCCAGATTGCTGCGGGAGTCGTTTGTGACCTTGTCCTTGCGCGCCTTGATCCTCTTGTAGTCCACGCCGACAGGGCCTGAGAACGTCACGCCGTAGTCCGCGGCACGCCGCGCCAGATGCGCGGCATAGGCGCTGGCGACCATGGTCTTGGTCGGCATGCAGCCGGTGTTGACGCAGGTGCCGCCGACCAGCTTGCGCTCGATCAGCGCCGCGCTCATGCCGGCTGACGTCAGCCGGCCGGCGAGAGGAGGGCCGGCCTGTCCGGCGCCGATGATGATGGCGTCGTATGTCTTGGCGTCTGAGGCTTGGGCAGTCATACCACCGCCGCCACGATCAGCAGGCCGCCGATGATCGCCACCGCGTCCTCGATGAGGGCGGCAGGCAAATCCTTGCCGAAGGCGGCGGCCAACCGGCCGCGCGCTTCGGCGCCGCCATAGGTGCCGATGACAGCACCGATGGCGCCGGCAATCAGGCCGCCAATGGTGGAACCGGCAGTGGCGCCGATCACCGCGCCGCTGAAGGCGCCAAGCAGGATGCGGGCGCCGAATTGCTGCGGCACCTTGCGGCTCGGCGTCGAGGGCAGCTGGTCGGTGACCAGTTCGACGATGGCGAGGATGGTGAAGATGCCGACGGCGGCCCAATGGCCCATAAAACTTGCCCAGGTGCCGGCCACCGGCAGCCAGCCGAGATAGGCGCCCCAGGCGATCGCGCCCGGCGCGGTCATGGCGCGAAGACCGGCAATCACGCCGATCAGAAGTGCAAGCAAATAGAGCATGTCGATCCCCTCGAAAGCAGGCCCGGGACTGGCCTACGAGGGCAAGCTAGCATAGGTCCTGCGTTTGACGAGAGTAGGCGATGGTGCTTCTTCCATCAGTGAGCATTGTACTTTGGTAACCAGTCGAACATGACGAAGGGACGGAGTCGCTGTGATGGCCGGAAGCGAACGCACAAGGATGATTGCAGGCGAATGGTACATCTGCATCGACGACGAACTGGAGGCGCTGCGGGAGATCGCGCGCGATGCGGTGTTCGAGCATAATACGCTACGGCCCCAGCAACGCGGCAATATCGGCCCGGCGCTATTGGCGCTGCTCGGCAGCGCGGGCGCAGGCTCCCGCATCGAGGCGCCGTTCCACTGCGCCTACGGTTTCAACATCCATCTCGCGACGGCGCCTTCCTCAATGCCGGCTGCACCATCCTCGACACCGCGCCGGTGCGTATCGGCAGGCGGACGCTTCTCGGCCCCAATGTGCAGATCTACTGCGCCGAGCACCACAAGGAGGCCGCGGGCCGTCAGGCGGGACTGGAGATTGCCCGGCCGGTCACCATTGGCAATGACGCCTGGATCGGCGGCAGCGCCATCATCCTCGGCGGCATCAGCATCGGCGATGGCGCCATAGTCGGCGCCGGCGCGGTGGTGACGCGCGACGTGCCTGACAACACCACAGTGGTCGGCAATCCGGCGCGGGCGGTCAAGCGGGGCTGAACTCGTCGTGGGCGGTCAGTATGAAGCCGTACGTGCCATGCGCTCGTCCGGACCGGCTCGCCGCGAGAATTCACGCCGGTATTGGGCCGGTGACGTCTTGAGCCGTGCGGCGAAATGCTGGCGCAGCGAGGTGGCGCTGCCGAAGCCGGCTTCGAAGGCCACCATGTCCATCGATTTTTCCGTCGCCTCCAGCAGCCGTTGCGCCAGTTCGGTGCGTTGGCCGGCCAACCATTCGCCAAAGCTGGTGCCGATCGATTTCTGGAAACGGCGGGTGAAAGTGCGCCGAGTCAGGCCCGCGGCCTCCGCGACGCGGTCGAGGTTGTGCGTTTGTCCGAGCGTTGCCCGCACCGTGTCCAGCGCCAAGGTGAAGCGGTCGGTGGCCGGGGTTTTCGCCAGCGGGCGCTCGATGAACTGCGCCTGCCCACCCTGCCGGTGCGGCGACAGTACAATGTGCCTTGCCAGCCGCAGCGCTACCTCTGCGCCATAGCGCGCGCGCACAATGTGCAGGCAGCAGTCGAGCCCGGCGGCGACGCCGGCCGAGGTGACGATGTCGCCGTCGTCGACATAGAGCACGTCGGCGTCGACTTCGATGTCCGGGTACAATGCCTGCAACCGGTCGGTGGAGGCCCAATGTGTCGTCGCACGCCGGCCCGCAAGCAGCCCGGCGGCGGCAATGGCGAAGGTGCCGAGACAGAGGCCGACGATCAGCGCACCGCGCCGGTGCGCGTGGGTGAGCGCTGCCAGGAGCGGCGGCGGAAGTGGGGCCTCGAGATCCTTCCAGCTCGGAACGATGACGATGTCGGCATCGTCGAATGCGGAAAGGCCATACGGCACCGCGATGGTCAGCCCGGCATCGGTGTGGATCGCTCCATCGTCGAGCGCGCAGACGCGAAAGTCGAAACGCGGCAGGCCAAGCTTGGTGCGGTCGGTGCCGAACACCACGCACGGCACGGAGAGGTGGAACGGGCTGATGCCGTCAAAGGCGAGAACGGCAATGATCGGGTCGGCCATGCGTGTTTCCAGCAAGCGAAAAGCGGATTGTCCCAATTCTTTCGAATGATGTCAATCGGGCCACTTTTGGCAGTCGGGCGATTCGCCTATTTCCTGTCCCATTCAAGCTCGAAGGAGAACACCATGTCCGCCAATATCACGCCGCGCCGCGCACTCATCGTTATCGATGTCCAGAATGATTATGATGGCGGCAACCTCGCCATCCAGTGTCCGCCGTTCCGCGACAGCGTCGTCAATGTCGCGCGCGCTATGGATGCCGCCGCTGCGGCCGGCGTGAAGGTGGTGGTCGTCAAGCAGATGGCGCCCGAGACCTCGCCAGTCTTCGCCAAGGGCAGCCATGGCGGCGAACTGCATCCCGAGATCGCTCGGCGAAGCCGCGACCACTATGTCGAGAAGTCACTGCCTAGCGCCTTTGCCGGCACCGACCTCGAGGCGTGGCTGCGCGCCAATACCATCGATACGATAACGGTGATCGGCTACATGACGCATAATTGCGACCTGTCGAGCATCATCCACGCCGCGCATGTCGGCTTTGCGGTCGAGTTCCTGTCCGACGCCACCGGTTCGCTGCCTTACGCCAACAGCGCCGGCTACGCCTCGGCCGAGGAGATCCACCGCGTGGTGTCCATCATCCTGCAGTCGCGCTTTGCGGCCGTGCTCAAGACCGCCGAATGGATCGATTGCCTGAAGACCGGTGCTTTGCCCGAACGCGACACGCCCTATGCGTCCAACCAGCGCGCGCTGGCGCGCAACGCTGCATAGGCAAATTGCCGCGAAGGAACAGGGGCGCCGCAGTCTGCGGCGCCCTTTGGCGTTCCTGATCACGAACACCGGGGCGTGGCCTCGTTTGGAAGTCTTTTCGGCTGGGCCCATTCACTTTCGGGATGATGAGCCGGCTAAACGCAAGAAACTCAGATCGGGCTCTATCTCAGGATGGGGAACTGGAGAACAGAGTGAAGTCTTTCACAGACGAAGGCCTCTCTCCGAGGAACGGTATATCTGGATCAAGGGGTGGGACGGGGTAGACTTCCCCGGGAGAAACAAGTGAAAGCGCGAATTGCACGAACTACAGTCGTTCTCGCCTTGGCTGGTGCCGCGGCACTCTTGCCATGGCCCGCTTTCGCCCAGGTCCCTTCGCACGCGCCGGGGACGATCTGCTTCACTCAATCCTTCTGGTGCTGGGCGCAGCCGCCCGGCCCGCCCGGATATCCGTGCGGGTGCCCGTCGCAATACGGCTATGTGCCGGGCTATCTAGGGTAGTCGTCAGGCGGGGGGATTTCACGATGACGACGACGCCGGCCGACCCTCTCGTTTCTGGACTCATCGCGGACGCCAAGCTGGTCGCCAACTACGGCCGCTACGGTGTGTTCAAGGACAGTTCCCTGTTTGCGGCCATCCGCAATGCCGAAAAGCTCGACGATGCGACGGCCAGCCAGCCTGAGGTCGTCAATCTTCAGACGGTTTTCAACGATTGTTCCGGCACCGTGCCATTTGCCACCCTGGCGGCACTGCGATCGGGCTGGTCGCCCGGTGACATGTCGCGCAAGACCGCGCTGGCGACGTACTTTCTCGTGGCTCTTTCCGTGCTTTTCATGGTTGTAACCGGAAGATTGACGTACATTTACAACAAGGGAGTCGCGATAAACTCCGAACTCATAGAAATCGACAACAATGATTTCAGCGCACGGTTCGGACAGGCGATACGCCAGGTTTGGGCGACGAAGAAACAACTGAGCTCGGCATCGTCCGAGCAGGCTTCGACCACGGATCTGACGCTTCTGAAGGACGCCTATTACAATTCGGAAGATAGCCTTCACGCTCTCGACCAGCGCTTTTCCTCCCTGGTGAGAAGAGCGCAAGGGTTCATGACTGAGGACGCGCAATTCCCGATCTGGGGAATGCAATGGATGTACTGCAAATTTTATTCAACCTCCACGGCAGATGGCGTAGCGGCGGGCCAGGCTCAGTATTCCCAGCAAGGTGCCATAGACCAGTTCTGTGACCAGCCGCTGGGGGTGAGTAAATCCACGCCTCCAGACAAGCTCAAGGAGCTCCCCAATCAGCCGGATGCCTATTGCGCGCAGATAAACACCGAAAAGAAAAACCCGAACAATCTTGAAGGTACGTCTTCGGAAAAAGTGACGGACGTGAATGCCGATTTCGACGAGGCAACGCGCAGCCTGCAGTGCGACGGAGTGATCACGATCGCGCCGAACTCGATCTACACGCTGACCGCGCAGATAAAGACGCTGGACGAGGTTCTCAGCCCATATGCCTTGTGGATACTCCCGGCCTTCTACGGCGCGCTCGGAGCCATCATGTTTCACATGCGGATGATCCTCAATCCGCTGCTGCCCAATCCACCGCTGTCGCGGCTGATCCACAGGATCGCACTGGGGGCGCTGGCCGGCATGGTGCTTGCCTGGTTTGTAGCACCGGGCACCAAGCTTGGAGAGGAGGCTTCGGGAATAGGCTTCAGCCTCTTCACCTTCTCCTTCCTGTTTGGGTTCAGTCTGGATATCTTCTTCACCATTCTCGACCAGTTCGTCAGCATGTCGGTCGCCGGGATCAAGAAGTTCGGGTCCTCGACAGTGGCGTGAGAAGCCCGGCAAGCAAAAGGGCGCCGCATGGCTGCGGCGCCCTTGGTTGTCGAGACAAATCTCAGAACAGGCCTTCGATCTGGCCGGCCTCGTTGAGGAAGATTTTTTCCGAGGACGGCGCCTTGGGCAGGCCGGGCATGGTCATGACCTCGCCGCAGATGACGACGACGAAGCCGGCGCCCGCCGAAAGCCTGACCTCGCGCACCGGCACGGTGTGCCCGGTCGGCGCGCCGCGCAGGTTCGGGTCGGTCGAGAAGGAATATTGGGTCTTGGCCATGCAGACCGGCAGGTGCCCGTAGCCGGCCTGCTCCCAGGCATGCAGCTGGTCGCGCACCGACTTGTCGGCGATCGCCTCGTCGCCGCGATAGATGCGCTGGACGATGGTGTTGATCTTCTCGAACAGCGGCATTGCGTCGGGATAGAGCGGCGCGAACTGCGAGGCGCCGGATTCGGCGATCTCGACGACCTTGCGCGCCAACTCCTCAATGCCGGCAGAGCCATTGGCCCAATGCTTGCACAGGATCGCCTCGGCGCCGAGCGAGGCGACGAAATCCTTCATCGCCTGGATTTCCACCTCGGTATCGGTGGTGAAATGATTGATCGCCACGATCGCAGGCACGCCGAACTGTTTCACATTCTCGATGTGGCGGCCCAGATTGAGGCAGCCCTTCTTGACTGCCTCGATGTTTTCCTTGCCGAGGTCTTCCTTCTTGACGCCGCCATTCATCTTCATGGCGCGCACCGTGGCGACGATGACGGCAGCCGCCGGCTTCAAACCCGCCTTGCGGCACTTGATGTCGAAGAATTTTTCAGCACCGAGGTCGGCGCCGAAGCCGGCTTCGGTGACGACGTAGTCGGCGAGCTTCAGCGCCGTCGTGGTGGCGACGACCGAGTTGCAGCCATGGGCGATGTTGGCGAACGGACCGCCATGGACGAAGGCCGGGTTGTTTTCCAGCGTCTGCACCAGGTTTGGCTGCATGGCGTCCTTCAGCAGCACCGCCATGGCGCCGTCGGCCTTGAGGTCGCGGGCATAGACCGGCGTCTTGTCGCGGCGGTAGGCGACGATGATGTCGCCAAGGCGCTTTTCCAGATCCTTGAGGTCGGTGGAAAGGCACAGGATAGCCATGACTTCCGAGGCGACGGTGATGTCGAAGCCGGCCTCGCGCGGATAGCCGTTGGCGACGCCGCCGAGCGAGCAGATGATTTCGCGCAGCGCCCGGTCGTTCATGTCCATGACGCGGCGCCAGGCGACGCGGCGGGTGTCGATGCCGAGCTCATTGCCCCAGTAGATGTGGTTGTCGATCAGCGCTGACAGAAGGTTGTGCGCCGTGGTGATGGCGTGGAAGTCGCCGGTGAAGTGGAGGTTCATGTCCTCCATCGGCACGACCTGCGCGTAGCCGCCGCCGGCAGCACCGCCCTTGACGCCGAAATTCGGGCCGAGCGAAGCCTCGCGGATGCAGACGATCGCCTTCTTGCCGATGCGGTTCAGACCGTCACCAAGGCCGACGGTGGTGGTCGTCTTGCCTTCGCCGGCCGGCGTCGGGTTGATGGCGGTGACGAGGATCAGCTTGCCGTCCTTGTTGCCCTTCACCGATTTGATGAATTCGGCCGAAATCTTCGCCTTGTCGTGGCCGTAGGGCAAAAGGTGCTCGGTCGGGATGCCGATCTTGGCGCCGATCTCCTGGATTTGCTTTTTCTTGGCGCCGCGCGCGATCTCGATGTCGGACTTCACTTCGGCCATGACGGCTTTCCTTCGGATTGGACGGTGGAGGGGACGGGTTTGATCTCACTCGCAGGCATGTTGAACCCGGGCGCGGGCATGTTCTAACCCTGTCGCTCCCGCGGCGTCAACTTGCATGCAACTATGTTTCCTATGAAGAAAGTGTCTCCGCGGCCGGCCGACCTGTCGCCGGTTCTTCCTGGCTCCGTTGCCGCGCCGTATAGAAGCCAGAGGACGCGACGTTCCGCCGTCTCAAAACAGCCGCCCAATGCACGGAATGCGACAGAGGCGACGGCGCAAATTCGCCATCGCTCGCCGGGAAAGCTGTGGACGCTACTGAGTCAGGACGTTGCTGATCTCGACCATGTTGGAGCGCACGCGAAGCACGTAGAAACCCATCGTCGTCAGGTGCGTCGGCATGATCCAGCCATCCTCGCGGCCATTGGCGATGATGAAGGGCTGGATGCGCAGCGCCGAGACGAATTGCGCATCCATCGTGTCCCACAGATTGCCGAGATGCTTTTCCTTGATGACGTCCTCGAAGTCGGCCTGGGCGCCCTTCATCAGGCCGTAATAGGCATAGAGCTGGCCATAGGCGAACCAGAAGCGGTCGTCGGCGCGGAAGTCGAACCAGCCATTGTTATGGTTTTCGGCGCGCTCCTTGAGGATCGCCGAGGTCGAACCGATGTCGGAGGAGATGCGGTCGATATACTGCTTCAGATTGTCGGCGCGGGCATCGAACGTCGCCTGGCAGCTGCCGAGGCGGGCGTTGAAGGAGCGCAGCTTGGTGACGGCATCGCGATAATAACTCGGCGTAGGCGTCTTGGGGCCGAACGGGTTGAGGCCGAAATACCAGGTCTCCTCGTCGAACTGCAGATTGCCGCGCGCATCCTGCAGGTCGCCGTCGATCTGCGATGTGGTGCGAACACGGCCGAGATTGTCGGCAAGCTCGGTGGCGGTACGCCGCACCGCCTGGTTGATGCCGCGCTGGAACGAGGCCTTGTTGTCCATGAACGGCGTGTTGTCCCAGTCGATGCCGAACAGGCCGAGTTTGTAGAGGATCATCGACGAGATCCAGGCATTCTGGTTGACGTTGAAGTCCGTCAGGTCGGCCGCCACCTGGGCGATGCCCGAATTGCCGCAGGTCTTGGCGGTGTCGGTGCCGGCGCCGGCGGCGACCTGTTCGCCGGCGGAAATGTTGCGGTTCTCGAAGGTGTATTTGTCCACGTAGTTGGGATCGAACTTGTTCCACCACTGGGTGGCGTAGAAGAAATTGGCGTAGAGGCCGATCAACACCAGAAGCGCGAGGCCGACCACAGCCTTCAGGATCCAGCCGCGCTGCGTATACCAGCGCCCAGCCCAGAGGAACGGCCACAGGATCGCGCCGATGACGAGGCCGATGCCGCGGCCTATCCATTGGAAGATGCGGGTGAAGAAATTCACGATCGGATCAAGCATGGCTCTCGTTCACCCCTCAGTCAGTCAGGCCGTAAAGGCGCGTGCGAAACGCCACTTTGTCTTTCAAATATGTGGTTTTCAGAACGTCCACAACATGCGACCGCCAGGCGTCGCTGTAGCCGTCATAGTCCTTGTAGAAGCCCGGCTTGTTGAAGACGTAACGCGAGACGAAGTCCTGCGGCACGAAATCCGAGATCAGCTGGTTGGTCAGCCAGGCGTCGGGATGGTCGGGCTTGCCACGCACGACCAGGAAGCGCTGTTGCGGAAACACATCCTCGATCTTGAGATGGCCGAGTTGGGCGATCTCACGCTTGGCGGCGTTGAGAAAGGGGAAATTGCCGTCCTTGGTGATCAGATCGGCATGGCCATGGATCCAGGTCTGCAGCCAGACCTTGTCGACCTCGGTCAAATTGCGGTTCGGCTCTGTGTCGCGGATGAGAGAGCGCACCACCATCTCGGCGCGATGCTCGAGATAGCCCGAGCTTTCGACCCATGACGCGCGGGGCAGTTCGATGCGGCCGGTGCTGGCCAGGAACTTGAACACCTTGTCGGCATCGTTGATCGAGAGATAGCTGACCTGCCAGGGCCGCGAACGGCGAAAGCCGGGGGCGGCCGGGTCGCCGATGACGGTGGTCATATCAGGATCGACGAAGACGTAGACGCCGCCGAAATGGCTGGTCCAGTAGGCGTTGTGGCGGAAGATCACCTGGTCGGGCACCAGCGCATTCTCACGGATATCGCCGCAGACCTTCGCCAGCTCCACCATACGGCTCAGCATGGTGTTGTCGCGCCAGGCATCGGGCTCCTGCTTCAGCCGGTCGACCAGCTTGCCGAGTTCGGCGGCCTTGCCCAGCACGTCCTCGGCCGAAAGCACCCTGAACTCGACCTGGCTGATCGACAGCAGATCCTCGATGTCGTTGACCAGGGGAACGGAATCCTCGATCTCCCCGTAGATGACATCCTTGATGGTCAGCGCATCGATGGCGCGCTGGTTCTTGGACATGAACTCGAACATCAGCTGCGAGGTGTTGGAAAAGGCGGTGTGCACCACCGGCAGATCGATCTGCGACGGCGTCAGGATGATGAAGCGGCGGTTGACCTCGTTGGGATCGAGATAGTCGTAGTCGCCGCATTCCTCGGCCACTTCGGGCGAGAAGCCGGTGCGGTCGATCTGGAAGCTCTTCAGCTTGGTCGGTTTGAGGCCGAAGGCGACAAGCGCCTTGTTGTAACGCTGGATGAGGTGCGGCTCGTCGACGGTGAGCAAGCGGCCGTAGATCAGCTCATTGTCGCGGAGAAGGTCGGGCTTTTTGGCGTGGCTCATGCAGAACGTTCCGAGTGGCGTTGCCTGTTGTGGCGAAGCGCCAACGCTGACGCCTCCCTCTCCCCGTTCTGCACGGGGAGAGGGCAAGGGTGAGGGGCAGCGCTAGCATTCAAGGACATGTCTCCCCATGGCCTTTGGCGGCAATAAATCGAAGATCATTGGTCCGGATGTGCCGATCGAGGCGCTGTTCGATAGCTGCCAATATGGTCGTAGCGATCTGTGGTCCACGCATGCGCCGCCCCTCACCCTTGCCCTCGCCCCGTGAAGGACGGGGAGAGGGGGGCGTCAGCGTTAGCGCCAAGCCTTTCAGCACCCGCGGGCAGCGAAGGAAGCTCACGCATTCCACAGCCCCTTCTTCTTCATCTCCTCCATCTCGCGCCCCGCCCGTTCGCGCAGGCGTGCGTCGCGCAGCAGCTTCTCCACCGCGGCGTCGTCGGATTTGTCGGAATAGCGGAACTCCGAGTCGGCGTAGCGGTTGATCTCCTGCATGACCATGTCCATCGAGAACGGCCCACGCAGTTCCTCGATCATGGCTTTCTTCTCGTCGTAGCCCTTGTGCATGAAGGCTTCCGGCTTCTCGAACCAGTCGTCGGGCAGCTCGATGTCCATGGCGCGCATCTTGATGGCGTCGGTGACGTTCTTGATGGCTCGGCCGGTGAAGCGCGGCTCGGCATCCTTGATCAGGTGCAGATAGGTGCCGATGTCGGCCATCGATTTCGGCGCGCCATTCTCCTTCATGTAGCGCTCATAGACCTTCATCAGCCCGTCTTCCTGAGGCTTCTCGTGCTCCTCATAGGCTTCGGTCACCGCGCGCTGGATCTCCTGCGCGGCGTAGAGCTTGTGGTCGCCGAGTGGGATCTTGTGGTTCTTGCCGGCAAGCAGGACGAAGATGTCGATATAGTCGTCGCGGCTCTGTGGGCCGTCGACCAGCCAGCGGGCCCCGGCGCGCTGGCGCAGCGCATCGTCGACATTTTCGGGATAGTTGGAAAACATGCCGAACGAGCAATTGCCGCGCACCACCGTGCCGGCGCCGGCAAAGGCGTCCATCAAGACGCCGGTGATTTCCTGTTGGCCGGCCGAGGCGCGGTCGTCGGAGCGGCGGGCCGCCACCTGGTCGATGTCGTCGACGGTGCCGAAACCGATGACGCGTGGGTTCAAGACATTGTTGATGAACTGGCGGCAATTCTGGCCAGATTTGCCCTGGTAGGACGAGATCTGGTCGACGCCGAAATTCTCATAGGCGAAGGGATAGCCGGCAACCTGGCAATAATTGTTGACGAGGCCGGCGATCATCTGGATCAGCGTCGTCTTGCCGGTGCCCGGCGCGCCGTCGCCGATGAAGGTGAAGAGGAAGCCCCCGAGTTCGACGAACGGGTTCAACTCGCGCTCGAAATCGTAGGCCATCAGCATCTTGGCGAGCTTGACCGACTGGTATTTGGCAATGTGGTTGCCGACGACCTCTTCCGGCTTCTTGAAGGTCATCACCAGCGGCTTGGAGCGCTTGCCGGGCGCGACGTCGAAGCCGTCGAGGGTGAAATCGTCGGCGTCGATGCGGATATGGGCGTTCTCGAACGGACCGATGCCGTCGAAGCGGCCTTTGCGGGCCAGCAGCCCATCAATGGCGACCCGTGCAAAAGCTCGCGCGCGCGTCGTCAGGTCGCCATCGTCCTTGGAGCCTGCAATCGCCTTGTCCAACCCGGCGACAATCGACTTCACCGCGTCCTGCGGCGTGTCGAACAGGAAGTCCGGTTCGGCGATATCGTTGGGAGCCTCGCCGTCGCTGTCGATCAGCTGGAACAGGTAAGAGGCGAGGCTGAAGGCTGAAACGTAAGCCGAGGCTGACAGAAGCTTCTTGAAGGTCGCCGCCTCATCGCCCTCAAGAGGCGCGCGGGTGTTCTTGGCCTGGAGGCTTTCGAGGTCGGAGCCCTCGGCGAAGACGTCGGAGATGGCGAGCGCAATCGCCAGGCCGCGGCGGGCGCGGAACAACAGCGTGTGCTGCGGGATGCTCATCAGCTGGTCGTCGGGATGGATCGCGGCGACGGTCTTGGTAAGCTCGACCTCGCGGGTACGGCGCACCGAGCCGACAGAGACTGTCGAGACAAAGCGGCGATTGGTGCCGGCAAGTGCTGTGCCGGATTCGCGCGCAGAATCCTCCAGCACGACGAGGCGAGTGATGAAGCTTTGCGCGGTTGCGCGGTGCTTTTCGATAGCCGCTTCCGGAATGGTGGTCAGGCCGGTGTCCATGAAGGATGCTCCGCGATGTGACGGTCAGACATCTGAAATCACCTGCCCATTTGACAGGATGTGAACCTTGTAGCCGGAAAAGATCTTTTGAGCTTCGCCGGCGGCGTAGAGTGCTTGATAGGCTTCGTGCGGGATCAGGGCGTGGTTCTCGTAGCTCGACACACCCTGGCGCGCGGCTTCGAGATCGTCGGTGTTGATAAAGAATTCCTGCGTCGTCTTATCGCTCGAAAACAGGCCCTTGCGGCCGGGTTTCTCGCCCTTGGAGTAGACCTCCTGGATGGTCCAGGTGAGCAGCCAGGCATTTTCCGGTTTGCGCACCTTGGCCAGCACCTCGGTCACGGTCGAATTGTTGTCCGTAATGCCTGCGGAATAAAAGGGGCCGAGCACGACGCGGCGCAGCTGCTTAGGGTGCAGCGGCTCGAAATCCTTGTCGAGATTGACCGCAATCGTTGCGGGCGAAAGCGTGTAGGCGGAATTCTTCTCGGTGAAATCGTCGAAGCGATGGGCGAGTTCGGGGTTGAGCAGGCCGTCCACCGGCAGCGGGATGTCGACCCGTTCATTGAGCTTGCCGCTGCTGTCAACGAGCTGCCGGATCATGCTTTCGGAGGAATCCTCCACCGTCACCATGTAGACCAGCGGCAGGTTGGCGCTGCCGTCGAAGCTCGCCCAGTGCACGAGGTAATAGGGGCGCCCGGTCTTTGGATTGACCGAGACCTTGGCCGTCTGCGCCAGCGAGAACGGGCCAAAAGTCTGTTCGCTCTTGACGTCCTCGAGATAGAGCCGCTCGGCCATCGACTTCTGCAGCGCTTCGGGGAATTCCTTGTGGCGCAGGATGAAGTCGGCCATTTCCTCGCGCAATTCGCCGGCCAGCGGAATGTTGGCCAGCCGCGCCTCGGCCTGGCGGCGGTCGTTTTCCAGTTCGAGCAGGTTCTGGAAGACGGGATAGCCGCTGTCGGCGCGCGAAATGCGGAACGTGTCCATGAAGCCGAGCCGGTTGCGCCAGCAGGAAAACGATTTGTCCAGCCGGGCAATGTATTCGGCGACAATCTTGGCGACGATGCCGTGCCGGTAAAGCGGCGAGCGGTCGTCGCGCATGAACACTTCGAGGCCGCTGAGTGCCGCCGTGATGGCGGAAAAATAGCGCGCCGCCGCTTCGTTTTCGGGAGTCATGCCGGTGTGCCCGCGTGCAGCCGCTCCTTACGACTGCACGTAGTTGGCCGAATTGTGCTTCTTCATCACGTCGTCGAAACGGCGGGCGAAGGCGTCGTCGGCGAGCTTCTTGCGGCGCTGGATGTCGGAGCTGGCGACCATGTTCTTCTCGTGCATTTCGAGGAGATCGCCGATGTGCTTTTGCGAGGCGGCGCCAATGCCGGCCATGGTCTCTTCGGCGGTGTTGTCAACCTGGCTGCCCAGCGTGTTGATCTTGTGGGCGACATCCTGCTGGGCGGCGGTCTTCAAGGAATCTTCCAGTGCCTTGTAGAGCACGATGCGCTGCTCGGTATCGATGGTCAGCTTGTTGATCAGCGTCGACTGCGCTGCGATCTGATTGTTGAGCGAATCGACGAAGGTCTGGAACATCGAGGTGTAGCGTTCCAGCGTCTGGCTTTCGGCCAGAAGCTCCTGCTCCTTGGCCTGCTTTTCATTGTATTCGGTCGCCAGTTTCGAGCGCTCGCCCTCAAGCTGCGTGCGCTCCTTCTGACTGGTAGAAGCGGCGATCTTGTTTTCGATGTCGAGCAGCAGCGGATTGACCTCCTCGATGCGCTTCTGCACCGCCTCGAGGTTGGTCATGGTGACCTTGCGGCGCTCGATCACCTGCGACAGGCTGTTTTCCGAGGTCTTGTAGCGCTGGTCGAGGACCTCTTTCTGCGCTTTCAGGATGCCGACGATGGTGTCGGACTTGACCAGAAGCTCCTGCAGATTGCCGGCCAGCGACATGTTGCGGACGCGGTCGGTGCGCATGCGCTGCTTGCGTTGCGCCGAGAAGACGCCGACGAAGCTTTCCCAGCCGGTGTAGTTCTTCATGCTCTCGAATTCGGTGCCGAAGACGTTGGTGGCGTCTTCCAGCCCGATGATCAGGTCGGCAATGTTGCCTTCCATCACCTTCTGCTGCTTCAGCACGTCCTCGATGCGGGCATTCTCGATGTCGAAATTGGCGTCGCCGATCTTCTTGTCGGCGGTGGCCAGCGTATCAAGCACCGTGCCCGACTGCTCGATCTTGGAGCGCATGTCCTGCACGACCTGCCTGGTCTTGGCAATTTCGGCATCGAAATTCTGCAATGTCGCCATAGGGGCCTCCCGCTTCGGCTTCCGGTCGCTGGCTGCGAACAGCGGCGAATATATGTGGGGTATCAGGGGATTGAAAGACGCAAGACAAGACCCGCCCCGAAAACAAAAAAATGCCTGGTCGTCTTGAAAGGCAATGAAGGCGGGGTCATGGCGTGATTAACCAGCCGGCCAAGTATTGTTCAATTGTCATTGAACTTTGACGGCTGCGAAGAAG
Organism: Mesorhizobium sp. L103C105A0; assembly: GCF_000502215.1. Lineage (NCBI taxonomy): Bacteria > Pseudomonadati > Pseudomonadota > Alphaproteobacteria > Hyphomicrobiales > Phyllobacteriaceae > Mesorhizobium > Mesorhizobium sp. L103C105A0. The sequence continues at coordinate 479,485 of NZ_AYXF01000001.1, read as the reverse complement.
TCGATCTCGGACAGTGTGGGTGTGCTGAATTCGACAGAGGGCTCAATGAGTTGCAAGCGCGAGACAGCTGGCGGAAGCCGTCGCCATCACGCTACGCATCGCGCCGTTCAAGGCTTCGGATCGGCCTTCAGATAGGCGATGACGTTGGCGATGTCCTCGTCGCTGCTCAGGCCGGAGAAGCCCATCCTGTTGCCGGGTACTTTCAGCTTGGGAGCGCCGAGATAGGCTTTGAGGTTGGCTTCGTCCCAAACGAGGCCGGCCGCGCCGGCGTCCTTCATGGCCTGCGAATAGTTGAAGTTCTGGGCGGTGCCGGCGGTGCGGCCGACGATACCGAGGAGATGCGGGCCGACCTTGTCGCGGTCGCTTGCCGCCTCGTGACAGGCCATGCAGCGGTAGAACACTTTCTTGCCAAGTGCTGCATCGCCGTCGGCCAGCGCGGCGAGGATACCGGCCAAGTAAATGACAAGGCCTGATGAAATGGCTCGAAGCATGGCGGTTCCCGGCTGGCTCTGGCTGAGGGCAAAATAGGCTGCAGGCCTTAACAAACGCCGTATGCCGGTGGATAGCAGCCGGGCTCAATCTGTGCGCGGGATCGCCGCGACCGCCTGCTTGACCTGCTTTTCAATCGCCGCCGACGAATGATTGTCGCGCACGAAAGCGCGGCCGATCTCCGCCATCTCGGCGGCCGCTTGCGGGCGTGTCGCGAGATCGATGATTTTCAATGCCAACTTGCCGGCATCGTCGCTGGACAGGAAATGCCTGCCCGCCTGCAGGCCAAGCCCTTCGACGGCCTTTTCGGTGGCGGCGACGACAAGGCCCGCCGCCATCGCCTCCAGCACCTTGATGCGGGTTCCGCCGCCGAAGCGCAGCGGGATCGGCGCATAGCCGGCACGCCCAAGCAATTCCGGCAGATGCGGTGGGTTCTCGATCAACCGCAGACCATGCCTGGTGCATAGACCGCGCACGACATCGCGCGGGTTTCTGCCGGCGACGGTGATCGACCAGGGCCGGCCGGAGGCGGCGAGGCGCGGCGCCATCGCGCGGCCGATCTGCTTGACGGCGTCGATGTTTGGGAAGTAGCCGAGATGCCCGATGAAGCACAGGCTGAGCTCACTGAAGCGCTCGGCAGCAATCGGCAGGGAAAGCACGCTCTCGTCTGGAATGGGGTTGGCGACGAACCTGACGTCGTTGACGGGGCCGAGAGCGGACAGAAGCGCTTCGTCGGCCCGCGAACAAACCCAGACCTGGTCGGCCAGGGCAGCCGCACACCTGTCGGCTTCGCGCGCCTCTGCCTTCCTTCGCCTGTTTTGGCGCCAGTCTCGAATTTGCTGCCACAGCGTCAGGCCGGCGATCCGGTCGGACACCGTCCGGGAATCAATGTTGTGCTGGTCAAGGACGGTGCGCGCGCGATGCTTCGGCGCCAGCGTCAGCAGCTGCGAAAGCACGATCTCCTCGATCACCACGAGATCGGGCGCGAATTCCCTCCAGATGGCGTCGGCTTCGGCCAGCTCGTCGTCCGGCATCATATGCACGGTCGGGTGCGGGCTGCGCCTGCCCCAGGGCGCCCTGCCGCGCGCTGCCTCGATGATCCGGTGACGGATGTTCGGCGGTGTGGAGGGTGCCGGGGCGCCAGTCAGGCTTACCGTCAGGACCTCGCCCATCGATGCCAGGGCGCGTGCATTGGCGGCGTTCCGGATCTCTCCGCCGGAGACCGGCGGAAACGGGCAATCAACTGTGAACTGCAGAATTTTCATGTTGTCCCGGCCGTTCAGCCTCTGGTGAAGCCAATGAAATCGTCGGGCGCGGCGCGGCCCATTTCCTCTTCCCAGTGGCGGCGGCAGAGCGAGATATAGACGTCCTTGCCGATCGCCACCTGTTCGCCTTGTCTGGCCACCTTGCCGTCAGCGCCGAGACGCACGACCATCGTCGCCTTGCGGCCGCAGCGGCAGATGGTGCGCACTTCGCGCAGATCGTCTGCGATGGCCAGAAGCGCTCGCGAACCGGAAAACAGATTGCCCTGGAAATCGGTGCGCAGGCCGTAGCACATCACCGGGATGTTCAGCCGGTCGGCGATACGGGCGAGCTGCCAGACCTGCTCTTCCTCGAGAAATTGCGCCTCGTCGACAAAGATGCAATGCACCGTCGTATGTTCGTGATGCGCGGCGACGCGAGCGTAGAGATCGTCGCCGTCGCGGAACATCTCGGCCTCCGTCTCCAGGCCGATGCGCGACGAGATCAGCCCGGTGTCGCCCTTTCTGTAGTGGCCGGCGACGAACAGCATCGTCGTCATACCGCGTTCGCGATAATTGTAGGACGCCTGCAGCAGCATTGTCGTTTTGCCGGCATTCATCGTCGCATAGTGGAAGTAGAGCTTGGCCATGCCGTCCTTTTAAGCCGAGTTGGCGCGGCGCGGGGAGAGGGCACCGCTGCATTTGATGGGAAAAGCCGTCTGCAATCGAAAAAGCGGCGGGCGTGTCGCTGTTTGGCCAGTCCGCGCCGTTGATCGTGATTGTCTTAGCGCTTGAAACCACACCAGAATGGTGTTTGGCTGACGAAACAAGGCGGGCAGAGAAACCGTAACTACGCTTCGCCAAAGAATCACAATGGGAGACTGCCAATGTCGCGTATGAACACCTTCGTCGCCGGCCTCGGCCTGGCGACTTTTCTGTCCACGAGCGCTGCACTTGCCGGCGATCCGGAGAGCTGCAAGGCGGTGCGCCTTTCCGATGTCGGCTGGACCGACATCCAGGCAACCACCGGCGTCGCTTCGGTGCTGCTCACCGCGCTCGGCTACGAGCCGCAGACGATCCAGCTATCGGTACCGGTGACCATGGCGTCGCTGAAAAACAAGGATCTCGACGTCTTCCTCGGCAACTGGATGCCGTCGATGACCAACGACATCAAGGACTACACCGCCGATGGTTCGGTCGAGACGATCGGCACCAACCTGACCGGCGCCGGCTACGGCATCGTCGTACCGACCTATGTCGCGGAGGCCGGCGTCAAGTCGCTGACCGACATCGGCAAGTTCAAGGACAAGTTCAACGGCAAGATTTACGGCATCGAGGCGGGCAATGACGGCAACCGCATCATCCTCGACATGATCAAGAACCCGAAGGACAATCTCGAAGGCTTCGAGCTGGTCGAGTCCTCGGAAGCCGGCATGCTGACGCAGGCCGAGCAGTCGATCAAGAACAATGAGTGGATCGCGTTCCTCGGCTGGACGCCGCATCCGGTGATGGGCGCCATGAAGCTCACCTATCTCGACGGCATGGGCGACAGCGGCTTCGGCGCCGCCACCGTCTACACCAATGTGCGCAAGGGCTACACCACCGAATGCCCGAATGCCGGCAAGTTCATCGCCAACCTGAAGTTCAACCTGGACATGGAAGGCGAGATGATGGACGCGATCCTGAAGGGCGGCGACGCCAACACGGTCGCAGCCGACTGGCTGAAGAAGCACCCTGACGCGGTTGCGCCGTGGATTGCCGGCGTCACCACCTTCGATGGCGGCGATGCGGCAGCGGCGGTCAAGACCGCGCTCGGAAGCTGAGCCGACTAATTCGGCCAAGCCGAACCAGGAAGGGCAGCCAATCTAGAAAAGGCTGCCCTTTTTCATATCCTGTGAGAAGATGACCTAATGAGAGCGGAGGCCGGAAGCAGGCGGTCTCTCGCATGAGAGGGGCGATATGGATCCGATTTCGAAATTCATGGTCGATCACAAGATACCGATCGGCGCCTGGGGAAAGGCGTTCTTCGGTTTCCTCACCGACAATTTCGACACCGTGTTCAGGGCCTTCTCGAATGGCCTCAATTTCCTGCTCGACGGGCTGGTTGGCATCCTTTTGATGGTGCCGCCGGTGCTGCTGGCGCTGATCATCGCCATCATCGCCTGGCTGCTGCAGCGCTCGCGCCCGCTGGCCATAGGCGTCTTTCTCGGCCTGATCTTCATCATCAACCAGAACCTCTGGAAGCAGACGGTGCAGACGCTGGTGCTAGTCGTGGCCGCCGCCGCCATGGCGATGGCCATCGGCGTGCCGCTCGGCATCTGGGCCGCGCACAAGCCGAAGGTCTACCGCATCATGCTGCCGGTGCTCGACCTGATGCAAACGCTGCCGACCTTCGTCTACCTGATCCCGGTTCTGACCCTGTTCGGTCTCGGCAACGCGCCCGGCCTCATCGTCACCATCATCTTTGTCATCCCGACCGCGGTCCGGCTCACCCATCTCGGCGTCGTCTCGGTGCCGAAGTCGATCATCGAGGCCGGCGAGGCGTTCGGCGCCACCAAGCAGCAGCTGCTGTGGAAGGTCGAGCTGCCCTCGGCCTTGCCGACCATCATGGCCGGGCTGACGCAATCGATCATGCTGTCGCTGTCGATGGTGGTGTTTGCAGCACTGATCGGCGCCGGCGGCCTCGGCACTGAAATCAACCGCGCGCTCGGCTCGCGCCGCATCGATCTCGGGCTCGAGGCGGGCCTGGCGATTGTCGTACTCGCCATCGTGCTCGACCGAATGACGCGTATCGGCGTTGGAGGCAAGAAATGACCGTCGCCGTCGATTTCAAAAATGTCGATATCGTCTTCGGGTCCGACCAGGCCGGTTCGCTAGCGCTGATCGATGGCGGCGCCACGCGCGCCGAAATCCTCGAAAAGACCGGCAATGTGCTGGGTTGCGCCGGCGCCAGCCTGACCGTGCATGAGGGCGAAATCTCGGTGCTGATGGGCCTGTCCGGCTCGGGCAAGTCGACGCTGCTGCGGGCGGTCAACCGGCTCAACGTGGTGTCGCGCGGCCAGGTGCTGGTCAAGGACGGCGACAATATCGTCGATGTCGTGACCTGCGATCAGGCGACGTTGCGGCGGCTGCGCCAGAAGCAGGTGGCGATGGTGTTCCAGCAGTTCGGCCTGCTGCCTTGGCGTACGGTGGAGGAGAATGTCGGCCTCGGCCTCGAACTCGCCGGCGTGCCGGAGCAAGAGCGCAAGGAGCGCGTGCAACGCCAGCTGAAACTGGTCAATCTCGACCAGTGGTCGAAGAAATACGCGCATGAGCTGTCCGGCGGCATGCAGCAGCGCGTCGGCCTGGCCCGTGCCTTCGCCACCGAGGCGCCGATCCTGCTGATGGACGAGCCGTTCTCGGCGCTCGATCCGCTGATCCGCACCAAGCTGCAGGACGAATTGCTGCAGCTGCAGGCGGAGCTGAAGAAGACCATCATCTTCGTCAGCCATGATCTGGAAGAGGCGCTGAAGATCGGCACCCACATCACCATCATGGAGGGCGGTCGCATCGTGCAGACCGGGGCGCCGGAAGACATCGTGCTCAAGCCCGCCAATGACTATGTCCGCGACTTCATCGCCAATGTGAATCCGTTGTCGGTGCTGACCGCCTGGAACGTCATGCGCGACAGCCGCGACCTCGAGCACGGCGATAATGGCTGGGTGTGGCTCGACCGGCGCAAGACGACGCGTTTCAAGATCGACGAGCACGGGCTGGTGGCGGCGGCGGAACGCGACGGCAAACCGGCGGTATGGGTGTCGTGCGCCGATGTCGAGGCGCAGCCGGAGGAGACGGCGCAAGTGTTCTGGGCCAACCCCGGGACCTCGCTGAAGACGGTGATGCTGGCCATGCACCGCTCGCAGACGGCACCCGTGGCGCTGTTCGACGACCAGTCGCGCTTTGTCGGCGCGATCGGGATACGCGATGTGCTGAGCGCGGTGTTGCGGCGCTAGATCATGATGAGATTTGGTTGAAATCTCATCATGATCTAACCCTTTGTTGGAGCATGATCTTTTCCAAAAACCGGTACCCACTTTTTGGGATCATGCTCTAAGCCAGCCCGATGCGCGTGGCGCCGAGCTTGAACAGGGCTGTGGCATCCCGGTCGAAGCGGAAGGTGTCGATGAAGTCGTCGGCTCGGTAATCCGGAAGCGTCTTGCGGATGGCGGCGGCGAAGTTTTTCGCCTCGTCCAGCCGCCCAGCCAACGCCAGGCAGTGGGCGGCGATCGACAGGATGATGACATGTGCGTTGGGGCGGGCGGCCGCCTTCAGCGCCCATTCGGCCGCCTCGTCGAACTGGCCGAGGCGGACATGCGCCATGGCGCGTGCGCCCAGCATGCCGAACAGCATCGGGTCGAACGGCGACAGATGGCGCGAATGATCCGACGATCCGATCGCCGCGTGCGGGTCGCCCGACTGCGAATGCACGAAGGACAGCGCATAGTGGCCAAGCGCGAAGTTCGGGCTGAGGTCGACGGCTCTTTGCAGTTCTAGCACGGACGCATCACCCTCGCCGCGCAGCCACAGCGCCCGGCCCATCGCCCAGTGCGCGGCGGGATTATGATCGTCGACCAAAACGCTCTGGCCGGCCGCCTCAAAGGCAAGCGCGCTGTCCTGGTCGCGGTCGCCCCAGCGCTGGAAGGCGCTCTGCCAATGGGTGAAGGACAGGCCGGCATAGGCGCGGGTAAAGGTCGGATCCTGCTGCAGTGCGATGCCGAAGAAATGCCTGGCCTGCTCGTTTTCGCTGCGGGTGAAGCGATACATATGCCAGAGTCCTCGATGGTAGGCCTCCCAGGCATTGAGCGAATTGGGCGCCTTCAGCATGGCGCGGTTGCGCTCGACCATCTCTATCTCGGATGAGATGAAGGCCACGATGCTGTTGCCGATATCGTCGAGGACAATGAAGATGTCCTCGGGCTTGCGCTCGAAGGTCTCGGCCCAGACGATCCTGGCCGTGCGCACCTCGACAAGCTCGACGGTGACGATCAGGCGGCCGGTCAGGCTGCGCACCGTGCCGGTGGCGACATAGTCGACATCCAGCCTGCGGCCGGCATCTTCCGGCGCGATGTTCTTTTCCGCCAGCGCAAAGACCGAGCCCCGGGCGATTACAAAGAAGTCCCTGAGCTTGGCGAGGCGGGTAATGATGTCGTGGGTCAAGCCGTCGGCCAGCCCACCACAAACGCCGCCGGCATCTTCGGCAAATGGCATCACGGCAAGCGAAGCTTTGTGGGGCGCCGCGGCTTCGGTGGGGGCACGCGCGATCGGGCTGTGGCCCGCCACCGGCGCTACCGCAGGCTGTGCCGGCAAAGTCGCGCAGTGACGTTCCGCGCGAATGGCAAGCCACGCCTGGCGCACAGGGCCGAAATCCAGCTCTTCCGATTGGAAGAGCGATGCCGCAGCGGCAAGATGGTCTTCGCAGGCGCCGAACTGGCCGCGCCGCGCCAGCCTCACCAGGAGTGCGACATGGGCGCTGCTGTCGAACGGGGTCAATTCCAGCCATTTTTCGAGATGGGCGGAGACGTCTTCGGAATCGGCCGGCAGCGTCTTGACCAGATGTTCCAGTATAGCAGCTTGGCAGGAACCGAAACGGCGGCGCTGCGCGGTCAGCCAGCTGTTGAAGAGAGGGCTGCGGTCGATCTCCAGCCCTTCGAGGAAGTCGCCGACGAACAGGTCGGAGAGCAACTGCAGTCGCGTCGGCTCGAGCGTTTCGATGCCTGCGGCAGTTGCCGCGCCAACATCCAGCACGTCGACCGAGATACCGTCGAGATCAAGCACGATCGTATCATGCACGGTTACGATCCGGCCGCGGCCCGGTTCGTCGAGCGCGGCCCGCAGCTTGCTCAGGCACCAGCGAAGCTCACCCCTGGGATCATTTGGAACGTCCCACAGCAACTCGCAGAGCTTGCCACGTCCGACCGGATGGGGCGCCAGCGCCAGATAGGCCAGCAGCGCGCGCAGCTTGCGCGATGCCGGCAAGGCCACCGGAGCGGCGTCGCGCACAATCGCCAGCGGGCCGAAAAGCCGCAGAGACAGGCCTTTCCGGCTGCTTGCCTGGCTCGATTCCACGCCTGTTTCCACGCGTTTTCCCACGCTTGCCCACCGGACCTTGTTTTATCACCGAACGCGACAAAGTGCACACCCGGCTCGCAGATTGTGTGCCGAATGTGGTGCTTTCCACATTGTGGCACTTCAAAGACCTGTAGTGCGGCAAGGTGTCGAAACCTCGTCGCCCAAACCGCCGGTGTGTAACCGGCCCGTGAGCAAGAACCAGGAGTTTACCCATGTTGCATCAGCAGAAAATCAGAACCACGGCAGGCCGCGGCCGCCTTTTCGACAGCATTCTCGATACGGTCGGCGACACGCCGGTCATCCGCGTCAACAATCTCGGCCCGGCGCATGCGACCATCTACGTCAAGGCCGAGTTCTTCAATCCGGCTGCGTCGGTGAAGGACCGGCTGGCGCTCAACATCATCGAGGAAGGTGAACGCACCGGCGCGCTCAAGCCGGGACAGACCATCGTCGAGGCGACCAGCGGCAACACGGGCATCGGTCTTGCCATGGTCTGTGCGCAGAAGGGCTACAAGCTGGTGGTGACGATGGCCGACAGTTTCTCGGTCGAGCGCCGCAAGCTGATGCGGATGCTGGGCGCCAAGGTGGTGCTGACGCCGCGCGCCGAGAAAGGCTTCGGCATGTACAAGAAGGCGGTGGAACTGGCCGAAGCCAATGGCTGGTTCCTGGCCCGCCAGTTCGAGACCAAGGCCAACGCCGACATCCATGAAGCAACCACGGGACGCGAGATCGTCAACGATTTCGCCGGCTCGCGGCTCGACTATTTCGTCACCGGCTACGGCACCGGCGGCACCGTCGCCGGCGTGGCGCGGGTGCTGCGCCGCGAGCGGCCTGAGACCCGGATCGTGCTCACCGAACCGGCCAACGCGCAGCTTGTCGGCAGCGGCAAGCCGCAGATGCGTGGCGCCGGCGGAGCGCCGGCCGCCAGCCATCCGTCCTTCGAACCGCACCCGATCCAGGGCTGGACGCCGGATTTCATCCCGCACGTCCTGCAGGAGGCCATCGATGGCAACTTCTATGACGAGGTGATGCCGATCGCCGGGCCGGAGGGCATGAAATGGGCCAAGGCGCTGGCGCAGCAGGAAGGCATCTTCACCGGCATTTCCGGCGGTTCGGCTTTTGCCGTGGCGCGCCAGATCGCCGGCACGGCACCGGCCGGATCGGTGATCCTGTGCATGCTTCCCGATACCGGTGAACGCTACATGACCACGCCTTTGTTCGACGGCATCGAGGCCGAGATGAATGCGGAAGAGCTTGCTCTCTCGCGCTCGACGCCCGGTTGCCAGTTCCCGGCATGATGACGCGGGAGCAAATTGCATGGACGCGATGCCTGGACACTCGGCTACCAGTGCCGAGGAAACGCTTGACCCCTCGGACTGGGCCGATGTGCAAAGCCTGTCGCATCGGATCGTTGACGATGCCGTCGCTTACCTGCGCGATGTCAGGCAACGGCCGGTGTGGCAGGAGATGCCTGGAGATGTGAGGGATTTCTTCACCGCCTCGCTGCCGCAATCGCCGACCCCGCTTGCCGACATCTATGGCGATGTCGTGGACAAGGTGATGCCCTATCCGATGGGCAACATCCATCCGCGCTTCTGGTCCTGGTATATGGGGTCGAGCAATTTTACCGGCGCGATCGGCGATTTCCTGGCGGCAATCCAGGGCTCCAATCTCGGCGGCGGCAACCATGCCGCCGCCCTGATGGACGGCCAGGTGGTCGACTGGTGCAAGCAGATGATGGGCATGCCGGCTTCGGCCAGCGGTACGCTGGTCAGCGGCGGCTCGATGGCCAACATCATCGGGCTCACCGTGGCGCGCAACACCAAGGCCGGCATCGACGTGCGCGAGCACGGCGTTGGAGCAATCGAAAAGCCTTTGCGTTTCTATGGCTCGGACCAGGTCCATTCCTGTCACCGCAAGGGGATGGAAGCGCTCGGTCTCGGCAACAAGGCGCTGCGCCGCATTGCCAGCGACGCCGGCCTGCGCATCGACATTGAAGGTTTGAGGACTGCGATATCGGAAGATCGCGCGGCCGGGTTCAAGCCGGCCTGCATCATCGGCAACGCCGGCACTGTCAACACCGGCGCCATCGACGATCTGCAGGCGCTGGCCAAGCTGGCGCATGAGGAGGACCTCTGGTTCCATGTCGACGGCTGCATCGGCGCGCTGATCGCGATCGCGCCTGAGAATGCACATCGCGTCGCCGGCATCGAATGGGCCGATTCCATCGCGCTCGATCCGCACAAATGGCTGCATGCGCCGTTCGAGGCAGGCTGCGCGTTGGTCAGGGATGCCTCGGCGCATCGCAAGACCTTCGCGGTGACGCCGGAATATCTGGAATCGACACCGCGCGGGTTGGCCTCCGGCCAATGGCTGCACGACTATGGCCTGCAGACGACACGTGGCTTCAAGGCACTCAAAGTGTGGATGGCGTTGCGAGAACACGGCGTCGAAAAATTCGGCCGCCTGATCGACCAGAACATTGCGCAGGGGCAGTATCTCTCAGGGCTGATCGCGGCCGAACCAGCGCTCGAACTGACGGCGCCGACCAGCATCAACATCGTCTGCTTCCGCTATCGCGCGGATGGTCTCGATGGCGAGCGCGCGAAAGCGCTCAACACCGAGATCATGCTGAGGCTGCAGGAAGACGGAACCGCCGCCATTTCCGATACCACGGTGCAAGGCCGGCATTGCCTCAGGGTGGCGATCAACAACCACCGGACCCGGCGCGAGGATCTCGACCTTCTCGTCGCCGAAACGGTCCGCCTGGTCAACGAGATCGCTTCTGCCTGACCGGCCATGGGGTAGTTCTCAGCCGCTGGCGGCCTCCTTTAAATCGCCCTCCGTAGCGGGAAACGTCACGCCGGGAAGGTAAAATGTGATCGGCCGGATTTCGTAGACTGCCGAGGGATTCACGCGGCGCAAGTCGCGCGCAGCCGCAATCGCCGCCTCCTGCGTGGCGCAGTCGAGGACATAAAGACCCAGCAATTGTTCCTTGGTCTCGGCAAACGGCCCGTCGATGACGATGCCTTCGCCCGGACCGCGCAGCGTCACGGCGTCGGCGGTCGCGCCCAGTCTTGCCGCCGGCCCGAGCTTGCCTTCGCGGGTCAGCCTGGCGTTGACTTCGAGCAGGTCGTGCATCAGCGCCGCATCCTGCTGCGGCGTCAGGGACTGGATGGTCTGTTCGACGTGATAGGCCAGGATGGCGTAAAACATGCGGCGATCTCCTCCTGTTCGAGCGGCTGCACTATTGCAAGGTTGGGTTGGCTGATCCACCCCCGGTGCCCATCGAGACGCTAGTCTGCTGCCTCATGCCGCCAGCGGCAGGCTGAGCTCCGTCAGCAGGCCGCCGCGGGGACGGTTGGACAGGTTGACATCGCCGCCGGCGGCACGCGCAATGTTGCGGGCAATGGTCAGGCCGAGGCCGAGACCGCCGGTCTGGCGGTTGCGCGATTGCTCCAGCCGCACGAAGGAACCGAACACCTGGTCGAGCTGCGCCTGCGGTATGCCCGGCCCCTCGTCGCGGATGACCAGCGTGACCGTGCCGTCCGACTGCCGCAGGCTGACATGGGCTTTCTTGCCGTAGGTCACGGCATTCTGGACCAGATTGTTGACGCAGCGCTTCAGCGCCACCGGTCGCGCGATGCAGATCATGCCACGCGGCCTGGCGCCGTCATGGTCGAACGTGACGTCCTCGAAACTGTCGGCGATCGATTCCACCAGCGACCAGAAATCGATCCGCTCGCTCTTCTCCTCGGTGACTTCGAAGGTGGCGAAGTCGATGACGGAGCTGGCGATGCTCTCGATGTCGGCGAGGTCGTGGGCCAGCGCCTCGCGGGCCGTCGATCTGCGCAACAGTTCGAGGCGCAGCCGCATGCGGGTCAGCGGCGTGCGCAGATCGTGGGCGAGCGCGGCGGCCAGATGTTCGCGGTCCTCGACATAGTCGCGCAGCCGGACCTGCATGGCGTTGACGGCTTTGGCCGCGGCGCGGATTTCGCGGCTGCCGGTCTCGGCGATCGGCGGGCTCTTCAGGTCCGTGCCGATCCGGTTGACCGCCGTTTCCATCATCCGATAGGGCGCTGTCAGCCGGCGCAGCGACCAGATCGACATGATCACCACCAAGGCCGCGATCAGCGAATAGAGCGGCAGGCTGTCGAAGCTCAATATCGGTCCGACCGGCGTGTTGGGCTCGGTGAAATTCAGCCATTGGCCGTCGGCGAAGCGGACAGATGCCGTCAGCTTGTCGCTCTGGGCGAAGCTCGCCGCCAGCGATAGCAGGTCACGCTCCACCGCGCCGACATCCTTGGTCACGGCCACACCGCCAGGCGCGTTGGCTGCCTGGGTTGCCGGATCGCGCCGGACGCGGGCGTCGGTGATGCCGAATTTCGACAGCCGCCCGACCAGGATGTCCTCGAGTTCGGCCAGTTCGTCGTCGCCGGCGATCGACGAGGTGACCGCGGGCGTGTCCGAAACGGTGAGCGCATAGGTGGCGTTGAACAGACCGGAGGCCGTCAGCTTGCGCTGCTCCGGCGTGTCGTCATGCATCAGCTGCACCAGCGAATAGGCGCGGTCGTTCAGCCGGTAGAGATCGACCTCGTCATTGGCGACGGCGCGATCGCGCGAGACGATATAGAGCGTAGCGACCTGGCTGATCAGCAGGCCGGCAATGACGATGAGCAAAACCCAGACCGGCAGGGTTTGCGGCAGGAAACGTCTCATTCGGAGGTGGTCTCGGGCAGAAACTGGTAGCCTCCGCTGCGCACGGTCAGGATCAGTTTCGGCGTCTTGGGGTCGTCTTCCATCTTGCGCCTGAGGCGGCTGACCAGGACGTCGATGCTGCGATCGAAGGAATAGTCGCTGTCGCCGCCGGAAAGCTCGATGAGCTGGTCACGGGTGAGCACTCGCTGCGCGCTTTTAACGAAGGTCTGCAACAGGTTGAACTCCGCCATCGTCAGCTCGACCCTGACGTCGCCCGGCGCCATCAGCCGGCGGCGCGAGCAGTCCATCGTCCAGCCGGCGAAATGATAGATCTGCTTGGTGGTGGCGCGCTTCGGCTCGGCAGCACCATTGCGCCTCAAAACGGCGCGGATACGGGCCAGCAGCTCGCGCGGATCGAAGGGTTTGGGCACATAGTCGTCGGCGCCCATCTCCAGGCCGACGACGCGGTCGGTGGTCTCGGTCACCGCCGTCAGCATGATGATCGGCGTCGAGTAGCTGGCGCGCAGGTCGCGGCAGAGCTCCAGCCCGCTCTTTCCCGGCAGCATCACATCAAGCACGATCAGGTCTACCTGCGTGCGGCGCAGTATGTCTTCCATCTCGACGCCGTCGGCGGCAACCGTAGTGCGCAGGCCCCGCTTCTGGAAGAATTCCTGAAGCAGGTCGCGAATGCCCTTGTCGTCGTCGACGATCAGTATGTGCGCATCGGATTTCACGGCGATCCTGTCATTGCTGGCGGCCGGTCGGCGGCTGCCTTCTGAGTCTGCTTCTGTGGCGTCACCCACACGATAGAATTCTGGCCACATGTTGGCCAGCGGCGATGATCGCCCGCAAAGCCGATTTGCCAGAAACAATCCAGAAACAAAATTCTATAGTCCGGAAAAACTCCCGAAAAAAATCAAGGGCATAAAAGGTGCCGTGGCGGTCAGGACATCGGCTGCGACGCGAAGTCTCCGGAGTAACGGACATCACCAATGCACAGGTTCACGATCAGCTTGATGGGTGCGCTGCTCAGCATTCCGCTCGTCACAGCCGCGGTCGGAGCCACAACCGCAAAGGTGACGCCGATCACAAGGAGCGAGCGCTGCATCGATCTCAATCGCCAGGTAGACGAAGCCCTTGAAACCCATGCCGCGGCAACGCAGGTCACCGCGGCGAAAGCACTGCAAAGAAAGGGAAACCGGTTCTGCGCCAACAAGAAACAGGCACAGGGTATCCGGATGCTCGCGAACGCTTTGAAGCTGCTTGGAGTGACACCGATCGACCCGGTTCAGTGACACTCGAAACTCGACCCGCACAAAGAAGGAAATGAAGCCATGAAAAAGTCCATCCTCTCCGCCACCGGTCTCGCCGTCGCTCTCGCTTTCGCAATGCCGGCTCTGGGCAATGCCGCTGCCACCACGACCGCTGCTCCGGCTGCTTCCACGACCACCGCTCCGGCGACCACGACCGCCAAGCCCCCGGTGAAGAAGGTCGTCGCCAAGAAGCCCGTCAAGAAGCACAAGAAGGCGAAGAAGGTCGTCAAGACGGACGCCCCGAAGGCCTGATCCAGACAGCCAACAGGCTTGTCTGTAACAAGGCCGCTCCAGCACCCCCCCCGGCTGGAGCGGCCTTGTCGTGTGAGTGCATGATTACCCGTTGATGGGTGCCGGCCACCCAGGACTTTAACCCGTTTGCAATGCCGGTCCGGTAGGATAGCCCGCATGAAGAAGCGGCTTTCATCCATTCTGCGCTCGATGGCCATCGGCGGCCTTGTGGCCTCGGCAATGGTCAGGGTGCTGATCCAGTTCACCGCCAGCCCGGTGCCCGATCCGGTGAGCGGGCGCACGGAGCCGTCGCTGTTTGCACCGGCAATCTCCAGCAGCTGGCAATACATCACACCATGGCAAAGCCTGCTGCTTACCGTGATCACCGGCGCGGCGCTGGCCTGCTTCTTCGGCTGGCTCGCGGTCGCCTGGGTCGAATACAAGGCGGCCGGATCAAGGCCGGATGCGGCATCCAGCGCACGGCAATTCCAGGCTCGTCGCGTCGCCGATCGCCAGAGCCGTTGAACCGCAGCGTACAGTTCCTAAATTTGTGAACGGCAGCACTTCCGGGAAGCCGGTTTGGCGCGCCGATCAAAATGGACGACGGCTTTCCCCCATGACAAAGTGAGAGCGACCCCTCGCGCGATACCGGTTCCCGATGCCTGAAATCAGTTCCAAACCCCGCACCAAGACCAAGCCGCGGACCGAGCGGCCGAAGCTCTACAAGGTCATCCTCATCAATGACGATTTTACGCCGCGGGAATTCGTGGTGACGGTGCTGAAGGGCGAGTTCAAGCTCAGCGAAGACCAGGCTAACCGGGTGATGATCACCGCGCACCGGCTCGGCGTTTGCGTCGTTGCCGTCTTCACCAGGGATGTCGCCGAGACCAAGGCGACACGGGCCGTCGACGCGGCCAAGGCCAAGGGGTACCCGCTGCTGTTTACGACGGAGCCGGAGGAGTAGGTTGAGCGTCTTTCTCCCCGTATAGTGACGGAGAAGGGATCCTTACCTTCCCTCTCTGTACCACATCGCGCCCATGGCCAGCAGCAGCAGGCAAAGGCCGAGGAAGCCGCCGAACAGGGGTACGCGCGAGACGGCTTTGAGCACGCTGTCGTCGGTGCTGCGCAGGCCGATCCAGTCTGCGCCCGAGGCCGCACCGGAGGCGCGGACCGGGACGATGGAGGGCAGGGCGACGCTGCCGGTGAGCTGGCCAAGGGTGGAGGAGGCCGCCAGCCGGCGCACGCTGCCGCCCGTGGCCTCAGTCGGAGCCTTCAAGCGGTCCTCGGTAGAGACGACGTCGGAGAATTCCGGCGCGTTGACCGGGCCGACATGGGCGAGTGCGGTCAGGTCACCATTGCCGATCTGGTAGAGGCCGATCTCCTTGGTCTCGATGCTGCCCAGGAAAACGCCGGGTTCGGACTTCTCCAGCTTGACGATCAGCGCCTTGCCCGAAGGGGTGATCACCTGCGCCGGGCCGGGATCGTCGCTCATCGTCTGGCGGCGGATTTCCAGCATCATGCCGCGGCCGTCGGCGGTCAGCCGCTCTTCCTCGAGTTCAGGTTCCTTCATCAGCCAGTGGGCGATGCGGCGGTAAAGCTGGACATGCGGCCCGCCACCCTCGAAGCCGCGCGCCCATAGCCAGCCCTGATCGGACAGAAGCATGCCGACGCGGCCTTCGCCCTTATGATCGAGCAGAAGCAGCGGGCGGTTGTCGGCGCCCTTCATCACCACTTCGCCTTCGGGGTTCTGCACGCCGATGGTGCGGAACCAGCGGCTCCAGCGCGGCGGCTCGGTCGCCGAGCCGTCGAGGCCGCGCGTCACCGGATGGCGCTGGCCGAGATCGGTGAGGCGCGGATAGAAGGCCTTGTCGATGACTTCGCCGGTCGGCATTGCCGGCAGCGACGACATTAGCGGGGTGCGGGCGATCGAGGAGTCGCCGGCATATTCCGGCCCGGCGGCGATCAGCAGCGCGCCGCCCTTTTCGACGTATTCGGAGATGTAGTCGTAATAGAGGATCGGCAGCACGTCGCGGTGCTGGTAGCGGTCGAATATGATGAGATCGAAATCCTTGATCTTCTCGACGAACAACTCGCGGGTCGGGAAGGCGATCAGCGACAGTTCGTTGATCGGCGTGCCGTCCTGCTTTTCCGGCGGCCGCAGAATGGTGAAATGGACGAGATCGACCGAGGCGTCGGATTTCAGCAGATTGCGCCAGGTGCGCTCGCCGGCATGCGGTTCGCCGGAAACCAAAAGCACGCGCAAGTTCTCGCGGATGCCGTCGATCAGCGCGATGGCGCGGTTGTTGGCGTCGGTCAGTTCGCCCGGCTCGCGGTCAATGGAGAGTTCGACGATGTTGCGGCCGGCGCCGGGGATGGTCACCTGCAGCGGCATCGCCTGGCCGATGGTCGCCTCTTCGACCGCGACCTGCTCGCCATTGACCGAGACGCGGACATCGACCGGGCCGGTTTCGCCGTCGGTGGCGATGACGCGGTAGGTCATGTCGAGCGGCTTGCCGACGAGGCCGAAGCGCGGCGCGTTCTCGAAGCGGATGCGGCGGTCCTTCTCGTGCTCGTTGCCGGTGATCAGCGCGTGCAGCGGCGCATTGAAGTCGGGGGCGGCCGGTGCGTCATGCACCTCGCCATCGGTGATCATGATGGCGCCACCGATGCGCGAGGGCGGCACGTCGCGGAAAGCGCCTTCAAGCGCTGCAAAAAGCTTGGTCTCGGTGCGCTCGTCGGCGGCTTCCGACTTGCCGGCCTCGACGACGCGGACGTCGAACTGCTTGAAGCGGCCAAGGCGCTGCTGCAAACCGGCAAGCGCTTCGTCGGTCTGTTTGGTCCGGTCGCCGATATCCTGGCTCTGGCTGCGGTCGACGATGACGGCAACGACGCTCTTCAGCGCCTCGCGCTCCTCATCGAGGAAGACCGGATTGAGGAGTGCTGCGCCCAGCGCAATCAGCGCCGCGAAGCGGAAGATCGCGCCGCGCTGGCGAAACCACAAGCCGACAGCCGCCAGCACCAGCAGCGGTGCGAGCACCAAAGCCAGCAAGGGCCAGGACAGCAGCGGTTCGAAGGAAATCGACCAGTTCATAGGCTTACTGCCCCAGCCGTTCGAGCAGGATCGGCACGTGCACCTGGTCGGATTTGTAGTTGCCGGTCAGCATGTACATCATGATGTTGACGCCGGCGCGCAGCGCATAGATGCGCTGCATCGGATCCGATGGCACGGTCGGCAAAAGCGGGTCACCATTCCCGGCGACGGCCCAGGCGCCGGCAAAATCATTGGCGGTGATCAGGATCGGCGAGACGCCGTCGCCGACGCGTACCGGCCGATGCTCGGCATTGCTGGCCTCGAGCGAGGCTTCCACCCAGAGCGGGCTGCCGGAGAAGCGGCCGGGAAATTCGGGCAGGATGAAGAAGGATTTGGTCAGCACATGGTCGGCGGGCACCGGCTCCAGCGGCGGCACGTTGAGATTGCCGAGAATGTCGCGCAACCGTTCCGTCGCCGGGCTCGCCGAATCCGCACCGATGCCGTTGGCGAACTGGTCGCGCGTGTCGAACAGCACCGTGCCGCCCTGCTGCATATAGGCGTCGATGCGGGCGATCGCGGCTTGGCTCGGCATCGGCGCGGAAGGATCGATCGGCCAGTAGATCAGCGGATAGAAGGAAAGCTCGTCCTTCGAGATATCGACGCCCGCCGGCGCGCCCGGCTCGAGCGCGGTCTTCTCGATCAGGAAGCGGGTCAGGCCTTCGAGCCCGGCGCGGCTGATCGAATCGTCACCGGGCACACCGGTCAGCACATAGGCGATGCGGGTCTTGGCAATATCCTCGATTGCCGCGGCATCGCCGGGCTTGGCGTCGTCGGCGTGGGCGAGGTCGGCATGGCCAAACAGCATGCCGAGGCCAAGCAGCAGCGCAGCCGTCGTTGCCGCGGCCGATCGGCCGCGGCGCGGTCGGCGCGACATCAGCCCGCCCATCCAGAACACCGCCAGCGTGTCGAGCAGCATAAGCACAAGTGCCGCTGTGACCAGCGATCCCTTGAGGTCGCGCGATTCATCGAAAGCGTACTGGATATTGGTCACCGGCACTGTGAATTGCGGGCGCACCAGCGGCGCGAAGGCGGTGGCCGGTTCGAGCAGATTGTGGGCGAAAACGCCGGTTTCCGAGCCGTAGAGGCCGGGCGGGTTCTCGAACGTCACCGGCAGCGTGCCGGCGCCGGGGACCAGCGGTCGCGCGTCCGGCGTCGGCGGCACCAAAGTGCCGTCGGCGGCTATCATGCGATAAGGCGCCAGCGACGTAGCAGCGGCTTCGGCGTTGACAACCGCCGCACCCTGGTTGCGCGACAGCTGCACGATGCGCCGCAGCATCTCGACGAAGCTGCCGGAGATCGGCAGCGTCGACCATGTCGCTTCCGGGGTGATATGGAACAGCACCAGCGTGCCCTTGCCCTTCTTCAACCCGGTCACCAGCGGGGTGCCATCGGCAAGGGTTGCCCAGGTGCGCTCGACGATGTCCGGCGTCGGTTCGGCCAACACCTGCCGGCTCACCGTGACCTCGGCCGGCGGTGCGAGGTCGGCGAACGGGCCGTTCTTCGGGAATTCGGTCACCGCCTGCGGCGTCGTCCAGGAGAGCGCGCCGCCAAGCGAGCGCTCGCCGGTGCGCAGCCTGACCGGCAGAAGGTCGTCGTCATTGCCGGCGGCGGCCAGCCGCGAACCGGCAAAGCGCACCAGCGTGCCGCCATTGTCGACCCAGTCGACCAGCCGCTGATGGACCTGCGGCGGAATGGTACCGATATCGGCCATGACGATCATCGCCGGCTTCTGGTCGAGAAGCTGCGGGATGGCGTCGGCGAGATCGACGCTCGACGGTTCGACCAGATCGGCGAAAGGCTGCAGCGCGCGCCTGATGTAATAGAGCGGCGACAGAAGCGGCTGCGCCTGGTCGGCCTCGGCCTGCGATAAAAGTCCGACGCGGCGGCGCTTGGAGCTTTCGTCGAGCACGCGCACCGCACCTGCCTGGCGTTCGCCGTCGAGCGCGATCGAGGCGAAGTCGTTGCGCAGTTCGAACGGCACCGCCATCGTGCCGGTGGCGGTGGTCTCACCCGGCGCGAAGGTCAGCGTCGCGTCGGCGATGCGGCGGCCCTTGTCGTCGAAGGCGCCGGCGGTGACTTGTGCCGGCGCCGGGTCGCCGGGCGCGCGGATGGCGGTCAGGGCGAAGCCGTCGACCTCGTTCTCGGCGCCGGTGAGCCCAGTCAGCGCCAGCCGGTCGGAATCGGTCCAGACGACACGGGCGGCGTTTTTCGACAGCAGTGTGTTGAAGGCGGCCTCGTCGCCTTTTGCCGCAAGGCCGTCGGCGAGAACGGCAACGCTGGCGCCGGGCAAGGTTTCCAGCACGCCGGCGACGCGGGCATAGACAGCGGGTCGGTCGGTCGGAATCGGCCTCGGCTTGGCGGCGCGCAGCCGGTCGAGGGCAGCCGCCGCATCGAAGGGGCCGATCTCGGCGTTCGGCTTTTCGGCGGTGAAGGCGATGACGACCGGTACGCCGTTCGAACCGGCATCGGCGATCAGCCGCTGGGCGGTGGCGACGCGCTTGCCCCAGTCGGCAGCACTCGCCCAGTCATTGTCGATGACCAGCGCCAGGGCGGCGCCCTCGGCCGGCAATTTTTCGCGCGGATTGAAGACGGGTTCGGCTAATGCCGCGACGACAAGGGCTGCCATCAACAGCCGCAGCAGCGTCAGCCACCACGGGCTCTGCTGCGGCGTTTCCTCGCGCTTCAGCACGCGAGCGAGGATCTTCAGCGGCGGAAAGATTTCGGACTGCGGCTTGGGCGGTGTGAGCCTGAGCAGCCACCAGATCACCGGCAGCGCGAGCAGGCCCCACAACACCATGGGAGCGCCAAAGGAGAGCGGCAGCCAGCTCATGCGCCGGCCCTTCCCACGAATGCGCCATCGGCGGTCATCGCCATGTGGATGCGCACCAGCGCCTCGGAAGCGAGGCGGTCGGTGTGGTTGACGGTGTAGCTCCAGGCGAGGCGCTTGCACCAGCTGGCCAGCTCCTGGCGGCGGGCGGTGTAGAGCAGGCGGTATTCGTCGCCGAGCATTTCCGCGCGGCCGGCGGTCAGCTTGTCGCCGGTCTCGGGATCGGTGAATTCGGTGCGGCCGGCATAGGGAAAGGTCTCCTCCGCCGGATCGGCAACCTCGATCAGATGCGCACGCACGCCATGCCGCGCCAGCACATCGAGCCATTCCATGGTCTCCTCGACCGGGTCGAGGAAATCGCTGACGACGACGATGTCGCAGAAGCGGCGGATGGCGGACAGGTCAGGCTTTGCTGGCGGGTCGGCGGCGTGCATCAATTGCGCCGCGATGCGCTCGGCGCCGTTGCGGGCGGTGAACGGATCGGTCAGGCCGGGCCAGGCGATGCGCTCGCCGCTGCGAGATAGCAATTCGGCCATGGCCAGTGCCAGCACCAGCGCGCGCGATTCCTTGGAAACGCCGGCGCCAGTCGATTTGTAGAGCATGGAGGGCGATGGGTCGGCCCAAAGCCACACCGTGTGGGCTGCTTCCCATTCGCGGTCGCGCACATAGGTGTGGTCGTCGCGGGCCGAACGGCGCCAGTCGATGCGCGAGGAATCGCCTTCGACATAGGGGCGGAACTGCCAGAAATTCTCGCCGATGCCGCGCTTGCGGCGGCCATGCCAGCCGGCAATTACCGTATTGACGATACGGCGTGCCTCGACCAGCAGGTCCGGCACCAGCGAAGCCCGCAAGCGGCCCCTGGCGAGCGCGTCGCGCGTCGCTGCCGGTGCCTGGACTTCGCCGATACGCGCCATCAGATTCCTTTGGCCAGTTTCGCCACCACGTCGCGCACGGTCGTGCCCTCGGCGCGCGCGGCAAAGGTCAGCGCCATGCGGTGCTGCAGCACTGGTTCGGCCAGCGCGCGGATATCGTCGACCGACGGCACCAGCCGCCCGTCATAAAGCGCGCGCGCACGGGCGCACAGCGTCAGCGCCTGGCTGGCGCGCGGGCCGGGACCCCAGGCGACATGCTTGTCGGTCTCAGCATTGCCCTGGCCGGGACGCGCCGAACGCACCAGTTTGAGGATGGCGTCGACGACGCTTTCGGGCACCGGCATACGGCGGATCAGCGTCTGGATTTCCCTCAGCCGCGCCGGCTGCAGCACGTTTTGCGCCTTGGCGTCCTCGGTGCCGGTGGTCTCCAGCAGAATGCGCCGCTCGGCCTCGATTTCGGGATAAAGGATGTCGACCTGCATCAGGAAGCGGTCGAGCTGCGCTTCGGGCAGGGGATAGGTGCCTTCCTGCTCCAGCGGGTTTTGCGTCGCCAGTACATGGAAGGGTGCGGGCAGGTCGTGGCGAATGCCGGCGATGGTGACGTGATATTCCTGCATCGCCTGCAGCAGCGCCGACTGGGTGCGCGGCGAGGCGCGGTTGATCTCGTCGGCCATCAGCAATTGCGCGAAGATCGGGCCGGAGATGAAGCGGAAGGAGCGCTTGCCGGCCTCGTCCTGTTCCATCACCTCTGAGCCGAGAATGTCCGACGGCATCAGGTCGGGTGTGAACTGGATGCGGCGCGAATCGAGGCCGAGCACGACACCGAGCGTTTCGACCAGCTTGGTCTTGGCAAGGCCGGGCACGCCGACCAGCAGCGCATGGCCGCCGGCAAGCAGCGCCACCAGCGTGCGCTCGACCACCACTTCCTG
The DNA here is from genome assembly GCF_000502215.1 of Mesorhizobium sp. L103C105A0. NCBI lineage: Bacteria > Pseudomonadati > Pseudomonadota > Alphaproteobacteria > Hyphomicrobiales > Phyllobacteriaceae > Mesorhizobium > Mesorhizobium sp. L103C105A0. The sequence goes on along the minus strand of NZ_AYXF01000001.1, from coordinate 457,686 downwards.
GCCGAAAATGACGCGGCCGACGCCGTCGCGCACCCTGGAAATATCGGCCAGCGCCGTCTCGGCCTGGGCGATCATGTCCTTTTCGCTGATTGGGCTTTCCTTGACCATTACGCTCATGCCGCATCGATCCTTGTGCTGGAAGTACCGGCTTGCACTGTAGTGCCTTAGAATGCCGCGATTCGGCTTCGCCTGGCGCCTACGAATGAATTTAAATCACAGACTTAGGCTGACAAGCGGAACAACAGTGACTATTTCGTGACCATGACGGAACGCTCCGAACATCGCGAACACAGCCTTGCTGCCGCAACCGAGGCGCGCGGTCTCGAAGCGTTGATCTCGCGTGCGGCTCGCGCCGGCAAGGGCGCGGCGCCGGTGGAGCGCTGGAATCCCGACTTTTGCGGCGATCTCGACATGGAGATCAAACAAGACGGAACGTGGTTCTATCTCGGCACGCCGATCGGCCGCATGCCGCTGGTGCAGCTGTTTTCCAGCGTGCTGCGCAAGGACGAGGATGGCAGGACCTATCTGGTGACGCCGGTCGAACGGGTCGGCATCCGCGTCGTGGACGCGCCTTTCATCGCGGTTGAAATGGATGTTTCCGGCGCCGGCGCCGAGCAGACCATCACTTTCCGCACCAATGTCGGCGATGTCGTCGAGGCCGGACCTGGCCATCCGCTGCGCTTCGTCGACGAGAACGAGACCGGCGGCCTGAAGCCCTATGTGCTGGTGCGCGGGAGGCTGGAAGCGCTGGTGGCGCGGCCGGTGATGTACGAACTGGTCGAGCATGGCGAGGAGATCGATATCGGCGGCAAGACGATGTTTGCCGTGCGCTCGAAAGGCGAAATCTATCCGATCATGCCGGCGGAAAAACTGAAGCGGCTGAGCGCATGATGGATCAGGTGAGGCCGCCGCCGTTTTCCACAGCGGATTTTCGCGCGCGGGTCGCGGCGCAAGCTGAAGCCCATGCCGGCGACGATTATGGCGATCATCGCTTCAACCCCGGCCATCCACGGTTGACGCAGCTCAAAGCGCTGCGCGACGCCGCGGTGCTGATCCCGGTCGTCGATCATGGACGCGATGCGACCGTGCTTTTGACCAAGCGGGCGGAAAAACTGCGCAGCCATTCCGGGCAGGTGGCTTTTCCTGGCGGCACCATTGATCCCACCGATGCGACCCCGGAAGCAGCGGCCTTGCGCGAGACCTTCGAGGAGATCGGCCTCGGCCATGACCGCATCNCCCACCGATGCGACCCCGGAAGCAGCGGCCTTGCGCGAGACCTTCGAGGAGATCGGCCTCGGCCATGACCGCATCGAGATCATCGGCCGCATGCCCGATTATGTCGCCGGCAGCGGCTATCGCATCGCGCCGGTGCTGGCGATCGTCGAGCCCGGTTTTACGCTGTCGCTCAATTCCGACGAGGTCGACGCCGCCTTCGAAGTGCCGCTTTCGTTCCTGATGGATCCGGCCAACCACACCAGGGACAGCCGCATGTGGAACGACCTGGAATGGTTCTTCTACGATATGCCCTATGGCGGCCAGCGCATCTGGGGCGTCACCGCCGGCATCATCCGCACGCTCTATGAAAGGCTCTATGCTTGAGTGATCCGATATCGCTGGCGGGCAGAGCCGACTGGCTGGGTGAAAAGCATCTGCAGCGGCTGCTTGCCGTGCTGGCGCAGGGCGGCGAGGAAGCCCGCATCGCGGGCGGCGCGGTGCGCAATGCGCTGATTGGGCAGCCGGTCGCCGATATCGACGTTGCTACCACTTGCCTGCCCGAGGAAACCGTTCGCCGCGCCGAGGCGGCGGGCTTCAAGGCGGTGCCGACCGGCATCGAGCACGGCACGATCACGGTGATTGCCGGCGGCGCGCCCTATGAGGTCACCACGCTGCGCGCCGACATCGAGACCGATGGCCGCCGCGCCAAAGTGTCGTTCGGCCGCGACTGGAAGGCCGACGCCGAACGGCGCGATTTCACCATCAACGCGCTCTATGCGGAGGCTGACGGGACGGTCGTGGACCTGGTCGGCGGCGTCGGCGATATCGAGGCACGAAGGCTGCGCTTCATTGGCGATGCCGAGCAGCGGATCCGCGAAGACTATCTGCGCATCCTGCGTTTCTTCCGCTTTTTCGCCTGGTATGGCGAGGGTCGGCCCGATGCCGAGGGATTGAAGGCCTGCGCCCGGCTCAAGGACGGTCTCGCCCATCTCTCGGCCGAACGCATCTGGTCCGAGCTGAAGAAGTTGTTATCGGCCCCAGATCCGTCGCGCGCCTTGCTGTGGATGCGCCAGGCCGGCGTGCTCACCAGCGCCCTGCCGGAAAGCGAGAAATGGGGCATCGATGCCATTCATGGGCTGACCAAGACAGAGAAGGATCTGGGCTGGGCGCCGGACCCGCTGCTCAGGCTGGAGGCGATCGTGCCGCCCGATGCGGCGCGGATGAAGACACTGGCCGAGCGGCTGAAACTTTCGACCACTGAGGCGGAGCGCCTGCGCCACTGGGCGCTGACGGCTGCCGTCGAGCCCAAGACAAGCGAAGCGGAACTGGCCAAGAAACTCTATTCCGGCGAGCGCCAGGGTTTTCTCGATCGCCTGCGGCTGTCGCTGGCGTCGGCGCGAGCGCGGGCTCTCGAGGACAATGACGCGCTGGTTCAGGCCGGCGGGTTTTCGCGCCTGCTCGCTTTTGCGCTGAAATGGGAAAAACCGGTGTTCCCAGTCAAGGGCGGCGATCTGACGGCGCTTGGCGCGTCGCCGGGGCCAATACTCGGTGCGATCCTGAAAAATCTGGAAAAGGAATGGATCGGGTCCGGCTTTGCGCTCGATCGCGACGCGCTGCTGGAGCGCGCCGCGGAAGCCTTGAAGGCCAGATAGGACTGCTCAGGCCGCGTCGCGAACTTTCTCGATGCGCGAGCGGATCGCCTCGATCATCGTCTCGCGAATGACCGTTTCGCCATGTGTCTCGCGCATATGGTCGACGGCGCGGCGCATGACCTCGGCTTCCTCACCGGCACGCGTGTGCCACTCACAGCCGGGAACCAGCGAGCCGCAATGGAATTCCTTCATGGGATTTTCTCCTTTTCCTCCTTGGAGCCTGTGCCTCTCATGGGCACACGAAGCTCCGCCATCTCTGTTCCGCGCCCTGTCACAGCAGTCGGTTTCGGGGGCGCGCACGGGGGAGTTAGCATAACACGGTTCCACGAGTTTGGTTGCCGTGGGGGCGAAAAAGGCGGAGCAGCGCTGCTCCGCCCCCTCTTGCCAGGCTAAGCCAAGGCGAGAACGTTCGGTCTTGTCCCGATCACTTCTCGATCTTGACGGACTCGGCAACCTTGTTCTTGCCGCTCATGTCCCAGGAAACGCGGACCTTTTCGCCTGCCTTCAGGCCAGGATCCTTGAAGGTCTTGGGCAGCGTAAAGGTCGATCCATCGTCCAGAACGAGGCTCATGGCCGTGCCATCATAGGTCTTAACCGTGCCCGTGGTGTGCTTGACTGCGGCAAAGGCAATCGAGCCGGAAGCGAGAAGGGCAGCGGCGGTTACCGATACAATGAGCTTTCGCATGTAATACTCCTGGAAATGCGGGCATCCGTTTGGAAAATGCTCCGCCTTGTTCAGGGCCGTCCGGTAGCGTCGTGTCGCGGTTCGGGACTGAACCGCCGGCGCTTCCCGGCCCGAAACGACAAATAGTCGTTTTATTTCAATTGCCTATTAGACGAAAAAGATAATGGCGATGCCACATTGGCTGCCCAGATTCGGCGAATGGGACGTCAATGCGGCTCACGTTTCGCTCACCGATTTTTTACGGCCACCTGACCTCCGGCGGCAGGCTGGACAGGATCGAAGCGACATTGCCGCCGGTCTTCAGGCCGAAGATGGTGCCGCGATCGTGAAGAAGGTTGAATTCGACGTAACGGCCGCGGCGAATGAGCTGCTCGTCGCGGTCGTCGTCGGTCCAGTTCTCGTTGAAATGGGCGCGAACCAGGTGTCCGTAGACGACAAGGAAAGAACGCCCGACATCCTGGACGAAGTTCAAATCGGCATTCCAACCGCCTTTCTCCTCCCCCGAATGCAGCCAGTCGAAAAAGATGCCGCCGACGCCGCGCGGCTCGTTGCGGTGCGGCAGATAGAAATACTCGTCGCACCAGGCCTTGAACTTCGGGTGGTCGGCGACCGCGGCATTCTTCTCGCAGGCGAACTGCATGGCTCGATGGAAGGCGACCGTGTCGGGGTGATCTTCCGTGCGGTTGCGGTCGAGCACCGGCGTCAGATCGGCGCCGCCGCCAAACCAGTGGCGCGACGTCACGACCATGCGGGTGTTCATGTGCACGGCCGGCACGTTGGGGTTCCAGGGATGCGCGATCAACGAAATGCCTGATGCCCAGAAGCTCGGGTCTTCCTCGGCGCCGGGCATCTGCTTCCTGAATTCGGGCGAGAATTCGCCATAGACGGTCGAAGTATGGACGCCGACCTTCTCGAAGACGCGGCCGCGCATCATCGACATGGCGCCGCCGCCGCCCTTTCCATTGTCGCGTTCCCACGGCGTCTTCTCGAAGCTGCCGGGCGACCATTCGGCCAGTGGTCCCTGCAGTTCCTGTTCGATCTGCTCGAAGGTTGTGCAAATGCGCTCGCGCAGCGTCTCGAACCAGAGCCTAGCCTTCATTTTCTTCTGTTCGATGTCGGGTGGCAGGCCTGCCGGTATTTCTGGTCGTTCCAAAATGCTGTCTCCGGTCGCGGCCGACAAAGGACCTAGTGGAGTGAATTTGACATTTGCACACAGCGTGGCGCAGGGCACGATGCAAATGTCAAATTCGAAAACTCCACCAGAAACATAAACTTGCTAGCGGTCCTTGTGATTCCAACATTCGCAACGGCGCCTGGGGATTAGGGAGGCGAATGTTGGAATCGGACCACTAGCCTTTTCCGGGCGCGATCCCTAATCTCTTAGGGGCAAGGGTCAAGTGTCATCTGGTTCGGCCCAGGAGTTCTTTCATGCGCACGCCGGCAAGACCGCCGCTGCATGGCCTGAAGAAAAGGCTCGATCGTTCACGCGCCGAGCGCGAGCGCATGCCGCGTGACGGGTTTTTGCGCGAGACCTTCGTCCTGCCGCGCCCGGATGCGCGGCTCAAGGCCAAGGAATGGTTCGAGCGTTTTCCCAAGCAGGCCTACTGGACCGAGATCGAAAGCTGGTTCGAGCGGCCGGGCGACGTAATCGAATTCACCATACGGCGGCTGCCCGCGGCGGATTAGGATTCCACAAGCAGTCGCCTTGCGCCCGGCCCTTGCGCACTCAAGCGATCTTCCCTGTTTCGCAGCGGGCATTTGTCGATCGACATGCAGCCGCAGCCGATGCAGTCGGTAAGGCCGTCGCGCAGCTTCTTTAGCTGAGTGATCTTGCGATCGAGGTCGTCGCGCCAGCCGGTCGACAACAGGTTCCAGTCCTCGCGCGTCGGGGTACGGCCTTCTGGCAGCGATTCAAGTGCGGCGCCGATCTCGGCCAGCGAGATGCCGACCTCCTGGGCGATCCGGATGATCGCCACCCGCCGCAGCACGTCGCGGCCATAGCGCCGCTGGTTGCCCGACGTGCGGTGGCTGCGGATCAGCCCGCGCGCCTCGTAGAAATGCAGCGCCGACACCGCCACGCCGCTGCGCATGGCCAACTGGCCGACCGTCAATTCCTTTACCGGAGCCATCTCGATTTTCCGCTTGACCTCAGCTTAAGTTGAGCTTGTAGCCAGGAAATGTCGATAGGGCAATTGAGGAGAAGGCGATGTGCGCCTGGGTGAGAATGATGCAAGACGCAAGGGCCGTTGGCGATGACGACTACGCGTTGAAGGTTCTAGCCGAGCTGCCGGATGGCTTCACCGGCGACCATGGCGACGGACAGCGCGACGTTGATGCTGCGCGTGCCCGGCTGCATCGGGATCGTCAGCCGCGCATCCGCCGCCTGATGGACAGGATCCGGCACGCCGGCGGATTCGCGGCCGAACAGCAGGATGTCGCCTTGGGCGAAGCTGAAGCCCGAATAGGGGGTCGCGGCTTTGGTGGTGAGCAGCACCAGCCGGCAGGCTTGGCCCTTGCGCCAATCCTCGAAGGCGTTCCAGTCGACATGCCGGGTCAGGGCAGCCATTTCGAGGTAGTCCATCCCGGCGCGCTTGAGCGCTTTGTCGGAGAGCGGAAAGCCGGCTGGTTCGATGATGTCGACGCCAAGGCCGAGGCAGGCGGCGAAGCGCAGGATTGTTCCGGTGTTGCCGGCGATGTCAGGCTGGTAGAGGGCGATGCGGAGACGGTGGTTCATTTCCGCGTCTTTCTAATAAGTGGCAGATCGGCCACAGCGGGTGGCTGGTTTTGGAAATTGCTGGACCTGCGGGTGGCCATTTTCTGCGAAGTCGATTATACCGCAGGCATTGTCAACCCGAACCGATGGAGGGGTATTTCATGATGACCATGCACATCCTGCGCCCCTCCCGTGGGCTTACCTGCCTGCCGGCGGTTTCGGTACGACGATTTACCTGATTTCTTAGATCTGATCGCACCGATTCCCGCCGAACCCAATTTTCGGCTCTTGAAGGAATCCTGCGATGTTTTTCAACCGGTTAAAGGGGCCTAGAGCCCCAGCTGAGCATGTCGCGACCGAGGCCTATCCTCGTGTCCCGACGGATGCAATCCGTGCCTCCGGCCGAATGCCGGCGCACGACATTGCTTCGCCTTTTTATGTCTATTTTCACACGGAGGACGGACCGATGTTCGATCCCTATAAGATACCGGGTTCAAGAAGCCTGCACGAACGCAAGACGGCGACCTGGGCGTTGCTGGTCGGCGAGACCTATTCGTCGGCGGTTCACGCGCAGACGCGCCGGCGTCCGCATCGCGGCATGTTGCCGGATGTCGATTTCTCGCGTGCGGTTCCCGACCACAGCCGGCCGTCGCTGGTGCGCCGGATCATCCGGCTGATCCGGCCGGGCGCGAAAAACCGGACTGGCGGCGGCGTGCCGTCAGCTCAGTCGAAGGCTTCTGTCGGTGAAAAGCCCGCAAGTCCCTATATTGCGCGAAGCAGGACCGATGGCCCGGGTGATTCCGGGCCGTCGGTCCCCGCCGACGTACGGTCTGGGGACGCGGAGCGCCCCGGGGATTTTTCCCGAGCCGCTTGAGCGGACAAAAGTTTTGTGAGCATCACTATGTTTAGCTGGTTTGAAAGAAGGCTCGATCCGTTCCCCGCAGCGGAACCGGTCGAGCCGCCGAAGACGCTGGTTGCCTTCTGCGTGCATTATACGCGCGGCGCCTGGCCATACATCATCATCGACGCGGTGCTGGTGACGGCGATTGCCATCGCGGAAGTGTGGATGTTCGGCTTCATGGGCCACATCGTCGACTGGCTGTCCGGGCAGAACCGCGAAACCTTCCTGCAGACCGAGAGCTGGAAGCTCGCCGGCATGGCCTTCGTCGTGCTGTTCGCGCTGCCAGGTACAGTATGGCTGCATTCTTTGCTCAACCAGCAGACGCTGATGGGCAACTACCCCATGCGCATCCGATGGCAGGTGCATCGTTATCTCTTGAAGCAGTCGATGAGCTTCTACCAGGACGAATTCGCCGGCCGAATCGCCACCAAGCTGATGCAGACGGCACTCGCCGTGCGCGAATGCGTCATCAAGGTGATCGAGGTGCTCAATTACGTAATCGTCTATTTCCTCGGCATGCTGTTCATCGTCGGCTCGGCCGACTTGCGGCTGGCGGCACCTCTCGGCGTCTGGCTGCTCGGCTATATCGGGTTGTTGCGCTATATCATCCCGAAGCTGGGCAAGGTCGGGGAGGCGCAGGCCAATGCGCGCTCGACTATGACCGGCCGCGTCGTTGACAGCTACACCAACATCCAGACGGTCAAGTTGTTTTCCCATGCACGGCGCGAAGCAACGTTCGCCAAAGAAGGCATGGCAGGCTTCCTCGACACGGTCTACCGGTCGATGCGGCTGGTGACGGTGCTTTACGGCCTGCTCTATATCCTCAACGCGCTGCTCCTGTTTTCGGTGACGGCGACGGCGCTGTGGCTGTGGCTCGGCCAGGCGGTGACGATCGGCGCCGTCGCCGTGGTCATCGGCCTCGTGCTCCGTATGTGGGGCATGTCGCAGTGGATCATGTGGGAAATGTCGAGCCTGTTCGAGAACATCGGCACGGTGCAAGACGGCATCGCCTCGATCTCGCTGCCGCGCCTGGTCGAAGACCGGCCGGGGGCGAAGGACATTGCCGTCACCAAGGGCGAGATCCGCTTCGACGACATTCGTTTCCACTATGGCAAGCAGAAGGGCGTCATCGAGAACCTGTCGCTCACGGTGAAGCCCGGCGAGAAAGTCGGCATTGTCGGGCGCTCGGGCGCGGGCAAGTCGACGCTGGTCAATCTCCTGTTGCGGTTCTACGACCTCGAGAACGGCCGGATCCTGATCGACGGCCAGGAGATCGCTTCGGTGACGCAGGATTCGCTGCGCGCGCAGATCGGCATGGTGACGCAGGACACTTCGCTGCTGCATCGTTCCGTGCGCGACAACATCCTTTACGGGCGGCCCGATGCGACGGAGGAAATGGTTGTCGAGGCAGCCGGGCGGGCCGAGGCGCTGGAGTTTATCGGCAGGCTTTCGGATCACACCGGACGTAAAGGGCTCGACGCTCATGTCGGCGACCGCGGCGTCAAATTGTCCGGCGGCCAGCGGCAACGCATCGCCATTGCTCGCGTTATGTTGAAGGACGCACCGATACTTATCCTTGACGAAGCGACGTCGGCGCTGGATTCCGAAGCCGAGGCCGCCATCCAGGAGAATCTCTACAAGCTCATGCAAGGCAAGACCGTCATCGCCATTGCGCACCGGCTGTCGACCATCGCGGCGATGGACAGGCTCGTCGTCCTCGACAAGGGCCGTGTCATCGAGGAGGGGTCGCACGAGGAACTCGTCGCCAGCGGCGGGCTCTACGCGCAGCTCTGGCAGCGCCAGTCGGGCGGGTTCCTGCTCGATGACGGTCCGGTCGATGCCGCCAATGACGCTGTTGCCAACGACATCGGCGTGAAGGGTGAAGCCGCAGAGTGATGACGTCAGCATGATGACAGCCGTCTATCGCTGGTTCGAGGACTGGGTCTATCCGTTCAGGGAGCCGGCGGACCTTCGGCCACCGCCAAGCGTCGGCGGCTTCCTCTGGCACTATGTCGGCCAGGCGAAGTTCGCCTTCTTCGCCATGCTGGTCATCGGCGGCATCGCGCCGCTGATCGAGGCCGGGCTTTTCTACTTCGTCGGGCGGCTGGTCGATATTCTCGACCAGCTTCCTGGCGAGCGCAGCTGGCACGCGCTGTGGACCGCCGCCGGGCCTGAGCTTGTTTTCATGATCGCAGTGGTGCTGGTCATCCGCACCGTCGTCGTCGGCCTGTCGGCGCTGGTCAACGAACAGACGATCACGCCGGGCTTCTACAATCTGGTGCGCTGGCAGGCACACCGGCATGTGTCGCGGCAGTCCTACACTTTCTTCCAGAACGATTTCGCCGGCCGTATCGCGACAAAAGTCTGGCAGGCGGGGCAGGCGACCGGCGACCTGATGGAGAGCTTCATCGAGGTCATCTGGTTCATGCTCATCTATACGGTGACGACCTTGGCGCTGGTCGCCGGGCTGGATCTGCGCCTGGCCGTGCTGGTGGTGATCTGGATCCTCGCTTTCGCCTGGCTGGCCAAGCTCTATCTGCCCTCGATCCGCAGGCATGCCGAGGCGACGGCTGAAGCTGGCTCGATGATCAATGGGCGCATCATCGATTCCTATTCCAACGTGCAGACGCTGAAGCTGTTCTCGGCCGACGGCGACGACCGCTACATCAAGAACGGCTTCGACATCTATCTCGATGCACTACGGCCCTTCACCCGCCGGCTGACCGGCGTGCGAATGGCGCTGACGACGCTGTCGGGCATCATGATCACCGCGATTGGCTGCTTTGCCGTCTATCTCTGGGTCGAAGGGTCGATCACTGTCGGCGCCGTCGCCTTCACGCTGTCCCTGGTGCTACGGCTCAACATGCTGCTCGGGCGCGTGATGATGCAGCTCAACGGCATTTTGCGAAACCTCGGCGTGCTGGAAAACTCCAAGGCGCTGATCTCGCAGCCGCTTGGCCTTGTCGATGCGCCCGATGCGAAGGAGCTTGTCGTCGTCGGCGGCCGCATCGAGGTGAAGAATGTCGAGTTCCACTACGGCAAGGGGTTTGGCGTGCTGAACGGCATCGATCTCGTCGTCAAGCCTGGCGAGAAGGTCGGGCTGGTCGGGCCGTCCGGTGCGGGCAAGACGACGCTCGCCAACCTCATCCTGCGCCTCTACGACCTCGAGAGTGGGAAAGTCCTGATCGACGGGCAAGACGTCGCCGAGGTGACGCAGAACTCGCTGCGCGCCAATATCGGCGTGGTCAGCCAGGACACGGCGCTGTTCCACCGCTCGCTGCGCGACAACATCAAGCTCGGCATGCCGGATGCAAATGACGCCGAGGTGATCGCGGCGGCGAAGAAGGCCGAGGCGCACGAGTTCATATTGGGCCTGCGCGACAACCGGGACCGTACCGGCTACGAGGCTTTTGTCGGCGAGCGCGGCGTGAAACTGTCGGGCGGCCAGCGCCAGCGCGTCGCGATCGCCCGCGTCTTCCTCAAGGATGCGCCGATCCTGATCCTCGACGAGGCGACCTCGGCGCTCGATTCCGACATCGAGGCGGCGATCCAGGAGAATCTGGCCAGGCTGATGGAGAACAAGACGGTCATCGCCATAGCGCACCGGCTGTCGACCATCGCCGCGCTCGACCGTCTTGTGGTGCTGGACGGAGGCCGCATCGTCGAACAGGGCACGCATGACGAGCTGGTGGCGCTCGACGGGCTCTATGCGCGGCTGTGGAAGCGGCAGTCCGGCGGCTTCCTCTACCACGAGGAAAGCGTGCTGGAAGAGACACGGCCGGCGGAGTAGGGCATGGCAGCGTCGCCTGATGTCGGCTACGTCCTCAAGCGGCTGCGGCCAACCGCGCCGGCCTTCGACGCGCTGAAGGAGGAGAGCCGGCTGGAGGGCTACTGGATGCTGGTGCGTCTGGCGGATGGCTGGGCAGGCGGCCGCAACAAGTTCCTGAAACGAGGCGAGGCGCTGTTTGGCGCATGGCATGGCCGAGAACTCGCTGGTGTGTGCGGGTTGAACGTCGATCCTTATTTCGAAGGCCGGGACCACGGCCGGGTCAGGCACCTGTTCGTCAGCGCGCGTCACCGCCGCAGCGGCATTGGCCGCATGCTGGTCGAGACCGTCATTGACAGGGCACGTCATCATTTTGCCGTGCTGAACACCCGCGCGCCACAAGAAGCCTTTGGGTTCTATGAACGGCTTGGCTTCCAGCCGGTGGTGGGCGAAGAATTCGTCACGCACCGCATGATGCTCTCTCAAGACAGAAAAGGAGGCTGAGATGTCACTGCGTCCGCCATCCCTAGGCGCCTCGGCTGCCGAAGCCGCGTTCGACGCCCTCGGCCATGAGATACTGGCTGAAAAGGCCGCAGCGCTCGGCCGTGCCGGCCAACGGGTCGAGGAAACGCTGGCCAAGCTCCGTCAGAACAACGACGACGAGGAGCAGCGACCGCGGCTGCTCAAGGAGGCTGCCGCAGCGGTGCACGCCTATTTCATCCAGCGCGAACTCTGCGGCCTGCGCCGGCATGAGTCGGTCATCCGCGAATACGATATCCCAAGGGCCGTGCTGGTCAGGCTCGGTGCAAGCTAGAGGTCACCAGCCGGCAACAATCATTCCAGCCATTCGGTGATGAAGCTGCCGTTTTCGTGGATGTCGGTCGTTTCGAGCGGGCCTGGGCCAAGATTGGTGAATTTGTGCGGCGTATCGGGCGGCACGATCAGGATTTGGCCGGCCGTGGCCTCTATCTGCTGGTCGCCGATCGTGAACAGGCCGGTGCCTTGCCGGATGATGAAGATTTCACAATAGGGATGCGTGTGCAGGCGCGGGCCGCCGCCAATCTCTTCCTGATAGTTGAAAATCAGGCAGGAGTTGGAGTCGTAGGCGCCGCATTGCAGTTCGCCCTGCCAGCGGCCGGGCGTCCTGGTCCAGGTCTCGCGGTCGATAATATGTGCCATAGCCTCTAACCCTTCGTCGGTATCCAGGGGTTGAAAAGCTTCACGCCGGTGCCTTCAAAATCCTTGGTGTTGCGGGTCACGACAGTCAAGTTTTTGACGAGCGCGGTAGCGGCTATGAGGGCGTCGCGCTCCGGCTTTGGATCGGGAACGTGGAGGTTTGCGCAACGCACGACAACAGCCGTGTCTATGCTCAATATCCGGTCGTCAAACTGTGGAATGAGTGTCTGATCCAACCATTCACGGTACATGGTGGCCTGGCGAGTATCCTTCCTCGACAAGAGCAATGTTCCGATTTCGAGTTCCAGGATCGAAATGACCGACATGAAAAAGCTGGCGATGTCGTGGGTCTCTGACCAGGCCAAAACGTTGCGATCGGCCTTGTCCCGACGACGCAGATTCGAAACGACATTGGTGTCAAGAATGAACATCAGTCGAGTTCGGGAATCTTGAAAAACGGTCCTTCCAGGCGAGGTGGTTCCCAATCGAAATCTGCTTCGGGGCGATCATCGGCAATCGCGTCCGCGAGGCTTCTCGGCTTCTTCTCTAAACGCTGATATTCCTCCATCGACATCAGCACATGGGAGGGCTTGCCGCGGTCGGTAATGATGACCGGCCCGTTCTTGGCTGCCCGTTTGGCATGCGCCGTGTCCTGGTTGAATTCACGGCTCGACATGATGGTTATCGTCTTCGTCGAGATATTCATATCAACACCTCCATCCGGAAGATGTAGACATATTGCTACATTCGGCCAAGCTCGTCAAATTTCTCTTCGTGCGGAACGCCCGCGACAATCTGCCCTTGTGGCCTCAGCCCGCTGGACAAAAACGGGCTTCACGCATAAACCGAAATCCAAATGCCGGAGGAATTCGCTAGCTTGTTCGCCATGCGCTGTCGGGCCGGCGCGATGGAGCGGGGACAAAGCTCGGCCGCCGGCTCGGAAGAGGCGAAAGGATCAGGCACCCGTGAGCGCAACCGACACCCAGGATCCCAACCGTCGTGATTTTCTCTACGTCGCCACCGGCATGGCCGCAGTCGTTGGCGCAGGCGCCGTTGCCTGGCCGTTCATCGACCAGATGCGCCCCGATGCCTCGACGCTGGCGCTGGCCTCGGTCGAGGTCGACGTCGCCTCGCTGACGCCTGGCATGTCGCTGATCGTCAAATGGCGCGGCAAGCCGGTCGTGGTGCGCAATCGCACCGAGCAGGAGATGAAGGACGGCGAGGCCGTGAACCTTGCCGACCTCAAGGATCCTATTGCCCGCAACGCCAATCTGCCCGCCGATGCGCCGGCGACCGACGCCAACCGCACCACGCCCGGCAAGGAAGCCTGGATGGTGATGGTGCAGGTCTGCACGCATCTGGGGTGCATTCCGCTTGGCCAGGAAGGCGATTTCGGCGGCTGGTTCTGCCCGTGCCACGGTTCGGTGTACGATACCGCCGGCCGCATCCGCAAAGGCCCGGCGCCGGAAAACATGGCCGTGCCGGTATTCAAGTTCATTTCCGATACCAAAATCCTTATCGGTTGAGGCAGGGGATATTTCGATGAGCGAGGGACACTCGACCTATACGCCCAAGACCGGTATCGAACGCTGGTTCGACGCCCGCATGCCGCTGCCGCGCATGATCTATGACAGCTTCATCGCTTATCCGGTGCCGCGCAACCTCAACTATGCGTGGACCTTCGGCGGCATCCTCACGATCATGCTGGTGGCGCAGATCCTGACCGGTATCGTGCTCGCCATGCACTATACCGCCGACACCAATCTCGCCTTCAATTCGGTCGAGAAAATCATGCGCGACGTCAATTCGGGCTGGCTGTTGCGCTACATGCATTCCAACGGCGCCTCGTTCTTCTTCGTCGCCGTCTACATCCACATCTTCCGCGGGCTTTATTACGGCTCCTACAAGGCGCCGCGCGAGCTGCTGTGGATCCTCGGCTGCATCATCTATCTGCTGATGATGGCGACCGGCTTCATGGGCTATGTGCTGCCCTGGGGTCAGATGAGCTTCTGGGGCGCCACCGTCATCACCGGCTTCTTCAGCGCCATTCCGCTGGTCGGCAACTGGATCCAGGAACTGCTGCTCGGCGGTTTCGCCGTCGACAACCCGACGCTCAACCGCTTCTTTGCGCTGCACTATTTGCTGCCGTTCATGATCGCCGGCGTCGTCGTGCTGCACGTCTGGGCGCTCCACGTGGTCGGCCAGTCGAACCCGACCGGCATCGAGGTGAAATCGAAGACCGACACCGTTGCCTTTACGCCCTATGCGACCATCAAGGATGCATTCGGCATGATCGTGTTCCTGTTCTTCTTCGCCTATTTCGTCTTCTACCTGCCGAACTTTCTCGGCCATCCGGACAATTACACGATCGCCAACCCGCTGAAGACGCCGGCCCACATCGTGCCGGAATGGTACTTCCTGCCGTTCTACGCGATCCTGCGCGCGATCACCTTCAACATCGGGCCGATCAACTCCAAGCTCGGTGGCGTGCTGTGCATGTTCGGCGCCATCGTCATGCTGTTCCTGGTGCCGTGGCTCGACACCTCCAAGGTGCGCTCGGCGGTCTACCGGCCCTGGTACAAGCTGTTCTTCTGGCTGTTCGTCGCCGACGCTGTCCTGCTTGGCTGGCTTGGCTCGCAGCCGGCGGAAGGCGGCGGTCTGTTGACCCTCCTGATAGGTGAGGTCTCGGGCAACTACGTTGGCTACGCTCAAGCGGCGACACTGTTCTACTTCGCCTTCTTCCTCGTCATCCTGCCGGTGCTTGGCCTGATCGAGACGCCACGCAGACTGCCGAATTCGATCACCGAGGCGGTGCTGGAGAAGAACAAGGGTGCCGGAGGGGGACATCCGGCCGGTGCGACGGCGGCGCCGGAAACCAAAGGCTGAGTGAGAATCTAAGGGGATTTGGCATGAAAAAGATTCTCACCTCGCTCGCCCTGCTAGGCGTGTTTGCCGCTGGCATCGGAGCCGTCGGCAGTATGGCGATCGCCGCTGAAGAGGCGCACAACGCGGCGGCACCGACGCATTTCCCGATCCACGAGCCGAAGGAGATGGACTGGACTTTTGCCGGTCCGTTCGGCACCTACGACAAGGCGCAGCTGCAGCGTGGCTTGAAGGTCTACAAGGAAGTCTGCTCGGCCTGCCACTCGATGAATTTGGTGGCGTTCCGCACGCTGGAGGACCTCGGCTATTCGGAAGCGCAGATCAAGTCGCTGTCGGCTGAGTACACCATCCATGATGGACCCAACGATGCCGGCGACATGTTCGACCGCCCGGGCAAGCCGTCCGACCATTTCCCGGCGCCGTTCGCCAATGAGGAGGCGGCTGCCGCTTCCAACGGCGGCGCTGCCCCACCGGATATGTCGCTGCTGGCCAAGGCGCGCGGCGTCGAGCGCGGCTTCCCGCGTTTCGTCTTCGACATCTTCACGCAATATGCGCAGGGCGGCCCGGACTACATCCATTCTCTGCTGACAGGCTACGACGAGACGCCACCTGCCGGCATGGTGATCCCCGAAGGCACCCACTACAATCCATACTTCATGTCCGGCGTGTCGCTGAAGATGCCTAAGCCGCTCTCCGACGGCCAGGTGACCTACGATGACGGTTCGCCGCAGACGATCGACCAGTATTCGCGCGACGTCTCGGCGTTCCTGATGTGGGCGGCCGAGCCGCATATGGAAGACCGCAAGAAGACCGGCTTCCGCGTTCTGGTGTTTCTGCTTCTGTTCGGCGCGCTGATGTATCTGACCAAGCGCAAGGTATGGGAAGGCGTGGCGCACTAAGCCGCATCTTATTCCTCGGAAATGGAAAGGGCGTCTTCGGACGCCCTTTTTGCTTGCCAAACCGGACATGGTTCGCATCTTGGCGCAGCAGCCGTCCAGTAAGAAGTCCGTTGGCACGGCGCCATGCGATTGGTATTGCACGCGCGCCCGGCGGATCGCCGGCTAGAGGGGCATTTGGATCGATGATGCGGCTACGCGACTGTCACAACTTTTCCGATTTCCGGCGCATGGCCCAGCAGCGGTTGCCGGGCCCAATCTTCAACTACATCGATGGCGCGGCCGACGACGAGGTCACCTATCGCCGCAACACCGAGAGTTTCGAGCGCTGCGACCTCGTTCCCAACGTGCTGCGCGGGGTAAGCGAGATCGACATGTCGGTGACGGTGATGGGCCAGAAGCTGGCCATGCCCGTCTATTGCTCGCCGACCGCCTTGCAGCGGCTGTTCCATCATCAAGGCGAGCGCGCGGTGGCCAAGGCTTCGGCCAAATTCGGCACGATGTTCGGCGTGTCCTCGCTCGGCACTGTCAGTCTTGAGGAAGCGCGCAAGATCAGCAGCAGCCCGCAGGTCTACCAGTTCTATTTCCACCGGGATCGCGGCCTCAACCGGGCGATGATGCAGCGGGCGAAAGCGGTTGGAGTCGAAGTGATGATGCTGACCGTCGACAGCATCACCGGAGGCAACCGCGAGCGCGACAAGCGCACCGGCTTTGCCATCCCCTTCAAGCTCAACCTTGCCGGCATGCTGCAGTTCGCGCTGAAGCCGGGCTGGGCGATCAACTATTTCACCCATGAGGGGTTCAAGCTGCCGCAGCTCGACGAGCATGTCGACATGGGCGGCGGCACGATGTCGATCAGCCGCTACTTCACCGAGATGCTCGATCCGTCGATGACCTGGGACGATGTTGCCGAGATGGTCAGACTGTGGGGAGGTCCGTTCTGTCTCAAGGGCGTCATGTCCGTGGAGGATGCCAAGCGCGCCGTCGA
Source organism: Mesorhizobium sp. L103C105A0 (assembly GCF_000502215.1). Classification (NCBI taxonomy): domain Bacteria; kingdom Pseudomonadati; phylum Pseudomonadota; class Alphaproteobacteria; order Hyphomicrobiales; family Phyllobacteriaceae; genus Mesorhizobium; species Mesorhizobium sp. L103C105A0. The sequence goes on along the minus strand of NZ_AYXF01000001.1, from coordinate 440,811 downwards.
GATCGGCTGCAGCGGCATTGTGCTGTCCAACCATGGCGGCCGGCAGCTGGACGGCTCGCGGGCGGCGTTCGACCAACTGGCCGAGATCGTCGATGCCGTCGGCGACAGAATAGACGTCATCATGGATGGCGGCGTGCAGCGCGGCACCCATGTGCTGAAGGCGCTGTCGCTCGGCGCCAAGGCTGTTGGCGTCGGCCGCTATTATCTGTTCCCACTAGCGGCGGCCGGCCAGCCGGGCGTAGAGCAGGCGCTGGAGCAGATGCGGGTCGAGATCGAGCGCGGCATGAAGCTGATGGGCTGCAGTTCGATCGAACAATTGTCGCGCAACAACCTCCGTTTCAGGTAATCTCGACCCATGAAATCCTCGCTCGAAGACACGCTGCTCGCCGCGATCCGCACCATTCCGGACTACCCCAAGCCCGGCATCCTGTTTCGCGACATCACCACTTTGCTCGGCAATGCGCGCGCCTTCCGCCGCGCCATCGACGAGCTGGTGCATCCCTATGCCGGCCAGAAGATCGACAAGATCGCCGGCATCGAGGCACGCGGCTTCATCCTCGGCGGTGCGGTCGCGCACCAGCTTTCGGCCGGTTTCGTGCCGATCCGCAAGAAGGGCAAGCTGCCTTACGAGACGGTACGCGTCGCCTACAGCCTGGAATACGGGCTGGACGAGATGGAGATGCACAAGGACGGCGTTGCGCCGGGCGAGAAGGTGATCCTGGTTGACGACCTGATCGCGACCGGCGGAACGGCGGAGGCGGCGGTCAAGCTGCTAAGGCAGATCGGCGCCGATATTCTTGCCGCGTGCTTCGTCATCGACCTGCCGGATCTCGGCGGACGGGCGAAGCTCGAAGCGCTGGGCGTGCCGGTGCGGACGTTGATCGGGTTTGAGGGGCATTAGTGAATAGTGAATAGTGAATGTCAGCGTTCAATGACAGGCGCTAGGCTTACTCACACACTCTGATACTCACTACTCACTACTCACTATTCACTACCCAGCCTTCACCAGCACCGCGCTGTCGAACTCCAGCACCTTGTCGCCCGTAGAATCGAATCCTTCCGAGCGCAGCGCGAGCAGCCGCCAGCCGGGGCGGGTGGCGAGCGGGCGGTGGGACAGGGCCGTGCGCATGAAGGTGACGGTTTCTCCGGCATAGACCGGCTTTGGCCATTTCAGGTTCCTGAAGCCGGGGGAGGGGCCGAATTCTGGTACCGGGCCGGGTCCGGTCCATTGAGAAGCGTCCATAGGATTTTTGAGATTGAGCTTCATCCAGGTGGCCGCGGTGTGCCAGCCTGAGGCGCAGAGGCGGCCGAACACGCTTTTCTTCGCCGCCTCCTCGTCGACATGAAAGACCTGTGGATCGTACTTGCAGGCGAACGCCTTGATCGCCTCGGCTTCGAATGTGTGCGAACCGAGGTTGATGGTATCGCCGATGCGGAAGAACGCGTCGAGACTCATGCGCCGGCCTCGCGGGTCAAGAACATGACGGTGTTTTCGAGTTCGAAGACGCTTTCACCGCGCTGGTTGAACAGTTCGCTGCGCAAGGTGACGAGGCCGAGCTGAGGCCTGGATTTCGACAGGCGCCTGGCAAGCACGCTGGTGCTGCCGGCCAGCGTGTCGCCGGCCAGCACCGGCTTCTTCCATTTGACCTGGTCTATGCCGGGCGCGCCTTGCGCGGTCGAGTCGAGCAGGAAGGCGTCGCACAGCATGCGCATGAAGATCGCGCAGGTGTGCCAGCCGGAGGCGGCCAAGCCGCCAAGGATGCTGGCCTTGCCGGCGGCTTCGTCGAGATGCATCGGCTGCGGGTCGAATTCGGTGGCGAATTCGATGATTTCGGCCGCACTCACCTGCTTGGCGCCGAGGTCGATCGATGCGCCCTCGGTGAAATCCTCGTAGGCCCAGCTTTTTGCGGTCATGATCCCAATCCGGTTGTACGATCACCGGGCATCCGGATGCCGTCCGGGCGGCGTTTGGTCAAGCGAATTCTATTGGGCCTACAACCAGCCGCGGCGGCGGAAATACCAGAACGGCAGGATCGCCGACAGGATCATCAGGCCGATGGCGAAGGGATAGCCGAGCTCCCATTTCAGCTCCGGGATGACGTCGAAATTCATGCCGTAGATCGAAGCTACCAGCGTCGGCGGCAGGAAGATGACGGCGGCGACCGAGAAAATCTTGATTATGGCGTTCTGCTCGATCGAGATCATGCCGAGCGTCGCGTCGAGCAGGAACGAGATCTTCTGCGACAGGAAGGTGGCGTGGTCGGCGAGCGACAGCACGTCGCGCGATACTGTCTTGATGCGGGCGCGGACGTCCTTGCTCATCTTGATCTGGGTCGCGACATGGGCAAGGAAGCCGGTGAGGCGCTGCAGCGAGATAAGGCTGTCGCGGATCGAGGAGGCAATGTCCTCCTTGCGGCCGATGGCCTTGAGCAGTTCCTGGAAGTCGCGATTGCGCTTGTTCACCTTGGTCGACCGCGCTTCGAAGATATCGCGCGAGATCGTCTCGATGTCACGGCCAGCGCGTTCGAGAATATCGGCTAGGCGATCGACGATCGCCTCCAGCAGGCCGATCAGGATGGTGTTGCCGGTGGTGCAGCCTGTCGCCACCTTCTCGGCGCGCAGGGGAAAGGTCTTGAACGCCTTCGGCTCATGATAGCGGATGGTGACCAGTCTCGGGCCGGCAAGCACAAAGGTAACCGGTGACATCAAGGGATCATCGATTTCGGTCTGCGCCGGCAAGGTGGCGGTCATGAAGTAGGCGCCGTCCTCGATGTAGAGGCGGCTCGAAATCTCGATCTCCTCCATCTCCTCGCGCGTCGGGATGGCGACGCCGAGCCAGGTCTCGATCGCTGTTTCTTCTTCCTTGGTCGGGTTGAGAAGGTCGGCCCAGACGACGTGATCGCCATTGGCCACGAGATCGTCGGCGGGGCGCAGGCGGTCATTGTCGACGACGAAGGCCTTGATCATCGCCGCTCTCCATTGGTTGAGCCCAAGAGGTTCCGTTCGATAGCGATGGGTCTTGCACGCGCGGCAGTTCCCACGGCCACGGCCAGTCGGATGCAGAGGGCCTTAGACCCGGTGCCAAAGGCAGTCAAGCGAAGCGGCAGGCTGGCTCCTCCACTTGACGCAGCTGTGATCGGCCGCCGTCAGCGCGCGAGCCGCGAGATGCCTCGGCGTCTCAGGTGTTGAACTTGAACAGCAGGACGTCGCCGTCCTGGACGACATATTCCTTGCCTTCGTCGCGCGCCTTGCCGGCTTCCTTGGCCGCCACTTCGCCGCCTAGCGTGATGTAGTCGTTGTAGGCGATGGTCTGCGCGCGGATGAAGCCGCGCTCGAAATCGGTGTGGATGACGCCGGCCGCCTGCGGGGCCTTGTCGCCCTTGTGGATCGTCCAGGCGCGCGTCTCCTTCGGCCCGGCGGTGAAATAGGTGATGAGATGCAACAGATCGTAGCCGGCGCGGATGACCTTGTTGAGGCCAGGTTCGTCGAGGCCGAGCGAGGACAGGAACTCCATCTCTTCCTCGTCGGAGAGCTGGGCGACTTCGGCTTCGATCGCGGCCGAGATCACCACGGTGCCGGCGCCCTGCGCGGTCGCCATCCTTTCCACGGCCCTGGTGTGCTCGTTGCCGGTGGCGGCGTCGGCTTCGGCGACGTTGCACACATAGAGCACGGGGTGCGAGGTCAAGAGGTTCAGTCCCTGCAGGATGCGCAGGTCTTCCGCTGAAATGCCGTTGAGCAGGATGCGGGTCGGCTTGCCGGCCTGGAGGAGCTCGAGTGCGGCCTCCATCATCGGCAGCACGGTGGTTGCTTCCTTGTCCTTGCTGCCGGCGCGCTTGCGGATCTGCACGATGCGGCGCTCGAGGCTGTCGAGGTCGGCGAGCATCAGCTCGGTCTCGACCGTATCGGCGTCGGCGACAGGGTCGATCTTGCCCTCGACATGGGTGATGTCGTCATCCTCGAAACAGCGCAGCACATGCACGATGGCGTCGACCTCACGGATGTTGGCGAGGAACTGGTTGCCCAGCCCTTCGCCCTTGGAGGCGCCGCGCACCAGGCCGGCGATGTCGACGAAGGAGATGCGGGTCGGGATGATCTCCTTAGACTTGGCGATTGCGGCGATCTTCTGCAGCCGCGGATCAGGCACCGCCACCTCGCCGGTGTTCGGTTCGATGGTGCAGAACGGATAGTTGGCGGCCTGCGCCGCCGCCGTCCTGGTCAATGCGTTGAAAAGCGTCGACTTGCCGACGTTGGGCAAGCCAACGATGCCGCATTTGAAACCCATGTGTCCGGTCCTATCGGGAAACTAGAAATTTGATGAGGGCTATGGGCGATAGGGGTGAGCAACGTCAAGCCCCGCGGTCCCGATCCTATCGACGCTCAGTCCTTCTTGCCGAACAGTTTCTTCAGCATGGCGGCCATCGGGCCGCTTTCCGGCAGCTTGGCCGGCGCCTGCTGTGGCCGTGCCTGGCGGATGTGGCTTTGAGCTTTCGGGCCCTCAGCCTTCGGCGCCTTTGGCGGCGGACGGTCGTCGTCGCCGGTTGGCGTTAGTTTGTCGCGCAAGGCCAGCGTCACCCGGTTCATGAAAGAACTGTCGTCGCCCTTGGCCAGCAGCCCGGCATCGTCGGCGATGGTGTTGAGCAGCACGTCCAGCCATTCGCGGTCGGCCTTGGCGAAGTCGCCGAGCACATGGCCATGCACCATTTCCCGGACGCCGGGATGGCCGACGCCGATGCGCACGCGGCGAAAGTTCTTGCCGACATGCTGGTCGAGCGAGCGGATGCCGTTGTGGCCGCCGGCGCCACCGCCGACCTTGACCCGCAATTTGCCGGCCGGCAGGTCAATCTCGTCGTAGAAGACGGTCAGCGCCTCGGGGCCGAGCTTGTAGAAGCGCAGGGCTTCGCCGACCGGCTGTCCCGACAGGTTCATGAAGGTCTGCGGCTTGATCAGGAGAATCTTTTCGCCGGCAATCGTGCCTTCGGCGATCAGGCCCTGGAACTTCTTCGACCAGGGCGAAAACGAATGGCGGCGGGCAATTGCGTCCGCCGCCATGAAGCCGACATTGTGCCGGTTATCAGCGTATTTCGCGCCCGGATTGCCGAGGCCTGCAAAGACAAGCATCGTGAACTCCAGGCCCGAAAATTACTTCTCTTCGGCAGCAGGAGCCGCCGCTTCGGGGGCTGCCGCTTCCGCCGTCTCTTCCGTCTCCGGCTTCATCGCCGAGGAGCCGGCAATGGTCGCGATGGTGAAGTCGCGATCGGAGATCACCGGCTTGACGCCGGCCGGCAAGGTAACCGCCGAGATGTGGATCGAATCGCCAATGTCGGCGCCGGTGAGATCGACGGTGATGAATTCCGGGATCGCATTGGCCGGGCAGTGGAACTCGACTTCGTGACGCACGATGTTGAGCACGCCGCCGCGCTTGATGCCGGGCGACTTGTCTTCATTGATGAAGTGGACAGGCACGTCGACGTTGACCTCGGTGTCCTTGCCGATGCGCAGGAAGTCGACATGGACCGGGAAATCCTTGACGGGGTCGAGCTGGAAATCCTTGGGCAGAACCTGGATTTTCTTGCCGTCGACATCGATCGTGGCGATCGTGGTCAAAAACCCGCCGCCATGGATTTTGTAGAAGACGTCCTTATAGTTCAGCGCAATCGCCAGGGGAGGCTGTCTGTCGCCGTAGATAACTGCAGGCACTTTACCGTTGCGGCGAACTGCACGGGCGGACCCCTTACCGACCTGTTCGCGCGCTTCGGCCTTGAGCTCGTAAGTATCGTGGCTCATGGCATTTCCTTTCGCGTTTTATGGAGCGTTTGCGGTGGCAGTGTGCCTGGACCGTAAACGTCGAAAGCCGCCAGGCCTGGATGTCCGAATGCCAGAAACCGCATACGCGGAGCTTTGTTCGGGATCACAAGGGAAGGCAGCCTTCCGCCGCGTTGCCTCCAAGGGTGTCTACGCGGGTGGCGGCTCTATAGCGGAAGGCGGGCAGGCGTGCAAGCCATGGCGGGCAAGGGCGGCCGATGCCTGCGTTGGGCGCGCCGCATTGCGCTCAGGCCGGCAGGTCGGTGGGCGGATTTGATCCGTTTCCCTTGGCGCCACCGAGCGTGGACAGAGCGCTCAGCAGTTTCGTCCGGTCCTTGCCGATCATGAGCACGCCGCTGTCGGGCGCCAGCAGCGCCGAGAACGGAAGCATGGCAGCGCCGATCGAGGAGGCCTCAGGGCCGAATTGCCCCGACACGATCTCCGGCGCGACGATGCCGATTGCGCTGGCCTGGTTGAACTGGGCCTGCACCCTTGCCAGCAGTTCGAGATGGATCGGCCTGGGCAGGATCGAGTCGAGAACGATGGCCTCGATGTCGATGATGGAGGTGATGGCGATGATCGCCTCGACCAGCGCGCTCGCACAATCGTCGATCCATTCGAACAGCGGCACGCGCGCTTCGGCTGGCAACGGATCGAGTTCCCGCACACGATTGATCACCACGCCGCGCGACCTCAGGTGATTGACCAGCACATAGATCGAGGCGCGATGCAGCAGGCTCTGGTAGCGCGCAGGCTTCGCCGCCACCGAATCGAGGCTTGAGGGCGAGACGGGCAAGGGTCCGAGGGCAGCGCTGTTGCCATGCGGCCCGGTGTGGACCCTGCCGCCTTGCACCAGGCCGCCGCCGACAAAAGTGTCGATCGAGATGTGCATGAAATCGCGGAAGCGGGCGCCGGCGCCCTGGACAAGTTCGGCCAGCGCCGCCGACGTGGCGTCGTTTTCCACGAACACCGGCGTCTTCGCCGGCGTGGCAAAGCAAGTCGTCAGGTCGATCGCCTCCCAGCGGCTGCCGAGATCGTCGGGAAAGCCGAGTTCCTCGCTCCAGCCGCCGAGGAAATAGGGTGAGGCAATGCCGACGCCGACGATGCTGGCATCGCCAAGCCCATCCACCAGCTTTTCGAAGGTGGCCAGCGCCATGTTGCCGGCCTTCAGCACCAGATCAGGATCGGGGAAGCGGTATTCGTGCGACTCTCTTGCTCGGATTTCACCGGCGAAGTCGACCAGAACGGCTTCCAGCGCACGCCGGCCGATCTTGATGCCGACGCTGTAGATGCGTTCCGGTGTCAGCCGGTACAGCGTGGAGGGCGATCCGCGCTGCCCGAACCTTTTTCCCACTTGCTTTACGAAACCGGAGGATTCCAGGCCGTCGACGATCGCAGCGACCGCCGCCGGCGTCAGGCTTGCTGCGCGCGCCAGATCGGACTTGGAGGCTTCCTTGAGGCGACGGATGGCGTCGAGCACGAAACGCTCGTTGTAGTGGCGAACTTTGACAGAATTGCTGCCTTTCCCTGACAAAACCCACGTCTCCTCAAATGTCGCCGTCTTACCGCAAGAGGCCGAAACCACCTTCGGCCGAAGCATCCTGCGATGCCTGTGCGAGAGGCGACAGTGCGCGTCGGAACCATGGAAGTCAATTTTGCCGTTGCGCCTTTGCGCTATTTAATATAGCAAATTGAAAAAATAACTAGTCAGGGAGGAGACGTGCTGCACTCGGGCACACAAAGCGAAGCCGACGCTGCGGTGGTGCGGGCTGTTCCTGTTGCCCTGGTTCAGGCGACGAAGGCTTTCGGCGGCACGATTGCGCTCAAGGACGCCTCCTTCGAATTGCGCTCCGGCGAGGTGCTGGCGCTGCTTGGCGAAAACGGCGCCGGCAAGAGCACCTGCGTGAAGCTTCTGGCCGGTGTGCATTCTCCCACCAGCGGTCATGTCGAGGTTGACGGCAAATCAGCCGTCTTCCATTCGCCGCATGACGCGCAGGCGGCCGGCATTGCGGTCATGCACCAGCATCCTGGCCTGTTTCCCGATCTGTCGGTGGCGGAGAACATCTATCTCGGCCACATGCCGCGCGACCGCTTTGGCGGCATCGACAATGCCGCCATGCTGGCCGGCGCCCGCAAGGTGCTGGCCACCGTCGGGCTCGATGTGCCGGCGGCAACGCGGCTGGGAACACTGCGTACCTCTGAACAACAACTGGTCGAGATCGCCCGCGCGCTGTCGCTGGATGCCCGCGTGCTGATCATGGACGAACCCACGGCCGCATTGTCGCAACGCGAGGTCGAGCGGCTGTTTTCCGTCGTTGCCGATCTCAGGCTGCACGGCGTGGCGATGATGTTCGTCGGCCACCGCATGGATGAAATCTTCCGCATCGCCGACCGCATCGCGGTGCTGCGTGACGGGCGCCTGATCGGCGTCAAGCCGAAAGCCGAGCTTGGCCGCGCTGCCGCCATCAGCATGATGGTCGGCCGCGAAGTCACCGACCTCTATCCCGAACGGCGCCATGCCTCAGGCGCGCTGGTGCTGGAGGGGAAGGGACTTTCGCGCGCCGGCGGCTTTACCGGCATCGACCTCAAGCTTCACGCAGGTGAGGTGCTCGGCCTTGGCGGTCTGGTCGGCAGCGGACGCACCGAGATTGCGCGCGTGCTGTTCGGTATCGACCGGCCCGAGGCCGGCGAAATCCTGATCGACCGCAAGCCCGTGCAGTTCGCCTCGGCGCGCGACGCCATGGATGCGCGCATCGCCTATGTGTCGGAAGATCGCATGGGCCAGAGCCTGGTGATGGATTTCTCCATCCTCGACAATGCGGTGCTACCTGTTCTCGACAAGGCCGCACAACGCGGTCTCTACGGCACCGACCGCGCCATCGGTCTGGTGGCGGACTGGCTGAAGCGCATGAAGCTGCGCTTTTCCGGCTACGGGCAGCCGGTGAAAGAGTTATCCGGCGGCAACCAGCAGAAGGTGGTGCTGGCCAAATGGCTGCGCACCGAGCCGCGCGTGCTCATCCTCGACGAGCCGACGCAAGGCATCGATGTCGGCACCAAGGCGGAAGTGCATGCAATGATCGCTGACCTTGCCGCGCAAGGCATGGCGATCGTGCTGATCTCGTCAGAGATGCCCGAGCTGATCGGCATGTGCGACCGCATTATCGTGCTGCGCGAAGGCCGCCAGACTGCTGAGTTTTCGCGCGGACAAGCCACGCAGGAAAAGGTACTGGAAGCGGCGACCAGGACCGATGAACGCGCCGGCCAGGCAGCGCAGATAGAACGCGCCGCCGAGGAGGAAAAGGCAAAAGGACCGTTCGATTTTCTGAAGCGGCGGGAATTCGGCCTGCTTGCGGCGATGCTCGCCGTCGCCATTCCGGTCACCATCATCAACCCGCGCATGGTGAGCGCGGCGAACCTCACCGCTGTGTCGATGGACGCGGCCTTGCTGATTGTCGCCGCACTGGCGCAGATGCTGGTGCTGATCACCCGCAACATCGACCTGTCGATCGCAGCTGTGATCGGCCTCTCCGCCTATATGGCGGCCAGCATGGTTCAGGCCTATCCCGGATTGGACATCGGCATCGGCCTGATCACCGCCTGCGCGGTCGGCGGCTTTGCCGGACTGCTCAACGGCCTTGTCGTTACCAGGGGAAAGATCCCGGCCATCGTCGTTACGCTGGCTTCGATGTCGATCTTCCGCGGTTTCAACTCGATCTGGGCGGCGGGCGACCAGGTCAGCGCCGACGAAGTCACGCAAGCCTGGCTCGACATGACCGGGCTGAAGATCGCAGGCGTGCCGCTGATCGTCATCATCGCCATTCTCATCCTGTGCGCCGGCTATGTGCTGCTCTATCGCACCGCAACCGGACGCGAGCTGTTTGCCACCGGCTCCAACCCGGACGGCGCAAGGCTGATCGGCATTCCGGTCGACCGGCGCATCCTGCTGGCCTTCGGCATGGCCGGCCTGCTAGGCGGCCTGTGCGGCGCCCTGTGGGCTTCGCGCTACGCCACCATCGATGCCCGCGTCGCGCTCGGCTTCGAACTCACGGTGATCGCCTCTGCGGTGGTCGGCGGCGTCGCCATCCGCGGCGGCTCGGGCACGCTGCTCGGCATCATCCTTGGCGCGCTCACGCTCTTGGTCATCAAGAACGGGCTGACGCTGGTGCGCGTCGATCCGCTCTGGCTGCAGGGCGTCTATGGCCTGGTGATCCTGGTTGCCATCGGCATCGACACCTTCATCGTGCGGCGCGCCGAACAGGCGAGACAGGCGAGGGCGAGATGAGAAAGTTTATCCGCTCGATCGACTTCTGGGATCTGCTGCTGGCGACCGCCTGCCTCGCCGTCTTTATCTATGCGGCGGTCTTCGTGCCGAATTTCGTCTCCGGCTTCAACCTCTCGCAATTGGCCGCAAGCGCCTCGGAAAAGGCGTTGCTGATCCTGCCGATGACGCTGCTCATCATCACCCGCGAGATCGACCTGTCGATCGCCTCGGTGCTGGCGCTGACATCCGTGGTGTTTGGCCTGCTCGTCCAGGGCGGCGTGCCGACGCTGGCGGCCATTCCGCTGACGCTGGTCTTCGGCGGCCTGCTCGGCGCCTTCAATGGCTATCTGGTTTCAGGGCTGGGGCTGCAGTCGCTGGTGGTGACGCTCGGCACCATGGCGCTCTATCGGGGCATTGGCTACATCCTGCTCGGCACCGGTTCGGTCAACATATTGCCGCCGGCGGTCGTCGATTTCGGCATCAGCAATCTGCCGGGCACACAAATCCCGTGGACCATCGTGCCGTTCCTGCTGCTGGCGCCGATCTTCGCGGTGGTGCTGCAGAAGACGCCGACCGGCAAGCGCATCTATGCGCTCGGCGGCAGCCCCGAAGTGGCGCGTTATTCCGGCATCGATACGCGCAAAATGGTGCTGAAGCTGTTCGTCGTTTCGGGCATGGTCGCAGCCATCGCCGGCATCGTCTATACCGCGCGCCTCTCCAACGCCCGCGCCAACAATGCGCTCGGCATGGAGCTCGACGTCATCACCATCGTGCTGCTCGGCGGCGTCAGCGTCTTCGGTGGTAAGGGGCGGCTCACGGGGGTCATGCTGGCGCTGCTGTTGATCGCCATCATCCGAAATGTGCTGGCGCTCAACCAGATCGGCGGCGACGCTCAAGGCATGATCATCGGCCTGCTTCTGATCGGCTCGCTGCTGGTCGGCAATTACTGGCGCTCCCTGGAGGAGCGGCTGTCAAGATCGCGCGTCCTGCGCGAAACCAAGGGGTGATCTCGGGCCCCTTTCTTCAAGCCCGAATTCTGACGGAGGAGACACAATGAAAGCGTTTAGAATAGCCCTGCTCGCATCCGCGGTTCTGCTTGCGCCGGCCTCGCTGGCCTACAGCCAGGAATGCGCCAAGGAACCGGTGACCGTCGGCTTCCTGCCCAAGCTCGACACCGATCCCTACTTCAAGGTGGCTTTCGGCGGCGCCGAGGAGGCTGCGAAGGAAATTGGCGGCACCGCCACCCAGGTTGCCCCGTCGCAAGCGACGGCCGAGGCACAGATCGAATTCATCAACAGCCTTGTGTCGCAGAAGGTCGGGGTCATCGCTATCGCCGGCAACGACGCCAATGCGGTTGCGCCTGCGCTGAAGCGCGCCGTTCAGCAAGGCGTCCGGGTGATCTCGTACGATTCCGACGTCGCGGCCGATGCGCGCGCGGTGTTCGTGAACCAGGTGAAGGGCGACAGTCTGGCCGAAATGATGCTGGAAAGCGCATTCAACCTCAGCGGCGGCGAAGGCGAGTTCGCCATCCTGTCGTCGACGCCGACGGCGACCAACCAGAACGCCTGGATCGACTTCATGAAGGCGAAGATGGCGGCAGAGCCGAAATACGCCAAGATGAAACTGGTGCAGGTCGCCTATGGCGAGGAGAGCGAGCAGGTCAACCAGCAGCAGGCCTTGGCGCTGGTGCAGGCGTTTCCGGATCTCAAGGTGATCATCGTGCCGGCAGGCATTGGCCTTCCGGCGGCCGCGCGCGCACTCGAGGAAGCCGGCATGATCGGCAAGGTCAAGCTGACCGGCCTTGCGCCGGCCACTCTGATTTCGAAATACATCAAGGATGGCTCTGCCCAGGATATCTGGTGGAATGTCACCGATCTCGGCTACCTGACCTATCAGGCGGCCCAGGCGCTGGCGCAGTGCAAGATCACCGGCAAGGAAGGTGAGAAGTTCACGGCGGGCAGGCTCGGCGAATACACGATCGGGGCCAGCGGCGAACTGATCCTTGGCCCGGCCAAGATCGTGACGCCGGAAAACCTGGCCGAGTTTAAGTTCTAAGCCTCCCAAGGCCCGGCGGGCGCCGGTTCAAGCCGGCGCCCGCTCGTTCAATTGTCAGTCGAAAAGCGTGAGGGCGACGATGAAACTCTTGCTGGCAGGCGAGACCTTCGCGGCGACGACCTCGGTTGCCGCCGGCGGCGATGTGCTGACGAGTGCGACGTGGGTAAACGGCGCGACGGCCTTCAATGCCGCACTTGCCGCAGAGGGCATAGCGGTGACGCAGATCGGTGGCGATCGCTGCGCGGCCGAATTTCCGTATGACCTCGACGCGCTGGCCGAATACCAGGCGGTGGTGATCTCCGATGTCGGCGCGCTGACCTTGCTGGTCACGCCGGAGGCCCGCGCCGGGCGCATCGGCGCCAACCGCCTCGACGTCCTCAAGGCCTATGTCGAAGGCGGTGGCGGGCTGATGCTGGCCGGCGGCTATATGGGGTTCCAGGGCATGTTCGGCACGGCGCGTTTCCACGACACCCCGGTCGAGGACATCCTGCCCGTGCGCTGCCTGCCATTCTCGGACGGGCTGGAAGTGCCGCAAGGCCTGCAGCCGTCGATCCTTCAGGCGTCGCATCCAATCCTTGCCGGTGTCGCGGGCCCGTTGCCGCCGATCCTCGGCATGAACAAACTCGATTTCAGGCGCGATGGCTCGTCCCAGCTGCTGGCGACCTGCCATTATCGTGGCACGGACTGGCCGCTGCTTGCTGCTCGCAGCGTTGGCCACGGCCGCACCGTCGCGTGGGCGACCGACATCGGCCCACACTGGCTGTCGCAGGACTTTTTGGGATGGCCGCTCTACGGCAAGCTGATGGGCAACGTCGTGCGCTGGCTGGCCGGCAAGGATTAAGCCTGGCGTGTTTGTAGGGCAGCTAGTCCGGCTTGCTGCTCAACGCTTCGCGCAGCGCCTGGATCCGCCGATTCAAGGCATCGAGATCAGCCATCGTCATGCCCGAGCGTTCGATCAGGGTTTCGTTGAGGCAGTTGCACTGGACGAGCAGCGCGCGGCCGGCAGGCGTCAGGTCGACCTGCACTTGGCGCTCGTCCGTCTGGCTGCGCTGGCGGGTGACGAGACCGGCCTGTTCCATGCGCTTCACCAGCGGCGTGATGGTGCTCGATTCCAAAGCGAGTCTGTGCGCAATCGAGCCGACCGACATCCCGCCGGCTTCGGCAAGTGCGTTCAGCACGAGATATTGCGGATAGGTGATGCCCATCTCGTCCAGCATGGGCTTGTAGGTGCGGTTGATTGCCATGCTGGTGGCGTAAAGCGAAAAACAGATCTGGTTGTCCAACGGGAGAGGCACGAGGCATTCCTTTGCCGACTGAGCACATCAATATGTACCACGAAAAATGATATCGCGATATATATTTTCTGTAGACAAGGATTTGGACCTGCGCTAGTCATATAGTTATCGCGATATTGATTATCGCGGAAGCAATCAATGGAGAGCGAGATGACCAAGGCCGGCAGCAGCACGATCACCACCAAGGACGGCACCGAAATTTTCTACAAGGATTGGGGAACGGGACAACCCATCGTCTTCCATCACGGCTGGCCGCTGAGCAGCGACGACTGGGACGCCCAGATGCTGTTCTTCCTGTCCAAGGGGTACCGCGTCATTGCCCATGACCGGCGCGGCCATGGCCGCTCGACCCAGACCGATACCGGCAACGAGATGGATACTTATGCCGCCGATGTCGCGGAACTTGCGGCGCATCTCGACCTCAAGGACGCTATCCATGTCGGTCATTCTACCGGTGGCGGCGAAGTGGCCCGCTATGTCGCGAAGTACGGCTCCGGCGGCCGTGTCGCCAAGGCCGCATTGCTCGGCGCGGTGCCGCCGATCATGCTGAAGACGGCGGCCAATCCCGGCGGCCTGCCGATCGAGGTTTTCGACGGTTTGCGCTCCGCCCAGGCAGCCAACCGCGCCCAGTTTTTCCACGATGTCGCGGCCGGCCCGTTCTACGGCTTCAACCGCCCCGGCGCCCAGGTGTCGCAGGCTGTCGTCGAGAATTGGTGGCGCCAGGGCATGATGGGCGGCACCAAGGCGCATTACGATTGCATCAAGGCGTTCTCGGAAACCGACTTCACCGACGATCTGAAGGCCATCGACGTGCCGGTGCTGGTGATGCATGGCGACGACGACCAGATCGTTCCGATCGCCGACTCCGCGCTGCTGGCTGTCAAGCTGCTCAAAAAGGGCGAGCTCAAGGTCTACAAGGGCTTCCCGCACGGCATGGCGACGACCCATGCCGATGTCATCAATGCCGACCTCCTGGCCTTCTTCAAGGCGTAGAACCGTTCAGTTGAATAGACATCGTCCAGTCGGATAAGCAAGGCACCCGCCGCCGGGCGGGTGCCTTTGCTTTCATCGAAATGTCAGCGAGACGGTGCCTATTTATCGAGAAAACCAGTGATCAGCTTGACGGTGTCGTCGGGGTTTTCCTCCATGATCCAGTGTCCGGAAGCGGGCACGATGCCGCCCGTGACATCGGTCGCAACAACCCGCAGGACATCGGCCTGCGTAGTGCCAGCGGATTTTTCACCGCCGACAGCCAGCACCGGCATGGTCAGTTTGCCGCCGGCGGCAAGCATCGCCTGGTTGTCGATCGCGTCCTGGTCAAACGCCTTGAACTGCTCGAAAGCGTCATGCATCGCATGCGGGCGGGCATAGAGCTTGGCGTAGTGCCTGCGCGTCGCCTCGTCGATCTTCTTGGGGTCAGCCGACAGCTCGTTGTAGAAGCGGTCGAGATAGATGCGCTCGCGCCCCGCGACCAGCCGCTCCATATCAGGGCCGCGGAAGTTGAAGTGCCAAAGCAGCGGGCTTTGCTTGATCTTTTCCCAGTCGCCTATGCCGGGCAGCGGCGCGTCGATGATAACCCATTTGGTGATGCGCTTGGGATACTGAGCGGCGAGCGCATAGCCGACCATGTTGCCGATGTCGTGGGTGACGAGATCTGCCTTGTCGATCTTCAGGGCATCCAACACGCCGGCGATGTCGACGGCCTGGTTCTTCTTGGCGTAGCCCGCTTCCGGGTGGGCCGACAGACCCATGCCGCGCAGGTCCGGCACGATGACGGTGTGGTCCTTTGCGAGGGCGATGGCCGCGGCGCCCCACATGTCTCCGGTATCGGCAAAGCCGTGCAGCAGCACGACGGCGGGACCCTTGCCGCCAACGCGCACATAGAGTTTGGTGCCGTTGGTTTCGACGGACTGCGTCTTGAAACCCGGCGGAAAGGGAACGATGCGTGCCGTCGCCGGCAAGGTAACAAGAAGCACACCCAATACGGCTAATACGATCTTGCGCATGTCATCCCCCAGAGACGTCGAAGGCCCCAAGCCTTCGTTGATGACTATCTCTAGCAGGCTTTTCAACCAGCGCATGGTGAAAGAATCACAGAGGGCGCAGCAATGCCGCGCCCTGCGTCAAATCCGCAAAATCGACCGGTTTTATCTGGCCGCCGCTTGCGCCTTCCTGGCTTCCTTCATGTTGGGCAGGAACACCGTCAGCAGGCCGAGCAGCGGCAGATACGAGCAGATCTGGAAGACGAAATCGATGCCCTTCATGTCGGCGACGACGCCGAGCACGGCGGCTGCAATGCCGCCCATGCCGAAGGCGAAGCCGAAGAAGATCCCGGCGATGGTGCCGACACGTCCCGGCACCAACTCCTGCGCAAACACGACGATGTTGGAGAAGGCCGAGGACAGGATCAGGCCGATCAGCACCGTCAGCACCATCGTCCATTCGAAATTGGCGTAGGGCAGCGCCAGCGTGAACGGCAGCACGCCGACGATCGAGAACCAGATCATCGCCTTCTGGCCGTAGCGGTCGCCGAACGGTCCGCCGAGCAGGATGCCCAGCGCCGAGGCGCCGAGGAACAGGAACAGCATGACCTGGCTCATCTGCACCGACACGCCGAACTTATGGATGGAATAAAAGGTGTAGTAGCTGGAGAGAGAGGCGATGTAGGCGTTCTTGGTCAGCACCAGCAGCGTCAGCACCGCCAGCGCTCCCATCACCTTCTTGCGCGGGAAGGGGGAGACGAAGCTTGCCGCCTTGCGATTGCCCTGCGCGGCGCGCATCCGGCTGTACCAGCCGCCGACCCGCGACAAAACGATGATGCCGATCAGAGACCCGACGGCGAACCATGAAATGCTGGTCTGGCCGAAGGGCACAACGATGAAGGCAGCGAGCAGCGGCCCCATCGACTGGCCGAAATTGCCGCCGACCTGGAACAAAGATTGCGCCAGGCCAAAGCGGCCGCCGGAGGCAAAGCGGGCAATGCGCGAGGATTCCGGATGGAAGATCGCCGAGCCGATGCCGATCAGCGAGGCGCCGACCAGAAGCAGCGCATAGTGGCCGGCATAGGCCAGAACGATCAGGCCAAGCAGCGAGGACGCCATGCCGTAGGGCAGTGAATAGGGCATTGGCCGCTTGTCGGTGATCATGCCGATGACCGGCTGCAGCAGCGACGCCGTGACCTGGAAGGTGAAGGTCAAAAGACCGATCTGCCAGAAATCGAGACCGTAATTCTCTTTCAGCAGCGGATAGATCGCCGGCAGCAGCGATTGCATGATGTCGTTGATGCCGTGGCAAAAGCTCACCGCCAGAATGACGGTGAAGGCGGTCGCCTGGGCTGAAGGGAGGCTGGCGCTTGGCTGCGGTGCAATGCTGGTGGCTGTCGTATCGGTCAAGGCAGGCTCCGAGGTCTTTTTGGCGGGTGTTTGCCCGCGGGCAGGCTTGGCGGCCGCTCCCGCGGACCGCCTTAAGGACGCTCGTCTGAAGCGCTTGGGCGACGCCCCTGCGGAGCGCCTTGGGGATGGCTGCCTTATAAGCCGCTTGCGAGGCGACTTCTTTCGTGGTTTGGTCCAATAGTTTCGCAAGTGGGCCATAGCCGATGCCACATGGCAGGGACATCTTCCGCGCCGGCAATGCCGATCTCGGCCGATTGCACGAAAGCCGCTGGCAGTGGCTGGAGGAGGTTTCCGGGCCAGCGGTGGCTTTGCCGACCGAATATCCGGACGGTTACCTCGTGCCGCAACACCGCCACAGCCGCAGCCAGCTGCTGCATGCGCTGGTCGGTGTCGTGCTGGTGACGACCAGGTACGGGCGCTGGATGGTGCCGCCCGACCACGCAATGTGGATACCGGCCGGCACCGAGCATTCTGTCGAAATGCTGGGCGACGTCTCGATGCGCTCGGTCTATGTCATGCCGGGCGCTATCCCCGGCCTGCCGGAAGGCTTGCGTGTCGTCGGCGTCACCGAGCTGATGCACAGCCTGATCGTAGAATCGGAAAAGCTGCCGCAAGGCGGCGAACTGGAAGGCCGCGGCGGGCTGATCATGAACCTGTTGCTGCACGAGATCCCGACCTTGCCGGAACGGCCGCTCGGGCTGCCGTTCCCGTCCGACCCGAAGCTGGCGGCGCTCTGCCGACGCTTTGTCGCGGCACCTTCGCCGCACGCCACGATCGACGAGTGGGCGGATGCCGCAGGCATGAGCCGCCGTTCGTTCACCCGCGCCTTCCAGCGCCAGACCGGATTGTCCTTGTCGACTTGGCGCCAGCAGGCCTGCCTGTTTGCGGCACTTCCCAGGCTCGCCGATGGCGAGCCGATCACCAGGGTGGCGCTCGACCTCGGTTATGACAGCGTGCCGGCATTCATAACCATGTTCAAGCGCATGCTCGGGGCCTCGCCGCGCGGCTATATGCGCGGCGCCCGCGACGAAGGCATGCGGCGGGCTCAGCCTCGACTTGAGGCCCCGGCGCCGTAGCGCCAGGAAAAGCCCGCAGCACTTTGTCGTAGGCCCTAGTCCAGCTGAACGCCGCTGGCCTTGACGATCGGTTCCCATTTGGCGAGTTCGGCCTTCACATGCGCTCCAAGCTCTTCCGGGGTGGAGGCCACGATCGAGGCGCTGAACTGGGCCATGCGGGCGATCACATCAGGGTCTTTCAGGGCTTCAACTGCCGCCTTCTCAAGAACGGCGACGACCTCCGGCGGCGTGCCTGCGGGCGCGAACAGAGCGTTCCAGCTGTAGGTTTCATAGCGGGGAATGGTTTCGGCAATGGCCGGTATGTCGGGGAAGGAGGGAACGCGCTCCTTGGTGGTGACGCCAAGCGCTCTCAGCGTCCCGCTCTTGATATGGCCCGATGAAGAGGGGAGGTTGTCGAACATCATCGGCACCTGATTGCCGATAACGTCGTTCAAGGCCGGTCCGGCGCCCTTGTAGGGAATGTGCTGCATACTGACGCCGGCCATCGTCTTGAAAAGCTCGCCGGAGAGATGCAGCGGGGTGCCATTGCCTGATGAGGCGTAGGCATATTTGTCCGGATCCTTCTTCAGCATCTCGATCAGTTCCTTGACGTTCTTGGCAGGGAATTCAGGGTTCACAACCAGGACGTTTGGCACCAGCACGAGCAACGATATCGGCGCAAAATCCTTCTCCGCATCGTAGGGCTTTGTCTTCAGGATCAGCGGGTTGAGCGCGTGGGTTGCGACCGTGCCCATCAGGATCGTGTAGCCGTCCGGTTCGGCTCGGGCGACCTGGGCAGCGCCGATGCTGCCCCCGGCGCCGCCGACATTTTCGACGACAATCTGCTGGCCCAGCTTTTCGGACATCTTGTTGGCGACCAGGCGCGCGACCAGATCCGTCGAGCCACCGGCAGAAAAGGGGACAACCATGGTGATGGTCCGGTCCGGAAAATCGGCGGCCCAGGCCGCCGGTGCTGAAAGGGTGGCTGCGATGGAAACCGCGAGCCCGAGCAAAGTCCTACGCCGCATCTGCTACTCCTCCGTTGATTGGAGGGGCAGTATGGCCATGGTGAACTCCTCGCACAATGCAACCATGGACTGACTGCCCGCCTCAGGAGATCGGGCTTGACACCGATGCTTCGGTTGGCGTGCGCGAGAACGCCTCACCCCTCAGTTCAATCAGCCTTGGTCCAGCTGAAAACAAGCCATTTGTATCGTGACGTCTCTTCAGGCTCGGCCGTGTAGGTCATCTGCATGTCGCCGCCCTCGGCGTAGATGTCGAGCCTGGGCGCCGTGTCCAGTTCGAGCCACAGGGAATCGTTCTTGAACGACCATGTCCCGCACCAGACGCAAGGCCCCGATGCCGGGTCACCCGGTTGGTGAAAATTGTAGCGGCCGTCCGCCGTGATCTCCAGATAGTCGAAGGCGCCATAAAAGGCGGTCACAGTCTGCTGAAATTCGGTCGCAGCCGCTTCCTGGTCGGGCTTCGCCGGCTCTTTCAGATCACGCGGTGGCCGGATTGCGGACCCTGCGATGCTCCATTTGCCGATGAAATCCTTTTCGGTGGGAAGATATTCCGTTTGCGCCTGCGCGGTCGAAACCGGAGCGATTGTCGGCGCATAGGCCGCGCTGGCGATGCCGATTGCGAGAAGCATTCCTGCGATGCCTGCAGCCTTGATTTGATTGCGCATCAGCTGGCTCCTTTCACGACGGTTTGGGGCAGATTCCAAAAACGAGATTACCCCCGAGCCAGGCCCGTGGGCACGCTTTTGGGCAACATGGATTAATCGAACAGGCTCGACACGGACTCTTCGGTCGCTGTGCGCGAAATCGCCTCGCCCATCAGGTCGGCGATGGAGATGACGCGGATATTCGGGGCGTCGAGCACGCCTTGCGTCGGCTGGATGGAATCGGTGATCACCAGTTCCTGCAGCTTCGAGCCGCTGATCCGGGCGACCGCACCGCCCGACAGCACGCCGTGGGTGATATAGGCGGTGACGCTGGTAGCGCCGTTGGCGAGCAGCGCATCGGCGGCGTTGCACAGCGTGCCGCCGGAATCGACGATGTCGTCGATCAGCAGGCAATCCTTGCCGGCGACCGCGCCGATGATGTTCATCACTTCGGATTCACCGGGACGTTCGCGGCGCTTGTCGACGATGGCCAGTTGTGCGTCGAAGCGTTTGGCGAGCGCGCGGGCGCGCACCACGCCGCCAATATCGGGCGAGACGACGACGACATTGGCAAGCTGTTTGTATTTTGCCTTCACGTCGCGGGCCATCACCGGCACCGAGAACAGATTGTCGGTCGGAATGTCGAAAAAACCCTGGATCTGGCCGGCATGGAGGTCGAGCGTCAAAACGCGGTCGACGCCAGCGCGGGTGATCATGTTGGCGACCAGCTTGGCCGAGATCGGTGTGCGGCCCGAGGCCCGGCGATCCTGCCTGGCGTAACCGAAATAGGGGATGACCGCGGTGATGCGCTTGGCCGAGGAGCGCATGAAGGCATCGATCATGATGAGCAGTTCCATCAGATGATCGTTGGTCGGGAACGAGGTCGACTGCAGGATGAAGACATCCTCGCCGCGCACGTTTTCCTGGATTTCGACGAAGATTTCCTGATCGGCGAAGCGTCTGACGCTGGCCTTGCCCAGCGGGACATTGAGATAGCGGGCGACCGCTTCGGCCAGCACCCGGTTGGAATTGCCCGCGAAAAGCTTCATGCACCGTTCCTGGCGAAGGATGGGGAGGTCCTCTTAATCGGGCTTGTAGCGAGCCGTGCCGGTATTGCAAGCCTCGTTGACGGGAATCCGCCGGCTAATCTCAAAAACGTCAACAGTGAACGGAAGCCGGTAACAGGCGGATCAGCCGGCGCTGCCGCCGAGCCAGGCCGCGAACTGGTCGATCGTCTGGTCGGCGATCGCCTGCATGGTAGCGGGTGCAACCGCGGGCCAGCCTTCGGCGGCATTGACCGAGGGCGCCTTCTGCTGGCCATTGATGCGGTGTAGCCGGTTGCCGGCGGGGTCATAGACGTCCCAGACATAGATAACGGTGGTGTCCTTGCCTTCCGTCATCGTCGAGAAGTAGCCCTTCAGCACATGGGTGGCGGCTTGGTCGGCGCTGCCGGCAAGGGTGATGCCGCGCTGCTTGGCGCGTGTCTGCAGTTCGGCCGTCAGCGGCGTTGCCGCTTCCACCGAGGCGCCGACGATCGGCGCGATCTGCAGCCGGGTCTTCGACAAAGCGGCGGCGCTCTGCGCGGGGTTGGCGGGTGTCGTGGCGCCGACGGCCGGCGCTGGTGTGGCGGCGGGCGCAATGCCCGGGGCAGCCAAGGGCTGAGCCGAGGCTGCCGGCGGCGTGATGGCGGACGGCTCAAGGACGTCCTTGGCGTTGGTGCAAGCGGCCAGCACAAGCGCTGCGAGCAATGACACGGTCGTCACATGCGATCGTCTCATCTGCCCGAAAACTCCTTAGTCGCGAACGCCCCCGCGTGGACCAACCATTATGGATTCACTGTACGATCAAGTCGAGATCATGGCGTGAAAGCGGCTTCGGCTGGGATTCGGTGGTCAGGTAGGTGCGGCCAAGCGTCATCGCCGTCTCGGTTTCGGAGTCCATGATGATCATGTGCGCGAACAATGTCATGTTGGGCGCGATCGGCTCGGGATTGCCCTGGTAGAACATCGGCATATCCATCCAGGACGGGGTGAAGCGGGCGCCGACGGAATAGCCGCAGGCGTTCAACCGATGCTTGGTCAGGCTGTGCGCCTCCAGCGTGCGGGCATGCGCGTCGAAGACGTCGCCGAAGGTGTTGCCGGGCGTCATCGCCTTCTCGACCGCCAGAAGAGCCGCGCGGGCGGCGTCGAACAGCTCCTGATGGCGCTTCGACGCCTTGCCGGTCAGCACGGTGCGCATCATCGGCGCGTGATAGTGATGGAACACGCCGGCCCATTCGAGCGTCAGCTGATCGTTCTTGGTCAGCTTGCGGCGCCCGGCCTTGTAGCGGCAGAGCAGCGCGTCGATGCCCGAGCCGATGATGAATTCATTGGCCGGATAGTCGCCGCCGCCGGCAAACACCGCGCCCTGCATGGCGGCAAGGATCAGCGCTTCGTCGCCGCCCTGCTTGATCAGCGGCAGGGCCGCGTCGAGCGCGTCGTCGGAAAGGTTGGCGGCCTTTTCGGCCTTGGCGATTTCAGCCGGGCTCTTGAACAGGCGCAGACGGCCGACAATACCGGAGGCGTCGGCGATCTGGCCGAAGGTCTGCAGCTGCTCGTCGACGCGGCGGCCGTTGAAGGCGGTCAGGCCATGGGTGTCGTATTCGACGCCGATGCGGGCGCCGAGGAGATTGAGGTCGTTGAGCAGGTTGCGCAGGTCGATCGCCGGGTTGGCGCCGTCGCGGTCGGTCCACAGCACGATGTTGCCGATGATCGAGGTGTGGCGCGCCTGGCGCAAATCGGCCGAGCGGGTGAGCAGCACCATCGAGCCGTCAGCCTTCACAACCAGGCACTGGAAGAAACAGAAGCCGAACGTGTCGTAGCCGGTTAGCCAGTACATGCTCTCCTGGGCGAAAAGCAGTACAGCATCGAGCTTCTTTTCCGTCATCTCGATCATCAACCGGTCACGCCGGGCGTCAAATTCCGACCGTTCGAAATGCAGCGCCATTATCCGTTCTCCAAAACAATTGCCGAAACCTGCCGACCGTAGTCCGGTTCCTTGCGATGCGTCGCGCGCCGGTAGGAAAAGAAGAGATCCTCCTCGGCATAGGTGCAGCGGCCAAGCCCCTCGGCGGTCACGCCAGCTTTCTTCAGCCGGTCGACCGTATAGAGGTTGAGATCGAACATTGCATGCGCCGGATTGGCCGAAGGCGCGAAATAGCCGATGTTTTCGGCATCGGCTTCGACGAAACGGGCGACGAATTCCGGCCCGACCTCGTAATTGTCGGGGCCGATCGAAGGACCGAGAACCGCAATGATGCGCTCACGGCGGGCGCCGAGGCTTTCCATCGCGGCAATGGTGTTTTCAAGCACACCGGTGAAAGCACCCTTCCAGCCGGCGTGTGCAGCGCCAATGATGCGCGCTTGCGCATCGGCGAACAGCACCGGGCCGCAATCGGCCGTCGAGGCGCCGATGGCGATGCCCGGCCGGTCGGTGACGATGGCGTCGGCCTTGGGCCGCGGGCCGGGAAAGGGTTCCCTGGCAATAACGACATCGGGCGAGTGGACCTGATGCGCGGTCAGGAGATGGCTGGCCGGCACACCCATCCAGGCGGCGACGCGGCGGCGGTTCTCGGCGACCAGCATCTGATCGTCATCCGAGCCGGTGCCGATGTTAAGTCCCTGATAGATGCCGCCGGAGACGCCGCCGATACGGGTGAAATAGCCATGGCGGATACCTCGCGGCTTGGCCGCTTCCAGCAGCGGCGAGCGAACAGGATCCGGTTTGGTCTGATTCAGCATGGATGGGTTTGTTGTCCGCGCCGGCGTTTTCGTCAAGGCGAAGTTCGGCCGAGTGATTGCGACAGTGCTGCCGCGTCGACTTTGCATTGGCCAAAAGCAGGCATGCGACCACAAGCGACATGGCGAGACGGCTTGTAACGATCTCTGAGGGTCAGACTGGCTGATGCGGCAGGATTTTCAGGATTTTGAACAGCGTGCCCATGCCGTCGGGGCCGGCCAGGCGCTCGACGGCATCGGCAATGGTTTGTCGTGCCTCTTGGCTTGCCTGGCTGCCCAACTGGCCAGCTCGCTCAAGCAATCCCGTGCCAAGCAGAAAGTCGCCCTGCGTCGCCAATTCCACATCGAGGCCATGCGCCCGCACGACGGCGGCCAGTGCAGCGAAGTCGACATGGGCGGTGAGATCGGCTTCGCCGGGATTGGCCAGCACATCTTCGGGGGCGTGCCTGCGCACGGCCTGCAATGTGTCGCCGAAACCGGGCTGGAGATGGCCGTAATCGGGGAACAGCCCGGCGCCGCCGTGGTCGGCTATGCGTTCGGCAATGGTCGCCATCAGTGCCGCGCGGGCCGGTGCTATTTCGAAAATAGAGCCTTGTGGCGCCTCGGCGGCGTCTTCCGGCAGCAGCGTCGCCTCGACCGAGCCGGCGCCGGCGAAGAAGCTCAACTCGTCTGAGACATCGAGGCCGATCACCCGTTCGCGCCAGCCGGCGCCGGCGCGGATGAACTGGCGGATCGGCACAGCGTCGAACAATTCGTTGCCGACAATCAGCAACGGCGCCTGCGGTAGTGTGGCGATGGTTTCGTGCCAGCCGAGCTCAACCGAAGTTTCGGCAAGCGTCTGCTTCTGGATTTCAGTCAGCCGCGGACTGGTCTCGACCAGAGCGAAGGATGCTCCGGCGGCGATAGCCGGATCGAGCCGCGTCAGGGTGCGAAGCATGTCCTTCATCAGCGTGCCGCGGCCAGGCCCGATCTCCGCGATGGTGACCGGCAGGGGTCGGCCGATCGCCAGCCAGGCCTGATAGAGCCAGACGGCGACGAGTTCGCCGAACATCTGGCTGATCTCGGGTGCGGTGACGAAGTCGCCGGCGGCGCCGAACGGCTCGCGCGTGGTGTAGTAGCCGTCGCTGGGATCGAACAGGCAGAGCGCCATGTACTCGTTGACGGGGAGGGGGCCGAGCGCGCCGATCAGGTCGACGATGCGGGTCTTCAGCCGTGTCATGCCGGCTGTGGTTGCGGCGCCGGTTTGGCTGTGGCCATCGCCCAGATGCCGGCCAGCACCATCGGCAGCGACAGCACCATGCCCATGGTGAGCCAGCCGCCGAGGAGGTAGCCGAGCTGCTGGTCGGGCTCGCGGAAGAACTCGACGAAGATGCGTGACAGGCCGTAGCCGCAAATGAAGGCGCCGCCGACAAAGCGCGGCGTCTTCAGCTTCAGCCGCGAATGGGTGAGGAAGCGCAGGACCAGGAACAGCACCGCGCCCTCGAGCAGCGCTTCGTAGAGCTGGCTCGGATGGCGAGGCTCCAGGCCCGCGACACAACCCGCCACGGTCTGCTGGAGACGCTCGTTGCAGAAGACGACGCCCCACGACACGTCGGTCACGCGACCCCAGAGTTCGGCATTGACGAAGTTCGCGATGCGGACGAGGCCGAGCCCGACCGGCACGCCGGCTGCCACCACGTCGAACAGCGTCCAGGTGCGGATGCCGCGCTTGAGGGAAAACAGCGTCATGGCGAGGATGACGCCAAGCAGGCCGCCATGGAACGACATGCCGCCCTGCCAGACGGCGAAGATGTCGAGCGGGTGGTCGATATAGCGCTTTAAATCGTAGAAAAGCACATAGCCGGTGCGTCCGCCGAGCACGACGCCGACGGCGGCCCAGACGATGAAATCGTCGAGGTCGATCGGCTTCATCGGCAAGACGCCATCAGGCCACAGCCTTGTGTTGGTGACGAGCCGCTTGGCGTACCACCAGGCGAACAGGATGCCGACGATATAGCCGATGCCGTACCAGTGCACAGCCAGCGGGCCGATCTGAACCAGGATCGGGTCGATGTTGGGGAAGGACAGCGACGCCATCGGCAGCGGGAAATAGTCGTTCAACAGGATCTCCTGGGAGGGCTCGCGTTAGGGCGCGGACCATGCGGCAGGGTTTTGGCGGGGTCAAGGCAAGGTGACGACAGCCTGATCGTCAGAGATAATGGGCTCAACCCTGCGGCTTGCCGGCGACCAATTGCCTGAGCGCATCGTTGATCCTGTCTTGCCAGCCGGGGCCATCTTCCTGGAAATGGTCGAGCACGGCGCGATCGATCCTGATCGAGACAAGCTCGCGAACGTTTGGTGCGGCGGAGGGTTCGCGAATGGGAGGCGCGGGTTTCTTGACCGGCTTGAAGGCCGCTTCAGCGGCTTCCATCGGATTGGTCGGTCGGCGCGGGGGCGTTGCCATTGGTTGATCCTGAATGAGAGTGACTCTTGCCTGGAGCAAGTCGTGAGGAAAACTAGGCCGCTGGTCTGTGAAGACCAGTAACTTCACTTGGTTCTCTCTGCCATTGCCCTGTATTTGGCTTCAAGCCTGTCCAGCACCTCGTCGCTAGGCTAGACCCGGCCCGCACTGGCATCCGAAATGCCCTTTGCGAGTGCTGCATCGAGTGCTGCAAAGCGCTTCTCCAAGTCCGCACTGTCCGTCACGGCAACCGTCGTTCCAAGAATCCATTTGCGATAATAGCAATCTGTCGGCCGGACCGTGAGCCAAATCGCGTCCGACATGAAGCCGCACCAGCTTCAACGTTCTTGCATTCCGCAGGCAGTGCCACTACGTCAATTCCAGCAAGCGAGGATTTGCCATGTCGACCGGACCGAACCGCATTCTCGATGAATTCGCCAAGCTGATGACCGATGCCGCGGGTGCCGCACAAGGCGTGCGCCGCGAGGTGGAGACTGCCTTCAAGGGGCAGGCCGAGCGCATCCTCAACACCATGGATGTGGTGCAGCGCGAGGAGTTCGAGGCTGCCCGCGACATGGCTGCCAAGGCCCGCGAAGAAAACACCAGGCTGGCCGCCCGCATCGACGCGCTCGAGGCCAGGCTTGCCGAATTGACCGGACAGGCCGCACCTGCGGCTGCGGCAAAGCCCAAAGCAAAAAAATAAAATTTGAACTTTTCCACAAAGCACAATCCGAAAAAATGCTTTGCCGTGAATCGTTTACCGGCAATGCATGAATCTTTGTGACAGCGCCTTTCCACATGCTGATGACGCAGTGCGAAAAATTAGGCTGTTCACGCGACTCCCGATCAATAGACTGAATTTGTTGCATGATTCGGAGCAGGGTCATGCGGCCGGGCGGTGGGGTCCGGTCCGGGGTCTTTGTGTCGTGAAGTCCTGGCCGTCCGAGTTCAAGACAAGATTGTTCGTCGTGTGTGCCCCGCGGAGCGTGTGGCGCTCCCCCTGAACACAGGAAGCATTCCATGGAACTTCTCGAACTCGAATTCTCCCGCGAAATCCATCCGGTGGATGTCATCGAGCAGGTCGCCCATAACAATGACTGGTCCTTCGAACGGGCCGGCGATGACGAAATCTCGATCTCGGTTGCCGGCAGCTGGACCGATTATCACGTCTCCTTCTCGTGGATGGAGGACTTCGAGGCGCTGCATCTGGCCTGTGCTTTCGACATCAAGGTGCCGGAAGCCCGCGCGCTGGAAGTGATGCGGCTTTTGTCGCTGATCAACGAGCAGATGCTGTTTGGCCATTTCGATCTCTGGGAGCAGGAGGGCGCGATCATGTTTCGCCAGTCGCTGCTGCTTGCCGGCGGGGTCGAACCGTCGAGCCAGCAGGTCGAGGTGCTTTTGTCGTCGGCGCTTGAAGCCTGCGAGTGCTATTTCCAGGCCTTCCAGTTCGTTGTCTGGTCGGGAACCTCGGCCAAGGATGCGCTGGCCGGCGTCCTGTTCGAGACCTATGGCAACGCTTGAGCTTCCATGAGTTCGAGCAGCGCGCGCAAGCCCGAGATCAGCTTTGCCGATTTTGATCGTGTCGACATCCGTGCCGGCACGATCGTCGAGGCCGAGCCTTTCCCCGAGGCGCGCAAACCCGCCTTCAAGCTGAAGATCGATTTCGGCCCTGAGATCGGCGTGAAGAAATCCTCGGCACAGATCACGAAATACTATGCGCCGGAAACGCTGGTGGGACGGCAGGTGTTTGCGGTGGTGAATTTCCCGCCGCGCCAGATCGGTCCGTTCATGTCGGAAGTGCTCACGCTCGGCTTCCCTGATGAGGAAGGCGCCGTGGTCCTTGGCGCCATCGAGCGCAAGGTGCCGGACGGCGGCAGGTTGTTTTAGGAAGATTGCGTCAGGCGGCCAGCTTGCGCCTTGTGCTCAGCGCCTCTTCGACCGTGTCCATGAACATTTCGGCGCAGGCTTTCCAGCTGTAGCGCATGGCGCGTTCGCGCGCCTCGGCGCGGTCGACATTGAGCGCGGCGAGCGAGGCCTCGCGCAGATCGGTCGACACCGCGCCGCCGATGCCGTCGCCGACAATGTCGATCGGTCCGGTGACCGGATAGGCGGCCACCGGCGTGCCGCTGGCCAGCGCCTCGATGATGACGTTGCCGAACGTGTCGGTGCGGCTGGGGAAAACGAAAACATCAGCCGAGGCGTAGATCTCGGCCAGCTCATCGTTCGGGCGATGGCCGAGGAAATGCGCCTGCGGGTACTTCGCCCTGAGCCTGGCCAGTTCCGGTCCTTCGCCGACGATCACCTTGCTGCCGGGCAGGCCGAGATCGAGGAAGGCGCTCAGGTTCTTCTCGATGGCGACGCGGCCGACGCACAGGAATACCGGGCCGGGAAAGCCGAGGTCCTTCTTCTTGTCCGGGCGGAAGTGATCGGTGTCGACGCCCCGCGTCCACGGCCTGAGCTTGGTGAAGCCTCGCGACGCAAGGTCCTCCGCCAGCGACTGGGTGGCGACCAGCGTGCCTTGTCCGGAATTGTGGAAATCACGCAGCCAGCGATAGGCCCAGCTCTCCGGCACCGGCAGGCGGGCGCTGAGATATTCGGGAAAGCGGGTGTGATAGCTGGTGGTAAAGGGACGGCCAGCATTGCGGCAATAGCGCCGCGCCATGATGCCGAGCGGGCCTTCGGTGACGATATGGATATGGTCCGCCTTGCGAGCCTCGATCAGCCGCGCGACATGACCGGGCGTGGTCAGCGCCAGCCTGATGTCGGGGTAGGTCGGCAACGGCAAGGTGCGAAAGATGTTCGGGGTCAGGAAGTCGACCGCAACGTCGAAGGTTTTCAGCGTTTCGGTGAGCCGCTCCAGCGTGTGGACGACGCCGTTGACTTGCGGCCGCCAGGCGTCGGTGACCATCAGGATGCGCATGGCGGTCCTTTGCTCGGGTCGACGGTTGCCTTGATGCGATAGCGGTACGGCCCGGCTGCCCTCGCTTCGCTCCACCGCACCCGGGCAGGCACGAGGTCGAAGTAAGGCGGCTGAGCCGAATCAACTGATGTCGCGCGCTTCATGCGCGCTCTTGACCATGGTTTCATGACGGGCGGATGAAGGTGGTTTTTGGCCGAGCCCGCCTTCCAGATCATGCTTTGGTCAGGCGGGCACCTTGATCACCGCCCGCAGGCCGCCGAGCGGGCTGTCTTCCAGCATGATGTCGCCGCCATGGCTGCGGGCAATATCGCGGGCGATAGAGAGACCAAGGCCGGTGCCGCTGGCGTCGAGGTTGCGCGCCTCGTCGAGCCGCACGAATGGTTTGAACACGTCCTCGCGCTTTTCCGGCGGGATGCCCGGACCGTCATCGTCGATGGTGACGACGAGTGAGCCGCGGCCGTGATCGGCGCTGATCTCCACCGTCTTGGCATAGCGCAAGGCATTGCCGGCGACATTGGACAACAGCCGGGCGAAAGCGTGCGGGCGCACATGCACGTCCGGATCACCGGCAAGCACGGTCGATAGCTTGCGCTTGTGCAGCGACGCCTCGTCGCCGAGCTTTTGGAAATAGGCCTCGAGATCGAAATGGCCGGCATCTTCCGACGCTTCGCCGCGGGCAAAGGCGATATAGCCTTCCAGCATCGACTGCATGTCGTCGATGTCCTGGTTGAGCGCGGCCTTGGTCTCGGGCTTGCCGCCGGCCAGCGCCAGCTGCAGCTTGAAGCGGGTGAGGATGGTTCTGAGATCGTGGCTGACGCCGGTCAGCATGGCGGTGCGCTGTTCCAGCTGGCGTTCGATGCGCTCGCGCATCTGGATGAAGGCAAAGCCGGCCCGGCGAACCTCCTCGGCGCCGCGTGGGCGGAAATCGCGCGGCATCGGCCGGCCCTTGCCGAAGCTTTCGGCGGCCTCGGCCAGAGACAGGATCGGCCGGATCTGGTTGCGAAGGAAGGGGATGGCGATCGTCAGCAGCACCAGCGACGTCCCGACCATCCAGATCAGGAAGATGTGGGTGTTGGAGGCATAGGCCTGGCTGCGGCGCACGAAGACGCGCAGCACCTTGCCCTCGAGCTGGATGCGAACCTCGACGATGTTGGAATTGCCGACCGTGTCGATCCAGAACGGGCGGTTGATCTGGCGGGTGATCTCGGTGGAAAGGACGTCGTCAAGGATCGAGAAGAAGGGCTTGGGTCCAGGCGCCGGCAACGGGTCGGGCGGCAAGAGGTCGACCTTCAACTGCATGCGGTCCTGGGCGATGCGGATGATGTTCGCGTAGTCGCCATCGTGCGGATAGGTCTCGATCATGTCGATGATCGCGGCGATGTCGCGCACGGTGGCCTGCGACAGGCGCTGCGTCACGGTTGCCCAGTGGCGTTCCATGAAGTCGAAGGCGACGACCGACTGCAGAAGGATCATCGGCGCGATGACGATGATCAGCGAGCGGGCATAAAGCCGCTTGGGCATATAGAACGCAACCAGCCGCCAGAACCGCTTCCAGGCACGCGGCATTGCTTTCAGCGCCCGTGATACGCGCGCGCCAAAGCCGCCCTGTTCCGGCCGTTCCAGTTGCGTGGTCGCCATTTGTCCTTCCGCTGGGCCAATCGCCGCTGGTCGATGGCCGCACATCTATGGCCAAGGGCGGCCGTCAGCGGCATTCTATTCCACGCTGAGCCGATACCCAATACCGCGCACCGTCTGCAGCCAGACCGGATTGGACGGATCGCGCTCGATCTTGCGGCGCAGCCGGTTGATCTGAACGTCGATGGTGCGCTCGCCGACTTCCGAATCGTCGCCGACAAGTTCATGGCGCGGGATCGTTTCGCCGGCCCGCGCGGCAAAGATCGCCAGGATCTCCTGCTCGCGGTCGGTCAGCTTCAGCGCCTCGCCGCCCCGCTTCAGCTCGCGCCTGGCGATCTGGAAAGTATAAGGGCCGAAGACCAGCTGCTCGACCTTGGGCGTCGTCGCGGGGCCGCCACGGCGCAGGATGTTGTTTATGCGCAGGATCAGCTCGCGCGGGTCGAAGGGCTTGGGCAGATAGTCGTCGGCGCCGGCCTCGAGCCCGGTGATGCGGCTGTCGGTTTCCGATAGCGCGGTGAGCATCAGGATCGGCACGTTCTTCTCCGCCCGCAGCGCCTTGGTGAGGTCGACGCCGGTCTCTCCGGGCATCATGACGTCGAGGACAAGGAGGTCGAAGTCGAGCCCGGCGAGCTTTCGCCTGGCCTCGCCGGCATTTCCGGCGACTGTGACGCGAAAACCGTTTTCGGTCAGATACTGCTTGAGCAAATTGCGAATGCGGGTGTCGTCGTCGACCACAAGCAGATGCGGCGCGTCATCGTCCGGCGCCGTCGGCTGGTCCACCCTCTCAATGGTCTCCATGGCTTTTCCCTGACATGTTTGCAGGCACAATGTCGATCTGCGCCCTTAGTTCCGGATTGACCATGGCTTCCAGGAATCGTTCGATCAAGGGACGCTCGCTGGCTCCGGAATCTTCCAATGCAGCACGGATGCGGCGTGACTGTGGCCGCGCCAGGGCCAGCGCCAGGGCGCGGCCCTTGGCTGTCGGATAGAGCTCCCGCTGGCGGCGGTCGCGCGGACCCTGCAATTGGACGACATGGTCGGTGTCGATCAGCTGCTTGAGCACCCGCGCCAGGCTCTGCTTGGTGATCTTGAGCACGTCGAGCAGTTCGGCGACCGTCAGTCCCGGCCGGCGGTTGACGAAATGCAGCACACGGTGATGGGCGCGGCCAAAGCCGTAATCGGCCAGGATTTGGTCCGGATCGGAAGTGAAATCGCGATACGCAAAGAAGAACAGTTCGATGATGGCGAAGTCGATGCCGTCCTCGTCGGTGATCGGCGTCTTGATCGGTTTTCCGGCAGCTGGGCTTCGATCCGTCATCATTTCTCCGTCCATAGAGGGAAATTATGTCAGTACTATTGACGTAATTTCCCCGCAATGGTAATTTTTGACAAGCTTTTCGGGTGAATGCGAACGAAAAGGCAAGGGAGTGCGGTTTTTCCGGAACTTCCTGAGTTTGCCAGAGTTCGATTCTCCGCTTACGCTTCAAGGGCCGCCCGACGCGGCTGTCGCGCAACAAAAAACAACACTAATGATGTGCGGGTCGCCGCCCGCGGGAGGTTTCCATGGCATCCGTTCCCTTCGACCAACTGGACGGCTTCATCTGGATCAACGGCGAGTTCGTCAAATGGGCCGACGCCAAGATCCACGTGCTGACCCACGGCCTGCACTATGCCAGCGCCGTCTTCGAGGGCGAGCGCGCCTATGGCGGCGCCATCTTCAAGCTCAATGAGCACACCGAGCGTCTGCATGAATCGGCGCGCCTGCTCGGCTTCAATATTCCCTATTCCGTGGCCGAGCTCAATGACGCCTCGACCACGCTTCTGAAGAAGCAGGGTTTCCAGGACGCCTATGTCAGGCCGATCGCCTGGCGCGGCAGCGAACAGATGGGGGTGTCGGCGCAGAACAGCCGCATCAACTGCGCCATCGCCATCTGGCAATGGCCGAGCTATTTCGACCCGGCGCAGAAGCTCAAGGGCATCCGTCTCGATCTGGCGGAATGGCGCCGGCCCGATCCGCGCACCGCGCCGTCGAAGTCGAAGGCCGCCGGCCTCTACATGATCTGCACCATGTCCAAGCATGCCGCCGAGGCCAAGGGCTATGCCGATGCCATGATGCTCGACTGGCGCGGCCAGGTCGCCGAAGCAACGGGCGCCAACATCTTCTTCGTCAAGGATGGCAAGATCCACACGCCGAAGCCCGATTGCTTCCTCGACGGCATCACCCGCCGCACCGTCATCGGCCTCGCCAAGGACCGCGGCCTTGAAGTCGTCGAGCGCGCCATCATGCCTGAGGAACTCGAAGGCTTCGAACAGTGCTTCCTCACCGGAACGGCAGCGGAAGTGACGCCGGTCTCCGAGATCGGTCCGTACCGATTCGAGGTCGGCGAGATCGCCAAGACTTTGATGAACGACTATTCTGCTGCGGTGCAACCTAAGCATGCGATAGCCGCAGAATAACGAAAGTCACAGCTTTTTTCGCAAGCAGGGGCGGTTTTGAGGCCGGCCCCTTTATTTCAGCATCTGTGCATTTGACTTTCGTACAATTCAGCGTCTCATGATGGTGTCGGCCCGGGAGGCTGGCAGCTATGGAGGGACTAGGTACATGGATACGAATACGCTCATTGCGCTCGTTGTACAGGTAATTGCAGGTGTTGTCGGTGGTCAGGCGGTCGGCGTTGCGCTGAAGAATGCGGCGATGGGCCAGTTGACCAAAATCCTCGGCGGCGCGGTTGGCGGCGTTGGCGGGGCGGCGATCCTCGGCAGCCTGCTCGGCGGCACGGCCGACCCGGCAGCGGCTGCAACGGCAGCGGGCGGATTGGGCGATACGCTGAACCTCAAAAACCTGCTCGGCGGCGCCGGCGGCGGCGCCATCCTGACCGGCATCATCGGTGCGGTCATGGGCGCGATGAAGAAGTAAGCCTCTAGATCATTCGCCGTTTCACGGCGAATGATCTAGTTTGTTGTTTCACGCAATTCCGGACGGAAGACCGCTTTACACTTTTCCTGGAATTGCCCGAGACTCAGGCTTCGTCAAATGGGCGGCCGTTGGGCCGCCCATTTCTGTTTTGGGACGGACTGTTTGCCTTTCAGCAGTGGACGGCCTTCGCCCACGCCTCTACATCACGCTGGAACAGCGAAAGGACAATCATGGGTCAGCTCAATGCCGGCATCGTGCCGGTCACGCCTTTCCAGCAGAACTGCACCATCCTGTTCGACATGGATGACAAGCATGGCGTCGTCGTCGATCCGGGCGGCGACATCGACAAGGTGCTGGCGGTGCTGAAGGACAATGCGATCACCGCCGCTGCGATCTGGATCACCCATGGCCACATCGATCACGCCGGTGGCGCCATGGAGCTGAAGGAAGCACTCGGCATCGAGATCGTCGGCCCGCACGAAGCCGACAAGCTATTGCTCGACAATCTCGAGAACCAGGGCCAGCGCTACGGCATTACCGGGGTGCGCAACTGCGTCCCCGACCGGTTTCTCGCAGAGGGCGAGACGGTTTCGTTCGGCTCACATATGTTCGAGGTGCTGCACTGCCCCGGCCATGCGCCCGGCCATGTCGTATACTACAATCGCGCGGCGAAGTTCGCTCATGTCGGCGACGTGCTGTTTCGCGGCTCGGTCGGGCGCACCGACCTGCCGGGCGGCGACCATGCGGCGCTGATCGCCTCGATTAAGAACAAGCTTTTGCCGCTCGGTGACGAGATCGGCTTCATCTGCGGCCACGGCCCGGGTGGCCGCTTTGGCGAGGAGAGGCGGACCAATCCCTTCCTGACTTAGCGATGTCTTTCTGCCAAAAAAAAGCGCTGGCCTTGCGGTCAGCGCTTTTTGTGGGACAGGGAAGCTCAATTCGCGACGCAGAAATGCTGCTCACCGTCATTGCCGGTGAACGTGCCGCTGCGGGCATTGAAGCTCCGGTAGCGGTCCGAGCAGTATTCGTACCAGTCGCGGGTCCACGGCTCGGCATAGCGGTCGGCATAGACGACCCGCGGTTCGGCATAGTAACGGCGCACCGGCGCCGGCCGCACTTCGCGGTAGTCGTAATCGTCGTCATAGCTGCTGTAGCGCGGCTGCGGGTTGCTCAGCGCACCGGCGATCAGAGCGCCGGCCGCAAGGCCGACGACACCGGCCGCAAGCGCGTCGCCATTATGATGACGACCATGGCCATGATGCCAGCGGTTCCAGTCCTTGGCATTGGCGGCAGGCAAGGTGGCGAGGGTGGTCGCGGCGAGAGCGGCGCCCAGGATGGCGGTCTTGAAAATGCGATTCATTTTGGTCTCCTTCGTGCCGGCCCGGATAGTTTTCGGGGATGCGGTCCAGCCTAGGGGACGATTAATAGAAGACCGTGGCTGAACGGGGGCTGAACGGAATTGGCTGATACGATCCAGTTCTTGCGGCAAAACCAAGCGCGTACGCAAGGCGCTCCGCCTCGTCAATCTCCGTCCGGACTGTCTTGAGCCGGCTTAGCCGACCGACAGGTTGACGGCCTTCGGACCCTTGCCGCGCTTGTCCGGCTCGGTGTCGAATGTCACTTTCTGTCCATCCTCAAGACCGGAAAGACCCGAAGCCTGCACGGCCGAAATATGAACGAAGACATCCTTCTGCCCGTCGTCGGGCGTAATGAAGCCGAAGCCTTTGGCATGATTGAAGAATTTGACAGTGCCGGTCTGCGGCATGGGAAGCTCCCTTTGATCCCATAAAGTCCAGTTTCGGGCCGGCAAATGCCCGAAGGGAAATTTGTCCTTTATTTTAGCGCTATCGGCAAGAGAAAGTTTTGGCCAGGGCGGCAACGCTGAAGGCTGGTCAAATAGATTGTGGCACGGAAGGCAATTCGCGCCAGACGATTGCTCCGGCGATCAGCCACGCCATGGACCGGTAGAGCGTCCTTTGCCTGCGGCGACGGCGGACATGAAAAAGGCGCGACCAGAAACGTCGCGCCTTCGAAACTCTGGACGGCTGACAAAGCCGGTTCAAACACGCTTGAGGTGCTTTTTCGAGCGCCCTGACGGGCGCGCGGGCACCGCCGGTTCAGGCCGCGCGGAGGTTGACCGCCTTCGGACCCTTGCCCATGCGGTCGGGTTCAACGTCGAAGGTGACCTTCTGGCCGTCGACGAGGGTACGCAGGCCCGAGGCCTCGATCGCGGAAATGTGGACGAACACATCCTTGGCGCCGCCGTCGGGCGTGATGAAGCCGAAGCCTTTGGTCGCGTTGAAGAATTTAACGGTGCCGGTCTGGGCCATTGGGGAAACTCCTTCACCCGTGTCAGTCTTATGGTTTGCCCGCCGCCTGGCATCGTGGGCAAGTCCCGGTGGTTGCTTCGGCAGTCCTGCATTTGCGCATGGTAAAACCCCCCGCCGAAAATGGGGCCGTCAGAGATTCACAGTATCGGGGAAAGGTCGTCCAAAACGTTCCGCTCTCCGGGTCGCAAATGCCCGAACACAAAATTTATCGCACGGAAACGTGATCGTTGCAAGATAGCGCCGCGGGCCGCGTCCATCGACGCATCCCAACGAAGGCGCTTCGATAAACCTGGGTTCTTAAGAGTTCATCAGCCAGAGCCCGGCCACGCATGGTCCAGCGGTCTGGTCCAGGGCCAAACCAATGCGCGGGCCGGGCATCGCATGGCTCCCGCGCCGCAAACGGGGGTTGCATTTGGCAAGGGAATGGCGAGGATCGACAGGCGCGTTTTGCGCCGGGGACGGGGGTCTCGAGGGAGGCATATTCATGAGATTTCTTGCGACGACCTTCTCGCGCCAGGGTTTTACTATTCTCTTCCTGTCGGGTCTTCTTGCGGCCTGCACCGTCGTCGTCGATGACGGGCCGGGACCACGTCCGCGCCCGCCACGGCCGGAACCGGAATTCTGCACCAGGCAATACGAGCCGGTCTGCGCGCGGCGCGGCGGTGACCGCCAGACCTTCGCCAATGCCTGCCTTGCCGAACGGGAAGGCTACCGCATCGTTCGCGACGGCCCTTGCCGCGACGGCGGCGGTGGTGGCGGTGGTGGCGGCGAAGAGCCGACATTCTGCACGCGCGAATACGCCCCGGTCTGCGCCCGCCGCCATGGCGAGCTGCGCACCTTTCCCAACGCCTGCGAGGCCCGTGCCGCCGACTACCGCGTCGTCGAGGACGGCCCCTGCTGATTTTTCCTTCTCCCCTGTCGGGTGAGTCCGCCGGAGGCGAATTCACCGTCCCACTGGCACGATAAAAAAGGCGGCGAATGCCGGGACCCTGCGAAGCAGCGGGGACCGGGCGGGTGGACCGGACCACCCTTGGTCCTTCGCAGGCTCAGGGCGTTCGAAACTCGAAAAGCCAACAATTGGCTTTTCGTCTGCTGCGCGGACCGCTTCTCACCCCCAAGGGAGAAGGCAAGGTCGCGGATCGGAGTGGTTGCCTACGCCGAATACGCCCCGTCGGCCGGGCCGGCATAAAGCTCTGCGCCGTCCTCGTCGCAAATGCGCAGACGGTCGGGGATCTGCGGCATGGCGAGGCTGTGGAACAGCGCGGTGGCGCCCTGCAGGGCGGCGCGCAGGTTCGGCGCGTCCAGCGATACCTTGTCGAGCGTGGCTTCGTCGACGTCGCGCGAGCGGCTCGACGAAGAACGTCAAGCAAGCCTCCGTTGCAGAGTTTTGCGCGAGATCGTCAGTCCGAGATCGTCAGTCCATTGCCGGCAGGTGCGCCAGGCGCGCCCTGCCTGGTCAGCCCTTCGACTTCGGCTTCAGGCTGCTCTCTGCCTGCTTGACCGAGGAACCGAACGGGGAGGCGGCCTTGGCCACCACCTTGTCTTTCTTGGGCTTGCGAGTTTCGCGATTGCTGCGCTGCTGACCCTTGGCCATCCGTCTGCTCCTTCGTACGTGCTGGGTGGGTGCGGTGTCAGACGGCCGGGCTGTCGGGGACAGCCGGGGCGTCCGCCACTTCGAGGTTGTCTTCCGTGGTGACCCGCTCATAGGTCTCCTGCTCGCTGCGGATGCGATATTGCGGCGAGCCATCCTTGACCGGCAATCTGCTCTTGATCTGAAACAGCTCGGCGGTCTTCTGGGCGAGCCCGCTGCGGCTCTTCATGCGCACGGTCTGGCCGACGGCGAAGAGGTGCGAGGGCGTGTCGGTGCGCGGACGCGCATTCTGCTGGAAGCGGATCATGCTGCGTTCTCCTGGTCGCGCCTCAGCGCTGTTTCGAGTTCGAGGTAGTCGATGGCGACAAGCTGGCTGGTGGCCGGGTTCTTCACCGCCCTTGCCGGCAAATGGATGAAGGTGGCGACGCGACGCCAGGCAAGCCGCGACATGCCCTCGATCAGCTCTTCGTCGTGATCGATGTCATAGTCGCCGGCCGGCAGTTGCCCTTCCAGCCCGCCAAGCACGAAGGGTGCCGCGAAATGGGCGATGGAACGGGTGGTGCGATCCGGCATTGGCTTGGCTCTGGTTCGTCGATGCTTTCCGGCATCAACAGGGAACTCAACCATCGGCGATTGGAATGAGTTTGGCGGGTCGAGTATCTCCGACGCCGCTATATGCCAAGCTTGGCCCAAAAAACGATCTCAGATCAATAATCCGAAATTGTTGGTTATTCAAGCTGATTTCCGCCACGGCTCGACCGGTATAAAAAATTTCTCGTATAAACCCTAATAAATCTGCTATCGTGGAACAATATCAGCCAATTTCTTATTTAGAGAGCATCGGAATAATTATTCCGGTGCCCCTAAGATTATTTTTTACGAAAGGCAAAAATATATGAGATTCATGAAAACGCCGGATCGTCCGACCGCAACAATCGAGCCAATCGTCCTCTTCCCCAAGGCAATATCAGTGCGCCTGACGATAAGAAGCGACGAAGCGGCACGGCGCAAGATTGCCGACACCGACGGCACGCAACGGCGGGAGCGCCGGCTCGCCGAGAGCCACCGGCTGATTTGAACGCTACATTTTGCTGTAATTCCTCTAGAGTTTCGAAGAGGTCCGCGCCCTTGGCGAGCCCACTCTTCCCTTGAACCTGCAGCGCCGATGGCCTAGATCGCGGCAAGCGGACAAAACACGGCAGGTTTCCCATCAACAGAGATCAGAGAAGAGCGGCGGGTGCTGGAGCTGGCGGACAGGCGCCGCTGGGCCTCGACCAATATGTGCAGCAGGCGCTGCAGCTGCATCAGGCCGGGCGCCGGCAGGAGGCCGAGACGCTGTACCGGCAGGTGCTGGCGCGCAAGGCCAATCACCCGGCAGCGGCGCATTTCCTGGGCCTGTTGCTGCACCAGACCGGGCGCAGCCCCGAAGGGCTGGAGCTGATCGAGCAGTCTGTGCGTCTGCAGCCGAAGAATCCCGATTTCCTCAACAATCTCGGCACGGTGATGCGCGATCTCGGCCGCGTTGCCGCGTCCGCCGATTTCTTCCGCGGCGCGGTCGATCTCAAGCCCGACCAGCTCGCGGCACGCGACAATCTGGGTTCGGCGTTGAAACAGCTCGGCCAGTTCGAGGCTGCGGAGGACATCTATCGCGGCACAATCGGGCGCAATCCCTTCCATGTCCGCGCCCGCATCGGGCTTGCCGAAACGTTGCAGGAAGCCGGTCGTCTGGATGAGGCGCTGGCGACCTTTCGCGAGGCGCTGACGATCCGGCCCAAGGATGCCGACCTGTTGCATGGGCTCGGCGTCGGGCTGATGGAAAAAGGCAAGCTCGATGAAGCGGCAGACCTGTTTCGGCAGGCGTTGGCGATCACGCCAGGCATGGCAAAGGCCTGGCTGATGCTGACGCAGGTCAAGCGCCAGAAGGAGCGCGACGCCGAACTCGCCGGCATGGAGGCCCAGCATGCCAAGGCGCCGGCCGACAGCCTGGCACGCATGCAGCTGTCCTTCGGTCTCGGCAAGGCCAATGACGATTTGAAGGACTACAACAGGGCCTTCGACTATTTCGCTGAAGGCAATGCGATCCGCCGCAAGGGCATCGATTATGATCCGGTCAGGACGCGGGCCGAATTCGAGGCGATGAAGACGGTGTTCAACGCCGGCTTTTTCGAAAAGCACAAGCCAAGTGCAATCTCCGACGACACGCCGATTTTCGTCGTCGGCATGCCGCGCTCCGGCACCACGCTGGTCGAACAGATCATCGCCAGCCATCCACAAGTCTATGGCGCGGGCGAGCTCAGCATGTTGAAAACCGCGGTCGGCAAGCAATTTCCGCTGACCATGCCGGGAGGTTTCCCCTGGGGACTGGTCGATGTATCCGACGCGGAGTTTGCGGAGGCGGGCCAAGCCTATCTCGACATGCTGCATGAGCGCTATCCCAACTTCAGGCATGTCACCGACAAGATGCCCGGCAACTTCCTGCTCATCGGCTTCATCCATATGATGCTGCCGAAAGCCAAGATCATCCATTGCGCGCGCGATGCGGCGGCGACCTGCCTTTCGATCTACAAGGTGCATTTCCGCGGCGACAACCACCGCTACGGCTATGATCTGGGCGAGCTCGCCGATTTCCACAACATCTACACCGACATCATGGCGCATTGGCACGATGTTCTGCCGGGCGTCGTCCATGACGTGCGTTACGAGGATTTCGTGGCCGACCAGGAGGGACAGACGCGGGCGCTGATCGGGCATCTCGGCCTGTCCTGGGACGACAAGGCGCTGTCGTTCCACGAGACCGACCGCCCGGTGCGCACGGCCTCGGCCGCGCAGGTGCGCCAGCCGATGTATCAGGGCTCGGTCGATCTCTGGAAGCGCTATGGCGACAGGTTGAAGCCGCTGCTGGACAAGCTGGACTGAGCAGCGGCTAAAGCTCGATGAAGGGCTGGAAGCCGCCGAAGATCATGCGCTTCATATCGAAGGGCATGGGCCCCAAATCGGGTGTCAAACGGGGATCGGCCATCACCTTGGCCATTACCACGTCGCGGCTTTGCCTGGACGAATAGACGGCCCAAGCAAAGACGACGATCTCGTCGTCTTTTGCCTGAACGGCACGCGGAAACGAGGTCAACTCACCATAGGGCACGTCGTCGGCGATACATTCGACATAGGCGAGCGCTCCGTGTTCCTTCCATATCGGGCCTGCGAGGTTGGCCAGCTTCTTGTAGTCATCGATATTTGCCTTCGGCACGGCGAGCACGAAACCATCGACATAGGACATCAGGTTCTCCTTGGAGTATCTCACAAAGCTCCTTACCGGCGTCAGCCGGTGAGGAGCTTTGTCAGCAGTGGTCAGTCTTTCTTCGCCGGCGCGTTCATCGCCCATTCGACCCCGAAGGGATCGCGCATGTTGCCCCACTGGTCGCCCCAGAACATCAGCTGCAGCGGCACTGCGACTTCGCAGCCGGCATCGACCGCGCGCTTCCACCAGTCATCGATCTCGTCGGCGCCGAGATGGAGCTGCATGGTATAGCCCTGCGGCTTGACGGCAGGCATGCCGTTTTCGGGGTAGAAATCGGAAATCATCAGCGTCGAGCCGTTGATGTGGAGATGGATGTGCATGGTGCGGCCCTGGTCATCGGGCGGATAGAAGAACACCTGCTCGGCGCCGAAGGCCTTCTTGTAGAACTCGGCGGCCTTGAAGGCGCCGTCCAGTTGCAGATAGGGGGTCAATCCACCGAGAACTTTCGCGGCCGGCTGAATGGGGGTCTGGTCGGTCATGTCTTGTTCCTCTTTGGGTTTGGTCTGGGCGCTTGGTTGGCCTTGCGAAGCCTAGGACGAACGAGGCGGCGGCGATCCTACATGTCTGATGCGATTTTCTGGGCCGATGCGATTTTTGGGGTGAAATGAACTTGCGTCGGCGGCGCCCAATCAGAGCGCAATCCTCGGTATGAGCAGGCTAGAAAAGGGGACTGCTTCTCCAACCCGCTGAGACGACAATGATCCTCTATTACCAGACCCATTCGCCCTTTGCGCGCAAGGCGCTCGTCTTCGCCCATGAGGTCGGGCTTGCCGACCGGCTCGAGGTCATTCATCACGAGACCAGCCCGACCTTGCGCAATGCCCGTGTCTACGCCGAAAACCCGCTCGGCAAGGTGCCGGTGCTGCTGCGGCCGGATGCGTCGCCGCTCTTCGATTCCGATGTCATCTGCGCCTATCTCGATACGCTGCATGATGGCCGCAAATTGCTGCCGCAGGACGGCGAAGCGCGCTGGCAGGCGTTGCGGCTGCAGGCGGTCGCCCAAGGCCTGGCGCAGACGGGCATAGGCCTGCGCTGGGACACGGAAAGGCGGCCCGAACAGTTGCGCTATGCAGCGCTTGCCGAAGGCTACCGGGAAAAAATCGAGGCCAGCTATGACTGGATCGAAAGCGCGCTGAACGCCGAGACATCGCTCCATGTCGGCCATATAGCGCTTGCCACCACGCTGTCCTGGATGGCGTTCCGCCAGCTGCCGTCCTTTCGCGCGCGGGCGCGGCTGACGCGCTGGTTCGAGGCGTTCGAAAAGCGTCGATCGATGCAGGCGACGCCGCTGTCTGGCGATACGCATGACTGAGCAACGGTCGCCCCGTGGCGGCCTGCATCGATCTTTCCCGACCGCATGGTCAGGGCGCCCTGCAGATCCGCGGGCCGTTTTGCGCGTCGATGAGGATTTCCGGCCAGC
Source organism: Mesorhizobium sp. L103C105A0 (assembly GCF_000502215.1). Lineage (NCBI taxonomy): Bacteria > Pseudomonadati > Pseudomonadota > Alphaproteobacteria > Hyphomicrobiales > Phyllobacteriaceae > Mesorhizobium > Mesorhizobium sp. L103C105A0. The sequence continues at coordinate 398,955 of NZ_AYXF01000001.1, read as the reverse complement.
CGATATCCTTGCGCAGTTCGATCGGCAGGGCCAGAAGCTCGCGCTCGCTGCGATAGCGGGCGCGGTTCTGTGCGTAACGGGCGGCGACGCGGCCTATGGATGACAGGATGGACATGATGCGTTCTCCTCAGATGAAGCCGGCATCATCGTGTCGGCATCCCAAGGACGCAGCAGGTTCAGGCGATCCGACAGAGCGCTGAAAATATTCTGGGAGATGTGAAACCATGGGCCGCAACACAGTGCGGCCCATGGTGGTAGTTCCTCAGCCCACCGTTTCAGCCACCGAGCGGAAGAAATCCTCGGGGTCTTCGACTTCGGTCAGCTTCCGCTTGTCGACCAGCCAGAAGCGGTTGCCGACGGCGCGGATGAAGGAGCGGTCATGCGAGGCGAGCACACAGCTCGCCTGGTGCTTGAGCAGTTCCTCCTCCAGCGCTTCCTGGCCGTCAATGTCGAGATGGTTGGTCGGCTCGTCCAGCAGGTAGAAGTTGGGGTGGGTGAGCCTGAGCGCCAGCATCATCAGCCGCGCCTTCTGGCCGCCGGACAGCACACCGATCTTTTTCTCCTGCATCTCAATGACCACGCCGGCGCCGGCAAGCAGCGAGCGGGCGCGTTGCTCGCCGACATCGTAGCGGTGCGAGACCAGGGCCAGCGGCGTGTCGTCGCCACTGATGCCGGCCAGCGCCTGGTCGCTGTAGCCAAGCACCGTCGACGGCGTCACCTTGACGTTCGGCACCGTGTCCGGCTCGGCGATGGCGTTGCGGATCAGATCGACGAAACGCGACTTGCCGACGCCGTTGCGGCCGAGCAGCACGATGCGGTCGCCCTGGCAGATGTGGCGCTTGCCGGTCTTGAACAGCAGCGTGCCGTCCGGCGTTTCCACTGCGGCGTCATCCAGCGTAATCAGCACCTTGGCATGGGTGCCGCGGTTGGCCAGCCGGATCGCGCCGGCCGATTTCTCGCGATGCGCCGATACCGCGGCGTCTTCCAGCTTCTCCGCCCGTTCCCTGAGTTGCTTGGTCTTCACCGTCAAAAGGTCGCTGCCGGAATTGATGCCGATGTTGTTGAGCTTGGCGGCCTGCTTGCGCAGTTGCTGCGCCACCTTCATGTCTCGCTCGAACCGGCGCGCCGTCGAGGCGTCCAATTCGTCCAGGGCCTGCCGCGCCCTGGAATAGTGCAGTGCAAACACCGGCGAGTCCTCCGGGCGCAAGAACAGCGTGCGGTTGGTGACGGCATCGAGAAAGGCGCGGTCGTGACTGGCGATGACCACCGGCACTTCGCGCGGCAGGGCGTTCAGCCAGCTTTCCAGCTGGCTGATCTTAGCGAGGTCGAGATGATTGGTCGGCTCGTCGAGCAAAAGCACATCCGGATCGGTGACCCAGACGCGGGCGATCAGCGCCAGCCGCTGCCATCCGCCGCTCAGCGCCTGCATCGGCCGTTCGCGCATCGGCTCGGGCACGTCGAGCGAATCCAGCACCACGTCGACGCGCCACATCTCGCTGTCGGCCTGCTCGGCCGGCAAGGCATCGGCCACCACCTGATGGAAGCTGCGGCTGAGAAGGGCTGGCGGAACCGACTGCTCGACATGGCCGACACGCAGGCCGCGCGTGCGAGAAATGTCGCCCGAGGTCGGCTCCAGCGCGCCGGTCAGGCATTTAAGCAAGGTCGACTTGCCGCGGCCATTGGCGGCGACGATGCCGAGCCGGTCGCCGGCGCCGATGGTGAGGTCGAGATTGGAAAACAGCGGCGCACTCATGGTGACGCCGAGGGATTTGAGGCTGATCAGGGCCATTGCGATTTCTCTGGTCTTGCCGGAGACAACTCCGGATGCACTTTGACGGTGTGCTTGCCGGCCGTCAGGCTCAGCTTTGCGCACCACGAAGGGCAGACCAAAAAATCGAAACGGGAAAAAACCCGTGATGTCCCTGGTCAGCCCTGCAAGCGAACTCGCAGGGCCGAAATCGGGCCACGCTGACGATGGTGATCGATAGACACGCAGCCCTCCTTTCAAGACAAAACTTTGAGTGTGTGGAGCGATTACACCAAAGGCGGGGGTGGAGGCAAGTGGCGACGGATGCGGCGGTGGTGGAGCGCTCTTCCCTTCTCCCACAAGGGGAGAAGGAAAGAGGTGCTATTTCCCCGGCCGCCCCGTCTTGCCCGGCCGGCGCTTTTCGCGGCGGGCGTCGCCTGGGTCTTCGTAGGAGCCGATGCCGGCGCGCTGGCGAACGAATGGTTTTGGGGAATCGTCGCGTTCCTTCGCGCCCCCCTCTGCCCTGCCGGGCATCTCCCCCACTCGGGGGGAGATTGGCTGGGGCTTGGCCGGCACTTTCCCTTCGACCGGCTTTTCCGTGCGCCGCACGGTCATCTCGTCGAGCGAATTCTTCTTGAACAGTGGCTTGGTGGCGCCGCCCGGAATGCCGAAGTCGGAGCCGTGCGCTTCCTGCGCCGACTGTTTCTTGAACAGCGAGCGCGACACCGCGCCTGACGGTGTCGGCATGTCGGTACCAGGCCCCATATCGTCGATCGACGGCTTGGCAAACAGCGGTTTCTTCACCGGCACGGCGCCGTCGGCGCCCATTTCGTCGAGCGCCGGCTTGCGGAAGAGGTTGGACCGGGCAGCCCTGGCCGCCTCTTCGGCGGCACGTGCCTCATCGAACTTGCGGAACCGCTCCTGTTCCTCAGCCGTACGGTGCTTGGCCACGCCCTTGTTGTGCTTGCCCTTCTCGCGGCCCGAAACCGGGCTTTCCATGTCGGCATATTTGGCCAGCGGGTCTTCCGCGATCGACAGTTCCATTTCGCGCAGCCGCTTGATCTCGTCACGGATGCGGGCGGCCTTCTCGAAGTCGAGATTGGCGGCGGCGTCGCGCATCTGCTTTTCCATGGCGTCGAGATGAGCCTTGAGATTGTTGCCCATCATCGCACCGGCGCCGTCGGTGAACTGCGAGATATCGGCGCGGACATGGTCCTTCTCGTAGACCGAGTCCAGAATGTCGGAGATGCGCGACTTCACCGATTCCGGGGTGATGCCGTTGGCCGCGTTCCATTCCATCTGCTTTTCGCGGCGGCGGTTGGTCTCGGCCATCGCCCGCTCCATCGAGCCGGTGACCTGGTCGGCATAGAGGATGACCTTGCCGTCGACGTTGCGGGCGGCGCGACCGATGGTCTGGATCAGCGACGTCTCGGAGCGCAGGAAGCCCTCCTTGTCGGCGTCGAGGATGGCGACGAAACCGCATTCAGGAATGTCGAGGCCTTCGCGCAGCAGGTTGATGCCGACCAGCACGTCGAAAGCGCCGAGGCGGAGATCGCGCAGAATTTCGATGCGCTCCAGCGTGTCGATGTCGGAGTGCATGTAGCGAACGCGCACGCCTTGCTCATGCAAATATTCGGTCAGGTCTTCGGCCATGCGCTTGGTCAAAACGGTGACCAGCGTGCGGTAGCCGGCGGCCGTGGTGTCGCGGATTTCGCCGACGACATCGTCGACCTGGCTTTTCGCCGGGCGGACTTCGACCGGCGGATCGATCAGGCCGGTCGGGCGGATGACCTGCTCGGCGAACACGCCGCCGGCCTGTTCCATCTCCCAGGCGCCGGGTGTCGCAGAAACCGCGACGGAGAGCGGTCGCATGGCGTCCCATTCCTCGAAGCGCAGCGGACGGTTGTCCATGCAGGAGGGCAGGCGAAAACCATACTCCGCCAGCGTCGCCTTGCGCCGAAAGTCGCCACGATACATGCCGCCGATCTGCGGCACGGTGACGTGGCTTTCGTCGATGAAGACCAGCGCATTGTCGGGGATATATTCGAACAAAGTCGGCGGCGGATCGCCCGGCTGGCGTCCCGTGAGATAGCGCGAATAGTTCTCGATGCCGGCGCAGGAGCCGGTGGCTTCCAGCATCTCAAGATCGAAGCGGCAGCGCTGTTCGAGCCGCTGTGCCTCCAGCAGGCGGCCGGCGCGCTCGAGCTCGACCAGCCGGTGCTTGAGCTCCTCCTTGATCGACTTGATCGCCTGGTTGAGCGTTGGACGCGGCGTCACATAGTGCGAGTTGGCGTAGATCTTGACGCTCTTCAGCTCGCCGGTCTTCTGGCCTGTGAGCGGATCGAATTCGGTGATCGCCTCGATCTCGTCGCCGAACATCGAGATGCGCCAGGCGCGGTCTTCAAGGTGAGCCGGGAAGATTTCGATCGTGTCGCCGCGCACGCGGAACGAGCCGCGCACGAAATTGATGTCCTGGCGCTTGTACTGCTGGGCGACGAGATCCGCGAGCAGAGCCCGCTGGTCGAGCCGGTCGCCGATCTGCATCTGGAAGGTCATCGCCGTGTAGGTCTCGACCGAGCCGATACCGTAGATGCAGGACACCGAGGCGACGATGATGACGTCGTCGCGCTCGAGCAGCGAACGCGTCGCCGAATGGCGCATGCGGTCGATCTGCTCGTTGATCGAGGATTCCTTCTCGATGAAGGTGTCGGTGCGCGGAACGTAGGCTTCCGGTTGGTAGTAGTCGTAATAGGAGACGAAATACTCCACCGCATTGTCTGGGAAGAATTTCTTGAACTCGGAATAGAGCTGCGCGGCCAGCGTTTTGTTGGGCGCCAGGATCAAGGCAGGGCGCTGCGTCTGCTCGATCACCTTGGCCATGGTGAAGGTTTTGCCGGAGCCGGTGACGCCGAGCAGTACCTGGGTGCGGTCATTGTTATCGACGCCCTCGACAAGATCCTTGATGGCGGTCGGCTGGTCGCCGGCCGGCTCGAAATCCGACACCATCTTGATAGCGATGCCGCCTTCGGATTTTTCCGGGCGGGCAGGGCGGTGCGGCGTCCACAGCACGCCGTCCTTGTGCAGCGGGTTGCCGGATTCGATCAGCGCCGACAGCGCCGCGACCGTCGCGGTGACGCTGCCCGAGGCCATCGTCTCGGCGTCTTCCAGCGAGATGTCGAGACCGGCGACCGGGTTGAGGCCGGCGGCGGTGCGCTCGCGCGCCGTTGCCGCGCCACCCATCGAGGTCCCGCGCGAACTGCGGCCGGGCGCAGCGGACCGCTCCGGGATCTTCTTCGCGGACCTTGGTGATTTGCCATCGCCCTTACCGGTGAGACGGCCTTCCTTCTCGGCCTCCTGCTCGATCTGCTCGGCCCAGTCGGCAATCGAGCCGCTCAGCGGCGTGCCGGTGAAGTCAGCCTGCGGCGCCTCGGCGAAGCCACCCTTGTGCAAGGGCTCCGAAGCATCGAGGAAATCGGTCAACGGGCTGCGCCGCTTGGGCAGCGAAGCGCTGTTGTCACCCGCCGGAGACGGTGTCTTTTTCTCGGGAAGTTTGGCCATGCCCCAAATATGGGCAGAGTCCGCCAAAATGGAAAGAGTGCAGTGGCAAGGGACACTAAGCGGGTCGAAGCTCCTGACACAAGGGTGTCAGGAGCTGTGTCACGCAAAGCCGGGCCACCTGCTCAATTGAACCACAGCGCGAAGGTCAAAAACCCACCGCCACCGAACTGACGCTGGATCTGGTCGAACTCGCCGCTGGTCACGATCTCACCGCTCTCGAGGTAGGGCGCGATGGCCGGGCCGGTAATCGACAGCACGAGGTCGAAAGGCTTCGGTTCCTCGAAGAAACGCTTCATGTTGATGCCCTGGCCGGTGCTGGCCGTGATGCGGAAATGCGGCAGCAGCTTGCGGCCTTCCAAAAGGTCTTCGGCCATGGTCAGAGTGGCGAGCCAGGCCTCGACCTGCTCCTCGCCGACTTCGAGCCCGGTGAGCGGGTTCTCGCCCTTCTGCTGCGGTCCCGGCAGCCATTCGCGGTCATTGTCGGTCTCGGCGCGGATCGCCTTCCAGTCCTGGCGCGACAGCCGGATCATTTCGAGCAGATGGCGGCGCGCCGCTTGACGTCGCTCGGGCTCGACCACCGGCCAGTTGACGAGGTGAACCATGGAGATGAAATCCGCGATGCGCCATTCCGATGAGAAGATGCTGCTGCCCATGTCCCCGGCGGGAGGCACCAGAACGTCCTGCAGCGGCAGTTTGGCGTGCGGGAACAGCATGTGGAACGAGCCGTCGAACATGGTCCTGAAATCATGCGCCAGCCAGAAATCGGCCTGCGCCATCAGGAATTCGGCATAGCCCTGCAGCCAGAAACCGTCGGCCCGGTCGAAGCGGAATGTGAGCGAGGGAGCGGCGCCGTCCGACGAGATACCGCCGCGCGACAGCGAGGCCATGATCGCGGCCATGCTTTCATCCGGCGCGATGGCACCGTCTTCGTTGAGATCGATGCCGGCATGGGTGAGGTCGACGACCATGCCGATATCGGCATCGGCGGGTACCGAGCCCAGAGTGGCCGCGGATGTCTCCAGCCGGTCGCGGAAGGCGACCAGAATGGCGCGGAACTGCTCATAGGTCAGCGGTTCGGGATTGGGATTGTCCGGAATCGGCAGCCGCATCAGCGGCAGCATGAAGGATTGCGGGCTTTCGAACCCGTGGCGGTGCAGACCGCCGGCGAGGATTTCCAGCGCGGTGAAGAATTCGCCGGCGCCGGCGGCATAGGCTGACGCCGGATCGCCTTTCGCTGCAGACTCAAGCGTTGTGAGCGCACGGTTGCGCTCGGTCACCGTTTTGGCCTCGAACAAAGCGGTCGCTGCTTCGGGCGCGGCGGCGCGGGCCGAAGATAGCGGCATCAACAGGAGGAAGGCGGACGCCAGCAGGCCTGCAAAACGTGTCATCTCATCCCTCCACTATGCGATGCGCAGACATTACACGCATTTGGCGCCGTGTCTGCCGGCGGCAGTGTTTCAAGGACTGACGGTCGACACTCCCCGGGCAGACCGTCTACACAAGCTAACCGATTGGGCAAACGATTGGGCGTCGCGTGTCGAACTATCCGCTTTCCTACAAACTGTCATGGCTGCCGCGCTTCCTGAAGCCGTCGCTTGGCGGCGATGTCAGGGATTTTGCGCCGATCGCGGCGACGACACTCATCGATCCACCGCCAGGGCGGAAGGTGCGGCTGGCCTTTGTCGGCGATATTTCGGCGGTGGCCAACCATCGTGCGCCGGAGTGCGATCCGGCGATCGCAAAGCTCTTTGGCTCAGCCGATCTGGTGATCGGCAATTGCGAAAGTCCGGTCGTCGAGCGGCCGAGCGTGGCGTTTGGCACGCGGCTTGGCACTCACCATGCGATGAGCGAGCGGTTTCTTGCCGCGGCGCTTGCCGCCGTAGGCATCGCGCGCGAAAGGCTCGTGCTGTCGCTGGCCAACAACCATGTGCTCGACCAGGGCGTCGCCGGTTTCGACGAGACGGCTGCGGCGCTGAAGCGGCTTGGCATCCGCACCATCGGCACCGCGAAAGAAGGACCGGTCGAGCAGGTCAAGGCCGGGCCGCTGACGATCGGCTTTGCCGCCTTCACACTGTGGCGCAATGGCGACGCCGGGCCATTCACCGAGCTCGTCTCGATGCAGAGCGATCCGGCGGCATGGCCGAGAGGCGCGGCCGACAAGAACATCGATCTCACCTGTGCGGTGCCGCACTGGGACTGGGAGTTCCGGCATTTTCCGCAGCCGCAAACGCAAACGCTGGCGAGGTTGCTGGCCGGTCACGGCGTGGGGCTGATTGCCGGGCACCACGCCCATGTCGTGCAGCCGGTGCAATGGGTCGGCAAGACGCTCGTGGCTTACGGGCTTGGCGACTTCCTCGGCACGGCGCTGGCGCGGCAGCCCTGGCCCGGCCGCATCGCCGGCATTTTCGTCGTCGATGTCAGCGCCGATCTCGGCAAGCGCGGTGCGATCGCCGGCTACCGGATGCATCCCTTCATGCGGCTGCGCGCAGGCGGGCATGAGCGGCTGGTTCCGGTCGAGGCGCTGACTGGCCGGATGAAGGGCAAGGTCGAGGCCAGGCTGAAGGCGATCTTTGGCGACTGACAACTTTCCCGTTATCATAGGTATAATAGGACTTTGCGAGGGGGCGATGGAAGCAGCTGAGTTCATGCCTGATGAAGCGGTGGTCGCCGGCATCAGGAAGAATATCGAGATCTATGAGGCTGGACGGGCTTCGGCCTGCCGCCAGGTGCGCTGGCGGGTGCCGGTGTTTCTGGGGCTGCTGCTGGTTTTTGTCGTGCTGGTGGCCTGGCTGTTCAACAAGGTCGCCGACGTGAACGAGCAATGGTTCTCGACGCCGCATGTGTTCCTCTATGCCGGCGGTTTCTTCGCGGCGCTGCTGCTGTACTTCCTGGCGATCAGGCCGGCGACGCGGCTGCAGCAATCGTTCCGTGACACGCTGCTGCCGATCATCTTCGGCTTCATCAGGGATGTGCGCTATCAGCACAGCGTGACGCCGAATTCCTTCGACCGGCTGCCGCGCGCCGTGGTCGGCGCCTTCAACCGGCAGAGCTTCGACGACATCGTATCAGGCCGCTACGAGGATTTTCCGTTCGAGCTCTACGAGGCGGAGTTGCGCCAAGGGTCGGGCAAAGGCTCGTCGACGGTCTTCAAGGGCGTCGTCGTCGCCTTCGAGACCATTGCGCCGTTCCCCGGCATATTGGTCGCGACGCGCCGCAGCAACGCGGTGGTCGGTTTCTTCCGCGGCATCTTCGCCGGCAAGATGCAGGAACTGTCCAGCGGCGATCCGCTGCTCGACGGCGACTACGAATTTCGCACCGACAATGTCGCCGCCGCCCAGCCGCTGGTGAGCGGCCGGCTGGCGCAGGCGCTGAAATGGCTGCACGAGACATGGCGCGATGATCCGGCGCGGGTGGCGCTTAATGGCAGCGATGGTTTCCTGCTCTTGCCGCAGCCGAAGAATTTCTTCGAACTGCCCGCCATTTCCGTGCCGCTCGATTACACCAAGCACATCGCGCCGATGATCGCCGATATGGGCGCGATCCTGGCGACCGCGGCGCTGGTGCGCAAGACCGGCGCGACGGATGGCGAGGCCTAAAGCGCCGCGCGTCGAAACGAATTCATGCGACGCGCTTCAGGTCTTGTTTTCATGCATTCGTTGCCCCAAAACGGCGGTCCTGTTTGGGCGCATGCATTAGCCAGGCTGCCGCGCGTCAGCAGGCGAAGCCGTAGTTCTGGCGGTAATATTCGACGTCTTCTTGCGCCATCGTCTTGAACATCACGCAGACGGTGAAGCTCCCGACCTGGCGACCGTTTCTGGTGTAGCCCCAGTCGGAAATATCGTCCCGCTTGAATTCGAGTTCCTGGCCGGCCACGACATTGTGCACCGCTTGCGGTTCATTGGCCAATGTTCCTGCAAATCCGGTCGCGGTCTTGTGGAAGGGGATGATCCAGAAATGCTCCGAGGCGTCTCCGTCCCTGACCTCGACTTTCAACTTGTAGCTGGTTGTCCCGGCTGGCGGCGCATCCGACAAGGACAGGAATTCATCGAGGCTGGCGCGCGCCTGCGCAATGGCCGCCGCCATGTCCGGATCGTCCCTGGCGACGCCTACAACCTTGTCGCCGCCCTGGCCGGAATCCTGCGCACCGGCCGGAACCGGCCCCAACGCCAGCATCAGGGACAGCATGGTTCGAACTGCATGCTTCATGAAATGGCGCTCCTGCGTGTCGATGCCTGACACCATCATGCATTTATCTGGAGTTTTCAACGGCAGTGCGACAGCGTGGTATGGTCCGGCGGCAGCCCGCTCACAACCCGCTCGGCACCAGCCCTGCCAGCCAGTTCGCGGACCGCTTGGCCATGCCGACCGTTGTCGACGCGACGCGGCCGAGATCTGTCTTGACCACGGCGTAGCCGTTCCTGGTGCGGTAGAGCACGCCTGTTCCGCCATCGACCACTTGCTCGTAGGCGACGGGCCGTACCGCTGCTGCCTCCATGGCCGTCGTCGGGGAGCCGACGGGAACGCTCGGCCGATGGCTCAGTTCCGGCGGCAACGGGGTTTGGACATTCCGGCTGGCCGGCTTCAGTTCCGGGCGGGATGCGGCCGCCGCCAGTTGCGAAGAAGACGCCGACCCCTTGCTGCGGCAGATGCCAGAGACCAGCGGATAGTCGAAGTTCTTCTGGTGCAGCATCTGGCTTTTCATCGCCGCTTCGCAGTCGGCGATAGTCGCCCACTTCGCCGGCGTCTCGCCGATATATTCGCAAAGCTTGGCGTCGCAGTCACAGCCGACAATGGTCATGGCGACAAGGGCGGTCTTGAGCACGGTCTTGTCCTTCGGATTGCCCCCCGGCAGCCAGTCCTTCCATCGCGCGCGAACAAGGCGGGATTTTGGCCGCGATCACGCGATGAGCCGGGGGATGCGTTTTTCGGGTACGGCTCACTATAGGTGGATTTCTAGACACCCGGTAGCAGATAGGGCGGGGGCGTGATGCATTTGCAGGAAGAAGCCTGAATAAATCTTGTCGGCTATGGCCGCGACAACTGTTTCTTGGCCCGGTTTTCTACTACGATACTCACGGGGCGATACAACAATATAGGAGGGGTTTGTCATGGGAAGAATTGTCCGGTCCGCTGAGCCTGTGCCGAAAAGGGATTCAACGCTCGAGGGCATTCCAGGCGATGCTCCGCTCGGCGTCGACGATGACAAGCAAGAAGATCAAGGATCGAAAGGCGGCGACGGCTATCTCGACCGGGTTGCGAAGTACGTGCCTGCCGAAGTCGTGGCATTTTTCATCTTCGTCAACTCCATCCTGGTCAATGCCACTGAGCAGCCGGTTGCCAAGGCGTTGACCGATGCGGTGGCGGAAGAGACCAAAGGCAATCCGGGGGACATTCCGGGTAAGGTGCAGGCAGCCATCTATAAGATTGAAATGGCCGGTATCAGCGTCTGGACCATTTCATGGATCATGTTGATCGTCGCGCTGGCGATGACGCCGGTGTATCTGAAATCGGTCAGCGATTCAGCCGACAATGCGGAGGCTCCGGGAGCCAACATCGTCATGTCGATGCTCGCCTTCCCATTCTGGGCCTATGCCGTCAACGCGCTGGCCCTCAGGCCATGGCATGACGGTGCGCTGGCCAGCATCATGCTCGCCACCTTCACGCTCATCAGCGGCGCCATACGGCCGGAATATATAAACGCTGGCCTCAATTTGATCCCGGGCATCGGCCCGAAGAAGTAGCTTGGCCCGCCGGGCAGGCCGCGGTGCAGGGCGCGTCTTCAGTCGGAGAGGTGTTCCAGCCTGGCGCCTGCTTCGAACAGCGCCGACAGCACGATGTGCAGTCTTGCGCACGGCGACGATCAGCCGGTGCGACGGGTGGCCGGATCGATCGGAACCGGTTGGCTGAACGGCGTGCGGGAGCCTTTGGGCGGAGCGAAGTCCGCCGCCGAAACACGGTGAGCATGATCGCGTCGTTGCCACCGATCTCGACGAAGGACACGCCTCTGTCGATCAGGCGCGGGATCATGTCGGTGAATTGCTGACCGCGCCTGGTGATGAAGTGGTTCCGTCAGCGCCGAAATCGCGTTCCAGCAAAGTATCGGCTTCTTCACGCGTCGCTTCGCCGACCGGACCTTGGCCCAAAAGACAGTCGGCGCCGGGATTTCTCCCAGCGCCTCCCTGTCAGATCAGGACACGGTCGCGGCAGCAACTTCCGCAAAGTCGTCGCGCCATGCCGGCCTTGATTTTGACGGTCCTGCCAGTCACCGCCCGAGGGCAGTGCCCGTTCCAGACCACGCCGTTCTCCACCCTTGCGAGCTTCGTTCGGCGCGCCATCGAAGGTTTTCGCCGTCCTTGATGGCAGCATCGGTCNGCACGCTTTCCGCGGCCCCGTAGGTCTCGGCATCCGTCCCTCGAACAAGCAAGCCTGCTCTCGCTTCGGGCCGTACGGGCCTCAGGAAATCCGCCTTTTCGCTTTGCCTTTCGGCGTGGCGATCGGTAGCCGCCTGAGATGGTTAAACTTACGCCGGGTAAGGGTTTTGGGGAATGGGCGTGAGCCTGTGGATAACGGGATTATCGGGGATCGTTTGCCACAAAGCTCGGAATTTCGACTCCAGCTGCATTAGACAGCCCGCCGGCTTTTTGGCGCCTGATCGGCTGTGCCCCTTGCTCCGCCGGCTGGCGCGGGCTTCAATGCAGGCAAAGCATCGAGCCTATCGGCTCGGTGCGGGGAGGGTGCGCATTGAAAGTCGGGGTGGTGCTCAATCCGATTGCCGGCGGCGGCCGGCTGAAACGGCATTGGCCGGAGGTCGCCGCATCGCTGAAAAAGCATTTCGGCGAATTCGAGCTGCGCGAGACGCAGGCCGAGGGCGACGCCGAAAGGCTGGCGCTCGACCTCGCGGCAAGCGGCTTCGAGCTGGTGATCGCGGCCGGCGGCGACGGCACCGCCAGCGAGGTGGCCGACGGATTGCTGCAGGCTTTCGATGAGAGCGGCCGGACAACCGAACTTGGCTTGCTGCCTTGCGGCACCGGCATCGATTTCGCGCGCGGACTTGGCCTGCCGAAAGAGGTGGATGCGGCGTTGAAGCGGATCGCCGAAGCCAAGGCGCGCAAGGTCGATGCCGGGCGCATCTGCTACATCGACGACCATGGCGCGCTGGCCAGCCGGCACTTCATCAATATCGCCAGCCTCGGCCTGTCCGGCGCCACGGACCGTGCGGTCAATGCCGACAAGCGCAAGGGCAGGATGTCGGCCAAGGCGCTGTTTTTCTGGCGCACCGTGGTCGAGTTCATCCGCTACCGCTTCCAGGACGTCAGGATCACCGTCGACGATGGCACCCCGGTCGAGGCGCGCATGGCGCTGGTGGCGGTCGCCAACGGAAAGTTCTTCGGCGGCGGCATGATGATCGCCCCGGACGCCGCACTCGCCGACGGCCAGTTCGACATCGTCATCCTGCGCGCGGCCGGCAAGCTGAAGCTGATCTGGGATATTCGGCTGCTCTATGGCGGCCGGCACCGCAACCATCCGGCCATCACCATATTGCGTGGCCGGAAAGTGGTGGTCGAACCTATCGGCGATGTCGAGAAGAACGGCGCGCTGGTCGACATAGATGGCGAGTCGCCGGGGCGTATACCCGCGACGTTTGAGATCCTGCCCGGAGCGCTGACGCTGAGATATTGAATCAAGCCGTTGAGGGATTGATTCAGGTGGTTTGAGCGGCGATTCCGGCGAACCGGCCAAGGGCCTGAAATCGCAGGACATATTTACCCGGCTTAGCTTTCCAGCTTGGCTGGGAAACCGGGCGCGCGCAGATCCATGTCGACGGCATCCTCGAGCAGTTTGACGATCTGGGTCGACCAGGCGCCGCCGCCATATTCCTGTTTGCCCATCAGGAAAATCTCACTCACAAGCGGCGCCAATTGGAGTGGCAGTCTGAACTCCCTGCCCATCGCAAGCGCAAAGCCGAGGTCCTTCAGTGCCAGGTCCATGGTGAAGCCAATGTCGTAGGAGCCGTTGAGGATGAGCTGGCTTTCGGTCTCATGGACGAAGCTGTTGCCGGAAGAGGCGACGATGGCGTGGTAGGATTGCGCGAGGTCGAGGCCGCCTTGCTTGGCCAACATCAGCGCCTCGCCGGCGGCGACGAGATGGATGAAGGCCAGCATGTTGGTGATCACCTTGATCACCGCCGCCGAGCCGACCGGACCCATCAGGAACGACTTTGCGCACATCGCTTCGATGGCTGGACGATGGCGCTCGTAAAGCGCAGCATCGCCGCCGACAAGCGCGGTGATCTTTCCGACCGCGGCCAGATGCACGCCGCCGGTGACCGGGCACTCCAGCGTCTCGATGCCTTTGGCCGCGGCGAGGGCGGCTAGGCGCAGGATCTCGTCGCGGCCGTTGGTCGACATCTCGATCCAGGAGCCGCCCCTGGGCAGACCCTCGAGCAGGCCGCCGGCATTCGCCAGCACCGCTTCGCTGACCTTGGGCGAGGGCAGGCAAGTAATGGCATTGCCGGCCTGTGCCGCCGCTTCGGCCGGGCTGGTCGCGGCCGTGGCGCCGAGCGCCACGAGGCGCTCGACGGCGGCGGGGTCGCGGTCGAAGACGATGACGACAAAACCGTTGCGCAACAGGCTGGCGGCGAGGTTGCCGCCGAGATGGCCAAGGCCGATAAAGGCGTAACGTTCGCTCACGGCATCAGCGGCATTTGCATCATCTGCAAATGCAGGTCCTTGCCGGTGTAGGGATGCGCCTCGCAGACCGCCTCGTTGAGCTCGACGCCGAGGCCGGGCTCCTTCGACGGAATGACATTGCCGTCCTGCCACTCGATCTTCTTCTTCAAGAGCGTGGCGTGGAAACCGTCCCACTGCTTCAGCGATTCCAGGATGAGGAAATTGGGCAGCGTCACCGCCAGCTGGATGTTGGCGGCGCCGACGATCGGCCCGCAATAGCAGTGCGGCGCGATCTGGATGTGGTATGCCTCGGCCATGGCGGCGATCTTCTTGGTTTCGAGAATGCCGCCGGAACGGCCAAGGTCCGGTTGCAGGATGGTGGCGGCGCGGTTCTCGATGATTCGGGCGAATTCGAACTTGGTCGTTAGCCGCTCGCCGGTGGCGATCGGGATCGACGTGCCTCGCGCCACCTGAGCCATCACTTCGGGCATGTCGGGCGGCACCGGCTCTTCGAACCACAAGGGATCGTAGGGCTCGATGGCGCGTGCCATGCGCAGCGCACCCGACGCGGTGAACTGGCCATGCGTGCCGAACAGAATATCGGCGCGGGTGCCGACGGCTTCGCGGATCGCCTTGACCATGCGGGTGGAGACATCGATGTCGATCAGGCGCGGCTGGTGGCCGTCGAAGGCGGTGTAAGGACCGGCCGGGTCAAGCTTGACGGCGTTGAACCCCTGCTCGACATATTCGAGCGCGCAGGCGGCCGCCAATTCGGGGTCATTGTAGACGTTCCGGCCGTCCGGCGCGTCCTCCGAATGGACGCTGCCGGTGTGCGGATAGAGATAGGTGTAGGAGCGCAGCGTCTCGTGCACCTGGCCGCCGAGCAGTTTGTAGACCGGCTTGTCGGCTTCCTTGCCGACAATGTCCCAGCAGGCCATTTCCAGCGCCGAGAAACAGCCCATGCCGGTAACGTCGGGGCGCTGGGTAAATCCTGAGGAATAGGCGCGGCGGAAGAAGGTCTCGATGTCATGCGGATCGTGGCCGATCAGGTAACGCTCGGCCATGTCCTCGACCAGCTTCGCTGTTATGTGAGCCGAGAAGGTGGCGTTGTAGGCCTCGCCGTAACCGACGACGCCGCCATCGGTGGTCAGCTTGACGAAGATGAAATACTTGCCGCCGATGCCGGGCGGCGGGTTGCCGACTACCCAGGTCTTGACGTCGGTGATCTTCATTTTTGGTCCTCCAGAACCAGTTCGGCGCCCTTCCATCCGGTCATGACCGAGGCGGCGTTGGTGTTGCCGGTGATGTTGGCGGGAAAGATCGAGGCGTCGATTACGCGCAGACCTTCGAGCCCGTGCACTTTCAGGCGCGGGTCGACGACGGCGGCCCCGGCGTCCGGCCCCATGCGGCAGGTCGAGACCGGGTGATAGACGGTGCCTGAGCGCTTCCTGAAATCCTGGATCAGGTCGGCATCCGATTGGATCGATGGGCCTGGCAAAACCTCCTCAGTGATGATCTCGGCCATGGCGGGCATCGAGGCTATCTTGCGCACGAATTTCACCGCCGCCAGCATCTCGTCGACATCGGCGTTGGTGGAATAGGCGTTGGCGACGATCCTGGGATAGTCCAGCGGATTGCTGGAGCGGATCATGATCTCGCCGCGGCTGGACGGGCGGCAGTTGGAGAGGCCGATGGAAAAGCCCGGCCACGGATCTGGCGTCAGGATCGGCCGCTCGCCGCTCTTCGGAATGACGGTCGAGAAAGCCTGGAAATAAAGCTGCATGTTGGGGCGCGAAAACGCCGGGTCGGTTCGGAAGAAGCCGCCGCCATGGTTCATCGACAGCGACAGCGGGCCGGAGCGGGTGAGGATGTACTGCATGCCGACCAGCAGCTTGCCCCACCAGGGCCGCAGGATTTGGTTGAGCGTCGGCACGTTTCCCTTGAAGGTATAGTTGATGCCGACATGGTCCTGCAGATGCGCGCCGACATTTTCGTTGGCGTGGACGACCGGGATGCCAAGCCCCATGAGCAGTGACGAGGGGCCGACGCCGGAAAGTTGCAAGAGCTGCGGCGAGTTGATCGAGCCGGCGGACAGGATGACTTCGCGGCCGGCCCGCGCCGTCTTGGTCTCGCCGTTCTGCAGATATTCGATGCCGACGGCTCGCTTGCCCTCGAACAGGATCCTGCTCGCCAGCGCATTCGTCTCGACGCGGACGTTTTTGCGCTTCATCGCGGGGCGCAGGAAGGCGCGCACGGCCGACATGCGGCGGCCGTTTTTGGTGGAGATCTGGTAGGTGCCGACGCCTTCCTGGGCGGCGCCGTTGAAGTCAGGGTTGAGCGGCAGCCCAGCCTGCTGGCCGGCTGCGAGGTAGCGCCTGGTCAGCGGATGGACGGCGTTCGTCGTGTCGGTGATATGCAGCGGCCCGCCGGTGCCGCGCCATCTGTTGGCGCCGGCCTCATTGTCCTCAAGCGCCTTGAAGCCCGGCAACAGATCGTCATAACCCCAACCGGGATTGCCGGCATCGCGCCAGTCATCAAAATCCTCGCGCGCGCCTCGGATCCAGACCATGGCGTTGATCGAGCTTGAGCCGCCAAGCAGCTTGCCGCGCGGCCAATGGTCGACATTGCCGGCAAGGCCGGGGTCCGGCTCGGGCTTGTAGTTCCAGTTGACCGCGGGGTCGAAGAAAGTCTTGCCGTAGCCAAGCGGCATCTGGACATAGAAGCGGCGGTCGCTGCCGCCGGCTTCCAGCACCAGCACGGAGTAACGGCCGGAAGCCGACAGCCTGTCGGCGAGAACCGAGCCGGCTGAGCCGGAGCCGACGATAATGAAGTCATAGGTCTGCATGATTGGTGTCGGCGGCTCCGCAAAACTGGCTGCAGCCTATCCGCGGCAGGCTTCCGAAGTCGCGGTGCCTTCCGGCATGCGTTGTGAAAAATGCGACCGTGAGACGCCTGGCCGGAAAAGCTGCCATGGAACCGACATTGCGCCGGGAGCCTCGCCCGTCGCGTTGACCTCTTGGGTCCATGACGCTAGGGGATCGAGGGCAATCGTTTCAGGGGATCCGGCAGATGGTGCATTACGCGGACGGACGGCCCATCGGCGATCTGACCTTGCGTACGCTCGCCATGCCGGCCGATGCAAATGCGGCCGGCGACATCTTTGGCGGTTGGGTGATGGCGCAGATGGATCTTGCCTGCGGCATCCGTGCGGCCGAGCGGGCCAAGGGTCGCGTGGTGACGGCGGCTGTCAAGGAAATGTCCTTCGCCAAGGCGATGAAGATCGGCGACACGCTGTGCATCTACACCCATGTCGAGCGCGTCGGCCGCACCTCCATGACGCTCAAGGTCGAGGCCTGGGCGCAACGCTACCTCTCCGACCTGATGGAGAAGGTCACCCACGCCGATTTCGTCATGGTGGCGCTGGATAGCGACGGCAAGCCGAAGCCGATTCCAACCGAAAGTTGACATCGTCGATTCTGCCAAGCTTGCGCTTATGTAACATCCCCCGCGCGGGCGATGCGCTGCGCGACATCCAATGGTTGCCTTCACATCCGATTCTGCGGGCGGCGGAGGGAAGACAATGCGTCAACACATGCTGAACGGCTGGCTCGTGGCGGCCCTCGTCGCGGTGATCTGCCTGCTTGGCACGACCGCTTATACCGAGATCAGGAAAGAGCTTCCAAGCGTTGCCTGCACGCACGACCGGACCGTTGGCAACGAGCGGACTGCCCAGCGGTCTGCAAGGGTAGAGACGTGCGGCGCAGTGTGTTGCAGCAACCCTGCGTCAAAGGCCTGAGGGCCCGTCAGCGGAAGACCTCGTCAGCCTCAAAATGATGATGCGCCGGCGAACGAAACGCTGCAGCTATGTCGCCATGGCGTGACCAACGATGCAAGGGCGGATCCAGTTAAACCCGGGTACGCGTCGTGGACGGCAAAATCCGTAAACTATTGCTGAGCAACGGTTTTCAGGCGTGCACGCCATCGAATCTTTCACGCGCCGCCTGGACCCGCGAGGTGTTCTTCCGCGCCCATTCGCCGAGCGCGCCGACCGGCACCAGCAGCTCATGGCCGAGCTCCGTCAGCTCATAGTCGACGCGTGGCGGGATGGTCGGGAACACGGTTCGGGTGACGAAGCCGTCGCGCTCAAGACCGCGCAAGGTGGTGGTCAGCATCTTCTGCGAAATGCCGCCGACAGCGGCGCGCAACTCATTGAAACGCAGCGGTCCGCCGCCCAGCTTGCCGACGACCAGAACGGTCCATTTGTCGCCGACGCGCTGCAGGATTTCCGAGACGGCGCGGCAGTCTTCGGTGTTGTGCGGGTGCCTCAGTAACATAACGGTGCCTCCTTGCGCTGCCATTTGTCAGTATCTCATATAGCGCCGGTATCCAAACGATACCAGCTTTTGCATATATGGAGAGCCCCATGTCCAAGCCCAAAATCGCCATCGTCGTCGGTTCGACACGCGCCGCGCGTTTCGCCGATGTGCCCGCCCAGTGGATCGCCAAGATCGCGAAATCCCATGCCGACATCGACGTCGAGACCGTCGACCTGCGCGACTGGCCGCTGCCCTTCTTCGACGAGGTCGCCTCGTCCGCCTGGGCGCCGTCGCAGAACGAAGTTGCCCAGCGCTGGCAAAAGAAGGTCGCCGAATTCGACGGCTTCATCTTCACCGCCGCCGAATACAACCATGGCCCGACGGCCGTGCTGAAGAACGCCATCGATTACGCCGCCAATGAATGGAACAAGAAGCCGGCCGGTTTCGTCGGCTATGGCAGCGTCGGCGGCTCGCGCGCTGTCGAACATTTGCGTCTTGCCGCGGTCGAATTGCAGATGGCGCCGGTCAAATCCGCCGTTCACATTGCCTGGAGCGATTTCCTGGCGGTGCGCCAGGGCGAGAAGAAGCTCGAGGAGATCGAGCATCTGAACCAGGCTGCCACGGCGCTGGTCAACGACGTTGCCTGGTGGGCCCGCGTGCTCAAGGCAGCGCGTCAGGCCGACGCGATTGCCGGCGAAGCCCAGGCGGCCTGAGCCTTATCCTCCCAAGGATCGATGATTTTTCCAAAGGGCGGCGTTTGCGCCGCCCTTTTTCATTCACGTGAAGAGGCGCTCTCGGCTCCCTTGGCCGGATGGTGGAGTCGGACCGGCAAGGTCGCGCTGATGCCTTGACGATCCCGCGCGAAGGATCGCCGCCTGTCACAGCCACCCGCCGGAAAACCCGGCCCGGCGCAGTCCTGTGGTGATGGCCGGCACGCGGCGCATCAATCGCCACAGGAAGTCGGACCGGTAGTTCTCGATCATCAGGGCGATCGGCCCCTGGTTGATGCCGACATGGTCCGGCGATACCCAACCGCAGGCGCGGCCGTCGTCGGCAGCGATCGTCGGGTTGAAGCTCGCGGTGAAGCCGTAAGAGTTGCCGTCGCGCAGGTCCATCTCGTGGAAATGGCGCAGCGCCGGCAGCACGATTTCCGGCGCAAAAGGCAAGGAGGCGATTGCCGCCCATGGCGACAGCGTGCCGTCATCGGGGCCAAACGGTGCGCCGCGGGCGAGATAACCGAAGAAGCGGCGTCCATCGGCTCGCCGCGCGATCGGACCTGGGCCGTCGCTGGCGGTGACGCCCCAGCAATTCTCGCCATAGCCCGCGAACCCCCTCGGATTGCGGATTGCGTAATCGCGCTGCAGATACGTCGCCTGGCGGCTGTTTTCGAAATAGTCGCTGTCGTGACCCTGCATGAAAGCATCGCGGATGTCGCGAAAATCGATCCAGATATGCGAGAACTGGTGGATGAAAAGCGGGCCGGCATAGACCATCTCGCGGCCGTAGATTGTCTTCCACTTATATGTGGACAGCCAGGCCGCGTAGCTCTCGGGCGGCAGCGAGTGGGTCGGCGAACCGAGACCCAGAACGTACAGGATCAGCGCCTCGTCAAATCCTTCCCAGCGGTAGCGCAGAAAGCCTTTTGGCCGCCAGCCATGGGTGACGGTGGCGCCGCCGTTCTGCGCCCAGCGCCAGTCGGCACGGCGGTAGAGCGCATCGGCAAGCTTGCGGATTTCCGGTTCGAGCTCATCGTCCTCGTCGAAATAAGCGCCGGCAGCCAGAACACCGGCAAGCAGAAGTGCGGTATCGATCGTGGACAGTTCGCAATTCCAGACGCGGCGGCCGGTCTTCATGTCGAGGAAATGATAGTAGAAACCCTTGTAGCCGGTGGCATCGGGCTCCGGCCCGTGCGGGGCGTTCCAGAAGAAGCGAAGCGTGGCGAGCGTCCGCTCGATTGCGGCATCGCGCGTCATGAAACCGCGATCGACACCGACGGGATAGGACGACAAAGCGAGCCCGACAGCGGCTATGCTGGCAGGCGACGTCGGCGTGTTGCGGTCGGCGACCAGGCCGTTGGCAGGGTTGGCCTCGTTGAGAAAATACTCGAAGGACAGGCGCTGGATATCTTGGAGAAGCTCGTCGTTTAGCGCGTGTTCGTTCGATGCATCCATGACAATCGATATAGAGGCTTTGGCTGCTTTTGCCATTCTTCCAGCGGATCAATCATGGGTGAGGGCAGGCTGGGGCCGATAGCGAAAGGCGCTGCCGACGCACCGAATTCAAATCGAGGGGCTGCGAAGACCGGTTGGACCGCCATATGCACGGCCCTGCCATCTGGCCTGGCCGTCCTCCCCTGATATATCCGGCTGCGATCCATCACATGAGCATGCCCCGTGAAGTCACCCAGCCTGTCAGGCGTCGTTTCCCCCATGACCCCGGTGCTGGTCTGTGCACTTGCGATCTTCCTTCTGTCCGCCATGGATGCGGCGATGAAAATCCTGGTCATCGCCGTCGGTGTCTACAACACGGTGCTGTGGCGAAGCATGCTTGCGAGCGTGGTCGCGGGCACGGCCTGGGCGGCGGGGCCGCGTTCCCTTCCCACGCCTTCCGTGCTGCGGCTACACGCGCTGCGCGCCGTGATCGTGGGCATCGTTCTGCTGTCGTTCTTCTGGGGCCTTGCCAGATTGCCGCTAGCGGATGGGATCGGGCTTAGTTTCGTCGCGCCGCTGTTCGCTCTCCTGCTGGCGGCGCTGCTTTTGGGCGAACGCATACAGCGCCAGGCGATCTGGGCGTCGCTGGCGGGCATCGCCGGCGTCGTCATCATCATGGCCGGACAGTTCGGGCAAGGGAACTATACCGGGGATGCCCTGCTTGGCACGGTGGCGGTGCTCGCATCGACGGTGTTCTACGCCTACAATCTGATCCTCTCGCGGCGGCAGGCGCTGGTGGCCAAACCAGTCGAGATCATGCTGTTCCAGAACCTGTGCGTTGCCGCCGTCCTTCTCCCCGCCGCTCCCTGGCTCGCGGTTGCCCTGCCGGGCAATCTCTGGCTTCCACTGGCCGGGGTGACGGCGCTGTCGCTCTCCGGCCAGTTCCTGATGAGCTGGTCCTACGCGCGGGCCGAAGCGCAATATCTAATCCCGACGGAGTATTCCGCCTTCATCTGGGCGATCGTGTTTGGCTGGCTGTTCTTCGACGAGGCGGCGACCTGGACCACGCTGGCTGGAGCGGCCCTGATCGTGGCCAGTTGCCTGATCGCCTCGCGCTCCAATCCGAAGCTTGCCGAACCGATCGAAGCCGCGGTCTGAGGGCGCTATTCGCTTTGACGGCAGAGCGTCAACGCACCACTTCGCGATGGCCGCTGGGCAGCCGGGTGGCGATCAGCTTGTCGATGCGGCGGCCGTCGAGGTCGACGACCTCGAAACGCCAGCCTTGCGCGTCGACGCATTCGCCGGTCGCCGGCAGATGGTGCATGTGCGACAGCACATAACCGGCGACGGTCTCGTAATCGCGATTTTCCGGCAGGTCGATACCGAGAACGTCAGCCATCTCGTCGGCTTGCATGTATCCCGCGAGCAGCCATGAGCCGTCCTCGCGCTTGACGGCGTTTTCCTCGTCGCCGGCATCAAGGTCGGCGCGGAAGACGCCGGTGATGGCCTCGAGAATGTCGGCAGGCGTGACGATCCCTTCGAAATGGCCGTATTCGTCATGCACCAGCGCCATCGGCACGTCGGATTCCTTCAGCTTCTGCAGCACATCCAGCGCGTCGGCCTGGTCGTAGACGATGGGGGCGGCGCGCACATGCTTGCGCGGATCGAGTGCGCGGCCGGCGAGCAGGGCGGCCAGCACGTCGCGCGTCTGAACAACGCCAACCATGACGTCGACGCCGCCATCGCCGGCCGGCAGGCGCGAATGCTGGGTCTCCATCAAGAGCTTGCGGATGGCACCCTCATCGGACTGCAAATTGATCCAGTCGACCTCGGTGCGCGGCGTCATCACGGCGCGCACGGCGCGATCGCCGAGCCGCATGACGCCGGCGATCATGCGCCGCTCGTCGGATTCGATGGTGCCGTGGTGCTCGGCCTCGGCGACCAGCATCTTGATCTCTTCGTCGGTGACCTTTTCCTCGCTCTCGCCGCGCTGGCCAAGCAACCACAATATGGCGCGGCCGGAAATGTCGAGCAGGAACACCAGCGGCGCCGAGACGGTGGCGAGGATGGTCATCGCAGGCGCTGCGCGGGCCGCAACACGCTCGGGATCGCGCAGCGCGATCTGCTTGGGCACCAGCTCGCCGACGATCAGCGAGAAATAGGTGATGATCGCAACGACAATGCCGACGCCGAGCGGATCGGCGATGTTTTCGCGCATGCCGGTCGAGGCCAGGTACACCGACAGCCTGTCGCCCAGCGTGGCGCCGGAGAAGGCGCCCGACAGCACGCCGACCAGAGTGATGCCGATCTGCACTGACGACAGGAATTTGCCGGGATTGGAGCCGAGCGTCAGCGCACGCCCGGCGCCATTGACGCCGCGGTCGATCATCGCCTTGAGCCGCGCCGGGCGCGACGACACGATGGCGAGCTCGGACATCGACAGAAGGCCGTTCACACAGATGAGGACGACCACGGTGGCGATTTCGACGTATAGCATCAGGGCTCAATAGCATTGCGGCGGGCCGCAGGAAAATAGTCCGCGATGATTTTTGGAAAATGACAGTGGTTCAGGGGAATTGCCTGAGCACCCCGACAACAGCCTTGCCGTCGGTGAAATAGGGATCGCCGCCGCCGTTGCGTCCGGTCCTGGTGGCGCCGATGCCCGGGATGTCGCTCACCGAGATCNCGAGATCACCATGCCGGCCGCCGACAGGTCGTGGATCACGAGATCGCGCTCGGCGTCGATGTCAGGGGCGATATGGTGGGTGATGGCGCCGGTATCGTGGCTGAGACCAACGCCGCGGTCGAAGCTGGCCGAGCCCATCCAGAGCGTTCGGCCGTCGTCGCCGGTCGCATCGCTGCGCCAGAAGCGGACATGATGGCGCCGGTCGGCGCTCCCGCCGACCGGCTTTTCGAAGGCGAGATCTTGGGCGCGGCCTTCGAACAGCAGCCGGCTGACCGGGGCGTCAGGATAGGGATGGTCGAACAGCACGCTCTCACCGATTTCGATCGCGGTCTTTAGCGTCACGCCATCGGCCGTATCCCATCCGGTCATGGCGAAGGCATGGACCATCTCTTTTTCGGTACCGACAAGGCCGATATTGATCGGGTCGCCCGGAATGCCTTGCGGCGTGTGTGTCACCATCTCGAAAGTCTGCGTGCGAAAGCCGCGGTCGCGAACCGTCCAGAATTCCGGCGCAGCGACATAGGCGAGGGCCAGCCAGACCGCCAGAAGAGCGGCGAGCCAGGTCAATGCGCGTCGTTGCAGGCTTCGTCGGCTCATGAAAGCGGCTCGATCCGTGCGGTATCTGTGCCTGACGGACCCTGGAAATCAATGGCCAGCGGCGAGCAGCCGTTCTATCGTCGGCCATCGTTTTTGCGGGGGGTGAGCAGCAATGGATAAGAAGCCGGTGGGTCGCAGCTCGATGGCATTGACCGCGGACCTTGTCGCAAGGGTCGAGCGTGTCGAACCGGATCCGGGTCCCGAGCCCGGAACAACCGAGCATACAGACGCGGAGTTCGATAGTCTTGTCGAGCAACTTCTGTCGGAGCATCGGCCTGAAGCGCTATGGGTCTTTGCCTACGGGTCGCTGATCTGGAACCCCGAATTTGCCCATGTCGAGCAGCGCCCGGCCACGGCGCCAGGATGGCACCGCTCGTTCTGCCTGACGCTGACCCGTTGGCGCGGAACCCGTGATTTGCCGGCGCTGATGCTGGCGCTCGATCGAGGCGGCAGCTGCAACGGCATCGTCTATCGGCTGCCCGCGGAAGACCATGTCGGGCAACTTGGCCAGTTGATGCGCCGCGAGATCGATGCCAATCCGCCGACTAACGTGCCATGCTGGATCAAGGTCAAGACCAAGGATGGGCCGTTGCGGGCCTTGGCTTTCGTCGCCGCGCCAGACGGCAGGGCCTATGCCGGCCGGCTGCCATTGGAGCAGGTTGCCGACACGCTGGCGCGGGCTGCCGGGCATTGGGGCTCGTCGGCTCAATACCTGTTCCGAACCGTCAGCAAGTTGGAAGAAAGCGGTATCCGCGACAGGAACCTTTGGCGCATCCAGGATCTGGTGGCCCAGCAAATCATCGCTTCCACCAGGAACGCCAATCCCGACTCATTTCTGAACGGTGAAACGCCTTAGCGGCAGGCGCGGTAGCCGCTTTTGCGGTTCTTGATGTCGAAATGGAAATGGTTGCGGTGATCGTAATTGTAGCCGGGACCGAGCACGGTGGTGAAATACTGGCAGCCGTCGGCGCGCACATTGTTGAGGAAGCCGCGGGTGCGGAAGGCAAACAGGCCGGGCTTGCGCACGTCGATGTCGTCGCCGTTGTTGAGCTCGATGCTCATGACGTCGAGGGCGTTGCCCTTGCCGTGCTCGGACAGGACACCTTCGCCGGCGATGTTGCGGCAGGAATAGCTCGAGCCCTGGTGGATGGTCTTGACGCCCGAGAAATAGCGCCAGCGGGCGGAGGGAACCAGTTCGTTGCTGGTCCAGGCGGCGAAACTTGCGGCCATGTCGCAGGTCAATGTTGCGGCGGGCTTCATCTGGATGCCGCCGATGGCGGATACCTTGACCGGCCAGTCTATGCCGCACTGTCCCTCATGGATCGGCTGGACATCGGTGTAGACGACGCGAAGGCGCTTCAGCTCGCCACGGCAATCGGTTTCGCTGGCCGGCATCTGCTGCGGCTCCGACTCCGACATCGGCTCGTCCATGCGCGGATAGGCGGCAGTCATATAGGGATTGGACGGGACGAGCTTCTGCATGCCTTCATATTGCGGCACGGCCGCGGTCTGCGAGCCGACATCGACGGCCGGCTGCAGCGACAGCACGCTGCCAGTGTTGCAAGCCGAAACGGCGGCCAGCGCAAGACCGGCGGCCAGTATCGCTGCGCTTTTTGCCTTCGCGGCGCGAAATATTGCGGCCATGGGCGGAATCCTGTCCTTGATCGGTGGGATTTTAACGATCAAGGGTAAAGGAAAACTCAGCGTCCCCGTTCATGCCTGCGGCCGAAATGCGGCAGCCAGACCATCACCGGCATGACGATCACTGGAGGGCCATCACTGGCAGAAAGTGCCACCATTCCGGCGCGGTTCGAGATCGAGATGGAAATGCAGGGAATGGTCCGGGTCCGCGCCCGGTCCAAGCACGGTCTTGAACGGTCCGCAGGCGGCCTTGCGCACCGCATTGAGGAATTTGCCGTCCTTCTCGGGCGGCGTTGGACCGACTTCGACCTTTCTGCCATCCGACAACGTGAAGCTGGCAATATCGAGCGCGTTGCCGAAGGCATGTTCCGACAGATGGCGCGTGCCGTTGCGCGGCCGGCAGACAAAGGCCGATGCCTGGTTGATCGATTTCAGGTCGGCTCCGAACTCGGCTTTCGCCGCCGGCTGTATGATTTCGGCGGCAAAGCGGGCTGCCGCTTCGGCCATCGGGCAGTTGAGTTCGGTCGCGGGGCCGATGGCGATGGATTTTCCGAGCGACTTCAGCACCAGGGGATAGGGGATCGAGCAGCCGATGTCGGGATTGCTTTCCGCCTTATGCTCCTCGAATTCGACACCAAGGGCCGTCAGCCGCTCGCGACAGGCGACTTCCGCCGCCGGCATTTTTGCATCGGGCACATCGGCCGAGCGCGCATCGGGCAGCATCTTCTTGTCGCCGGCATCGGGTTTTTCAGGTGGTTGCGGAGCAACGGCCAGCGGCTGAGCTTCAGGTTCCGAAGTGTCTGGCTTTTGTGTCGGAATCGGCACCGCGGCCGGCGGCTCGGGCTCGCTTTGCCTATCGGTCGACGGCTTCGGGGCTGACGGTCCGGGCCGCGCCTGCTTTTTAAAACGGGACTTTTCTTCGTTGAATCGATCGTCATTGGACCGGTTGGGCGCGCCAAGGGGGTTCGGACCTTCGGCCTTTTGCTTTTCGATCGGTGCCGCGCCGGTCTTCGGCGCCTCTGAAGGACGCGCCTCGGGCAGCGGGACAACGCGCGAGGGCTGCACCGGAACATCGGCGGGCGAGGGCTCTTTATCCGGGGTCTTTTGTTCCACCTGCTTTGGCGTGATGTGCCGCTGTGGCCTGGGCTTCTGGCGGTGCTTGCTGCGCGGCTTAGGATGCGAGTCGACCCGCGGTGAAAACAGCTGCTCCAACCGCTGTGACAGCGGCGTGTAATGCTTTTTGCGCTGTTTGGCGTCAGCTTGCGTCAGCAGGGGCGCCAGCAGCAGAGCCGTGACGACCATGACCAGTGCAACCCTGCATGTTCGGGAAAGTACAACAGACCCCATCGTCCTCAACGGCGCGAACGCCTGGAGGTTGCCTGCGGCCCATCACGAACGGTAACGACGTCGTTACGCGCCAATCGCTTCCAGCCCTTCTTCCAGCCAGTCGGCCAAAAGCGGCATGCCGAGCAGGTATTTCGCCGTGCGCTTGTTGGCGCGGTCGCGCGCGGCGGCAACCGCATCGGACCATTCCGCTGCGTCATAGTCGCCGCGGCCGACCCAGGCCAGCGCGATCAACTCGGCCGCTTCGTCGACGTTGAGGTCGTTGATCAGCTCGCGCAGCTCTTCCTCGGTGAGGTCTTCCGCGCTTTCCTCCGCCAGACCGTCATGGTGGTGATTGGCATGTGATTCACCATCGAGCTCGACCTCATGCTCGGCACCGTCGGCATAGTCTTCGTTGACGGCAGCACTCAGTCCCTTTGCCTTGAGAATGAACAGGCGCACGGTGTCCGGGCCGATCGATAGCTCCCATTCCCGCTCACGGCGCTGCTGCACTCTCGGGCACCCCCGCTGATCATTTCCTGAATGATAGCGGATTTGCAGCGCGCGTCACGTCATGTTCTGATCCCTGGCTCCCGCCTTTGACCGAATTCAGGTTAGGCACGGCCGCACAAATAGTTTCGGCGGCTGCGGGTTTCCGGGATGAAAAGTCTGCATCCCGGCGTTAGCTTTTCATTATCGTCATTTTCCCTCAAGATCGTCATTATCCCTCAAGGAGGCTTCGATGCATAAAAGAGTGTTGATCCAGGCGGCTGCGGCGCTTGTGGCGCTGCAGTTCTTTGCGGTTCCGGTGTTTGCGGCCGGCGGCGGTGGCGGTGGTACCGAGACCACCACCCAGTGCAAGAAGGGGCAGGTCTGGGACAAGAAAAAGCAGAAATGCGTCGCGCCGAAGTACGGCATGCTGGACGACGACAACATCTACGATGCTGGTCACGACCTGGCCATGGCCGGGCGTTATGATGAGGCGATCGCCGTGCTCAGCCTTGCCGCCAACAAGCAGGATCCACGCATCCTCAACTACCTCGGCTATTCGCATCGCCATTCCGGCCGTGTCACCGTCGGCCTCGGCTATTACGAGGAAGCGCTCCGCATCAACCCGGACTACACGCTGGTGCGCGAATATCTCGGCGAGGCCCATCTGCAGATCGGCGATCTGGCCGGCGCTCAGGCGCAACTGGCCGAGATCGAGAAGCGGACGGGCAAGGATTCGCGCGAATACGGCATGCTGGCCGAACAGATCTACCATTTCATGAGAAGCTGACCCCACCCCAACGGCTTCTCTGGGCCGGCTGCGAGCAATCGCAGCCGGTTTTTGTTGTCGCAACTGCAACACGCTGCACATGCCGTGACGGCAATTGCGCAAGTCGGCTCATGATTTTTCAAAAAGCCTGCTTTTTGAGCGTGAAAAACGCGCGAGGATCGCTATATTGGGGAAAACTGCGGTGAAACGGTTCCGTTAGCCCGAGGCTGCCGGACCCGTTTTCTTTTTATACCCATCGACAAGGCTTTCCCCGAAATGCGGGGGTGGCGGCAGGAAAGGTCAGGCATCATGAACAAGGTCCCGATGACAGGCGAGGGGTTCGCGTCATTGAAGGAAGAGCTGCGTTGGCGCCAGCAGGAGGAGCGGCCGCGCATCATCGAGGCGATCTCCGAAGCGCGCTCGCATGGCGACCTGTCCGAAAATGCCGAATATCATGCCGCCAAAGAGGCGCAGAGCCTCAATGAGGGCCGTGTCAACGAACTGGAAGACTATATTGCTCGGGCCGAGGTGATCGACGTCACCAAGCTTAGCGGCGACAAGGTCAAGTTCGGCGCCACGGTGGTGCTGGTCGACGAGGACACCGAGGAAAAGAAGACCTACCAGATTGTCGGCGACCAGGAAGCGGATGTGAAATCGGGCCGTATTTCGATCTCCTCGCCGATCGCGCGCGCGCTGATCGGCAAGGAAGTCGGCGACGCCATCGAGGTCAACGCCCCTGGCGGCGCCAGGGGTTACGAGATCGTCCAGGTGCAGTTCATCTAGCACCTCAGATCCTTCTGAAAGGCTCTAGGCTGGTGCTCGTGATTTGAGCGCCAGCTGCTTCTCAGCTTCCGCCACCACCTTCGCCGGCGTTAGGTGCTCCCCCGATGCGGCCAGCAGCGTTGAGGCATACTGCCCGCG
This sequence comes from Mesorhizobium sp. L103C105A0, assembly GCF_000502215.1. Lineage (NCBI taxonomy): Bacteria > Pseudomonadati > Pseudomonadota > Alphaproteobacteria > Hyphomicrobiales > Phyllobacteriaceae > Mesorhizobium > Mesorhizobium sp. L103C105A0. The sequence goes on along the minus strand of NZ_AYXF01000001.1, from coordinate 370,089 downwards.
CGGGCCGGTCAAACCCGGCTCGGTCGCAAGGAACACCGCGACCGTCGGCAGGCCAAAGGCGCTGGCGAGGTGGGTCAGACCGGTGTCGGCGCCGATAACCAGCGTCGAGCGGCCAAGGATCGCGGCAATGTCTGCCAGCGGCGATCTCGGCACCACGATCGTTGACGGCACGGCTTTCGCGATTGCCTCGGCGACCGCCTTCTCACGCTCGTTCGACCAGGTGGTGACCGGCGTCATTCCGCTACCAACCAGCAGGCGAGCCGTTTCGATCCAGTCTTCGGCGGGCCATTTCTTGTCCTCGCGGCTGGTGCCGTGCAGCAGGAAGGCCGTCTTGCCGTCAATGCCGGCCAGGCCGCCGGGAGGCGGCACAATCCCGGATGCGAGCGCCGAAAGATCGGGCTCGTAGCCCAGCGCCAGCCCGAACAGCCGGCGCGTGCGTTCGATGGCGTGCAGGTTGCGCGGCACGGCGTATTTGCGCTGGTAAAACAACGTTGCCGAGGGCTCCCGCGCGCTTGCGCGGTCGAAACCTGCGATTGGTGCCGCTGCCTGTTTCGCCACCAGGGCCGATTTCAGCAGCCCCTGCGCATCGATGACGAGGTCGTACTCGCCTGCTTGCAGAGCGCGGCGCAAGCTTGTCGCCTCCCGCCATGTGCCGGCGTTGAACAGATGCTTGCGCCAGCGCCGGATGGCGACGGTATGGATCTTTGCTATCGCCGGATGCAGCGCGACGATGCCGGCAAAGGCCTCTTCGACGCACCAGTCGAAGGCGATATCGGGGCGCTTGCGGCGTGCATCTTCGACGGCGGGGAAGGTGTGGATGACGTCGCCCATCGAGGAGGTCTTGACGATCAACACCTTCATGCGGCGGCCGGGAGTTCCAGCAACCTGTCCGCCGCCGCTGCCACTCGGGCAACGTCCAGCGTCTTCAGGCAGTTGAGGTGGCCGAGCGGGCAGATCTTCCGGTGGCAGGGCGAACAGGACAGATGCAACCAGATCAGTTCGCGCTGTTCAGCCAACGGCGGCGTGTTTTCCGGCGAGGTCGAACCGTAGACGGCAACGACCGGCGTGCCGACGGCGGCCGCGACATGCATCAGCCCGCTGTCGTTGGACACCGCCAGCCTGGCCGCGGCGATCAGGTCGATGGCGTCCTCCAGTCGCGTCTTTCCTGCCAGATCGACGACACCGGGCGCGAGTGCTGCGATCTCGGCGGTGACGTCGCGATCGTTCTTCGAGCCGAACAACGCGACCTCGAATCCTTTCGCCATCATCTCTCCGGCGAGGCCGGCATAGCTTTCGCTAGGCCAGCGTTTGGCCGGACCGAATTCGGCGCCGGGCATCATGGCGACGAATTTTCCCGGCTGCACTGCGAAGCGAGCGAGCAGCTCTTTCTGATTGCCGGCGTCGACGGTGAGCCGCGGCGGCCGGAAATGTCCGCCTTGGGCGAGGCCAAAATAGGCCTGCGCAGTGCGCCGTTTGAGGGCATCGGGCAGCGGCACGATGTCGGTCAGCAGGCCGTAGCGCATTTCCCGGAGATTGCCGAAGCGGCGGGGGATGCGGGCAAAGAACGGGATCAGCGCCGATTTCCAGCTGCCCGGCAGGACGTAGGCCATGTCGTAGCGGCCGCGCAGCAGGCGGCCGAAGCGGCGGCGAATGATGAATTCGAGCGCACCGGGTTGCAGCGGGAAATCGATCTGCTGGCGAATCTCGGGCATGCGCTTGACCAGCGGGGCCGCCCAGGCCGGGGCAAGCACGTCGATGGCGGCGTTGGGATGGAGCTCCTTCAACGCCGAAAACAGGCACTGCGCCATGACCATATCGCCCACCCAGCGTGGGCCGATCACGAGGATCGTTGGGCTTTCAGCCATTCGACATAGTCTCTGACGCCGGTTTCCACGCTGCGGAATTGCCCATTATAGCCGGCTGCGCGCAAGCGGGACATATCAGCCTGGGTAAAACTCTGATAGCTGCCCTTGAGGTGATCGGGGAATTCGATGAACTCGATCTCGCCCTTGCCCAGCGTATCGATCACGGTCTCGGCAATGGCGCGGAACGGCTGGGCGCGGCCGGTGCCGCAGTTGAAGATGCCGCTCGAGCCGCGCTTCCACAGCCACAGATTGACGTCGGCGACATCGCCGACATGAATGAAGTCGCGGCTCTGTTCGCCAGGCCCGAAGCCGTCATGGGCGCCGAACAGCTTTGGGTTTTCGCCGCGCCCGACCTGATTGAACAGATGGAAGGCGACCGAGGCCATGGCGCCCTTGTGCGCCTCGCGCGGGCCATAGACGTTGAAGTAGCGCAGGCCGGCGACCTGCGAATGATCGGTGTCGAACACAGTGCGCCTGACATAGTCGTCGAATAGTTTCTTCGAATAGGCGTAGACGTTGAGCGGCCGCTCAAGTGCGGGGTCCTCGCGAAACTCCGAACCGCCGCCGTAGACGGAAGCCGAGGAGGCATAGAGGAACGGTATGCGCAGCGAAAGACAGCCATGCAGCAAGCGCTTTGAGAAGGCGTAGTTCACGTCCATCATGAACTTGCCGTTCCATTCCGTGGTGGTCGAGCAGGCGCCCTGGTGGAAGACGGCCTCGACGCGGCCTAGGTCGCCGGCTTCCAAGGTGGCCAAGAATTCGTCCTTGTCGAGATAGTCGGCTATCTGCAAATCGGCCAGGTTGGCGATCTTGTGGCCGTCGGTGAGGTCGTCGACGACGAGGATGTCATCATGGCCTTCGGCATTGAGTGCGGCGACGATGTTGGAGCCGATCATGCCGGCCCCGCCCGTGACGATGATCATGAATGCCTCTGGTTGCTTGCGATTCCGGTCCTTATAAGGGAGGCCAAGCGTACTGTCGATGAAGCACCACGACGCCACAGTGAGACCGCGAAGCGGCCGCTTTATTCGAGGCCCGCAAGCTAGGGGACAAAAAATGCCGTCGACCGAACTGCTCATTGCGTTTTTCGCCACCACGGCGATCTTTGCCTATATTCCAGGACCGGCGATGCTCTATGCCGCCGCGCAGACCATGGCGCGCGGGCGCTGGTCGGGGCTGACGGCGGCACTTGGCATCCATCTTGGCGGTTATTTCCATGTCTTTGCGGCTGCCGCCGGGCTGTCGGTGCTCTTCCATGCGGTGCCGCCGCTCTACATGGCGGTCAAGCTCATCGGCGCGCTCTATCTGATCTGGCTTGGCGTGTCCTTGTTCCGCAAGCGCGGGGACGGTGACACGGCGCTGCCGGCGATCGAGCGCAAATCGGCGCGCCGGGCATTTTTCGAGAGCATCACCGTCGAAGTGCTCAATCCGAAGACGGCGATCTTCTTCATGGCGTTCCTGCCACAGTTCATCGATGCCTCGGCGGGTTTCCCGGTGTGGCTGCAATTCGTCGTGCTGGGCACCATCGTCAATTTAATGTTCTCTTCGGCAGATATTGTCTGCGTGTTGCTGGCAGGCATGGTGATCGCCCGGCTGAAGCGCTCCAGCCGTGCGCAGCGCATCATGCAGCGGGCGGGCGGGGCGGTGCTGGTCGGACTGGGCGTCCACGTCGCGTTGCAGAAGAGCTGACGGCCGCCCTGACGTTGCGCTGCGCGGATTTGCGGTATATCGGCTTCGCCATGAACGATCCGGCCCGTAAATTGACAATTTTCAGCGTGATTGAGGTCGGCCTTTCCCTCGCATTGCCAGTGACATGATCAAGCACAATCCGCCTTCGCCCGAACCTTTGCACCGCGCCATTGCCCGCTTTGGCGACGTTGCCGTGCTGGTGGTCGGCGACTTCATCCTCGACCGTTTCGTCAACGGCGTCATCGAGCGCATCTCGCCGGAAGCGCCGATCCCGGTGCTGCACGGGCGCGGCGAGACCTCGACGATGGGCGGCGCAGGCAACGTTGTCGCCAACATCGTCTCGCTGGGTGCCAGCGCTATTCCCATATCGGTGATCGGCACCGATGTGGCCGGCGACAATCTGGTGCGCATGCTGCGCGAACTCGGCGCCGATACGGCTGATATGGCGCAGGAGCGCGGTCGCATGACGTCGTCGAAGAGCCGCTTCAGCGCGCTCAATCAGCAGGTGCTGCGCTTCGATGAGGAAGAGATCAAGCCGCTCGACGACAAGGAACGGGCGGACCTGGTCCGGCATTTTCGCGCCGCACTCACGCGCGCCGACATCGTCATTCTGTCCGACTATGGCAAGGGCATCTTGCTCGACGGCGTCGCCGCCGACCTGATCGCCATCTGCCGCGAGGCGGGAAAACCGGTGCTGGTCGATCCCAAGGGCCGCGACTATGCGCGCTATGCCGGCGCGACCGCCATCACGCCCAACCGCAAGGAGCTTGGCGAAGCTGTCGGTCGCCCGGTTTTCGCCGACGACGAGATCGTCGCGGCGGCACGCCAGCTGATTTCGGCACATGGCTTCGACTTCGTCGTCGCCACCCGCAGCGAAAAGGGCATGAGCGTCGTCGGCGCGGATGAGGCGCGCCACATCGCCACCCAGGCGCGCGAAGTGTTCGACGTTTCGGGCGCCGGCGATACGGTAATCGCGAGCTTCGCGCTGGCTCTGGCCGCGGGCGCCGATCGCGTCATGGCCGCCTCCATCGCCAATGCCGCCGGCGGTGTGGTGGTGGGCAAACGCGGCACCGCGCGGCTGACCGTGGAGGAACTCACCGGCGCGCTGTTCCGCTCGCACGGCCCCACCGCCCATAAGGACGCCATCCTCGATGCCGCATCGGCCGCGCGCATGGTGGCGGCGTGGAAGGACGAGGGCCTGAGCGTCGGCTTCACCAATGGCTGCTTCGATATATTGCATGCCGGCCATGTCAGTCTTCTCCACGCGGCGCGCAGCCAGTGCGACCGGCTGGTGCTCGGCCTCAACAGCGATGCCTCGGTGCGTCGGCTGAAAGGCGCAGGGCGCCCGGTCAACGATCAGCATGATCGTGCCTGCGTGCTCGCCGCCCTGGCCTCGGTCGATGCGGTCGTGGTGTTCGAAGAGGATACGCCGCTGGCGCTGATCGAGGCGCTTCTGCCCGACATTCTGGTCAAGGGCGCCGACTACACGGTCGAAACCGTTGTCGGCGCCGATGTGGTGCAGAAGGCGGGCGGGCGCGTCGTCCTGGTCGACCTTGTCGCCGGCAAGAGCACCACCGGCACGATCGGCAAATTGCGCGCCGGCGGCGGTACCAACTGAGGGATTTCATGTCCGGACTGAATGACTATCTGGTCCGCTCGGCGGCCGCGATCACCGCGACAGTCGAGCGTGACCTGACCGCCGAGATGGAACGTGCTGTGAGTGCGGTCGTCGCCGCGCTTTCCTCGGGCAAGGCGCTGCTGGTCTGCGGCAATGGCGGCTCGGCCAGCGACGCCATCCACATTGCCACCGAACTGGTCGGCCGCTTCCTTAAGGAGCGCAAGGCCTACAATGTGATTGCGCTGCCGGCCAACGCGGGCATGCTGACCGCCTGGGGCAATGACTATGGCTTCGACACCGTGTTTTCGCGCCAGGTCGAGGCGCATGGCGCGCCCGGCGGCGTGCTGCTTGCCATCTCGACCAGCGGCAATTCGCCGAGCATTCTGGCTGCCGCCGAACAGGCTCGGATGATGGGCATGACGGTGGTCAGCCTCACCGGCGACAGCGGTGGCAAACTCAAGCCGCTCACCGACATACTGCTCAACGTGCCCTCGACCTCGACGCCGATCATCCAGCAGGGACATCTCTGCCTCTACCACTATCTCTGCGAGGTGGTGGAAGACCGTCTGTCGAATGGCTGACACCGGGGCCTACGGTCCATACCCGCTGGCTGAGCCCGGCCTGTGGGTTGAGCGGGTGGGTTCGCGGGTGTTTCCAGCCAACGCGCCGGCGCTGTTCCTCGACCGCGACGGCACCATCAATGTCGACACCGGCTATCCCGACGATCCAGCCAAAATGGCGCTGCGCGACGGCATCGTGCCGGTCATCGCGGCGGCCAACCGGGGCAACATCCCGGTGGTCATCGTCACCAACCAGTCCGGCATCGCGCGCGGCTATTTCGGCTGGAAGGAATTTGCCGCGGTCAACGGCCGGGTTCTCAAGCTGCTTGCCGCCGGCGATGCCTTCGTCGACATGGTTCTGGCCTGCGCCTACCACGAGGCGGGCAGCGGGCCACTGGCGGTCGCCGACCATCCAATGCGCAAGCCCAATCCGGGCATGCTGCTACAGTCCCGGCAGCGCCTCGGCCTCGATCTCAAACGCTCGCTGATCGTCGGCGACAATCCCGCGGATATGCAGGCCGGACAACGTGCCGGCCTGCCGCGCGGCTGGCTGGTGGATGGCGAGGGAAGTAATGAGCCGGGCTTCGAGGTTCTGCCGCTGCGCAACCCCGATGATCTGGAAGGGCTTTTGAGGGCTGTCGAGTCGCTCGGATCGAGACTGATTTAGCTTTCCGGATCTGTTGCGACGCAATCTCAATGGGTTAGCTTGAGCGTTTCACCGTTTCGCAGAAACGGCGAGCCGATCCATTTCTTTGCTTTGACGCTATTCCCCAGGAAAGCACCACGCTCTTTTGCGGAAAAACTGCAGAGATCAGACATCATTCAAGCAAGAAATTTGCAGATGTCATTCCATCGAAGAACGAGGGGAATTCATTGAAGAAAGCAATCTCTGTTGCCGTTGTCTTATCGGCATTGGTTGTGCTGTCAGCCATAGGGTATGTCTGGCAAAAACACGGCGTGTATGGGCTCAATGCACTTCTTCGCCGCGGCGGAAGCTACTGGATCGCCGTTGCACCCGACGATGCGCGTCTCTCGCCTGCCATGCAGCTTGCGTTGAAATCGGAAATTCCTGATGTGACCGCTGGAGCCAGCTCATGGAATGAAACCGAGCCTGGATTCCAGGTCAGAGAAATCCCCGTCATGGCGGGCGACCGTGAAATTGACCGGCTCTATCTCAACCGTTTCGATCCAGCCAAATTCCGTTTCGTTGCCCGTAACGAGCCCAGTGGTGCCAAGGACATCGACCAGTGGGAAGCGGCACTCAATCCACAAGGCACAGGCGGCACCGTTCTGATCGTCAATGGCAGTTATTTCGGACTGAAGGGCGAAGCCGACACGCCCTTTGTCAGCATGGGTGCGAGGCTCGGGCCGGATGAATACGATGCGAAGGCCGGCGCCTGGTTCGTGAATGCCTCCGGCACGCATGTGGTCGATCTCAATTCACGTGACTGGCGCGCAGTCACGGAGAATGCCGAAAACGCTATGGTTTCCTATCCATTGCTTGTCGGTGAGGACGGCCGCAACAATGTACGCGCCAAGAGCAACTGGTTGGCCAACCGCACCTTTATCGCGGAAGATCGTCAGGGCTGGATCATCGTCGGTTCGACCAAGGACGCTTTCTTCTCGCTGGACCGGCTAGCAAACTTCCTGTTGCAGACCGACCTCGATCTCAAGACGGCGCTAAACCTCGATGGCGGGCCTGTTGCCTGCCTCAGCGTCCGCTCCGGGAACTACCGGTTGAAACACTATGCCAAGTGGGAAGCCCAGGTCGCAGATGGCGACGTCTCACTGCTTCAAGCACCGCTAGATGTGCCCTGGGGATTGCCTGTTGTTCTCACGGTGGAGCGCAGGTAGCAGATCCTGCCCTTGGCAGGGTGGGTCAAAGTACTCCCGATTCCGTAGCTGAAACCGGATGGCATATTCAACCTTGGCCGCTCATGTTCACGCAATCTGACCCGGAATACCCTACGATTTCGGCGCCAGAATTCGCTTTCTGGCTCATATTCGTCGTCAACATAATTGTGATCGGCGCGGCGTTCTCACGTCAAAAAACATTTTCCGTCTCAAATGGTTGCCGCATGTCATCACATTCGTCTGGCTTGCTTGCTCACCTATTTTGCTGGCCTTTTTAGCTTTGCCGGAGATGTCCCCTGGTGAGAGCCCCGGCCCTGGGGACGGCTTCATTCTTTTGCCAGTTGTCGGAGAGGTAGCAGTGTGTCTGTTGGGGTATGTCTTGGTCGGCGTCGCACATGCTTTTTCGAAGTTAATCTCGCTTATCAGGCGCTGAACGCCACCAGCCCTTCGTCCTTGACGCGGCGGATGGTCAGCGCGGTGCGCACCGTGTCGACATTCGGCGCCGAAGCCAGTTCTTCGATGACGAAGGTCTGGAAGGTGCCGAGATCACTCGCCACGCAATGCAGCAGGAAGTCGGATTCGCCCGAGACCATCCAGGCGTCGCGCACGATCGGCCAGCCGCGAGTGCGCTCGGCGAAGGTTTTGAGTTCCGCGTCGGCCTGGTGATGCAGGCCGATCAGGCAGAAGGCGACGACATCCATGCCGAGCGCCGGCGCGTTGAGCAAAGCGCGATAGCCTTTGATGATGCCGGTTTCCTCCAGCCGCCGGACACGGCGCAGGCAGGGCGGCGCGGAAATGCCGACGCGGCTCGACAGTTCGACATTGGTCATGCGCCCGTCGGCCTGAAGCTCGCGCAGAATCTTCCAATCGATGGCGTCGAGGTCGGCTTTCAGGGGCATGGCGGTCTCTGCTTAGCGCAAGAATCTTTCGCGATCTCGTCATTAAACGACTTTTGTGGCGATGCCAGCCCTTGGTCGGGCGATTTTGCGACCGTAACGGAAGCGGCCATTGCGCGAATAAGCCTGTGGGCCGAAGCTTTCCGGGGACGACGGCCTGATCGTCTTGCTGGTGTGGTTGGCAACCCTTACATTACCAGCACCGTTTCACGTCTTTTTCCAAGGCACACTCGATTGTCCGCCCCGCAGAGGCTTTAGATGACCACCAAGCACGCGCCTGTCCTTATCATCGGTTCCGGCCCGGCCGGCTATACGGCGGCGGTCTACGCCGCGCGCGCCATGCTGAAGCCGATGCTCGTCGCCGGCCTGCAGCAGGGCGGCCAGCTGATGATCACCACCGATGTCGAAAACTATCCGGGCTTCGCCGATCCGATCCAGGGCCCGTGGCTGATGGAGCAGATGCTGAAGCAGGCCGAGCATGTCGGCACTGACATCGTCAACGACATCATCACCGAGGTCGACCTCAATGTGCGGCCGTTCCGCGCCACGGGCGATTCCGGCACCACCTACACGGCCGATGCGCTGATCATCGCCACCGGTGCGCAGGCGAAGTGGCTGGGCATCCCCACCGAACAAACCTTCATGGGCTTCGGCGTGTCGGCCTGCGCCACCTGCGATGGTTTTTTCTATCGCGGCAAGGATGTCGCTGTCATCGGCGGCGGCAATTCGGCGGTGGAGGAGGCGCTCTATCTCTCCAATCTGGCGAAGAGCGTGACCGTCATCCACCGGCGCAACGATTTCCGCGCCGAGCGCATCCTGCGTGAGCGGCTGTTGAAAAAGGACAATGTCCGAGTCATCTGGGACACGATCGTCGACGAGATCACCGGCCGGCCCGGCAAGACGCCGCTGCCGCCTTCGGTCGAAGGGCTGAAGCTCAGAAATGCGATGACCGGCGAGGTCAGCCATCTCCAGGTGGACGGCGTGTTCGTGGCGATCGGCCATGCGCCGGCGGTGGAATTGTTTGTCGGCAAGCTGAAGCAGAAGCCGAACGGCTATCTGTGGACGGCGCCGAATTCGACCCGCACCGATGTGCCCGGCGTGTTCGCCGCCGGTGACGTGACCGACGATATCTACCGTCAGGCGGTGACCGCCGCCGGGCTCGGCTGCATGGCCGCGCTCGAGGCGGAAAAATACCTGGCCGGCATCGAGGTGCACCGCGAAGCGGCGGAATAAAATCTATCAAGACGGCGTCGCAAGCCGTTCAAAAGCCTGATTTTTCATTCAGACGCCAAAAACAGAACGAGGGGAACTCAATGGCGTTGGACTGGGACAAGCTTCGCGTGTTTCACGCAGCGGCGGAGGCTGGGTCGTTTACCCATGCCGCCGAGACTTTGCACCTGTCGCAATCGGCGATTTCACGCCAGGTCAGCGCGCTCGAACATGATGTCGGGGTGCCGCTGTTCAATCGCCATGCCCGCGGCCTGGTGCTGACCGAGCAGGGCGAAATGCTGTTCCGCACGGCGCATGACGTGCTGATGAAGCTGGAGACCATCAAGTCGAAGCTGACCGAGGCCAAGGACCGTCCCTCAGGCGTGCTGAGGGTAACGACCACGGTCGGGCTCGGCGCCGGCTGGCTGACCGAGCGGGTGCAGGAATTCATCGAGCTCTATCCGGAAATCAGCCTGCAGCTGATCCTGGCCAATGAGGAACTCGACCTCACCATGCGCCAGGCCGACTGCGCGATACGGCTGCGCCAGCCGCAGCAGCCCGACCTTATCCAGCGCCGCCTGTTCACCGTGCATTTCCACCTCTATGCCTCGCCGTCCTATGTCGGCAAGCACGGCAAGCCGACCTCGGTCGCCGATCTGAAGAACCATCGCATCGTCACTTTCGGTGTGCCGGTGCCGTCGCATCTGTCGGAGCTGAACTGGCTGGAAACGATCGGCGATTTCGACGGTGGGCAAAGGGTGCCGACGCTGCAGATCAACGACATCTTGTCGATCAAGCGCGCCGTGCAGGGCGGCGCCGGCATCGCCATGCTGCCCGACTACGTGATCTCCAAGGAATCGGATCTGGTGCAGCTTTTGCCGGAGACCGAGGTGCCGTCCTTCGACACCTATTTCGCCTATCCCGATGCAATGAAGAACCAGGCCAAGCTGCACGTCTTCCGCGACTTCATCATCGCCAAAGCGCGCAGCTGGTCATTTTAAACATGCCCTTGGGAGGTGCTGGTCACCCCCGCCAAGGCGTCAGCCGTGGCAGCCAGCCGGGAACATTGCGGCGGTAGGTCTCGTATTCGCCACCGTAGCGGCGGGCGAGAGTCGGCTCCTCATAGAACCTGACGAAAGAGCCCATGACGATCGCGCCGATGGCGGCATAGGCAGCGACGCTCCAGCTTGAAAACAGCAACGCCTGGCCGAGGATGATCGACAGCACGGCGACGTACATCGGGTTGCGGACATGGCGGTAGACGCCGCCGATCACCAGTCTCTCGGTGGGTGCTACAGGCGCCGGCGTGCCCATGCCTTCGAGCGCGAAGCGGGCAAAGGAATGGACGAGCAGGGCGATGGCCGCGACGATTAGGATGGAGCCAGCCGGCACGAAGCCGGGCACCGTCGACAGCGGCAGACGGTAGCGGTCCGTCAGCAGCCAGGGCACCAGCCCGGCCACGACACAAGGTGCGGCGATGAAGAAGACCGCGCTGCCGGCGATCGCCTGGGGTGTCCGCATGTCAGGTCTCCCTTCTTCCGGCCGACCCTTCCCATCCCGCTGCCGCAAAAATAAACGCCTGCTGCCCGATTCAACGTCATTCGGCTTTTTGCCCGCGAGCGCGAGAATCAGCCCGACTTGCGGTTCTGCGAAGGCAACCGCACGGTCGCGCCATTCATTTGGCAACTTTTCGTGGTCCTATGGCCCCTAGACATGGGTTAGACCACAGCCTGTACCTTTTTGCATGCGTGTGTTGCAAAATAGATGCTTGTTTCTTGGGCATGAACAGCACATATATAGATCATCTCCTGGGCGCGTTCTCCTCCCATTAGCGCCCTCGAGTGTTCCCCTCTGGAGGTTAGCCTTAACAGGCACTTCCAATCAAACTCAGCCGGATCTTCATTGATCCGGCTTTTTTGTTTCCGGGCCTGCCGTAGCCAGCGAAAAATCGAGCAAAATCGCCGCGTAACAGTGACATGTAACCTCAGGTAACATGCCGCAGGCGCGATTCATCGTTTAAGCAGATCATAGGACGCGGTGTGGTTCGACCGGGAGATGGGGGCATCACTCGGAAGATCCGGGCTCAGGCGGCTACCGCGTCCGAACCTATTCGTCTGTCAGTGCCGCATGGCGCGGCGGATACGTGCGGCGGACCTGCCGTTTTCCTCCCAAGAAGACGGTCCGCAATAAGAGCGGCGTCCGGGTCATCCGGGCGCCGTTTTTTGTGCGGATCATCCTTCGGCCTGTCAGGCAGCCTTGCCGTTGGCGTTCATCGCCTCGTCGGCCAACCGACCGGTCAGCTCGGCCATGTGATCGAAGGCGCAACGATAGCTGGCGACGCCGGAGGTCGCCGAGCGCAGTTCGATGATCAGGTCGCCGATCTCGGCCTGCGGCATGGTCGCCTCCACGACATCCCATCCCGGCCAGTCAGGCCGCGCGTCGTAGCCAAGGATCTGGCCGCGCCGTTGCGGGATCAGCGCGATGATCTTCGAAGTGGCTTCGGACGGCGTGACGATCTCGACCTTCATGACCGGCTCGAGCAGCACCGGCGAGCAGGCCGCCATGCCTTCCTTCATGGCCAGCTTGGCCGCCATCTGGAAAGCCATGTCGGAGGAATCGACGGCGTGGTAGGAGCCGTCGGAGAGGTTGACGGCGACATCGACGACAGGGAAGCCGAGCGGGCCGGATTTCAGATAATCGCGCACGCCGGTTTCGACCGACTGGATGTAGGTCTTGGGCACGACGCCGCCGGTGATGGTGTCCGAGAACTGAAAGCCGGAGCCGCGCGGCAGCGGCTTGATCTCGATCACCACATCGCCGAACTGGCCATGGCCGCCGGACTGCTTCTTGTGGCGGCCGCGCTGCTGCACCGTCTTTCGGATCGTCTCGCGATAGGGGACGGCAGGCGCATGGCCTTCGACCGGAATCTGATTCTTGCCTTCCAGCCGCTCGCGCACGACCCGCAGATGCATCTCGCCATGGCCGGACAGCACGGTCTCGGCCGAGTCCTGGTTGTGGCGCAAGGTGAGCGAGGGATCTTCCTCGGCCAGGCGCTGGATGGCCGCCGACATTTTGACCTCGTCCTTGCGCTCCTTCGGCCGTAGCGCAAAGGCAAAGACCGGCTGCGGCGGCGTAAGCGTGACCAGCGGCTTGATACCGCCCTTCGTGGAACTCAACGTCTGGCCGGTCTTGACCTCGTCCAGCTTGCCCAACGCCACCGTGTCGCCGGCCTTGGCAGCGGTGAGCTTGGACTGGTCCTTGCCGAGCATCTTGTAGATGCCGGAGACCTTCGCCGTCTCGCCANGCCTTGGCAGCGGTGAGCTTGGACTGGTCCTTGCCGAGCATCTTGTAGATGCCGGAGACCTTCGCCGTCTCGCCATTCGACAAATAGAGTTCGGCTGCATCGGCGATCTGGCCGGAGAGTACGCGCGACACGGACAGCTTGCCGCCATGCGCGGTGTGGATGGTCTTCATCACCTGGACCACGGTGTGATTGCCGTCGGGGACGCCGAGCCGTTTGCGCGTCGCCTCGACATCCGGTGCGTCATGGCGGATCGCCTTCAAAAGGCGCAGCACGCCGTTGCCTTTTTCGGCGGTGCCGATAAGCACCGGCGTTATGGCGCCGGCGCGCAGGTCGGCGGACAGATCGTCGAAGACCGCGTCTTTCGGCGGCTCGATCTCCTCCAGCAACTGCTCCATCAACTGGTCGTCATGGTCGGCAAGCGTCTCCAGCATGGAGAAGCGAGCCTCCAGTTCGCGCGCCTTGTCGTCAGTTGGAATTTCGGCAACCTGGCTTTCGGCATATTCGCGGTAGATGTAGGCGCGCTCTAGCGCCAGGTCGATGGAACCGATCACCACATTGTCCTTGCGCAGCGGAATCTGGCGCAGCAACAGCGGCGCCGCGCTCGTCGGCTGCAGCATCTTCAGCGTATCGCGTACGCCGGCGATTGCCTTGTCGACCTTGTTGAGGAACAGGATGCGCGGCACGCCGAGATCGTCGAGCTTGCGCATGATGAGCTGCAAGGCTGGGATCTTCTTCTCGTCGGCCTCGGCGACGACCACCGCGAGATCGCAGGCTGCCAGCACCGGCTCGGCCTCGAAGGAGAATTCGATCGATCCGGGACAGTCGACGAAGGTGATCTGCTCGCCCATGAATTCGGTGGTGGCAAAGGTCGCCTCGACGCTCATGGCGTGCGCCCGCGCCTCGGGCGAATGATCGGAAACGGTGCTTCCCGATGAAACGGGATTTTGGCGGGGGATGGCGCCCGTACGGGCGAGGATGGCTTCGAGAAGTGTCGTCTTACCGCTTGCAAAGGGACCGACTATGGCAATGCATTTCGGTCCCGTGCGTCGTCCTCCGGCGCGAGTACCCATGGCTGACCTCCACTCAGGCTTGGCCCTTGGAGTGCGATCAGCAAAAGTGGAAACGGTTTTGCGCCGATCGCACCCTGTCGTGAGCGGCGGCCGGCCTGTTCGACCGTCGCGGGGCGGGGTTGTTTCTCTTAGCCACCTGCCCAAGCCCATCGTCCCACGGGTTAGCCGGCAGGGCAAGGAAAATAGGAATCCGGTGCGCCGTCAGGCGGCCGAGGCAAGACCCCGGGATCAGAACCGTCCGGCGATTTCAGCTTGCCTGGGTGCGGCGCGTGGGCGTGGCGGCTGCACTCTGCTTCACCACCATCTCGGCGTAGCGCGACAGCAACGGGTTGAACAGGTCTGGGCGTTCCCAGAACGGTGCATGGCCGGCGCCTGATATGACATGGCATTGTTCCCACAGCAAGCCATAGGCCACCGTCTCGAAGTAACTCAGCCGCACCAGCGGATCATGCTCTCCATTGATCACCGCAACCGGGAACGGGGCGTGCTCGACCACCTGTTTCTGGTCGGCGCCCTTGCCGGCAAACATGCTGCGCGCCACGCCGGCGCGAAGCCTGCCGTCGGTGCGCCTTATGGCTTCGCGGAAAGACGGACTGGCGGTATCGCCGAAGCAAAGCGCCTCGAAGCGCTCGATGTCGCGTTCGGAGTAGACCTTCTTGGAGGCCAGCAGCATGTCCCAGTTGGCGTGAAAGCCGCGCAGCATGCCAAGCGGCCCCCGCGACACCGGCGGCGCTCCGGTCAGCACCAGGCCGCTGACCGCATGGTGAAAGCTGGCCAGTTCGACCGCCACATGGCCGCCGAGCGACCAGCCGAAGATGATGGCGTGGCCGATGCCCAAAGCGTCGAGAAGCCGGGCTGTGGTCTGGGCAAGGCCGGTAATCGTATAGGCGGTCGCCGGGTCGCGGGCATCGGAGGACTCGCCGTGGCCGGGAAGGTCGAAGGCGATCAGCCGATGGCCGTCGGCAAGCGGGCTATCGAACTGACGGGCAAACACGGCGCGCGAACTGCCCGACCCATGGATCATGACGATGGGCATGCCGGACCCAGACGACTGGCTGAGGCGCAAGTCGGCCTGCGGCGTGCGGATGGTGCGGTGAGTGATGCTCATGCTGGATTAGACCTTGAGATTTGCCTGACCGCCAACATCGCATCGCTGGCTCTATATGTTCTTTAAACATGTGGTTAAGAAAGGATTTCTAAGAGATAGCCGGCACGATCGCTGGCTCCATGGCAATCACGCGCGGAATCCCGACAATGGAACCAGTCCTTGATCTTCTTGTCTCGATCTGCAGCATCGCGACGCTTGGCCAATATGTCTGGTCGATGCGGGCGCATTTCCAATCGCAGGCGATGTCTCCAGGCGCCATGGTGATTTCGGCGGCGGTCATCGCCACGGCGCTGTTCCTTCTCGCCATCCTTTGGATCCAATCGCAGCCGGGTTCGGCAAAGCTCACCGGACTTGCCGTCGAACTGGCGAGCTCTGCCCTGTTCTGGTGGGCGATTGTCACGTCGCGCAAGGCGCGATTGCGCTTCGCCTTCGCACCCGACGATCCACACAGCCTGCTGACCGACGGCCCCTACGGCCATGTCCGCCACCCCTTCTATACGTCCTACATCGTCTTCTGGATCGGGTGGGGGATCGCGACCTGGTCGATCTGGGCGGTGGTGCCGATCGCCGGAATCGCTATCCTCTATGTGTTTGCGGCGCTGGACGAAGAGAAGAAATTTTCGCGCACGCCGCTGGCCGGAGCCTACGCGGACTATCGCGTACGTGCCGGCCTGTTCTGGCCCCGGCTGGGGTGGTAGCCGGCACCGGGGCAGGGTAGGTTCTGCCAAACTTAGGGATCACCAGAGATGAAGATCATTGCCTGCGGCAGCGTGCCGACCATCATCGCGCCGGACCAGTATTTCACCGGCCGCGTGCTGCAGACGCCCATCATCGAGAAGGAAGCGCCGGCCCGGCTCAGAGCCACGCTGGTCAGCTTCGAGCCCGGTGCGCGTACCCACTGGCACACGCATCCGCTCGGCCAGACGCTTTATGTCACTGCGGGGGCCGGCCTTGCGCAGACATGGGGCGGGCCGATCCAGCAGATCAAGGCGGGCGACGTGATCTCGTTCGAGCCCGGCGAGAAGCACTGGCACGGCGCGGGTCCAAAGACGACAATGACCCACGTCGCCATGCAGGAAGCGCTGGACGGCGTCCATGCCGATTGGATGGAAGCGGTCACCAGCGAGCAGTGTGGCGGCTGAGGTCTGCTCCTGACAAAAAACCCGGCTCGAAGCCGGGTTTCACGTCTCGGTGCCGCCAGTTCAGGTCAGCGATGCCGTGAACCGCTGGATGCGGGCGCAGGCTTCCTCCAGCAGCGTCTCCGACGTGGCGTAGGAGATGCGGAAGTTGGGGCCGAGGCCGAAGGCCGAGCCGAACACCACTGCGACACCCTCGCCTTCGAGCAATTCGGAGCAGAAAGTCTCGTCGGTGTCGATTATCTTGCCGGCTTTGGTCTTCTTGCCAATCAGCTGGGCGCAGGACGGGTAGACATAGAAGGCGCCTTCCGGCGACGGGCAGGTTATGCCGCGCGCCTGGTTGAGCATCGACACGACGAGGTCGCGACGGCCCTGAAAGATCGCCTTGTTCCTGGCGACGAAATCCTGCGGGCCGTTGAGCGCCTCGACCGAGGCCCATTGCGCGATGGTGCAGGCGCCCGAGGTCTGCTGGCCCTGGATCATGTCCATCGCCTTGATCAGCTGGACGGGACCCGCGGCATAGCCGATGCGCCAGCCGGTCATGGCGTAGGCTTTCGAGACGCCGTTCATGGTCAGCGTGCGCTCGTAGAGTTTCGGCTCGACCTCGGCGATCGTCCTGAAGACGAAGTCGCCATAGGTCAGGTGTTCGTACATGTCGTCGGTCAGTGTCCAGACATGCGGATGCTTCAAGAGCACGTCGGCCAGCGCGCGCAGCTCGGCTTCCGTGTATGCGGCGCCGGACGGGTTCGACGGCGAGTTCATCAGCAGCCATTTTGTCTTCGGCGTGATCGCCTTTTCCAGCGCGGCGGGAGTGAGCTTGAAACCATTGTCGATCGAGGTGTCGGCGAACACCGAGGTGCCGCCGCAGATCGCCACCATTTCGGGATAGCTCACCCAATAGGGGCGGGGGATGATGACCTCATCGCCTGGGTTCAGCGTCGCCATGAAGGCGTTGAACAGGATCTGCTTGCCGCCGGTGCCGACAATGGTCTGCTCGGGCTTGTAGTCGAGATTGTTCTCGCGCTTGAATTTTTTCGCGATCGCCTCGCGCAGCGGCGCGATGCCCGAAACCGGCGGGTATTTGGTCTCGCCGCGGCGGATCGCCTCGATCGCCGCATTCTTGATGTTGTCGGGCGTGTCGAAATCCGGTTCGCCAGCGCCGAGGCCGATAATGTCGCGGCCGGCATTTTTCAGCTCGCGGGCTTTCTGCGTCACCGCGATGGTGGCGGAAGGCTTTACGCGGGCAAGGGCGTCGGCAAGAAAGGCCATGACCAGATATCTCCAGAGGGGTCGGCGCAACCGCAAACAGCTGCGGCGCTTCTCATGTCGCATCGACCCGGCAAGTGCAAGCATTGTCGGATGAGCCAGGGCTCAAGGACCTGTGAAGATGCCTTTTTGGAGCGCGTGCATGACGGTTTCACTCTGCGTTGCGGGCTCTGCAATCGACGCCTATCCCCAGCAAGACTAAATTCATCAACGGCCGCTAAAACCTTTGACGGCAGGATCGCCAGCCATTTCGCCTGTCTCGCGGAGCGAGGGACCCTTGTCGCGCAGCACCGGGCTTGCCCACATCATCCGTCACGATGACGGCACCGTTTCAGGTGTCTGGGGTCCCTACACGCTGCAGAGCGCCTTTCAGCCGATCTTCGCCTTCAAGGAGAGCAAGCTCTCGATCGCAGCGTTCGAGGGGCTGATCCGGCCGTTTCGTGACGGCGAGCCGCAATCGCCAATGAACTTCTTCCGCACCTGTCCGGCCGGCGACCGCCTGCACATCGAGGCGCTGACGCGCACGCTGCATTTGCTCAACGCCGGCGCCTGCCTGCCGCAAGAAGCTTCGATCTTCGTCAATTTCGATCCGTCGGTGTTTACCGAGCGCTCCATCGCCGATAACGCGCTGCGCGACATGCGGCTGGTGCTGCACGAAGCCGGGATCGATCCGCGCCGCATCGTGTGCGAGGTGACCGAGCAGAAGTCGGCGTCGCAGGAAACGCTCTACAGCTTTGTCGAGGCGCTGCGGGCCAATGGCTTTCGCATTGCCGTCGACGATTACGGCGCCGATGAATCCGACATCAACCGCATCAAGGAGCTCAAGCCCGACATCGTCAAATTCGATGCGCACTGGATCACGCAGCTCATGGAATCCGGCGCCGGCTTTGCCCTGCTGACTGCCATGGTGACGAACTTCGAACTACAGGGCATCCGCACCGTGTTCGAAGGCATCGAGGAAGGCTGGCAGCTTGAATTGGCCGAGAAATCCGGCGCATCGATGGTGCAGGGCTTCGTGCTGGCGAAGCCGGAACTGGCGCCGACCAGCTTTCGCGCTTTCGGCAAGGATGGGCAGCCGTCTGTCGCGGCGGCCGAGCCTGGCAAGACGCCTGCCGGCCCGACTGCAGCGCCTCCGGCGCGGCCGGGCAGGGTGTTCGGGCGCAGGACCGGGCCATGACCGGGCAGCGCGAGAGGCGTCGCGATATCGGCGAAGCGATCTTTGCCGACGAGGTCGGCATCGAATACGGCGTCTACGGCACGTTCCGGCTGAAGAGCGCCTACCAGCCGATCTTTGCGCCACGCGGCGGCGCGTTGGCCGCGGTTGCAGTCGAGGCGCTGATCGAACCGCAGCGCGCTTCCATGCCGGTTGCACCCGCCATGTTCTTCGACAGTGTTGCGCCGGGCGACCGCCTGTTTGTCGAGACGATGTGCCGGATGCTGCATCTGAAAAACTTCCGCAACATCGGCGTCGACGGGCTCGGCCTGTTCTTCAATTACAACCCGATGATCAACGATCATCTCGGGCGGGCGCTGGCCGAGATCCGGCTGATGACGCGGCATCTCGGCGATCTCGACCTGCATGCCGCCATGCTGGTCTGCGAGATCACCGAACAGGCGGCCGACGATAATGTGCTGGCCCCGCTGATGCGCGAGATGCGGCGCCACGGCATCCGCATCGCCATCGACGATTTCGGCACCGGCCACTCGACCGCGGAGCGGATGAGCCTGCTTCAACCGGATATTGTGAAGATCGACGGCGGCTGGTTCGCCGAATTCTGCCGCCACGCTGCCGCCGAGCGCTTCTTCCGGCCGCTCGTCTCGTCGCTGCACGATCGCGGCGCCAAGGTGCTGGTGGAAGGCATCGAGCAATCCGTGCATCTGCGCGTCGCGCTGGATGGCGGCGTCGACCTGCTACAGGGGTTCCATCTCGGCCGCCCGGCGCTGGCCGGCACGATCTTCAACCGGGAGCCGCTGTCGATCGAGGCGCTGCTTGGCGCCGACAACAAGGTGGTGCCGCTGCATCTGCGGCGCTGATTTTGTCCTCACGCTTGCCGCCGCTTCGCGGCTCGTTCCGGACGGGACGCCAACGGGCGCGATGCCCGGTTGGGCTTGCGGCCTTCGGCCGTAGCGCGCATTCAAAGAGGGCGAACTCGGCCCGCGTGAAGTTCAGCCAAAGCCTGCTCGGCAAACTTATCCAGCCGGCCAGCCTTGGCGTCCGCCTCGATCTGCATATCCCACACCTCTGCCTGATACGCTGCGAACCATTTGGCAAAGGCCTTTAGTTCTGTGGTGTTCAGGGCTGCGATGGATCTTTCAATCTGTTCGAGCTTGGTCATGGGGCGAAACTAATAGCATGGCCATCGTCCAATTCCAGACAAACAAAAAGGCGGGATAAATCCCGCCTTCCCATTTTCGGTAGCCTGATCGGAGCTTTAAGTCCGGGCCGGCAGCTATCTGCTGATCCAGCTTGTCGGGTCTTTCCGCTCCAGCGCGCTTCTCGCGCGACCGTCAGTACATCCGTGACTTGCCGCGCGCCCCGAACTCTCGTCCGGCGCGCGCTATCGCAAAATCAGGCTGCCTTGCTCAGAGAACCAGCGGACGACTTGCCTGTGCGGCGGTCCTGCTCGATCTCGAAGTTGATTTTCTGGCCTTCGACCAGGGTCGACAGTCCAGCGCGCTCGACAGCGGAGATGTGAACGAAAACGTCCGCACCGCCCGAATCAGGCTGAATGAAGCCGAAGCCCTTGGTGGCATTGAACCACTTGACCGTACCAGTTGCCATATGAATAGTCCTCGCATTTGCTTTGGTTTGACCGAACCGAGGTTCAGCCGGTTTGTATCGAGATTTTGGAGATAGACGTCAGCAAACGCGAAGATCGCGAGGCCCGGATCGATCGGCCGAAATATCAATGGAGCTGATATAGGCGGGTTTCGCACCAAAAACAAGATGGCTCGAAAAATGGCGTTGCGGTGGCGCCGCCCAAAGGCCGCCCCAATCGCATGAAAGCGTCGAGCAATCGGGAAGACCGGGACGCCCGACGGCGTTAGTCCGGTTTTGGGAGACTGTCATGAAAACGGTTGTGAAAACCATTCTGCTTGCCGCCTGCCTGACGCTGGCGGCCGCCGAGGCGCAGGCAATTTCGCGCTACGACCCCACTCGTATGAGCTGCGACACGGTGCAAGGCACGATCGCCCGCCAGGGCGCGGTCATCCTGCGCTATCAGTCCAGGCGCGTGCCGGGGCTGCCGCTCTTCGACCGCTATGTGCAGAGCCAGCAATTCTGCAATGTCGGCGAGGTCAGAAAGCGCGCCTATGTGCCGAGCGCCGATACCGAATCCTGCCCGGTCTATCTCTGCAAGCGGATCGAGAACGACCATTTTCACCGCCGCTTCCTGCGCCGTCATTAGGGCATATTGATATTCGGGTGAGGCCGGCCTGCGAACGATGGTCTTCTGCGCTTCCGGCGCCCACGTACATTAAGTACGCTCCGCTCCGGTTCTCGAAGACCATAGTTCTCGGTGCGGCCTGACCTGAATCTCAACATACCCAGCCGGCATACCATTCAAGCTCTTAGAACCCGAACGAGACCTGCGCCGCCGGCGGCGGGCCGACGCGCACGCCTTCCATGGCCAGCATCTTTTCCTTGGTGGCCGAGCCGCCGGGCGCCGAGAAGCCGCCGATCTTGCCGCCCGCGGCTAGAATCCGATGGCAGGGGATGACCAGCGGCACCGGGTTGGCGCCCAGCGCTGCCCCGGTTTCGCGCGGCAGGCCGGCTTGGCCAGCGCGCTTGGCCAGTTCGCCATAGGTGGTGGTTTCGCCGTAATGCAGTTTCCGCGCCGCCTCGTAGATGGCGAGACGGAAGTCGTCGACGCCGTCGAGATCGACCGGCACGCCGGAGAAATCGACGTCCTCGCCTGACGCATACGCCTTGATCGAGGCGATCAGCTCGACCACCCATTGCGGCTGCCCAGTGTTCGCAGTGGTATTGGCGGCAACACCGGCATGCCGCATCAGCCGGCGCTCCACCGCTTCGCGGCTCCTTTCGGGCAGGCAGAGCCGGATCAGGCCCTTTTCGCTCCAGGCGATGCCCATGAAGCCGATCACTGTTTCTAACACTGCGTGGCCGGCTGTGATCGAAGATGCCGTTTCCATGATGCGCTCCTTTCCGCAAAGCGGCGAAAACCGGGATGCCAACCGGTACATATGCAGAACAATATGGCATCTGATCCCGGCTCTCGCCACCCGAAAACCACCAGATGGTCCCGATTGCCCACCAGGAATCGCTGGTGTAAGGACTTCTTAACAACCGACAAATCGGACCCGCGCGGCTTGCCAGCAAAATTCAACCTTTTCGCGATCTCTGTGATCGTCGGCGCAGCTGCCCTCAGCGGCTGCCAATCGACCTCGCAGATGAAGGCCACGCCTGCGCTGACCGAAACCGCGACCGCTGCCGGCAGCGATGCCGGCTTCACCGTGCCGCTGCCCGATACGGTTTCGGTGCTGCCGCAATCCTCGGGCATAACACCCGTTCAGTCGGCCGAAGCGACGCCGGCCACGCCAGCGCTCGATGCCGCTGCGCTGCCGGTTGCCGCGACCGCAGCCTTTGCCGGCGCGACGCCCACGGCCCCGGCCGCGCCTGCGGTGATGGCCGCCAATGCCTGGCAGGCGCCTGCGCCCGCCAAGGCCGGACAGCCGGTCGCGGCGCAATATACGACCGCCAGCCTTGTCATGCCGGCGACCGCCAAGGGCGGCCAGAACGCCATGCCCGGCGTGCAGCAGGTAGCCTATGTCGTGCCGCAGAATCCGGCTTCCCTGGGCCAGTTTCCCGCCGCGCCGCTCGGTCTCCCGGAAGAAGAGCATGCGACCGGCATGCGCGGCGACGTCGACCGGCTGATCCAGAAATACGCTGCTCTCTACGAGGTGCCGGTCGATCTGGTGCGCCACGTCGTCAACCGCGAAAGCACCTACAATCCCAAGGCTTACAATAACGGCCATTGGGGGCTGATGCAGATCAAGCACGCGACGGCGCGCGGCATGGGCTATGACGGGCCGGCCAAGGGCTTGTTCGACGCCGAAACCAATCTGAAATACGCGGTCAAATATCTGCGTGGCGCCTGGCTGGTGGCGGGTGGCAACGCCAAGAAGGCCGATTGGCTCTACCAGACCGGCTATTATTTCGACGCCAAGCGCAAAGGCCTGCTCGAGGCGACCGGCCTCGGTGTCGACCGCAAGCGCCGCCGGCTGCAGCCCGACGCCTGAGCGCGATGCCTGAACCGCGCCCGCCGGCTCCAAACGACATCCGGCTGCGCAAGATCCTCGACGAGACGCTCGTTGCACCGCACTGGCCGGACGGCTTTACCATGCGCTGCTTCGAACATGGTGACGCGCAGCCCCTGCACGCGCTTTTGACCGAGGTGTTCGACGACGGCGCTGACGGCCCGTTCGACGAATGGTGGCCGCGCATATCCAGCGATGCCGAATTCGACCCGGCGCTGTGTTTCCTGGTCATCGACGCCAAGGGACGGCTGGCGGCGGCAGCGCTGTGCTGGACCAGGGCCTTCGTCAAGGACCTCGCGGTCCATCCCGAAGCGCGCGGCAAAGGCATTGGCGAAGCGCTGATGTGGCAGGCCTTCAACACCTTTCGCGATCGAGGCGCGGCCCATGTCGACCTCAAGACCAACACGGTCGAGAACGCCGCCGCGCTCCGGCTCTACGAGCGGCTGGGAATGATGCCTGTCGCCTGGGAAGGGTAAGGGCTTTTTTCTTGCCGCAATTCCCTGGGGAAAACGCTACGCGCTTTTCCCGGGAAAACCGGTTCCCACCTTTCCTGGAATTGCTCGAGCGCTGTTGAAAACCTCCGGATTGTGAACTGCTTCACATTGGCCGCCGCAACCGGATGCTACCTCACCATCCATGCCTTTCGACCGATGGCGGATCGACGACTGGCAGATGTGGGGCGGCTGCACCGGCATGTGTTCAGCCACTCCTTGGCGGGTCCCAGGCGGGGGTTTGGGGCCCGCCAGTCATTTTACGGCAGCCCTCAGATATCGGGCGCATTGCCGATCTTCTTTTTGAGCTCAAGCGCCCAGGCGCGGCCCTCGTCGCCGCCCCACAGCAGCCAGGCGATATGGCCGGCCGATGGATTGTCTTCATTGCCGTAATTCTTGCCGCGCTTGTCGACCTCGTGGCGGGCGAAGTAGCTGACCATGCGGCGGATAGTGGATGGCGCCAGCTTTTCGCGGTTCTTGAGTTCCGTCGCCCGCGCCACGCCGATCTCGGTGCCGCCCCGGCCGAATTCTCTTCGCAGCTTCAACCCCTTGGCGGCGTTATCGGCTACCACTTGCGGGCAGCGCAGATCGATCTCTTCATCCTCTTGCATGTGTCTCCCCAACTCCGGAAACCTAACCTGCGGACGCAATGCGGGAAAAGCAACCGGTTCCCAATGCCGCGCCGTCCATCGGGACCAGGATCCGCGCGCCATCGGCATCTGCGAGATCCTGTGGAACCTTATGGATTTCACGCCTGAGGGTCGGCCGAACTGGACCGAACAGCTGCAATATGGCGAGGCGTGCTGTCCTGAGGTTGGTCCGCCAGGGGCTCGGGACGGCTCTTCGGCAGATGGTCGCTGACGAATAGTTCTCCGGACGCAACCCTGCCGCCAATGCCGCGTTTGATTAGCCGAGGGAAATTTTCAAATCGGAGACCTCAGATGAAAACGCTTCTCACCATTGCCGCCGTCGCCTTGTTCGCCGGTGCCCCTGCCGCCCTTGCGGCCAACTCGACTGCGGTCGCGCCTGCCATGGCCGCCAGCAAGGTCGATACCCCAACCTTCGTCAAGACCGTGCCCAGCTCCAACGAATTCGAAATCCAGTCGAGCAAGCTCGCCGAGGAGAAATCCAAGGCGGCTGACGTCAAGAAATTCGCCAAGCAGATGGTCAAGGACCACACCAAAGCCGGAAAGGAGTTCAAGGCGGCGCTGAGCCAGGGCCAGACCACCGGTTCGACCAAAGCCGCAGGACCGGCCCTGCAGCCGAAGGAGCAGGCAATGCTCGACGAGTTGAAGAGCGCAAGCGGCAAGGATTTTGACGCCAAGTACATCCAGATGCAGACGGACGCGCACAAGGAGGCAGTTGCCCTTTTCAGCAGCTATGCCAACTCGGGCGACGACCCGGCGATGAAGGAATTCGCCAAGAAGACGCTGCCGACGCTGCAGATGCACGAGAAGCACGTGAAGGAACTCGCGGCCGCGCATCAGGGTTGAGGGCTGGTGACTGGCCAGCAATAGCATTCTACGGCGCCCCCCCCTCTGTCCTGCCGGACATCTCCCCACGAGTGGGGAGATCAGCAGCGTCGGCGCCGTGCTTTTCTTGCGACGGTGAAAATTGGCGAAGGCTGAGGCGACAGCCAATCTCCCTCCTCGTGGGGTAGATGTCCGGCAGGACAGAGGGGGGCGCCGTAGAGTGCGACGGCCGATGCCTGCCGTTGGCAAGGCATTGCGGCAAAGTGGCTCTGTGGGTGCGCCGGCAGTGACATACATTGCCGCCACCAATTCAATGGAGCTCCCATGCCCAAGATCGACCTGTCCACCGTGCCTGTCCGCAAGGGCTCCGGCTACCCCGCGCCCTTCGACGCCCCTTGCGCCGAGCGCACACGCCACCGCCTCGGCGATGCCGGCGGCCTCACCGATTTCGGCGTCAACCTGATGACATTGCCATCAGGCGGCTGGTCCAGCCAGCGCCACTGGCACAGCCATGAGGACGAGCTCGTCTATGTGCTGGAAGGCGAACTGGTGCTGGTCGAGGATGGCGGCGAGACGCTGCTCAAGGCCGGCGACTGCGCGACCTTTGCCAAGAACAGCGGCAACGGCCACCACATGATCAACCGCTCGTCCACAACGGCGCGCTATCTCGAAGTCGGCTCGCGCAATCCGGATGATCTCATCACTTGCTCCGACATCGACATGATGAGCCCGAGTTCGGATGGCAGGTTCCTGCACAAGGACGGCATGCCCTATCCGGGGCAGGGGTGAGCGCTGGACCATGCTTCGGCGCTGGTGTTCGCTGGGCGACAGGATAAGTTCCTCACGATTAAAGGTGGCGCCGGCCCCCTCATCCGACCGCTTCGCGGCCACTTTCTCCCCGCTGGGGAGAAGAGGGAAGTGCTGGCGCTGACCGGCTCCTCTCCCCTCGGGGAGAGGTCAGCCGAGCGAAGCGGAGGCTGGGTGAGGGGGCCTTGGCGCCAGCTTGGCAAACAAGGGGAAGATCACCATGAAAAAAGAAGTCATCGAAGTGCCCGTCATGTCGGCCAAGGTGCGGGCGCTCGGGCTGCCGTGCTCGACGGCGGTGAGGGCCAATGGCTTCGTGTTCATCTCGGCGACGCCGCCGGTGGACATGGTGACCGGCGAGATGGTGCGCGGCGACATCGAAACGCAGACCGAGGCGTCGCTGAAGGCGCTGAAGCACTGCCTGGAAGCGGCCGGAACCTCGCTGGACAACGTGGTGATGGTGCGCATCTACGCCGTCAATTCCGGCTTCTACAACGCCATCAACCGGGTCTATGCCCGGTATTTCAGCGTCAACCCGCCGGCGCGCAGTTTCGTGCCGGTGGCGTCATGGCCGATGGAGTTTGATATCGAGATCGAGTGTGTGGCGGTGGCGTGAGGGGTTTGCTCTCCCTTGCTGGTTCGGGAGATTAATCAGGTCAAGCTCTTTGCTTTATGACTTGGCGGAATCGTACATTCTCACCACTGTTCGACGGCCTTTGATTGATACTCGTTTTTAGCACTATCAAGAACCAGATAGGGTTTATATCGTTTAGCCATTTGGAAGTAATTGTCGGCATAATGCCCTCGGGATTTCAGGGGCAATCGCTATGAGTGGGCAACTTTTCTTTGGAGATAATCTCCACATTCTGCGCAGATATGTGAATTCTAATAGCGTGGATCTGATCTATCTAGACCCTCCGTTTAATTCGAATGCCAGTTACAATATACTATTCAAAGGTCCCGGCGGCAAAAAGTCTCAAGCGCAAATCGAGGCGTTTGATGATACTTGGCATTGGGGCATTGCCGCGGAGGAAGCGTACGACGATGTTATGCGCTCGGGAGCGCGAACGGCAACGACGCTGCGTGCGCTACGCAATTCTCTCGGCGAGAATGATCTCCTTGCCTATCTGAGCATGATGTGTGTTCGCTTGATCGAATTACACAGAGTTCTGAAATCGACAGGCAGCCTCTACCTGCACTGTGATCCAACGGCGAGTCACTATCTAAAGGTGATCCTTGACAGCATATTTTCCCCAATATCGTTTAGAACGGAAATAAGCTGGAAGCGATCCTCTGCACACAACGATGCAAAACAGGGTAGGAGGCAATACGGCAATATCAGAGACGTTATTCTATTTTACTCGAAGAGCGCGGCTGAATGGACTTGGAATTGGCAATACACTGAATATGATGTGAATACATTGCGGATTTCTATAAGTATACAGATGGAAACGCGGCCCGTCGATATCGCCTTAGCGACCTTACTGCGGCTAAGCCCGGCGGAGATACTCGCTATGAATGGCGCATAATGCGCCCACTTGGTGGAAATTGGGTTGCCGACCTTACGGACAGTTATAAGTCTCCGAAACCGATGTGGGAGTATGATGGCAAGATTCCCTATGGCAAGCGGATCTGGGCTTACTCTTACGAAAATATGGTCAAATTCGAAGAGAGCGGTAGAATAGCTTACGCGACATCGGGGATGCCTAGCTATAAGCGTTATCTTGATGAGATGCCAGGTGTCCCGCTGCAGAACAATTGGGATGATATAAAACCACCGAGCTCTAAAGAAAGGCTTGGATATCCAACACAGAAGCCGATTTCTCTTCTAGAACGAATTATTCGTTCATCGAGCAACGCCGGCGATATAGTACTCGATCCATTCTGTGGCTGTGGCACTGCCGTACATGCAGCGGAAAAGGGTGGGCGTCACTGGATTGGCATTGATGTCACATTTCCGGCGATACAAGTCATAAATGATAGGATCCGGCATTACCTTCCTTCCGCCCAGTATGTGGTTGGCGGTATCCCGCAGACTACCGAAGATGCCGCGGCTCTGGCCGATCTCGACAAATTTCAATTCCAGTTTTGGGCTGTTGCGTTGGTCGGCGCGCATTCCCGCTACGGTAAGGGTGGCGATCAGGGAGTGGATGGACAATTCTTTTTCAAGATGGACAGCAAAACTGATGGAACGGGTATCATATCGGTCAAAGCTGGGAAGAACCTCAACCCGGCCATGATAAGAGAATTGCGTGGGACAGTTGAGCGCGAGCAAGCTGAGATGGGCGTTTTCATCTGTCTGACGCCGCCTACACCACAGATGGAACGCGAGGCAGCTACCGCCGGCTTCTTTGAAAGTTCGCAAGGGCGACATCCTCGCATTCAAATTAAGACTATCGATGAATTGCTTTCAGGCAACGGTATAGATTGCCCATTGCTATACACTACTGTCACAATGGCAGAGGCAGGGCGAAGGTCGGACAAGTTGTCTCAAAAACGGCCGACCCTACCGTCTTCTGAACTGCTTCGTCAGCGCAATCTTCTGCTTCCGATTACTGGCAAGAAACTGCCGTTAAAAACTAAACAATCAGAACTGGAATTTGAACCGCTACGGCGAGCTATAAAGGGGTTGGTTGCTTAGAGTCCGTTTTGAAATTCACGGATGAGCGTTTCGGCGGATGAGATTGCCGCCCATAGCGACAAGGATCATGGCTTGCGAGACGTCGATGCGCTGCTCGTAGTCGCGCACGAGGCGGCGCCATCTTGTCATCCAGCCGAAGGTCCGCTCGACGACCCAGCGGCGGGGCAGGATCTGGAAGCCCTTCTGGTCGTCGGATCGACGGATGATCTCGACCACGAAGTCGAGATAGGTGGCTTTGTCCATGAGCTTCAGCCGGTCATAGGCGCCGTCGGCGAACAGATGCTTCACCCAGGGCCAGCGCCTGCGGATACCATCCAGGATCGCCTGAGCGCCGGCACTGTCGGAGATGTCGGCGGTGGTGAGATTGACCATCAACAGCCGCCCATCCGTATCCACGGCAATGTGTCGCTTGCGGCCGACAATCTTCTTGCCGGCGTCATAACCCCTTGTTTCAGCTTGCGGAGCCTTGACCGACTGGCTGTCGATCACACCAGCCGTGGGACTGGCCTCGCGCCCGGCTCGTTCGCGATCCAGCATCAGCGCCACGTCGTGGATGGTCTGGAACAGAAAGCGCCGAGCCAACTCGCGGAACCAGCCGTAGACCGTTTGCCAGGGTCCGAAATGGATCGGCAGCATCCGCCAACCGCAACCCGAGCGGACCAGGTAGCGCACGGCGTTGACCACCTCCCGGAAATCAACCTCGCGCGGACGGCCGCGACGCCCAGGTTTGGGCATCAGCGGTGCGAACTGCTCCCACTTCTCGTCCGTCAAATCAGACGGGTAGCGCTTGGTCTTCTTGGCGATCTGGGCCATCCGGCCACGGCTCTGCTTTGTCCACATCTAAAGCTTGAATCATAACCCAGCCTCAGACGAAACCCCCGGCAAGCCGATTTTCAAAACGGTCTCTTAGGCGCTCCTCAGGCAAAATACTCCTGCAGCGGCCTGACTTCCAGGCTCCCCGCCTTCAACGCCGCAATCGCCTCCGCCACCGCCGCGGCGCCCGACAGCGTCGTATAATACGGTACCTTCTGCATCAGCGTTGCGCGGCGCAGCGACTTCGAGTCCGACACCGCCTTCTGGCCGTCCGTCGTGTTGAAAACGATCTGCACCTGGCGATTGCGGATGGCGTCTTCGATGTGCGGACGTCCCTCCAGCACCTTGTTGATCTTCTGGGCGTCGACGCCGTTTTCGGCGAGGAAGCGGGCCGTGCCGGATGTCGCCAGCACCTTGAAGCCCTGGCCGGCGAGGCGCTTGACCGCCGGCAGGATGCCGGCCTTGTCCTCGTCGCGCACCGAGACGAACAGCGTGCCGGAGCGCGGCAGGTCGACGCCGGCCCCTAACTGGCTTTTGGCGAACGCCAGCGCGAAATCGCGGTCGAGGCCCATGACCTCGCCGGTGGAGCGCATTTCGGGCCCAAGCAATATGTCGACGCCGGGGAAGCGGGCGAAGGGGAAGACGGCTTCCTTGACGGCGATGTGGCCGGGGTTCCTGGGGTCGGGCAGGGCGCCGTAATGGGCGAAGGCGTCTTCCAGTTTCTCGCCGGCCATGATGCGGGCGGCGATCTTGGCAATGGGCCGCCCGATGGTTTTTGCGACGAAGGGCACGGTGCGCGATGCGCGCGGATTGACCTCCAGCACATAGACCGTGCCGTCCTTGATCGCATACTGCACGTTCATCAACCCGCCGACATTGAGCGCGCGGGCAAGCGCCGCCGTCTGGCGCTCCAACTCGTCGACCAGTTCGGAAGGCAGCGAGTGAACGGGGAGCGAGCAGGCGCTGTCGCCGGAGTGGATGCCGGCCTCTTCGATGTGTTCGAGAATGCCCGACACAAAGGTCGACGTGCCGTCGCAGAGGCAGTCGACATCGACCTCGATGGCGCCCGAGAGATAGGTGTCGAACAGCAGCGGGTTCTTGCCCAGCAGCGTGTTGATCTGGCCGGTCTTGTCGTTGGGGTATTTCTGCTTGATGTCCTCCGGCACCAGGCCGGGCACGGTGTCGAGCAGGTAGCTCTGCAGCATGCCCTCGTCATGGATGATCTGCATGGCGCGGCCGCCGAGCACATAGGACGGGCGCACCACCAAGGGAAAGCCGAGCTCGCCGGCGACAAGGCGGGCCTGCTCGACCGAATAGGCGATGCCGTTCTTCGGCTGGCTAAGGTTGAGCTTGTGCAGCAGCTTCTGGAAGCGGTCGCGGTCTTCGGCGAGATCGATCATGTCCGGCGAGGTGCCGAGGATCGGAATGCCGGCCTTCTCCAGCGCGTCGGCAAGCTTCAGCGGCGTCTGGCCGCCGAACTGGACGATGACGCCGACCAGTTCGCCCGAGGCCTGTTCGGCGCGCAGGATCTCCAGCACGTCTTCGGCCGTCAGCGGCTCGAAGTACAGCCGGTCCGAGGTGTCGTAGTCGGTCGAGACCGTCTCGGGGTTGCAGTTGATCATGATCGCTTCATAGCCGGCGTCGCGCAGCGCGAAGGCGGCGTGGCAGCAGCAATAGTCGAACTCGATGCCCTGGCCGATGCGGTTGGGACCGCCGCCGAGGATGACGACTTTTTTCCGCGATGACACTTGCGCCTCATTGGCCAGCGCGCCGGCGAAAGGCACTTCATAGGTCGAGTACATGTAGGCGGTGGGCGAGGCGAACTCGGCCGCGCACGTGTCGATGCGCTTATAAACCGGATGAACGTCGAGCTTTTCACGAATCTTCGCAATCACTTCGGCGTCGGTCTTCGTCAGCGAGGCGAGGCGGGCATCGGAGAAGCCCATCGCCTTCAGCATGCGCAGATTGACGGCGTCTTGCGGAATGCCGTGCTCGCGGATGCGGGCTTCCATGGAAACGATGCCGGCGATCTGTTCGAGGAACCACGGGTCGATCTTGCACATGGCGTGCACGTCTTCCAGCGAGGTGCCCATGCGGATCGCCTGGGCCACCATGCGCAGCCGGTCGGGCGTCGGCGTGCCGAGCGCGGCGCGGATGGCGTTGCGGTCGTCGGCGTGGTTGGCAGCCACGGCACCGTGGCCGAGGCCGGGGATCTCGATCTCGTCTAGGCCGGTGAGGCCGGTTTCCAGTCCACGCAAAGCCTTCTGCAGGGACTCCTGGAAGGTGCGGCCGATGGCCATGACTTCGCCGACAGACTTCATGGCGGTGGTCAGCACCGGCTCGGCGCCGGGGAATTTCTCGAAGGCAAAGCGCGGGATTTTGGTGACGACGTAATCGATGCTCGGCTCGAAGGAGGCGGGCGTGGCGCCGCCGGTGATGTCGTTCTCCAGCTCGTCCAGTGTGTAGCCGACGGCGAGTTTTGCCGCGATCTTGGCGATGGGGAAGCCGGTCGCCTTCGAAGCCAAGGCGGAACTGCGCGAGACGCGCGGGTTCATCTCGATGACGACGAGGCGGCCATCGGCCGGATTGACGGCGAACTGCACGTTGGAGCCGCCGGTCTCGACGCCGATCTCGCGCAGCACCGCGATCGAGGCGTTGCGCATCATCTGGTATTCCTTGTCGGTCAAGGTCAGCGCGGGGGCGACGGTGATCGAGTCGCCCGTATGCACGCCCATCGGGTCGATGTTCTCGATCGAGCAGACGATGATGCAATTGTCCGCCTTGTCGCGGACGACCTCCATCTCATACTCCTTCCAGCCGAGCACGCTCTCTTCGATCAGCACTTCGGTGGTCGGCGAGGCGTCGAGGCCGGACTGGACGATATCGTAGAATTCGGCGCGGTTGTAGGCAATGCCGCCGCCTGTGCCGCCCATGGTGAAGGACGGGCGGATGATGGCGGGCAGGCCGACATGGTCGAGCGCCTGGGCGGCAATCGCCATGCCATGGCTGATGTAGCGCTGCTTGCGGTCGCCTTCGCCGAGGTTCCAGCGGGTTTCCAGCGCGTCGAGCGCGGCATCGAGGTCGGCAGGCGCCTCGGCCTTGACGGCGGCGCGCTCGGCCTCATGGGTCTTGCGGTCGGCGTTCTTGACGTCGGTGGCATTGGCAAGCATCGACTTCGGCGTTTCCAGGCCGATCTTCTTCATCGCCTCGCGAAACAGCGCCCGGTCCTCGG
Organism: Mesorhizobium sp. L103C105A0; assembly: GCF_000502215.1. NCBI lineage: Bacteria > Pseudomonadati > Pseudomonadota > Alphaproteobacteria > Hyphomicrobiales > Phyllobacteriaceae > Mesorhizobium > Mesorhizobium sp. L103C105A0. The sequence continues at coordinate 337,784 of NZ_AYXF01000001.1, read as the reverse complement.
CCTTGTCGATCGCCGTGGCGTCGGCGCCGATCATCTCGACATTGTAGCGCTCGAGCACGCCCATGCGGCGCAGCGACAGAGCGGTGTTGAGCGCGGTCTGGCCGCCCATGGTTGGCAACAGCGCGTCGGGCCGCTCCTTGGCGATGATCTTGGCGACGACTTCAGGCGTGATCGGCTCGATATAGGTGGCGTCGGCCAGCTCCGGGTCGGTCATGATGGTGGCCGGGTTGGAATTGACCAGAATGACGCGAAAGCCCTCCTCCTTCAGCGCCTTGCAGGCCTGTGTGCCGGAATAGTCGAACTCGCAGGCCTGGCCGATGACGATGGGGCCGGCCCCGATGATCAGGATCGACTTGATGTCGGTGCGTCTTGGCATCGTTGTGAGTTCCGTTCGGCGAGCGGCTTGCACGAAAAACCGGGACGGGAAGACCCGGCCGGTTGTGCTTGCGATTCTGGTATCAGGCTAGGAGGGCCTTATAGGGAAGAGTTTTGGGAGATGTAACCCCGAAAATGAGGCTATGCAGTAGGGATCAGGCAGTAGGGATCAGGCAGCAGGGATTAGGCAGGAGCGAGGTTAAGCCGTCTATTGCCTATCCCTACTGCTTAACACCTAATCCCCCAGCGCGAGCTGATCCGTAATCTCAAACCGCTCGGCAGCGCCGATCCGGATCATGTTGAGGCTGCCTTCCCTTGTGAAGCGGAACTCGCTGGGCGAATCCGAGTTGGCCGGCATGCCGGCAGAGAAGGAGATGACGCGCGTGCCGCCATCGGGCCAGGTCACGGTGATGTCTGCCTTGTCGGCGCCATTGTGGACGATGTTGACGGCGCAGCGGGTCATCGGCTGACCGACATAGCGCGCGCAGGGAATGTCGGCCGTGGCGCCGGGGGCGGGCGGGGGTTCCAGCCGTGCAACGGTTTGCGTAGCGGTCGCAGCTTTGGCCTGATCTGGCCGTGGCGTCGGGGATAGTACCCCCGGCGCGGACGCTGTATCCGGCGCTGCTCCCGCAGACGCGGCGGCGGCGAGTTCCGGCGTCCCTGTGGCCTCCGTCGCCGGAGCCTCCGTGGCAGGGATCTCGCCCGTCCTCGGGCTTTCATTGGCTGCGAAGGCGAGGCCGTAAGCATCCTGCATGGCGGTCCTGCCGATCTCGGCGGCGGATTTCGGTGCGCCTGGATCCGTGCCGCCAAGGCGCTCCGTCAGGTCGAGCGGGGCCGGCTCGGGTGCAGCCGGGGTGGGTGGAGGCTGAGTGGGTGCAGCCGGAGCGGCAGAGGCGGCGGGTGCAGTTGTCGGGGGCGCTGCGGCCACGTCGGCCGGCTGCGTCGGCATGTCGGGCGCGAGCGCCGGGCCGCCGGCTTCAGCGCTGGCGGTCACCTGGGGCGGCGCGGCGTCAACTTCGACCACGGTCGGGTTGTCGGGGATAAGATAGCGCGCGGGCGCCCAGCCTTTGACCAGTGGATTGTCGATCTCCTCGACCTTGCACCAGCGGTGGCCGTCCACTTCGTTGCAGCCGAAATTCCTGACGCTCGAGCCGATCGGCAGACGCGCCTGGGTTCTGCCGACCGGCGACGGCGTGGCGCGGATGTTGAGGAGATCGCCTGGGCCGAGCTCGGTCACTATGGAAACGATGTCAGCAGGCGCGTCCTCGGCATTGGCCGGCAAGCTCACCAACAACGGGCCCACCACCAACGGACCCGCCAACAACCGGGCTGCCCGCAGGAGCGGAGCGCCAGTCAGTCGATGCAAAATGGTTCGGATTGTGCGCCTCATCATTTGGCCGTGCGCCGATTACCCTTGCGGCAGCAATCCGCCGTAAGCCAAGGCGGTTTTATAAGGGACGATACGCGGCCATGTAAGTCTGAAAATGCGTCCGATGTTTGGTGCCGCGAGGCGGAAGCAGGACGCAGCCGTGCGGTCAAGCGGAGCCTTGCCAAGAGGGTTTGGGCATGAAGCCGGTCCTCAGCGCATGCGCCCATTCCGGTCGGCCCGCCTGTGCGGCCTGTCTCGCCGCCGCTTCGTGGTCGTAGTCGACGGCGATGGTCTCGAAACGGTCTGGACCATCGCCATCCAAGGTGAGGATGCCGTAGCGCGCATGCGGGCTGCCTTGCTCCGAAACATGCGCCGGGGGCGTGTCATCTTCATAGGCGGGGGCGCCGACGCTGCCGGGATTGAAGAGCAAGGGGCCGCCGGGGATACGGACCAGTTCCGCGCGGTGGCTGTGGCCGCACAGCACGATGCGGCAGGCCGGGTCCAGCGCCTGCAACCGCCGCTGAATAGCGGCAAGCGGCGCGCGCACCAGTTGGCCATCGACGATCGCGTCGAGCAGGTATTTCTCGTCATGGTCGGGCCGCGCATGGAAAGCGACTACGCCGGGAACAATCTCCAGCGTGAAGGGCAGGGCGAGCAGGGCTTCGCGCTGCGCTGATGTCAGCCGTTCCTGCGCATAGCGGTCTGAAGCCCACATCATATCGTCGGCCGGATCGACGGCGACGCGGCGGTCATGGTTGCCGCGCACCGTCGGCAGGTCGAGCGCTTCGAGCCGCTCGAACGTCTCGCGCGGCCAGAGCGGGCCGGAGACACAGTCGCCAAGGTTGACGGTGAGATCGGCGCCGCCGCGCCGCGCTAGATCGGCGAGCACGGCATCCAGCGCCAGCACATTGCCATGGATGTCGGCGAGAACGGCAATGCGCATGCGGCGGGCTCCTTGGTGCAGCCCGTTGAGGCTTGCGGCCCGGCTTCCTATCAAGCCGCTGCCTTCATTATCAAGCCCTTGAGATCGTTTGAGACAGCCGGGAGCCCCGCCTATCGCGGAAGCACTCCATCTGCTAGCGTCCACGCCGCTCCAGAGTTCATCCGGGGGAGGACAGGCGATGACCCGCGACCAGATGGTTGCCCACCTTCGCGCCGCCAATGATGTCGCGCGCGAGACTGCCGCGCACGGGCACCATCCTTTCGGCTGCGTGCTCGTCGGCCCCGACGATCGCATCCTGATGCGGCAAGGCAACATCAACACCGTCCGCCACGCCGAAACCGAGCTCTCCCGGCGTGCCGCGGACGCCTATCCGCCGGAATTCCTCTGGTCCTGCACGCTGGTCACAACCGGCGAGCCCTGTGCGATGTGCACGGGAACGCTGTACTGGGCCAATATCGGCCGGCTGGTCTACGGCTTCGAGGAAACCAAGCTTCTCGCGCTGACTGGCGACCACGCCGAGAATCCGACGATGAACCTCTCGTCGCGCACAGTCCTCGGCTCCGGGCAGAAGCCGGTCGATGTCCACGGCCCTTTCCCCGAGATGGACGAGGAGCTCCTCGCCCCGCATATCGGTTTTTGGGAGCGCTAGGACCTTGACTTCTAAACCGGTTAGGCCGGCATTTCGATGTCGTGGCCACCGACGATGGGCAGTGCCGGATCATCTCCGGCCGCCGCAATCACGCTATCGAGCAGACCGGGGAAGCGGGCGTCGAGGTCGGCGCGGCGCAGCGTGATCATCCGGTTGGTGCCAGCCACTTCGGCGCGGGTGACGCCGGCCTCGCGCAGTTTGGCCAGGTGATAGCTGAGATTGGTCTTGGAGCCGAGGTCGAGGAACCGGCTGCAGTTCAGCGGCACGCCTTCCTTGCTGGCGAGATAGCGCACGATGGCGAGTCGGGTCGGGTCGCCAAGCACGCCGAGCACGACCGGCAGGCTGATCTGGTCTGTATTGGGGTGCGGCAAAGTCATGGCCCGAAACTAAGCACAGTCGGTGGCGATTTCAACGCGTCCATGTTTCGCGGGCATGCACAGTCCGCTTCGCGATTGGCCCAATGGCTGTCCTGACACAGGGCTGTCAGCAGGCTTCAGCTATTTTCGTCTGGCTTCATTGACATCACGCCCTGTTATGTCCAATTGTTCAATAACTTTTGAACTAAGGACACGCCCTATGGACAAGCGCCTCTTTTGGCTTGCGCTCGGATCGTTCACGATCTCGACCGAAGGCTTCGTCATCTCCAGCCTGCTGCCTGACATCGCCACCGACGCCCGCATTTCCATTCCGCTCGCCGGCACGCTGATCACCGCCTTCGCGCTGGCTTACGCCATCGGCACGCCGATCCTGGCAACGCTGACCGGCGAATGGGACCGGCGCCGCGTCATCTTGTGGACGCTGGCGTTCTTCGTCATCGGCAATGTGGTGGCGGCGCTGAGCTCGTCCTTCGAGCTGCTGCTCATTGCCCGCATCATCATGGCGCTGTCGTCAGGCCTGTTTGCCGCTACCGCTCAAGGCACGGCGGTGGCGCTGGTCGATGACCACCACCGGGCGCGGGCCATTGCCGTCGTCGTCGGCGGAACCACGGTGGCGGTTGCGCTCGGTGCACCGCTCGGCGCGCTGGTTGCCACGATAGCCGGCTGGCGCGGGACCTTCTTTGCCATTGCCGGGCTCGGCGCGCTGGTCGGCGCCATCCTGTGGTACCGGCTGCCGCGCGGCATTGTCGGTACCAAGCTGCCGCTCAGTCGGCGGCTGGCTGCGGCGCTGCGCCCCGGCGTCATGCCGATCCTGCTGACCACCGCTCTTGCCCTGATCGGCGCCTTCTCGGTGTTTTCCTATATCGCGCCGCTGGCCATCCAGAGCGGCGGCCTCAGCCCGATTGCGCTCCCCGGCATGCTGCTCGCCTTCGGTGTCGGCGCCGTCATCGGCAACATAGCCGGCGGCCAGGCGGCCGACCGTTTTGGTGCGACGCGCACCGTCGGCTGGTCTCTGGCGCTGAGCGCCGTCATGCTGGTGATGCTCTCGGTCATCCCGACCTTCCTGCCGCAGCATCTCGCCGGGCCGGCATTGATGGCCATGATGGTGCCGTGGGGCATGGTCGGCTGGGCATTTCCGCCGGCGCAGGCCAGCCGCATCATCAAGCTGGCGCCCGACGCCGCCCCGATCGTGCTGTCGCTCAACGCTTCGGCCCTCTATCTCGGCGTGGCGCTGGGTGCTGTGGTCGGCGGCGCCGTGCTGCGCTACGGCGTGCCGGCCGATCTCGGCCTGGTCGCCGCCATCTTCCCGCTGATCGGGCTTGGCGTGGTGCTGGCCGGCCGCTGGGCGGCCCGGCCGGTCGCCATGCCGGCGGAATAGACCTTTGCAGTGACTGGCGGCCGCTCTTTCAGCTTGAAGGGGCGGCCGCGGGCACGTCGTAGTCCAGCGCCGCGACTTCATCCAGCATAGCGCGCAGATCTGCCGCTCGTTGCGGGCCGACCAGCGCCTCGAAGCGCTGCTGGGCAATGGTCCACAATTTCGTCGTCTCCTCGAGCTTGGCCAGGCCTTGGTCGGTCAGCCGCACCCGCTTGACGCGGCGATCGTCCTTGTCAGCGAAGGTGTCGACATAGCCGTCGCGGATCAGCGGCTTCAGCGTGTGGCCGAGCGCCGAGAGATCCATGACCATCGCTTCGGCTATCGTGCCCATCGCCGGCTCGTTGCTGACATGGATCTGGTAGAGCAGGCCGTACTGCGTGCCCTTCAGACCCGAAGGCGAGATTACATCGTCATAGAAGCGGCCGAGCTTGCGCGCGGCCCGCCGCAGCGTGGCGTTGTTGCAAAGGCTAAATCCCGGCAGCGCGGTCTTGCTCATCACGACTCCTTGCCGGCAAAACCGCTGCCGGCCTGCCGCAGAAATAGTTTCTGCTGCCTCCGTTGACAAGATGGTGGTATATGCCTACTTCCCGGAAAGTGGTATATGCCACTAATTGGAGATCAGGGCGGGACGAGGGTTCATCGACCTGTCTCGCCGGGCAGAAAAAAGGAACAGGACAATGAGTGGACAGGACAACAAGGGTACCGCAGTCGTCACCGGCGCATCGGCCGGCATAGGTGCTGTCTATGCCGACCGGCTGGCCGGGCAGGGCTACGATCTGGTGCTGGTGGCGCGGCGCGCCGACCGGCTGCAGGAACTGGCTGAAAAGCTGCGATATGCTTACAAGCGCAAGGTCAGCGTGATATCAGCCGATCTTGCCGAGGACAATGATGTGCGCCGCGTCGAGCAAGCGATCGCAGCCGACGACAGCGTCACGCTGCTGGTCAACAATGCCGGCATTGGTGGCCAGGCCGTGGTGGCAACGGCCGACGCCGACGAGGCCGAGCGCATGATCAAGGTCAACGTCATCGCCTTGACCCGCCTGACCCGCGCCGTTCTGCCGGGGCTTCTTGCGCGCAACCGCGGCGCCATCGTCAACATCGCCTCTGTGCTCGCCTATGATACCTCGTTCGGCGGCATCTACAGCGGCACCAAGGCCTATGTCGTCAACTTCACCGAGGCCCTGCACCGCGAAGTCGCCGGCACCAATGTGAAGGTGCAGGCGGTGCTGCCGGGCGCGACCCGCACCGATTTCTGGGAGCTTGCCGGCGGCGACATCGACAATCTGCCGAAGGAGATCATCATGTCCGCCGACGATATGGTCGATGCCGCGCTTGTGGGCCTATCCAGGGGCGAAGCCGTCACCGTGCCGGCACTTGCCGATGCGACCAAGCTCGACACCTTCCTCGGCGCAAGGCAAGTCTTCTACGGCAGCCTGCACGCCGACAAGCCTGCTGCCCGCTATGCTGCTTGAGAGTAGCTGGTTCGCTTCGCGAACCAGGACCCCCACCCCGCTCACTTCGTTCGCGGCCCTCCCCACAAGGGGGAGGGTAAAGTGCGCGCTCCCCTACCTCCCCTTTGTGGGGAGGTCGGACCGCAGGTCCGGGTGCGGTACTGGCGCCGACCTCTGCGTTTACGCTCCCCGCCACATCGGTATGATCGACGCAGCCAGCACCAGCGCCAGCACGATGTTGAGCGCGCGCCATTGCCATTCGGTCTTGAGCAGCCGTGCCAGCACCATGCCCGCCACGCACCAGATCGACAGCGAGACGGCTGCAGTGAAGCCGAAGGTCGAGCCGAGCAGCAGCGCGAGTTGTCCCGGACCGTCGGCAAGGGCTGCGAACGAGGCCGCCGCACCCAGTCCCATCGCCCAGCCCTTCGGGTTCATCCATTGAATGCCGGCGCCGCCGAAGAAGCTGTTGGGTTTTGCCATCGCCACATCGAGATCAGGCGGCCCGGCGCGGCCGATCTTGATTGCCAGCCAGATGAGATAGAGCGAGCCGATGATTTTCATCGCCAGTTGCAGCGACGGCATGGCCAGCAGCAGACCGGCGAGCCCGGCGGCGGCAGCAGCGGTCACGGTGGCGAGGCCGGCAGCGCTGCCGATCAATAGGGGAACGGAACGGCGAAAGCCGAACTGCGCACCTGAAGCAGTCGACAGGGTGGTGGCGATTCCCGGCGTGACGGTGGCCACGAAGGCAAACAGGATGAGCGGAAAGATGGGCTGCAACATGAGGCGTCCTCCATCGAAGGCCCTACGGTAGACTTCTGCATACTTCAGTAAATGCAATGTTTGCGATGGTTGGCATTAGTAGGTATAATGCCAACCATGATCCGTAACCTCGACACAGCGCTGATCCGCACCTTCGTCACTGTCGCCGACAAGGCCAGCATGACGGCGGCGGCGAACGCGCTGCATCTGACGCAAGGCGCCGTCAGCCAGCAGATCAAAAGGCTGGAAGAAGCGCTCGGCTGCAGCCTGTTCGAGCGCGACCGGCGTGGCTTGCGGCTGACGCGGCCCGGCGAGCGGCTGTTCGGCAAGGGCAAACGGTTGCTTGGCCTCAATGACGAGATCTGGGCCGAGATGGCGGGCACCGAGGTCGCCGGCCAGGTACGGCTCGGTGTTCCCTATGACCTTGTCGGCACCTTGCTGGCGCCGGTGCTGAAAGCCTATGCCGAGACCTATCCGAAGATCGAGATATCCCTACTCTGCGCCGCCTCGCCGGATCTTGCCGCGGCTCTTGCAGCCGGCACCATCGACCTTGCCGTCATCGAGGAACCGGTCGGCCCGTCCGCCGGTGAGTGCCTGGCCATTGACCGGCTGGTCTGGGTGGGGGCCAAGGGCGGCGTCGCCCGCGCCAAGCGGCCGCTGCCGGTGTCGATCGTCGCCGACACCTGCGCCTTCCGCCCGGTGGTGCTGTCGGCGCTGAACGAGCACGGGCTGGAATGGCGCACCGTGTTCGAGAACGGCAACATCGACGCCACGACCGCGACAGTGCGCTCCGACCTTGCCGTCACCGCCTGGCTGGCCTCCACCGTGCCTGCCGATCTTGACATCCTGGCTTTTGATGCCGGGCTGCCGCCGCTGCCGAATTTTTCCATCAATCTGCATTTGCCGAAGTACGGCACGGCGCCGGCAGCGCAGGAGTTCGCGCGGTATATCCGGGGTGGGTTGGCACGGCGGGCTGTGGCGGCTTGACAGAACTTGCATTTCCTCTCCCCCGTCGATCGGGGGAGAGGAAAGGTGCCAAGCCTGTCCCTGTTACTTCCAGTTCTTACGCCGCTCGAGCTCGGCCTCTGACGGCTTCTGCGTAGCGAACGACCCGACCTTGACCTCACCCCCGCGTTCGTAGGTCGCCATGATGACGCCTGTGGTAGTGGCCTGCGACTTGACCAGCTTGAAAGCGGCGGGCATCGCACCACCATCGAACAGCCGCTTGCCCTTGCCCAGCAGCAGCGGGAAGATCATCAACCGGATCTCGTCGATCAGCCCGTTGGCGAGCAAAGTCTGGATCAGCTCGCTCGAACCCTGGATGAGCAGGTCAGGCCCATCTTCCTTCTTGAGGCGGCGCAACGCCGCGACGATATCTTCTCCAAGCCATTGCGTATTTTCCCAGGTGAGCGAATCCGGCCGATGCGTCGCCACATATTTGGTCGCAGGGTTGAAGGCATCTCCGATGGCATCTTTCTGATACGGCCAGTAAGCGGCGAAGATGTCGTAGGTTCTGCGGCCGAGCAGCAGGGCGAAGGGTTTGGAGAACAATTCCTCTATGGCCACCCCCGCCACCTCGTCGAAGTAGTGGAACGTCCAGCCGCCGAATTCGAAGCCGCCAACCGGGTCTTCTTCCGGGCCGCCTGGCGCCTGCATGACGCCGTCGAGGCTGACGAAGGTGGAAGCGATGATCTTTCGCATTGGATTTTCCTTTTCCAGGATCCGCGCCGTCAGGGCCGGATTTCGATCTAAGGACGGACAGGCCGGCGGCCGCCCGACAGGCGTTGGCAAAAAAACGCTGCCGGCCGACAAGGGTACCTACCGCCGTCGCCCGCCGCCAAGCGCCTGCGACGAAAACCAGACGTCGCCGATGATGGCGGTGGCGGTCCGGTCCGGCGCCCTGTCTGATGTCAGCCAGATCGAACGGCTGCGCGCCGCCTTCTGGAGGTCGGGGATTTTGGCCGCCGAACCGGCCGCCGAGGCGCCGACGCAGGGGATGAACCACGAGCGCATGAAGGGGTCGCAGGCAAAGCCCTTGTCGTTGCGGGTTACCATCACGGCCAGGCCGACGCCCTGGGACGGACGCCAGGGAAAGATCATGCGGCCACCGGGTTTCAGCGCCCGCAGCCAGGCAGCCGGCGGTGCGACGACACCGGCATTGACATAGATGATGTCGGACGGCGGCAGATCGCCGGTGACGGCATCGCCGTGGACGACGCCTACATTGCCGTAGGTTTCGAGATTCTTTGTTGCTCTGGCAGCAAGATCTGCCTCTATTTCGAAGGCGGTCACCGGGCCGGGCGCAACCAGCCGCGCCAGCAAGGCGGTGTAGTAGCCTGTGCCGGCGCCGATATGGGTGACGGCCTCGTCCAGTCTGGGGGCGATCCTGCCTATCCACATGGCGTGCAGGGAGGGTTCGCCATTGTTGATGCCCTTGTCGGCATCGAGCGCCACCAGCACGTCCTGATAGATGTGAACAGGATCGGCGCTCGGCGTCATGATCTTGCCGTTGCCGGTGGTGAGCGCCCTGCCGGCGACTACCGCCCAGGGTCCGGGACCGAGAAAGGCCTCGCGCGGCACGGTGGCAAACGCCTCTTCGAGGCGCGGGTCGGCCGAGCCGGCATTGGCCGCCATCAGTTGCACGTAAAATTTCCTGGCGTCTTCGACACTTGTCATGATGGCGATCAAGATAGCGCAAGCGGCCGGTTTGTCGCGGTCGGGAATGAAACTCAGCCGACGCCGAAGACGGTGTCGTAGAGCAGCTTGAAGTTGAGCACCAGGATGACCGCCGCGACGACCCAGGCGAGGACCGCCACGCCGCGGGGAATGGCAAGGTTGCCCATCTTCTTCTTGTCGGAGACGAACTGCACCAGCGGGATGACTGCGAAGGGCAGCTGCATCGACAGTACCACCTGGCTGAAGACCAGCAACTGGCCGGTGCCCTTTTCGCCATAGAGCGCGGTGACGACCACCACCGGGACGATGGCGATGCCGCGCGTCAGCAGCCGGCGCGCCCATTGCGGAATGCGCAGGCGCAAAAAGCCTTCCATGACGATCTGGCCGGCAAGCGTTGCCGTAACCGTCGAGTTGAGGCCGGAGGCCAGCAGCGCCACCGCAAACAGGATGGAGGCGATGCCGAGGCCGAGCAGTGGCGACAAGAGCTCGAAGGCTTGGCCGATCTCGGCGACATCCTGATGGCCGGTGCCATGGAAGGCCACCGCCGAGACGATCAGGATCGAGGCGTTGACGAACAGCGCCAGGACGAGCGCGATGGTCGAGTCCGTCGTCGCCCATTTAATGGCGTCGCGCTTGCCTTTTTCGGTCCGTTCATAGGCGCGTGTCTGTACGATCGAGGAGTGCAGGTAGAGATTGTGCGGCATCACCGTGGCGCCGATGATGCCGATGGCGATGTAGAGCATCGCCGGATTGGTGACGATCTCCGTCGACGGCACGAACATCGAATGCAGGATCGAGCCGACCGGAGGGGCAGCGGCAAAGATCTGGATGGCGAAACAGCCGAAGATGATGATCAAAAGCGCGATGACGAAGGCTTCGAGATAGCGGAAACCCTTGTTCATCAAGAGCAGCACGATGAAGGCGTCGAGCGCCGTCAGCAACGCGCCGCCGATCAGCGGAATGCCGAACAGAAGCTGCAGCGCGATCGCCGTGCCGATCACCTCGGCGAGGTCGCAGGCGATGATGGCGAGTTCGCAGGCGATCCACAGCACGAAACTGACGGGACGCGGATAATAGGCGCGGCAGGCCTGGGCGAGGTCGCGGCCGGTGGCGATGCCAAGCCGGGCGGCAAGCGCCTGCAGCAGGATCGCCATCAGGTTGGACAGCATGATGATGAACAATAGCGTGTAGCCGAACTGGGCGCCGCCGGCGAGGTCGGTGGCCCAGTTGCCCGGATCCATATAGCCGACCGAGACCATGTAGCCCGGTCCCATGAAGGCGAACAGGCGACGGAACCAGACGCCGGACTGCGGCACCGCGATCGTGGAGTTCACCTCGCGCAGGCTGGGAGGATTGTCCTCCGGCCTGTCAAATCGCCAGGATGATCCCAAGGTAGCGTCAGCTTCGGACATGGAGGGCTTTCCACTGGGTGGATCGGTTGACGTCATCCTATCTATGCCAGGGCTCAACATTATGCAATAGGCTATATTTCATTGTATGTGCTTCCTGTTGCGCCGACCGGCAGGCCGGCCGGGGATCGCAAACGCCGGTTGCGCCTACCATGGAATGGAAATAAACGGCTGGAACAGTTAAGCCCGTGCTATGAATGGCAAAGGGCGATTGCTTTGCCCAAAGCCGATTCTTGTCAAAAGATAGGAAGGAGCGCGTGTTGGCGCTGAAGCACAGACCGGTTGGACGCGAGGAGCCGCTGCCTGACGCCGAGATTCATTCGAAAGGGTTCCGGCAGCAGCGCGAAGCGCGCCGCGGCGCGCTGGTCGAGGATTATGTCGAGTTGATCGCCGACCTGATCGAGGACGGCAATGAGGCGCGTCAGGTCGATATTGCTGCGCGGCTCGGTGTCGCCCAGCCGACGGTGGCCAAGATGCTGACCAGGCTGTGCGCCGACGGGCTCGTTTCCAGAAAACCCTATCGCGGTGTGTTCCTGACCGACGCCGGGCGCAAGGTGGCGGAAGAGAGCCGCATCCGCCACCAGACGGTAGAAGCGTTTTTGCGTTCGCTCGGTGTCAGCGCCGAGACGGCGCGCATCGATGCCGAGGGCATCGAGCATCATGTCAGCGCCGAGACGCTGGAAGCCTTTCGCAAGGCGATGATCGCGCCGCGCTGAGGGGTGCCGGGGCCGCACCACTGGAACCTCCGCACGTCAGGCTCGTTGCTCCTGACGTTGCGCGTGATTGTCGCGCGCCAAGGAGGAAAACATGGGCGTCGAACAGGCACCGACCGCGAAGGGCAAGCAGGCGGCCGAGGGTTTGAGGCAGGCAGCGGCAAAGGACGAACGCAAGACCGAGGTCGAAACCGGCCATGCGCTGAAAAAGGGCGCCGCGCGTTTCGAGGAACGCTCCAAAAGCTCGGACGGCAAAAGCGCCGGCACCAAGCAGAAGATCTGAGTTCTGTTCGCAAGCGGCAACCTGCCGCTCATTCCTCGGTGTCCTGCACCCAACTGCGCGGATGGCCGTCGACGCGGAACTGGAATATGAAATAGGGCGGAATGCAGGAGCCCTTGCCAGGCTTGGCTGCGGCCAGATCGTCGTAGCCGGCGGTGCAGATATAGTCCTCGCGGCAGGGATGCGCCTTGTCGCAGGCGCGCAGGCCGGCGGTCTTGGTGAATTCCTTGGTGCAGAATTTGTGGTCCTTGCCCGACGCGATGCAGTCGTTGAAACCGGTCTTGGCGAGGCGGCCGCAAGTCGCCTCGTCGGGAAGCTTGTCGCAGCTTGCCTTGCGCAGCATGCCCCCGGGAAAGCCACCGGTCTTCTGCTCGGGGTTGTCGTAGCGTTGGCGCGCCGCGCCATAGCCGGCGAGCTTGATTACCGGTTTCTTGTCGCGCGCCGGATCGATGGCGCAGGCTTTTGCGGTGGCCGGCGACAGGCGGCAATATTTGTCGCTGCCCCAGCTCGACATCTTAATCTCGCCGAACTCGACGGGGTCGCCGACTGCGGTGGCCGCCTCGCTGACGCAGGTGCCGAAGCCCGGATGGATGTCGCTTTCATGGACGCCGGCGCAGCGCAGGCTTTCGCCGCAGCTCCAGTCCTTGAAGCTGGCATCCTTGCCGCTGTAGCAGATCGAGCCCCAGCCATTGTAGAGATCAGTGCCTTTCAGCGCTTCGGCGAGTTTGGCGTCCGGACGGGCGGCGAAGCCGCGTGAGAAATCCGGATGGCCGCCGGCGGCGAAGTCCTCGACGATGGCGCGGCGGCGAGGCAGGTCGGCGAAGAACACCGCCGAGCCGGGGACGAAGACGGCGTTGCGGCGCGGCTCGCTGGCCGGATCGGCGCCGGTGTAATGGAAGCCGGCAATGCCGTGCGTCTGGTGGCAGCCGGTGCAGGTCATTTCGTTGAGACGCAGATTGAAGCCGGCCACCGATTTCACGCTGCGCAGCTCGTTGCCCTTGGCGACATAGTCCTGCAGTGCCTTGTCGATGTCGGCATCGTCGAGCAGCCCATAGGCGATGTTGTTTTGCGATCTGGCCATGCCGCCGGGTGCGACCGAGACGGCGCTGGTCGCCAGGAATTTGTCGTCGATGACCAGCCGGCCGCGGTCGAGATCGTAGATGTTGCGGTCGGTGAGCAGCCATTTGGCGAAGGCCGGCCGGTCGGCCAGAACCACTTTCCGGTCGATCTGGTTCTCCATCTTCGATTCCTGGAAGGTGGACGTCGTTGGGTCCCATTTGAAAATCTTGAGGAGATATTCGGCGTGGCCACCGAAGTCGCGGCGGCTCGAGGCCGACAGCCGGAGAACCTGCATGTTCAGCTCAAGCCGCATGATCTGCGACGAATTCAGCATGGCGTTGGAGAGCGGCCCTTCGTCGGAGCGCAGCCAGGCTGCCAGTTGCTCGGGCGCAAGGTTCTTCTGGCCGGCGGCGAGCCAGCGCTTGGCGATTTCGGCACAGGAAACGGCGGTGGCGCTTGGACGGTCTCTCGAAGCGCGGGGGCGAGCCTCGCCGGGCCTGGCGTTGAAGACCAGACTCATGGTCAGCGGCAGCCGCGACGAGATGCGTTGCGCTGTCTTTCCCTTCGTGGGCTTCTCCGCCACCGAATAGTGGAAGCGGTAGATCAGCCTGATCTCGCCGCATTCGGTGTGGCCGAGATAGCCGCGGTCCATGCGGTTGACGACGCCGGTCAGGTCGAGCGTCGAGCCGTCATCGTCGATGTATTTCGGGTTGAATTTCTGGCTGGGGTCCTTCGACTTCGCCAGCGCAGCGACATAGGGATCGGGGCTATTGGCAGGCTCGTCGGCGATCTGCTGCTTGACGGCGTTGCGGACAGGGGTCAGCGCGCGCACCGAAAACAGGCCGCGATTGTCGACCTCGCGCGTGAGACCCAGCGCCGGGCCGAGCAGGCGGCTGATCGAGAGGCCGCCACGCTCAAGCGCCTGCAATGTCTCGGGATCGGTCACGGCGACGCTGGAATCGAGCGTCACGGCGCGCGCCGGCAACGGGCCGAGGCATAGCACCACCGCCAGCAGCAGAAATCGACCGATCGTCCGCAAGTCCCGACACCCCCGTTCGAACCGGATGCTACAGCGCGCATGCCGCCTCGACCAGAGTGCGAACGCGATGCCGCTGCCACGAAAAATACTGTGACTTGGCGCAACCATTGCGATAATTGTCTGTTGGGTCGGACTGGGCCACGACATCGGCCAGGCCAGCCGAAAATTTGCATACGGGGAGTTGCCATGCTCTGGAAGGGCCGCCGTCAGAGTGACAATGTCGAGGACGAGCGCAGCGACAGCGGCGGCGGTGGTGGTTTGGGCGGCGGCAGCCCTGGCCAGTTCCGCATCCCGATCGGCGGCCGCACCGGCGGCGGCGGCAGCATATTGCTGGTCGTCCTCGTGGTGCTGGCCGGATGGTATTTCGGCTTCGACCCGTCGCAGATCCTGGGCAGCGGCGACGGCGGCGGCGTGCTGCCGGGTGGCGGTGGCCAGATTACCGACAACAGCGGCGGCCAGGACGACGGCGCCGGCACGCCTGCTTCCGACGAGATGAAGCAGTTCGTGGCGACCGTGCTGGCCGAGACCGAAGAGACCTGGACCGGCATCTTCCAGTCGCAGGGCCTGAAATACGAGGACCCGAAGCTTGTGCTGTTCAGCGGCCAGATCCGCTCGGCCTGCGGCTCCGCCTCGACGGCAGCCGGACCGTTCTATTGTCCCGGCGACCACAAGGTCTACCTCGACACCACCTTCTTCCAGCAGCTCGACCAGCAGTTCGGCGCCTCGGGGGATTTCGCCCAGGCATATGTGATCGCCCATGAAGTCGGTCACCATGTGCAGAACCTCACCGGCATCCTGCCCAAGTTCAACCAGATGCGGCAGTCGATGGGTGAGGCGGAAGCCAACCAGATGTCGGTGCGCATCGAGCTGCAGGCCGACTGCTTCGCCGGCGTTTGGGCGCATTTCACCGCGCAGAAGGGCATTCTGGAACAGGGCGACATCGAAGAGGCGCTCAACGCCGCCAAGCAGATCGGCGACGATACGCTGCAGAAGAAGATGCAGGGCTATGTCGTTCCGGAAAGCTTCAACCACGGGACGTCGCAGCAAAGGCAGAGCTGGCTGGCGCGCGGCTACAAGAGCGGCAAGCTGTCGGATTGCAACACGCTGACCGGTCCGGTTTGAGGCGCTCGCAAGTTCCAGCCGACCGCGGTCCAAAGCGCATCCGTCGGCGGGCCGATTCACCACCGGCAACAGATGTCAGGAGGAGAACGCCTGAGGCGTTCTCCTATTGTTCCAAAGTGGCGCCTCGCCTATAACGGGCGCCCGCCCAAGGGCGGTCCCAGGGAGCAGACGCCATCATGATCGACCCCAAAACCGCCAGGCGGGGCCTTGCGCTCGTCTTCACCACGCTGCTGCTCGACATTATCGGCTTCGGCATGATCATGCCGGTGTTGCCGGCCTTTCTCAGGGAGCTTTCCGGCGTCGGCATCAGCGAAGCGGCGATCGAAGGCGGCTGGCTGTTCTTCGTCTATGCGGCGATGCAGTTCTTCTTCGCGCCAATCATGGGTGGATTGAGCGACCGCTTCGGGCGGCGGCCGATCCTGCTTGCCTCGGTGCTTACATTCTCGATCGACAATCTGATCTGCGCCATCGCCTGGTCCTATCCGATGCTGTTCATCGGCCGCGTGCTGGCCGGCGTTTCGGGCGCCAGCTATTCGACGACGTCGGCCTTCATTGCCGACATCTCGAACGACGCCAACCGGGCGAAGAATTTCGGTCTGCTCGGCATCGCCTTCGGCGTCGGCTTCGTCATTGGGCCGGTGCTGGGCGGGCTGCTCGGCACGTTCGGGCCGCGAGTGCCGTTTTACTTTGCCGCCGGGCTTGCCTTCGTGAACTTCCTCATCGCCATGTTCTTCCTGCCTGAAACGCTCGATGAAAAGCACCGCCGCCGCTTCGAGTGGAAACGCGCCAACCCGGTCGGCACGCTGCTGCAGATGCGCCAATATCAGGGCATCGGCTGGATCGGGCTCGCCTTCTTCCTGATGACGCTCGGCCACATGATGTATCCTGCGGTGTGGTCGTTCGTGTCCAATTATCGTTATGGCTGGAGCGAGCAGCAGATCGGCTTCTCGCTCGGCGCCTTCGGCCTGTGTGGGGCGATCGTCATGGCGACGGTGCTGCCGCGCGTGATCCCCAAACTTGGCGAGTGGAAGACGGCGGTCATCGGCCTGACATTTACGGCGGCCAGCGCCTTCGGCTACGCCTTCGCCTCGCAAGGCTGGATGATCTATGCGGTGATCGTCGTCGGCTGCCTCGAAGCACTGGCCGATCCGCCGCTGAGAAGCCTTGCCGCCGCCAAAGTGCCGCCATCGGCGCAAGGCGAATTGCAGGGTGCGATGACATCGATCTTCTCGATCACCTCGATCATCACGCCGCTGCTCTACACCGCGATCTTTTCCTGGTTCACCGGACCGAATGCGCCCGTAGTGTTCGGCGGCGCCCCCTATCTGGTTGGCGCGTGCTTCCTGACGCTTGCGGTCATTGTCTTTGTGACGAAAGTTGCGAGGCCGACGGCGGTGAGAAGCGTTGCCACCGGCGCTGCGGAAGATGGAGCCCAGATATGAGCCATGACAGCCGCATAGAGCTAACCAAGGACGGTTTGTCGCTGTCGCGGCTGGTGTTCGGCGCCTGGCGCCTGCTCGACAGCGCCGCGCGCCCGGACGCCGACCAGATCGCGCGGCTGATCGGCACTGCGGTCGATCTCGGCCTGACCAGCTTCGACCATGCCGATATTTACGGGCATTACCAGGTGGAAGCTGCCTTTGGCGCCGGCTTGTCGCGCTGGAAGGGCAAGCGCGACAGCATCGAGCTGATCTCGAAATGCGACATCATTCTGGCATCGGCCAACCGGCCTCAGAACCGGCTGAAGCATTACGACACCAGTGCGGCCCACATTGCCGCCTCGGTCGACCGTTCGCTCGCCAATCTCGGCACCGACTATCTCGACCTGTTGCTGCTGCACCGGCCGGATCCGCTGATGGATGCCGACGAGACGGCGGCGGCTCTTGCCGGGCTGGTCAAGTCGGGCAAGGTGAGAGCGGTCGGGGTCTCCAATTTCACGCCGTCGCAGTTCGACCTTCTGGCTTCGCGGCTGCCGTTTGCCTTGGCCACCAACCAGATCGAGATGNATTTCACGCCGTCGCAGTTCGACCTTCTGGCTTCGCGGCTGCCGTTTGCCTTGGCCACCAACCAGATCGAGATGTCGGTGCTGAAGACCAATGCGCTGATGGATGGCAGCCTCGATCACGCGCAACGCCTCGGCTATGCGCCGATGATCTGGTCGCCGCTCGGCGGCGGCTTGCTGTTCACCGGCAAGGAAGGGCGCGAGGCGCGGGTCAGGGCGGCAATCGCGGCGGTGGCTGCCGAGATCGGCGCCGGCGATCTCGCCGCCGTCGCCATCGCCTGGCTGCTGCGTCATCCGGCGCGGCTGGCGCCGGTGCTGGGCACGATGAAGCCCGAGCGGCTGGCCGCCATGGTCAAGGCGCTGGAGATCGACCTCGACCGCCAGCAATGGTTCGCCATACTGGAGGCCAGCGAAGGCCGGCCGGTGGCGTAAGGTCAGATACTAGGCTTCGATCCATTCGCTGGGCACGTCCAATGCCTTCGACAGCATGGTGCTGGTTTGGGCCGATGGCTTGCGGCGATTGGATTCAAGGTCCGACAGGAAGCCCTGGCTGACACCGATGGCATCAGCGAACTCGCCCTGCGTCAGCTTGCGCCAGTTGCGCAGCGCCTTGAGCCCAGCTGGAACCTCGCAAAATATCCATGGTCACCTCGGCGGGCAGAGGCTTTTCCGTTTTGAACTCGGCCTTCCGCTCATCGTAGATCGCCACATCCGCAGCGTCTTCTCTGGCTTCTTCGGCGGCATGCAGCAATGCCTCGTAGTCAGCCTTCGGGATGACGACCAGTTCTTCCCCGGTTGAAGTCCTTATGATTTGCGGAGCGTTCATGATGTGCTGTCCTATGGCCGGCTGTAGGTCGTCGTTTCGCGCTTGCCGATGTAGATCGCGAGGATTGTCGTGCGATCTTCATCAATATAACGCGGTAGCAACCGATCCGAAGTCTGTAACCGTCTCGGCCGGCAAGACGTTCTACATCCCCACGCCCGCTGATGGCATAAGTGTTCAAACCCTCAGAGACCTGCTCGCGGACATCGGCCGGCAGGTTGTCGAGATCGCGAGCTGCCGACACCGAGAGGATGATCGTCTTGACTCGCGCAATATCGCAGATTTATCGCTCGAGGCTAAGCGATATTATCGCTGCTACAGGGCTCAGGCCCGTTCGGCCAGCAGTTCCTCGCCGCGCTTTTCGCGGATCAGGTTGACGAAGCGGCGGAATAGATAGTGCGAGTCCTGCGGGCCGGGCGAGGCCTCGGGGTGGTGCTGGACCGAGAACACCGGACGTCCGGTCAGCGCGATGCCGCAGTTCGAGCCATCGAACAGCGAGACATGGGTTTCCTCGACGCCCTCGGGCAAGGAGTCGGCATCGACGGCAAAGCCGTGGTTCATCGAGACGATCTCGACCTTGCCGGTGGTATGATCCTTGACGGGGTGGTTGGCGCCGTGATGGCCCTGGTGCATCTTGGCGGTCTTGCCGCCCAGCGCCAGGGCCAGCATCTGGTGGCCGAGGCAGATGCCGAACACCGGAATATCGGTCTTGAGCAGGTCCTGGATGACCGGCACCGCGTATTCGCCGGTGGCTTCCGGGTCGCCGGGGCCGTTGGAGAGGAAGATGCCGTCGGGCTGCATGGCCAGGATTTCTTCCGAACCGGTACCGGCCGGAACCACGGTGACCTTGGCGCCGAGGCCGGAAAGCAGGCGAAGGATGTTACGCTTGACGCCGTAGTCGATGGCGACGACGTGCATCGACGGCTCGGCCTGTTCGCCAAAGCCTTCGTTCCACACCCAGGGCGTTCCACGCCAGACCGAGGACTGGCCGGAGGTGACTTCCTTGGCGAGGTCAAGCCCGATCAGGCCCGACCAGGCGGCGGCCCGCCGCTTCAAATCGTCGAGGTCGAAGATGCCGTCGGGCGCGTGCGCAATGACGGCATTGGGCATGCCCTTTTCGCGGATCAGCGCGGTCAGCGCCCGGGTGTCGATGCCCGACAGCGCGACGATGCCGCGCTTCTTCAGCCACTGGTCCAGCCCGGTGTCGGCGCGGTAGTTGGACGGGTTGGTGACATCGGCCTTGAACACCGCGCCAACGGCGCCGGCACGGGCGACCGGGTTCAAGTCCTCGATGTCCTCGTCATTGGTGCCGATGTTGCCGATATGCGGGAAGGTGAAGGTGACGATCTGGCCGGCATAGGACGGGTCGGTGAGAATTTCCTGGTAGCCGGTGAGCGCGGTGTTGAAGCAGACTTCGGCAACGGCGGAACCGGTGGCGCCGAGGCCGCGACCCTCGATGACGGTGCCGTCGGCCAGCACCAGGACGGCGGTCGGCTTTTCGGTTGCCCAAGGCGGGGTCAGTTCGGGGGTCATCTCGGCCATGGCGACGCTCCTGTCACGCTGCGCGCTTCGATGGCGGGCCATCTGCGCAGCAAACGGCGCGGCCGATCTCTCGAGCCTGCGCGCATCAATTCTTTGTCTTGTGCAAGGCCGAGTACATAGGGGAAGGCGCCAGAGCGGTCAATGATACCCGTGCCAAAAACGGCGAGCATTTGTTTCGTCGAACGATATCAGGGCTTTGGCGCGTTTGCTTTGCGGATGGGCCGCGGTTATTGTCCGCGCCGTTCGAAGGAGAAAGCATCATGCGCGCAAAAATCGCCGAATCCCTGAAAAGCGCGATGAAGGCGCAGGACAAGCACCGGCTGCCGACGCTCAGGCTGATCCAGGCCGCCATCCACGACCGCGACATCGCCAATCGCGGCTCGACCAAGGACCCCGCCAGCGACGAGGAGATCCTGCAGATCCTGGCCAAGATGGTGAAGCAGCGCGAGGAATCGGCCAAGGCGTTCGAGGACGGCAAGCGCCCGGATCTGGCCGCGCAGGAGCGTGGCGAGATGGAGATCATCCGCGGCTTCCTGCCGACGCAGCTGGATGAGGCCGCCGTAACAGCTGCGGCGCGCGAGGCGATCGCTGCGACCGGTGCCGCCAGCCAAAAGGACATGGGCAAGGTGATCGCCGCGCTGAAGCAGAAATATGCCGGCCAGATGGATTTCGGCAAGGCCAGCGGCATCGTCAAAGGCCTGCTGCAGTAGGAGCCGACACCGCTTCAATGGCGAAGGAGAGCAGGGGCATTACCTCTGGGCAAGAAACGGTCCGCACCGGCTTAAGCGAGCAAGCGTTGACCTGCCGGAGAGACCCACCATGATCGAAATCGTCAAACCCACGCTCGAACATCTGCCCTCCTACAAGGCGGCGCTCGAGCGTGGCTGGTCGCCGGACAATGTCCGGCTGATGGAAGCGACGCGCGAGCAACTTGCGGCGATCGACGAGGATCCCGCGGCGTTCCTTGCCAGCCTCGACGATCCCGAGGCCAAAGGAGGCCCGATTACCTTGCCGGACGGCACGACCGTGCCGCGGCTGCCGGGCTTCCGGCGCTGGATCTGGGACGGCGAGGCCGCCGGCTCGATCGGCTTTCGCTGGCAGCCGGGTACGGCCGCACTGCCGTCGCATGTGCTCGGCCATATCGGCTATGCCGTGGTGCCGTGGAAGCGCGGACGAGGCTATGCGACCGAGGCGCTGCGGCTGATGCTGGACGAGGCGAGGGCTGTTGGTTTGCCATATGTCGAGCTCACCACCGACCTCGACAATCCGGCCTCGCAGAAGGTGGTGCTGGCCAATGGCGGCCGTGTGGTCGGTCCGTTCATCAAGGACGCCGCGTATGGCGGCGCCGAGAGTTTGTTGTTCCGGATCGATTTGTAGTCCGATGCTATTCGGCCGCTGCTGGCAGCGGCGGCGCTGCCCGGCTGCGCCCCTCCCAGATGTAGGAGGCAAGTGCCACCACCACCGCCACCAGCATGGCGGCAGCGCCCACAACCGGCAGGCTGCGATAGCCGTAGCCGGCATTGAGCATGGCAGCGCCCAGCGACGCGGCGAGCGCGATGCCGACATTGAAGCCGGAGGGGATGAGCGAGGAGGCGAGGTTGGAGGCGTCCGCCGTCCAGGCCAGGATGCGGGTCTGGATCGGCGTGCCTATGGCGAAGTTGAGGCCACCCCAGATAACGATGGCGATGACCATCGGCACGGGGTAGGGGCTGACGGCATAGATCACGCCCAACATCACCGCTTGCAGCGCAAGCATTGTGATCAGCGACGGCATCAGCTTCCAGTCGGAAAGCTTGCCGCCGAGAAACACACCGACGGTGGCGCCGACGCCGTTGAGCAGCAGCACCCAGGGGATCAGGCCCTCGTCGAGATGGGTCACCTCAAGCAGGGTCGGGGTGATGTAGGTGAACAGGCCGAACTGGCCGATCATCAACATCAGCATCAGGATCAGCGAGGTCCAGACTTGCTGGCGCGCCAGCACGCGAACCTCGCTGCCAAGACTGGCGGATGGCCTTGATGCGCCTGTCGCGCGCGGCAAAAGCGCAGTCATGGCGGCAAAGGCTACCACGCCAAGCGCGCACATCACCCAGAAGGTGGCGCGCCAGCCCCAGAGATTGCCGATTGCGGTGCCGGCCGGGACGCCGATGACATTGGATACGGTGAGGCCGGAGAGGATCACAGCCACGGCCATGCCGCGCTTGTCCTCGGGCACGAGGCCGACAGCCACCACCATGGCGACGCCGAAATAGGCGCCGTGTGCGACGGCGACCGCAATGCGCAAGAGCAGCATCGAGGCAAAATCGGGCGCCAGCGCGCAAGCGGCCTGGCCGATGGTGAAGGCGACGGTCAGGCAAAGCAGCAGCGTCTTGCGGGGAATGCCCTTGGTGGCGAGCGCCAGCAATGGCCCGCCAACCGCGATGCCGCCGGCATAGCCTGAGACGAGAAGCCGGAGGTCGGGATCGAAACGCCAAGGCCGTCGGCCACTTGCGGCAGCACGCCGGCAATGACGAATTCGGTGGTGCCGAAAGCGAAGGCGGCGATGAACAGGGCAATGAGCGGAAGCATGGCGCGGAAGCGATCCTTGAACGAGTTGGCCTCAAATCATGGATGGCGCTTGCCGGCAATGCAGAAATTTTTGCGGCCGGTTTAGGTTTTCTTGATCAGCTCGCCTTCAACCTGGAGCCGCCGAGCAGGCCGCGCTCTTCCAGCACCGGGTAGGCCATCGACGCCAGCAGCGAGTTGATCTGCTTCAGGTCGCGGATGGTGTCGAGGTGGATGGAGCTGGTCTCGACGCTCTTGGCGGTGCCGTCGCGCAGGCGCACGAAATGGCTGGCGCTGGTTTCCTTTTCGCGGTCGCGCAGCCGGTCCTTTTCCAGCACCAGCTGGCGGGCAGTCTCAGGGTCGCGCGACACCAGCACGTTGAAGGCAAGCCTGGCATTGGCCAGCACCGAGGTGTGAAAGGCGAGCAGCTCGCTCCAGCCCTCGGGCGTGAACTCCAGCCCGCGCTCGAACTTCTTCTTCACATGCACCAGCATGTTGCGCACGATGATGTCGCCGACCTGCTCGAGCTTGACGCAGGCGCCTATCAGCTCCTGGCAGCGCAGCGCCTCGTCCTCTGTGAGCGAGTTCCTGGTCAATTTGGCCAGATAGAGCTTGATCGCCGCGTGCTTCCTGTCGACGCGGTCGTCAAGGGCGGCCAGCGCCTTGATCTTGTCGCCGTCGGCGCTTTCATACAGCTCGATGATACGCTTGAGCATGATCTCGACCGTCTCGCAGACGCGCACCACCTCGCGGGTGGCGTTGGCCAGCGCCTGGCTCGGAACGTCGAGCGCGCCGTCGTTGAGGGCGGAGAGTTCGACCACATCGAGCTCTGTAGCCGGCGCCGGCTTGGTGCCCATTGCGACGATCTTCTCAGAAGCACGATAGATCGGGCTGGCAAGCGGCAGGCCGGCGAGCAGGATCAGCACATTGAACAGTATGTGGGCGTTGACGATCTGGTCGGGCACGGTGGCGCCGAGGAAGGCGACCGGTGGCTTCAGCGTCATGAACAGGATCAGCATCACCAGCGAGCCCATGCCGCGCATCAACAGATTGCCGATCGGCACGACGCGCACGCCAGGTTCGGCACTTCGGGTGAGCAGCGGCGCGATGACCGACGAGCCGAGATTGACGCCGAGCACCAGCACGATGCCCAGTTCGGGCGGGATGAAGCCGCGGCCGGCCAGCGTCACCATCAAAAGCACGGCGGCGATCGAGGAGTGGAACAGCCAGGTGACGAGCGCGGCGAGCAGATAGGCGGTGACGTAGTCGCTGGAGAAATATTCGATGATGAGCGGCATCAGCGTGCTCTGGCGCAGCGGCTCCGAGGCCTGGCCGATCATCTCCAGCGACAGTACCAAAAGGCCGATGCCGACCAGGATGCGGCCGAACTGGCGCCAGTCGCGCCGCTCGGTGGCCATGAACATGACCGTGCCGGCGACGAGGCAGATCGGCACCAGCAGAGTCAGATCGAAGGTCAAGAGCTTGACCACCAGCGCCGAGCCGATCTCGGCGCCGCGCACAGCCAATTGGCCCGACATGCCCGAGACGATGCCGGCGCCGGCGAAGGAGCCGACGAGAAGCGTGACGGCGGTCGAGCTCTGCAGCGCGATGGACAGGCCGCAGCCGGCCAAAACCGCCATGATCGGATTGCGCATGGTGGAGCGCAGCCGGTGACGCAGCACGTCGCCATAGGCGCGCTCGACGCCTGTCTTGACCATGCGGGTGGCAAACAGCATCAGCGCCACCGCGCCCGCCAGATGCAGCAGGACGACGGAGCCGCTCATTTCGAAACCCGCACGCAGACAGCTACCGCGACGCGGAGGGCGCGCAGTGCAGGGAGGAAAACGGGGCTGCGAATCATGGTCATGACAGTCTTGAACAATATCCGGAATATTTTAGCCGGGTAATAAAATCTTGTCGATTTCAAGAGCCGTCGCGGCGCGACAGGGCGTGTCGGAAAATGGACGGATGCGCAAATGGTTGCATGGCGGATCCCTGGTGATGGCAGCGGATCGTCCCGGTTTGCCGGACTCCCGGCAATCGCCTTTGCGATGATGTTCAAATATCCAGGATAAGCACCGGATTTCATTACGTAAATGTAATGCTAGTGTTCAGTTTCGGTTCATCCTTCGGGCGCTATTCCCTAGGCATCGACAACCAAGGAGCCCCGCTATGAAACGTGTTGTTCTTTCCGCCCTCGCTTTCTCGATGCTGGCCGCCACTTCGCTTACCGGCCAGGCCGCACCGGTGAACGCACCGGTCGCACCGCAGTCGAATTACACGCGGGTCGACTGGCAGAGGCCCGGCAAGCATGTCGATGTCAGGAAGCGCGTCGTGAAGAAGACGGTGGTCGTCAAGCGCAGCCATTGGCGCAATGGCCAGAAATATTCCAGCTGGAAGCGGCACCAGCCGATCCGCGATTATGGCCGCTATGGCCTGCATCGCCCCGGCCGCGGCCAGGAATGGATCCGCGTCGGCAACGACTATGTGCTGGTCAGCGTCCTGTCCGGCATCATCTTCGGCGCCATTGCCGCGCATTAAGCCCGGCCTCGCCGGCGCAATGCAGAGACTTGAAAGGAGGCGGCCCGAAACGGCCGCCTTTCTTTTGGCTGTAGAAACCGGGCTTTTTGGCTGTGGAAACCGGGTATGGTCCGCAATAAGGGTCGTCGGATTCCGCGAGCATGATTATATGAGGGACAAACGAGTTCCCCAATGCGCTTTCCGCCCGCCTTTCTCGATGAGATACGCGACCGTGTGCCGATTTCATCGGTCATCGGCCAGCGCGTCGCATGGGACAGGAAGAAGACCAACGCCTCGCGCGGCGACTATTGGGCCTGTTGTCCGTTCCATGGCGAAAAGAGCCCCTCCTTCCACTGCGAGGACAAGAAGGGCCGCTATCACTGTTTCGGCTGTTCGGTGTCGGGCGATCATTTCAAGTTCCTGACCGAGCTCGACGGATTAAGCTTTCCCGAAGCGGTCGAGAAGATCGCCGACATGGCCGGCGTGCCGATGCCGGTGCGCGACGAGCGGGAAGAACAGCGTGAGAAGGAACGCGCCAGTCTGACCGATGTCATGGAGATGGCGACTGCCTTCTTCCAGGAGCGGCTGCAAGGACCGGAGGGTGCAAAAGCCCGCGCCTATCTCAGGGATCGCGGGCTGACGCCGGCGACGCAGCAATCGTTCCGGCTGGGCTTTGCGCCCGACAGCCGCAATGCGCTGAAGGAACATCTTGCCGCCAAGGGTGTGCCCAAGGCCGACATCGAGGCCTGCGGGCTGGTGCGTCATGGCGACGACATCCCGGTCTCCTATGACTGGTTCCGCGATCGCATCATGTTCCCGATCCCGGATTCGCGCGGCAAGATCATCGCCTTTGGCGGCCGCGCACTGGCGCCCGATGCGCTGGCCAAATACATGAATTCGCCCGACACGGAGCTCTTCCACAAGGGCAACGTGCTCTACAATTTCGCCCGCGCCCGCAAAGCGCTGGCGAAAGGCGGCACGGTGATTGCCGTCGAAGGCTATATGGACGTGATTGCGCTGGCGCAGGCCGGCTTCGAGAATGCCGTGGCGCCGCTCGGCACCGCGCTCACCGAAAACCAACTCGAACTTCTGTGGCGCATGGCGCCTGAGCCGATGCTGTGCTTCGACGGCGACCAGGCCGGGCTGAAGGCGGCGTGGCGCGCCGCGGATCTCGCGCTGCCGTCGGTGCAGGCCGGGCGGTCGGTGCGCTTTGCGCTGTTGCCGGAGGGCAAGGATCCCGACGATCTGGTCAAGGCAGAAGGGCCGGACGCGTTTCGTGCCGTGCTGGCGGAAGCGCGGCCTCTCGCTGATTTGTTGTGGATGCGTGAGACATCCGGTGGCGTCTTCGACACGCCGGAGCGGCGGGCGGGGCTGACAAAGACGCTGCGCGAACTGACCAGCCGCATCCGCGATGAGAGCCAGCGCTACCACTACCAGCAGTGGATGCGCGAGCGGGAGCTGACCTTCTTCAGCGCCCAGCGCGAAGTGCGGCAAGGTCGCCAGGACTGGAAACCGGGGCAGGGCAAAACGCCCGCACCCGGCGGACAGTTCGCCAAAGGCAGCGGGGCAGGCGCGCGCGCCGCGATCACCGAAAGCCTCGGCCGCTCCGCCATGGTCAAACGCGGTGGCGAGATGATGTCGGTGCGCGAGGCGACGATCATCGTAGCCCTCGTCAACCATCCGGCGCTGATCGACGAGAACTTCGCCCATGTCGAGTTCCTCGATCTCGCCAACACCGATCTGCAGCGGCTGCACGCCGCCATCCTCGATGCGATGGCGCACGACATGGCCAATGACCGTAGCGCGGTGATCGCCACCATCGAACGTGCCGGCTGCAGCGATATCTGGGGGCGCGCCGTGGCGCTCATCCAACGGGCCAGGCAATGGCCCGCGCTGGAAACCGCAGCGCTTGACGATGCCCGCGACGCCTTCAACCAGGCGCTGCACTTGCAGCGCAGCGCGCGCACCTTACATAAGGAGCTGAAACAGGCGGAAGCAGCGCTCGCCAGCGATCCCACTGACGAAAACTACCGGCACCTCATCGAGATTCAGGCGCAATTCCGTGATGTACAAGCAACGGAAGCGCTGATCGAAGGCTTCGGTGTATCCTCGGGCAGGGGTGGGCGCGTCTAGGTCGAAACCTGCGCAAGAATGAATGTTGTACGTGCTGCGCGTCGAATCGACGCCTCTAAGTCGGGTAATTGATTCGCTTTTTTGATGCGAATCATGCGAGAGGCGCTTGACCTTCTGGCAGAATGACGGAATCAGGACGATTCGAAACCTTAACCCGCGCCGGCGTCGATGGAAATGCACTGACGCGAGGTGCTGATCACTGGACAGGCTGTCAGCCTGCCACAGATATCAGGGTTAATCTGGACTTAATGCATATCGCCCAAAAGTGAAAACCGGTTTTGGGGGCACGATATGAACAAACAAAAGAGTTGATTCGGTTACCGGCCCGGTTAAGCGCCACCAGCGCATGTAGTTTGACCGGTGCGGCAGCTACGCGGCTTCGATGCTCGGCCGCTAGGAGAAGATAAAGACTATGGCGACAAAGGAAAAGGAAGAGGTCGAGACCGAACGTGAAGGCGCCACCGATGGGCCTCTGCTCGACCTTTCCGATGATGCTGTCAAGAAGATGATCAAGGCCGCCAAGAAGCGCGGCTATGTGACTCTCGACGAACTGAACGCGGTGCTGCCGTCGGAAGAGACCGATCCGGATCGCATCGAAGACATCAATGCGATGCTGTCCGACATGGGCATCAACGTGGTCGAGGACGACGATCAGAGCGAGGAGCCCGAGGCCGCCGACAGCAATGCCGACGCCGAGGAAGACGCCAACGAACTGGCCGAGCAGACCGGCACCGCCGTCGCCGCCACGACCACCAAGAAAGAGCCGACCGACCGCACCGATGACCCGGTGCGCATGTATCTGCGCGAGATGGGCTCGGTCGAGCTCCTGTCGCGCGAGGGCGAAATCGCGATCGCCAAGCGCATCGAGGCCGGCCGCGAGACGATGATCGCGGGCCTCTGCGAAAGCCCGCTGACCTTCCAGGCCATCATCATCTGGCGTGACGAGCTCAACGAATCCAAGATCCTGCTGCGCGAGATCATCGACCTCGAAGCCACCTATGCCGGCCCCGAAGCCAAGCAGGCGCCGGTGGTCGAGCGCATCGAGGAGGCGCCCAAGGCCGAGGACAAGCCGAGGCGTGGACGCGACGAGGAAGACGACATCACCAATGTCGGCGCCGACACCCGCGGCCTGGTCGATGACGACGAGGAAGACGAGGACGAGGCGAGCCTGTCGCTGGCGGCGATGGAAGCGGAGCTGCGCCCGCAGGTGATGGAGACGCTCGACGTCATCGCCGACACCTACAAGAAGCTGCGCAAGCTGCAGGACCAGCAGGTCGAGAACCGTCTGGCCGCGACCGGCACGCTGTCGCCAAGCCAGGACCGCCGCCTGAAGGAGCTGAAGGACCAGCTGATCAAGGCGGTGAAGTCGCTGTCGCTCAACACGGCGCGCATCGAGGCGCTGGTCGAGCAGCTCTACGACATCAACAAGCGGCTGGTGCAGAACGAAGGCAAGCTGCTGCGCCTGGCCGAAAGCTATGGCGTGCGCCGCGAGGAGTTCCTCAAGGAATATCAGGGCTCCGAGCTCGACCCGAACTGGACGCGCTCGATCGGCAACCTGACCTCGCGCGGCTGGAAGGAATTCACCAAGAACGAGAAAGACGCGATCAAGGATCTGCGTTCGGAAATCCAGAACCTCGCAACCGAGACGGCGATCTCAATCCTGGAATTCCGCAAGATCGTCAACCAGGTGCAGAAGGGCGAGCGCGAAGCCGCGATCGCCAAGAAGGAAATGGTCGAGGCCAATCTGCGCCTCGTCATCTCCATCGCCAAGAAATATACCAATCGCGGCCTGCAGTTCCTCGACCTGATCCAGGAAGGCAATATCGGCTTGATGAAGGCGGTCGACAAATTCGAATACCGCCGCGGCTACAAGTTCTCGACCTACGCGACATGGTGGATCCGGCAGGCGATCACGCGTTCGATCGCCGACCAGGCGCGCACCATCCGCATCCCGGTGCACATGATCGAAACGATCAACAAGATCGTGCGCACGTCGCGCCAGATGCTGCATGAAATCGGCCGCGAGCCGACGCCGGAGGAACTGGCAGAAAAGCTCGCAATGCCGCTCGAAAAAGTGCGCAAGGTCTTGAAGATCGCCAAGGAGCCGATCTCGCTCGAAACCCCTGTGGGTGACGAAGAGGATTCGCATCTGGGCGATTTCATCGAGGACAAGATGGCGATCCTGCCGATCGATGCGGCGATCCAGGCCAATCTGCGCGAGACCACCACGCGGGTGCTCGCCTCGCTGACGCCGCGCGAGGAGCGGGTGCTGCGCATGCGCTTCGGCATCGGCATGAACACCGACCACACGCTGGAAGAAGTCGGCCAGCAGTTTTCGGTCACGCGCGAGCGTATCCGCCAGATCGAAGCCAAGGCGCTGCGCAAGCTCAAGCACCCGAGCCGGAGCCGCAAGCTGAGGAGCTTCCTCGACAGTTGATACCGGCAACAGACCAGCATTCGAAAAGGGCGCCGATGGCGCCCTTTTTGTTGCCGGGTGAAGGCTCTTGTCGCCCATCTCCGTCGGGAGGATACTTGCCTGGTCGGATGCATGTTCTGGGCGAAAAACCGGATGTCCGCCCCGGCTGATGTCCTCAGCCGTGCTCCGTGGCGCCGGAGGGAGGTGTGTGATGACAACCTACATCCTGCTGATGAACTGGACGGAACAGGGCGCCAGAAATATCCGAGAGTCGCCGAAGCGGCTCGATGCCGCCAAGAAGCAACTGGCCGACATGGGCGGCTCGTTCAAGGCGTTTTACCTGACTATGGGCGAATACGACATGGTGGCGATTATCGAGGCGCCCGACGATGCTGTGCTTGCTCGTTTCGCCCTGATGCTGGCAACGGGTGGCAGCGTCAAGACGCGAACGCTCAAGGCTTTCCCGGAATTTGCCTATCGCGAGATCGTCACTTCGCTTGGATAGCGCTGGGCGCGGGTCCGTGCGGCTCGGCGTCATATTGCGGGGCCGTGCCGTCAGGGTGATAGTCGCGCCATGTCCAAGCCTGCGCTGACCGTCTGGTACAACACACGCTGCCCGGTTTGCGATGGCGGCATCACCTGGCAGAAACGGCGGCTGATCGAGGCGATCAAGGCCGGGCGGATCGAATTCCGCGACATCAACCTCGAACCGGCGGCGCTCTCTGGCTACAGCGCCTCGCTGGAGGACATACGCCGCCGGCTGCATGCCACCGATGCCGAAGGCAGGCTGCTGGTCGGCGCCGATGTCGCGGTTGCCGTCTGGCGGGCGACGCCGGGCGAGGGCTGGCTGGCGACGCTCTTCGGCAATCCGGTCGCGCTGCCGCTGACGCGCTTGGCCTATGATCGTTTCGCCGATCTTCTCTATGCCTGGAACCGGCGCAAGGGCCGCTGGTAGCGAGGCAAGGCCCGAAGATATCTGCGGGCCTTACCGTCATGGGCGTTACCGGGACGCCGGCTCGCAAAGCCAGCCGACAATGCGGCGCACCGCCGGCAGCACCATGAGCAACGTTGGGAACGCTACCAGCCAGGACAGGCCCCAGGCAGTGAGCCAGACAGCCGGCAAATCAGGTTGCAGTCCAAGGCTTTTCAGCGTCGATATGAACGAGACGATGAAGGTCATCAGCAGCGACAGCACCAGCGGACTGACGATCGCGGCATAGCGCGCCGGCAGCTTGCCGCGCTTACGGGTCGTGGTCATTTTTGGATTTTCCTGAAACATCCGGTCCGTCGCATTTGGCATCCATTGCGCCGGGTTTCCGGCGGAACTGCCCGGAAAGACCGGGGTGGATGCGTTGCTTGACGTCAGACGCTTACGGAGAGGTTTTGGCCCTCACGCGCTTTCTAGCTGCCGGCGGCGGCGAAATCAACCTTCTGGCGCCGCCTTTAGATACATCGTAAGATATATCTTGACTCGTCGGCGGGGCAAGCCTAATTAAGATGTATCGTAAGATATAACTCAAGGAGCAATTCATGCACAGACATCATCCCTTTGGCGAGCGCGCCGAGCGCGCATTCCTGCACATGGCAGGCAAATTTGGTGGAAGAGGGGGCAGCGGCTTTGGTCCGTTCGGCCATGGCGGACGTGGCGGTGGACGCGGCGGCCCGGGCGACATGTTTCGCGCCGGGCGCATGCTGGCCGACGGCGATCTCAAGCTGATCACGCTGTCGCTGCTGGCCGAGGCGCCTCGCCACGGCTACGACATCATCAAGGCGCTGGAAGAGCGCACCAGCGGCATCTACAGCCCGAGCCCGGGCGTCGTCTATCCGACGCTGACCTTCCTGGAAGAGGCCGGCTATGCGGCTTCAGCCGCCGACGGCAACAAGAAGGTGTTTTCGATCACCGAGGCGGGCCAGGCGCATCTCGCCGAGAACCGCGAGATGATCGACGGCGTGCTGGAGCATCTCGAGCGCTTCGGCCGCAAGATGGCGAAAGCGCGGGACTGGTTCGGCTGGAACGACGACGGCGAGGAAGGCGGACGGCGTGGTGGACGGGGTCGCTCGGAAGCCCGCGAGGAGTTCCGCGCCGTGCGTCACCGGCTGCGTGCCGCGCTCGGCGATCTCGTCGACGCGTCGGCTGAAAAGCAGGCCGAGGCGATTGCAGTCCTGGAAGCCGCCGCTGAAGCCCTGGAAGCGCTATCGCGCGGTTGACCCCTGGCGAGAACGCTTGCCCGTTCGACTGAGGAACGGTACTGAAAATCATCCTGCACCGCGAGACGTGGTGCAGGATGATTGCCGTTGGAGGAAGCCCCATGTCTTTTCTGAAGCGTCTTTTCGGTGGTGGCGGTGAGGGGGGCGAGCCCAAGAGCGCAGCACCGGCAAAGCAGGTTGAGCACAAGGGATTTTTGATCAGTGCCACGCCCTACAAGGCGGAGGGGGGCCAATACCAGACCTGCGGCGTGGTTTCGAAGGAAGTCGACGGCGTGATGAAGGAACACAAATTCATCCGCGCCGATCGCTTTGCCGGACTGGGCGACGCCGTCGACATCTCGATCAAGAAGGGCATGCAACTGGTCGACGAGCAAGGCGAGAGGATGTTCGGGTAGCCTACAGCCTCGGATCGATTGGCTCGCTCTCCAGCGCCAGGACGCCGAAAACACACTCGTGAACACGTCGCAGCGGTTCCTTGGCGACAAACCGCTTCAGTGCCTCGTGACCGAGCGCGAACTCTCTGAGCGCCAGGCTGCGCTTGCCACCCAAGCCTCGTTCGCGCAGGCGCACGAGATTGTCCGGCGCATCGTATTCGGGGCCATAGATAATGCGAAGATACTCCTGGCCGCGCACTTTCAGCGCCGGTTGCATGAGCCCCTTCTTGTTTCGGCTGACGAAGTCGTGCGGCTTCACTACCATCCCTTCGCCGCCTGAGTCGGTCAGCGTCTCCCACCAGGCGACGGCCTCCGCACAAGAACCGGCATCGGCCAGGTCAACCATCCGCCATTGCGTTCGCGTTACCACGCCGCCCCCGGCAGCCAGACGGTCCGCAAGCGTCATGTGCCAAACGTGGTTCTGGTCGTACCAGACGCATCCCTCACTTGCCAGCAGGTGGAACGGCGCGACCTTCAGGTCGTCGACGCCCGAGACCGGCCACACGTAAGGCGCCCAGGCAGTGGCGTATCTGGCGGCACGCGCGGCGCGGTCCTCAATGCGAGCCTTGAGCGCGGCCGTATCCACGCCGCGTGCCATCGCACGGGCCAGCGCTTCGCGGCTGGCCTGGAGCCCAGCGGCCGCAGACGTTGCCACTGGGGCGTACTGGCTTTCAATCAGGCTGCTTGCCTTGGCCGACCATGGCATGATCTCGGTGTCCAGCAGCAACCAGTCGCTGTTCAATTCCTGCCATAGATCCGCAGCGTCGACGCTGGCGCGCAGGCGATTGAGCAGGCGCTCCGTCATGCCGCTGTCGCTGAAAAAGGAGCGTCCGGTCCGGGTCCAGATCGCGCCTGTCTCGTCGCCAGATACCCCGAACCGGTCGCGCGCCGTCTGCGCGTTTCGGCACAGAGCGATGACTGCCCGCGAACCCATGTGCTTCTCTTCGCACAGGATTTGGGTGACGCCACGCTCGCGGAAATGACTGAGAGCTTCCTCGGGGCGTTCCAGCCAGCCGGCTTGGCTGCTGGTCTCGGATGGCGACATTGTCGGCGGCAGATATACCAGCCACTGCGGCGACAGCGCGAAGCGGCTCATCACCTCAAGTGCCGCCGACGCGTTCTCCTCGGCCACGACAACCCTGCCTTTCAGTTCGGTCTCGATCCAGCGTCGCCCAGAGACATCCTGATAGTCGAGCACGCCGTCGGCATCGGCCTGTGCCGATTTGCCAAGGCCCGGTCCGCCGAGGGGACGCACGGGTTCGGACCAGGTCTCGACTGCCGGCACGTCGACCAGTTCGCGTTCCGGCCAGCGCAAGGCAGTCAGCTTGCCGCCGAACACGCAGCCGGTGTCGATGCAAAGCGTGTTGTTGACCCACTCCGCCAACAGCACCGGCGTGTGCCCGTATACTACGCTGGTTTTGCCCCGATAGGCGGCTGCCCAGTCGGCACGGACGGGCAGGCCAAATTCGTCGATTTCGCCCGTGGTTTCGCCATAGAGGGCGAACTCGCGCACCGCGCCGGAACCGCGCCCGATCATCTCTTCCTTGAGTCCGGCATGTGCCACGGCGAGGCGTCCGCCGTCCAGCCAGACGTGGCTGCGCAGGCTGTCGAGGAAGGCCGGCAAAGCCTCTCGCAGGCCGCGATCCTGAGCGTCCAACTGGTCGATGGTTTGCTGCAGGCCGTGGGCGATCGTGACCTTGCGGCCTTCCAGCCAGCGGCTGAGTTTGCGTTCGTGATTGCCCTGGACACAGTAGGCGGTTCCCGCCGCGACCATGCTCATGGCGATGCGCAAGACGTCGGGCACGTTGGGACCACGATCGACGAGGTCGCCGACAAAGACGATCTTGCGGCCTTCTGGCGGCGTTACAGTGACGGTCCGATCACCATGGCCGTCGGACCAGGCGATGCTGTAACCGAGCTGACAGAACAAGGTCTGAAGTTCGTCGGCGCAACCATGGACATCACCTATGACGTCGAAAGGACCGCAATCGTCGCGCTTGTCGGTCCATAATGGCTGACGCGAGACCTTGGCCGCGTCGATACTGGCCTCGCCGGTGAGCTTCCAGACCTGACGGAAACCTTCGCGTTGCAGGCCGCCGAGGCCCTTGCGAATTTCGTTCGTCATGCGCTGGGCAACGCCGGCGCCGAAGGGACGATCGGCTCGTAGCGCGTTGCGGGCGACGCAAACATCAACACCCGGATCGATGACCACGGCGACCGGCAAAGCGTGCCATTTGCGCGCCAGCTCGACCCACGCCTTGCGATCAGCGGGTCGCACATTGGTCGCGTCGATGACGGCCAGCTTTCGATGCTTGAGCCGTTTGCCGGCGATTTCGCGCACCAAATCAAAAGCGTCGGCCGAGACATCCTGATCAGTCTCGTTGTCGCTGACGAGCGCGCGGCAGCGATCCGACGAGATGATTTCGGTCGGCAGGAAGTGCCTGGCGGCGAAGGTCGACTTGCCCGATCCCGTCGAGCCGATCAGCACGACGAGGGCGAAGTCAGGGATGGTGAGGTCGGTCTTGTCTGGCTCTCTCATCGGGTGAACACCGCCATCTGCGTCGGCGCGCCGAGCACGGGGTCCACGGCTCCGATGCCACTTAAGGCGGCGCTATAGCCATAGATCTCGCCGATCCTGACCGCCCAGGCTTCAAACCGAACCCGGCCCCATTCGAAACGGTGATCCGGATGGCGAAAAGCGCCAGCGGCCAGACTGGGGAACAAGGGGTTGTAGTCAGCGTTCGGCGTAGTCACGATCACGAATTTTGGCGCTGTCTCGCCGAAGATAATACGCTCGATCATTGGCAGCCGGTCTTCGTCGAGATGTTCGATGACCTCGACCAGCACAGCGACGTCGGCTTCCGCCCATCGGCTGTCGCGATATGTCAGCGATCCGTGCAGCAACGTGACCCGGTCTTCAGGCGGCCCCCCGAACTCGTTCAGTTTGAGACGCTTGGCGGCCCATTCCAGTTCACGAATAGCGGGGTCGAGCCCGAACAGCTTGTGGACCCATTTTTCGCGCACGAGCCGATAGAGCAGCTTGCCTTCGCCACACCCCAAATCTGCAACACTGGCCCCTCCGGTCGCCCGAATGGCTTGCACCACGGCGTCCATGCGCAGGTCGTTCAGCCGGATGGGCGCCTCCAGCGCTTGCTCAGGTGCAGCCCGGGCTTCGGGGGGTAGACCTCATTGGCCGTCTCCGGAGCCAGCCGCTCCAGGGCGATGCGGGCCAACGCACCTCGGTTGCGCAGATAACGGCGCACGATCAGGTCTTTGGCTGGGTGGTTTTCCAGCCAGCCCTCGCCCTTGGACAGCAGCTTGTCAATCTCGGCCTCGCCCACCCAGTAGTGCTTGGTGTCGTCCATCACCGGGATCAGGACATAAAGGTGGTTGAGCAGGCTGCTTAGGCGGCCGGTGCCAGTCAGCCTCAGATGACCGTATCGTGGTCCACCCGCGCCAGATCCGACAGTTTCGACCGGCGCCAGGTTGACGGTCCATCCCAGCGGTTCGAATAGATCTCGAACCAGGGCCTCGCCGCCACGCATCGGCAGCGGGGTCACCACAGCTTCGAGCGGGAGGTCGCTATCGGCCAGTTGCTGGCGCACCTTCGAGATGCCGGTCATCGCTGTCCGCAGTACCTTGTTCAAAGCCACAGACAGAAATGACGATGCCGTATAAGGTCGGTCGTTTACATATTGATCCAGCAAGCCCTCTGCCTGGCCTTTGCCCCGAACGAGCCCTATCGGATCGACATCGAGCAGAAGCACAGCCTCACAACGCTCATCGGTCGCCTCCGGATAGAACAGCCAGGCCTTGCCGAAGGATAGGTCAGTCTCGTGCAGACGTTCGGGATGCTTGTGCAGCAAGAAGCCGAGATCTGTGGCTGGATGATGGGTTGTCGCGACGGAAAGGAACATCAGCGACCGATAACGCAGACAGGCCGAATAACCAATGGCGTTGCGCGGCAATCTAGTAACGCGATAGATCCGTTTTCGACACGCAACCTATCGCGCCGCCTGACAAGGAAAAAGGCAGGCGCCGAAGCGCCTGCCTTTTCAATGCGAATGACGGGGTGTGCTTACGCGGCGATTTGCGCGCTCGCGGTCTTGGCCACCACGGCATCGACCTTGGCGGTCGCATTGGCGAGCGCGGCGGTCACGGCGTCGGGACCCATGCCGACGCCTTCGATCCGGATGACGTCGACGTCGGTCATGCCGAGAAAGCCGAGCACGCCGCGCAGATAGGGGATGGCGTGATCGAACTGCACGGCCGCACCTTCGGAATAGATGCCGCCCGAGGCGAGTACGATATAGACCTTCTTGCCGGTGACGAGGCCCTTGGGACCACCCTCGCCATAAGAGAAGCTCTTGCCGGAGCGGGAGATGTGATCGACCCAGGACTTCAGGGTCGAGGAGATGTTGAAGTTGATGAAGCCGGTGGCCAGGATCACGGTGTCGGCTGCGAACAGTTCGTCAAGCACGATGTCGGAGACGCCGACGACTTCGGCCTGGCGCGGCGTGCGGGCTTCAACGGGGGTGTAGATGCCGGTCGCATAATCGGTGTCGATATGCGGCAGCGGGTTGGCCACGAGGTCGCGTACGACGAGCGTATTCGACGGGTCGGCGGCGACGAGCTTTTCAGCGAATTCGGTAGCGATACGGGTCGAGTGCGAGGCAGCGCCGCGCGGGCTCGAGGTTACAAGCAGGATAGACATAGCGGTTCTCTCCAGTGGGAATTGATTTCTCCCGCCTGATATGGGCCTACCGACCCATTCAAAAAACTGGTATATTTTCTATACGATCCATCCATAAAGTAGGTATGCCGTGCAGCCCAATCCGACGCTCGACCAATTGCAGATCCTGGTTGCGGTCGCCGACACCGGCAGCTTCTCAGCCGCCGGCCGCAAGCTTAACCGCGCGCAGTCCGTCATCAGCTACGGCATCGCCAATCTTGAAGCGCAGCTTGGCCTGAAACTGTTCGAGCGCGAGGGCACGCGCGAGCCGCAGCTGACCGAAATCGGCCGGGCGATGCTGGAGGACGCCCGGCGCATGGTCGGCGTGCTGCAGCGCATCCGTTCGCGTGCCGACGGTCACCATCAGGGGCTGGAGGCTGAAGTTGCGCTATCGGTTGACGCGGCGCTGCCCTCGCCGGTGCTGGTGCGGGTGCTGAAGGCGTTCGAGGCGCAGTTCCCGACCGTGATGATGCGACTGCATATCGGCACGCTCGGTCTGATCCCCGACCATGTCGTCAGCGGACAGTCGGATCTTGGCATCGGTGGCTTGCTGGGCGAGGTCGACGTGCATCTCGTGCGCATCGGCTTCATGTCGATCGTGCTGGCTGCCGCCCCCACCCACCCTCTGGCACTGCTGCCGAAACCGGTGGCGCTCGAGGATACGCGAGAGCACACCCAGCTGGTTGTCAGCGACCAGTCGGAACGCACCAAGGGACGCGACTTCGGCGTCTTTGCCTATCGTACATGGCGGCTGACAGATGTGCGTATCAAGCATACGTTGATGCGCGAGGGGCTGGGCTGGGGCGGGTTGCCGCGCTGGCTGATCGCGGACGATTTGGCCAGCGGCAGGCTGGTCGAACTCGACCTTGAACCTTTTAGCGAGGTGCGCTCATCGCTCTACGCCATGCACCGCGCCGACCGCAGCCCGAAACCGGCGGCGGCCTGGCTGATCGACCAGTTCAAACGCCAGCTCGGCTGCTTCAACGAGTTCGACCCGGACGACCTGCCTGAGGGCGAGCCGGAGACAGCCCATCGATCAGAGCCATGAGCACGGCGCGATAGTCTTCGGCCGAGGCGCCGGCCTCGACGGCAAGTGCTGCGCGGTCGAAGGCGGCGGCGAGCAAAGCGGTCAGCGCATCGGCAGGCAGTCTGGTCATCGACTGTTCGCGCATCGCCGCAACCAGGCCTTCGCGCAGCGACCGGTTGCCGTGGTGATTGTCGATCGCATCCATGGCGGCGCGGCCAAGCACGGCCGGCCCGTCGAGCAGCAAAAGCCGCGTGCGGCCGGGCGCGCGCATGGCGGCGAGATAGGCGTCCGAGCCGGCAATCAGCGCATTGCGGGCAAACAAAGAAGGCGGCGAGGCGCGCTCGATCTCTTGCGCCACCGCCGCCGCCTCCTGCTCGACCACGGCGGCAAACAGCG
Source organism: Mesorhizobium sp. L103C105A0 (assembly GCF_000502215.1). Classification (NCBI taxonomy): domain Bacteria; kingdom Pseudomonadati; phylum Pseudomonadota; class Alphaproteobacteria; order Hyphomicrobiales; family Phyllobacteriaceae; genus Mesorhizobium; species Mesorhizobium sp. L103C105A0. Next base: position 299,414 of record NZ_AYXF01000001.1, on the reverse strand, counting down.
CCTGCTTGTCGGCAAAGTGGTGATAGAGCGCGCCGCGGGTGACGCCGGCGGCCGCAACGATCTCCGGCGTGCCGGTCTCGGCATAGGACTTTTCGATGAACAGTTTGCGCGCCGCAGCGATCAGGTCGGCGCGCGTCGCTTCGGTGCGGTCGCGGTTGGAGCGGCGCGGGGTTTCTCGTTGCATACATGCAGCCTGTATGTTATTTCGAATTACATGCAAACTGTATGTTGGCTGACGGGAGAAAGAAAGATGAAGACGACGAGCTATTATCCGGTGCTGATGACGGGCGACGTAGCCGGCACGAAAGCCTTCTATATCAATCACTTCCGCTTCAAGCCGCTGTTTGCGAGCGACTGGTATGTGCATCTGCAGTCTGCCGAGGATCGCCGGGTCAATCTCGGTATCGTCCAGGGCGACCACGAGACGATCCCCGAGGGGGGGCGCGGCCGCACATCGGGGCTGCTGATCAATTTCGAGGTGAGGGATCCTGATGCTGTCTATGAACGGATCGTTGCGGCCGGCCTGCCGATCCTGTGCCCGCTGCGCGACGAACCCTTCGGCCAGCGCCATTTCATCACCAGGGATCCCAATGGCGTGCTGATCGACGTCATCAAGCCGATCCCGCTCGGCCCGGAATTTCAGGCGCAATTCGCGGCGGGCGCGGCGGGCGCCTGAACGATGGCAGCAAATGTCGGCAGCGGCTCCGGCCGCTGTGGCCGGACCCGCACCATGCGGTCTATGTTGGTGATGTTGAAGCTGGGCCTGCCGCATGCGTGACATCTGCCTTGTTCGGGCGCCATCCAATCTCGGCCTTCGGCCCTTGGAGCCGGGCCATGTGCCCGGCACCTGGCGTGCGCCGCAGGCGCTGAGCCAAGCTGGTTTGATCGAGTCGCTGGCGCCGGGGCGGGTGGTCGATCTCGACAGACCCGCCTACAGTACCGAACCGCAACCGGGCACTAGGCTGCGTAATGGTCCGGCGATCCGCCGCTTCAACCTCGATCTTGCCGAGATCGTCACCCGTGCGCTTGGCAAGGCGAGTTCCCGCTGATCATCGGCGGCGACTGCTCGATCCTGCTTGGCGCACTGGTCGCCGCGCGGCGCTCGGGCGCGGTCGCCCTGGTCCATGTCGATGGCCACAGCGATTTCCGCCATCCCGGCAACTACGATGTCAATGCCTCACTCGGCTCGGTTGCCGGCATGGATCTGGCACTTGCCACCGGACGCGGCGAGGCTTTGCTGGCGCAATGGCCAGGTGTTGTCGGTCCGCTCGTCGCCGACGAGGCGGTGGTTCAGATCGGCGAACGCGAGAGCCGCGATGCCGATTTTGCCTGGCCCGACATCAATGCGACCGCCGTCACGCGCATCGACGTCTTTGCCGCGCAGGAACTCGGCGCGGCTGGAGTGTTGCAAAAGACAAGAGCGACGCTGGCGCGCGCCGGCTGTCCCTACTGGCTGCATCTCGATGTCGATGTGCTCGACCAGACGGTGATGCCGGCGGTGGATTCGCCCGGCAGCCCCGGCATCGACCCCGATGAACTCGTTGCCATTCTGTCGGCGCTGACAGCGGACCAGCGCTGCACCGGCTTGGACATGACGATCTACGATCCCGACCTCGACCCGACCGGTGACCTTGCGCGACTGCTGGTGTCGCTGCTCGGGCGGGTGCTCAACCCTCGATAAGGGCTCAACTCGCCCTTGCTACCGGCGTCACCGTCACTTGGCTGACGCCGGTGCGGCGCACCACGGTGCACAGCGTCTCGCGGCCGATGCGTTCGGCGTCGAGCATGCGCACGAGGTCGTCGACGCCGGTGACCGGGCGACCGTCTATTGACGCGATGATGTCGCCTTCCCTGAGGCCGGCCTTCGCCGCGGGTCCGTCTTTCTCGACGCTGCGCAGCCGTACCGCCGTACTGGTGGTCACCTGCGACAGAAGGGCGGCGCGGCGCGGCAGGTTGGTGGTGTCGGCGGAGATGCCGATGAAGGCACGGCGCACGCGGCCGAAGCGGATGATCTCCGAAATGACGAAATTGGCGGTGTTGGAAGCGACCGCGAAGGCGATGCCTTGCGCGCCGTGGATCATGGCGGTGTTGACGCCGATGACCTCGCCTGCCGACGACACCAGCGGTCCGCCGGAATTGCCGGGATTGAGCGCGGCATCGGTCTGGATGACATCGTCGATCAGCCGCCCGGTCGAGGCGCGCATCGAACGGCCAAGTGCGGAGACCACGCCTGACGTTACGGTCCATTCGAAGCCGAGCGGATTGCCGATGGCAATGGCGATCTGGCCGCGCCGCAGCCGCTTGGAATCGCCGAGCGGCGCGACTTCGGTGAAGCTGCCATCGGCGCGCACCAGCGCGATGTCGGTGTCGGGGTCGCGGCCTAGCACACGGCCTTCGCTGGAGGCGCCGTCGGGCATAGAGACGCGCACCGTTTTGGCATCGCCAACGACATGGAAATTGGTGACGACCAGCCCGTCCGGGGTGATGACGAAGCCGGAGCCATGGCCACCTTGGCCACCGACGCGCTCGATGCGGCAGACGGCTGGGCCGATGCGGTCGACGGCGTCGGCGACTGTCGTCGAATAGGCGTCGAGCAGTGTGTCGTCGGTTTCGAACTTGTGGGCGGCGAGGGCCATTGGCGGGGCTCCGTGTTTTCAGGCGCGATGATGACTATATGTGCGGAGCGGCTCGAACTGCCGCGACCTGACCAGATGGCCAGTCAAACCAGTAACTAGCCGTCAGACGAGTACCTCCGGGCGCACTGCCGAGCGATATCTGGGGCATGAGAAAACCCAGGAGATCATCATGAGTGACTTCAACCTTAATGCATTTTCCGAGGCCATCGCCGATCTCGCCGCCAAGGCTGCGCCGGCAACGGCAAGTTTCACCACCCATCACCATCGCACCGCCAGCGCCTTCCACTGGCGTGACGGCTATTTCGTCACCGCCGAGGAAGCTGTCGAGGCCGGTGAGGAGATCGAATTGACATTGGCTTCGGGCGAAGCGGTGAAGGCCGAACTGGTCGGTCGCGATCCGTCGACCGGCGTAGCGCTTCTGAAGCCGGCCGGCGCGGCCGCGGCGCCTGCGCTCGCCAAGGCGGATGGGGTGCGGCCGGGCAACGTCGCCATCGCTGTCGGCAGCAGTCAGGGCTCGGCGCTGGCTGTCTCGGGCTCGGTCGGCGAGGTCGGCCCCGCCTGGCGCTCGATGCACGGCGGCACCATCGATCGGCGCATCAATCTCGCCGTCAATGCCGGCGGCCGTTTCGAGGGCGGGCCGGTGCTTGACGCCAAGGGCGCGCTGATCGGCATGCTGCTGTTTGGGCCACGTGGTCGTGCGCTGGTCATGCCTTATGAGACGATCGAGCGGGCCGTGGCGACGCTGCGTGAAAAGGGCCATGTCGCGCGCGGCTATCTCGGCGCCGGCCTGCACCCGATCCGTGACGGCGCGGCGCGCGGCGCCATGGTCATGAGCCTCGACGACAATGGTCCGGCCAAAGCCGCCGGCCTTGCGCTGGGCGACATCATCGTGGCGTGGAATGGCGAGGCCGTGCACAGCCCGCGCGAACTGATCCGAAAGCTTGGGCCGGATAGCGCGGGCGCTGCGGTGACGCTCGGCGTGGTGCGCGGCGGCGAGCAGCGCGACGTCGCGCTGACCGTCGGTGAAAAACCGCTGAGCTGAGAGGGCCGATGGAAAGCGACACGCTGACAAGGCCGGAGGCGGGTGGGCCGGAGGTGGGTGGGCCGGAGGTGGCGGGCGGCGGACGCCAGCTCGTGGTGCTGATCGCGCTGCACGATGCCGCGCGTGCCGAGCGCCTGTCAGCTTCGCTTGCCATGGCGGACGATCTGCTTCCGGTCGTAGCCGGCAGCGGGATTGCCGACGTCGCTGTCTTCGATGACGCTGTTGCGAACAGTGCGGCCTGGCTCGATCGAGCCGATGGTGGCAACAGCGCAATCCCACGGGTGCTGCTATCCGCGAGCGCTGGCCGGCCGGAAAACCGGGTGCTTGCCGTGCTGCCTTTGGCGTCGGATGCGAATCTGATCGCGGCTGCCGTCAGACTGGCGGCGGCCGGCTACCGGGTGTCCAGGGATGGGCGTTCGACGCCCGCTCGCCACGACGATTTCGATGCCGCCGCCAACGGCGGAAGCCATAGCGGGCTGTTCGGCGAGGAGCCGTTGGACGATGGCGCTACCGCCCGTCCGGCGCTGTCGCCGCGCGAGGCCGAAGTGCTGGCGCTGCTGGCCGAAGGCGCACCCAACAAGGTGATCGCGCGGCGACTGAACATCTCCGTGCACACGGCAAAGTTCCACGTCGCCGCGATCCTGATCAAGCTGGGTGCTGCGAACCGCACGGATGCCATCGCGATCGCGATGCGGCAGGGCCTGGTGCTGGTCTAACCCCCTTTTCCGTTTGAGCCTACGTTGCGTAACCCGTTGCAGGCTGCCGAGGCCTTGCGCAGTGCATTGCCGCCGCGCAATGGTTCGCGTCAGTGATGTAGCAAGGGAGGTGCCAAGACATGTCGCTCAAGGGAAAGACGCTGTTCATCTCCGGCGGGTCGCGCGGCATCGGGCTGGCGATAGCGTTGCGGGCGGCGCGCGACGGCGCCAATGTGACGATCGCGGCCAAGACCGCCGAACCGCATCCGAAGCTGCCGGGCACGATCTATTCGGCGGCTGAGGAGATCGAGCAGGCCGGCGGCAAGGCGCTGCCTGTTTTGTGCGACATCCGCGTGGAGGCGCAGGTGGCCGAGGCGGTTGCCAAGACCGTCGAAAAGTTCGGCGGCATCGATATCTGCGTCAACAATGCCAGCGCCATCCAGCTCACCGGCACGCTGCAGACGGACATGAAGCGCTACGATCTGATGCACCAGATCAACACGCGCGGCACCTTCCTGGTGTCGAAAATGTGCATTCCGCACCTGAAGTTGGCAAGCAATCCTCACATCTTGAATCTGGCGCCGCCGCTCGACATGAAGGCCAAATGGTTCAAGAACCATGTCGCCTACACCATGGCCAAGTTCGGCATGTCGATGTGCACGCTGGGGATGAGCGCCGAGTTTGCCAAGGACGGCATCGCGGTCAATTCGCTGTGGCCGATCTCGACCATCGACACGGCTGCGGTGCGCAATCTGCTCGGCGGCGCGACGGTGGCGGCGATGAGCCGCTTACCCGACATCATGGCCGATGCCGCACACGCCATCTTCCTGCGCTCATCGCGCGAGACATCAGGCAATTTCTACATCGATGAAGAGGTGCTGCGGGCCGAGGGCGTGACCGATTTCGCGGTCTATGCGCCGGGCGCGACCGGGCCGCTGGCCGGCGACTTTTTCGTGCCGGACGCGGTATTTGCCAATTCGCCGACGAACGTCAAAAGCATCTACTGACGGAAATCACGGGCCGACGGCGCTGCTTCCTCATCCACCTGCCGGCGTTTTTCGAAAAACCAAGCAATTGGCTTTTCGCCCGCTGTGCGGACCAGCCTCACCTCCCCATAAACGGGGAGAAAGGGGCTCATCACTCCTCGCCCTTCTTGCCTTTGCTCAGTCCCATCAGCCGGTCGATATAGGCCAGCATCAGCGCCGAGACGACGAAAGCGAGGTGGATGATGGTCAGCCACATCAGCTGGTCGATCGTATAGGAAGACGAATTCAGGAACACCTGCAACAGGTGGATCGAGGAAATAGCGACGATGGTCGAGGCGACCTTGACCTTCAGCGAACCGACATCGATCGTACCCAGCCAGTGCACACCGCCATCCTGGTCGTCGAAGCGGCTGACGAAATTCTCGTAACCGGAGATGATCACCATCACCACCAGCGAGGCGACAAGTGCGGCGTCGATGAGGCCGAGCATCTTCAGGATGGTGTCGGTGTCGTCGAGTGTGAAGGCGACCATGACGAACTCGTAGAGTTTTTTGCCGAAGGACAGCGCATAGACGGCGAGCGCCAGGGCCAGCCCGATGTAGAAAACCACCAGCAGCCAGCGTGAGGCGAGGATGATCGATTCGATGGCGAGTTCGAGACGTTTCATGCAGCGGTTCCGGTCAGCTTTCTGAGGTCGACTGGGGTATTTCGATCAGCTTGCCGCAGTTTGCAAGGCAAATTGCGACGCAAAAAAACCCCGCCGGGAGGGCCGGCGGGGTTCAATGCATCCCGCTGGAGTCGGGACGGGGCAGGGAACGCCCAGGCTTGAATCTGGGGAGGGCGGCCGCTCTATTCAATGAGCCGGTTCTAATACCAGTACAATTCTTGCTGAACCGGGATTGCTGTCCGCAGCTCGACCCATCCCGATCTGCCGGGATGGGTCCTTGTTGTCGATCTGATTCCAGAAAGCTGCTCAAGCCATTGGAAAGCAGATCAATTGTTACTCGCCACCGGTGCCACCAGCGAGGTGATGCGACGGATGCCGACACGGCGGTTCTCGCGGTTGGGCGCCGTGGTGTTGACCTTCAGGTATTCCTCGCCATAGCCCTGAGTAGTCAGGTTTTCCGGCGGGATCCCGAAGGCATTGGTCAGCGCTTCGGCGACAGACTCAGCGCGCCGGTCGGACAGAGCAAGGTTTGCTTCCGGCGTGCCAACCGCATCGGTGTGGCCTTCGATCAGGAAGGTTTCGGCCGGGTTCTTCTTCAACAGTTTCTCCATGGCCGTGGCGACGCCTTCCAGTTTCTGCACTTCGGTGTCGGATATCGAGGCCGAGCCGAACTCGAAGTTCAATGTATCGAGGTCGACGCGACGGGCAATGTCGCGCACGCGCGCCGAACGCTTCACTTCGTCGATGGAATAGAGGCGCTGGACCTTCTCCACCGGCGGTTGTTCGAGGAACTCGTAATAATCGTCCGGGCTTTCGACATCTTCCGAATCGAGGATGTACTCGCGGCGCGGGATGGTGAGCCGCATCGGCGGCAGGTCGTCACCGGGATCGCGCCAGTCATTGTCGTCGTCATAGCTGCGCTCGTCGACATAGCTCAGCACATATTCGTGCCCATCCGGCGTGATGCGCGATCGCCTGATGACGTCGCCATTGCGGTTGCGGATGGTGACGATCTGGATGCCATTGTCGCGCTCGACGATTTCCCGAGAGCGATCGCCCGACAGTTCCTCATAGTAAACATTCCTGGCGCCGCGGTGCATGCGCGGAGCGTCATTGCTTTCCACGATCGTCTGGTTGTTGAACTGCAGGATGACGCGGTCGCCGAGTTCCTTGACGACGTCGACGCCTTTCGGACGCCGGCGGTCGCGGACGTTCTCATCGGGTGCACGCTCGACGCGTTTGCCTTTTTCCTCCGTCACCGGGGCGATCTTTTCTGGCTGAATTGCCTGCTGAGCTGACTTGTCGTCGGTGGGCGGCGGTCCCTGGTCGACCGGAGCCGGCTTCGGGGCTTGCGCCTCGGTGCCGCCCTGCGCGGGCTGCTCGCCCGTCTGGCCGCCAGCATTCTGGCCGTTCCCATTTTGGCCGTTCCCATTTTGGCCGTCGCCATTCTGGCTGTTGCCGCCCTGGTCCTTGCGGTGCTTGCGCCTGGCATCCTTCTGGCTGTCCAGGATGGGTGCTTCGTCGGGGTTGGCCGTGGCTTCGCCTTGCGCCGGCGTCTCACGTTGCGCGGGCTGCTCGGCATTGGCCGGTTGCTCCGCAGGCTGTGGTTCACCGGTCGCAGGCTGCTGTTCGCCCGTCACCGGCTGTTCGCCGACAGTTTTTTTGCCGTGCTTTTTCGCCTGATCCTTCGGCTGTTCACCTTCGGCGGGAGCCGCTTGCTGATCGGCCGGGGGCTGAATCGGCTCGGCCTGCGGCGCGGGCTCTCCGGCAGGCGCAACTTTGACGTCTGGCGCTTTGTCGGCAGGCGCGGCCTCAATCTGCTGATCCTGCTTGCGCTTTTTCTTGCCCGACTTGTTGTCGTTTGCCGGCGCCACCTGTTCGGTGGGCGCTGCCTGCTCGGCAGGCTGCTGGGCCGGCTGTTCAGCGGGCGCCGCTTCGATCTGCTGTTGGTCGCGCTTCTTCTTGCGTGGCTTTAGCGGCTGTTCTTCATTTGCCGGAGCTACCTGTTCGGCCGGTTGTTCAGCCGGTGCTGCCTCGATCTGCTGCTGGTCACGCTTCTTCTTGCGTGGCTTGAGCGGCTGCTCATCGGTCGCCGGCGCTGCCTGGGCGCCGCCCTCATCCGCAGGCGCCGCCTCGATCTGCTGCTGTTGATTGCGCTTCTTTTTGCGCGGCTGCTGTTCCTCGGCGGCAGGTGCGGCCTGTTCGGCCGGGGCCTGCTCGGTCTGCTGCTGATCCCGCTTCTTCCTGCGCGGCTGTTGTTCCTCGGCGGCAGGGGCGGGTTGCTCTGCAGCCGGTGCAGGCTGCTCGGCGGCCGGCGCTGCCTGTTCGGCCTGCTGGCGTTTCTTTTTGCGCGGCAGTTCCTGGTCGGTCTGCTGACCATCTGCAGCAGGGTCGTCCTGGACCAGGATCAGTGGCGCGGCCGTGTGCTGCAAGGGGCCGAAAACGGCGTTGCCCTGCAACGGGGATGCGCCCAACGGCGCGGATGCCATAAGCAGGCCAAGTGCCGTACCTGCCAGTACCCGTGGTTGGCGTTTCATCTTAAATTCTCCTTGTGGGGTCCCATCCCTGCCCAAACTGTCCTTGACCGGATTGGTTCCGGTTTGCAGGCATTACCCGCACCCAAGGACGATTGACCGGCGTTTTGAAGGCAACTTCATGTTTTTCCTATGGTGCGGCCGGAACTTGAAGTCACACAACAGCTTGACCTTGCCGCATGCGGAGGCCACATCTCGACCCATAATGGAAACGCCGTTCTGGAAGACCAAGACGCTGGAAGCGATGACGCCCACCGAGTGGGAATCGCTGTGCGACGGCTGCGGAAAATGCTGCCTGTCTAAACTCGAGGACGAGGATACCGGCGAGATCTACTGGACATCAGTCGGCTGCCGGCTGTTCGATGGGCAAAGCTGCCGCTGTTCGGACTATGCCAACCGGCTGGCGCGCGTGCCGGACTGTGTCGGGCTGACGCCGCAGAATGTGCGCACCATCACGTGGCTGCCGAAAACCTGTGCCTACCGGCTGGTTGCCGAGGGGCACGACCTCTATTGGTGGCACAGGCTGGTGTCGGGAAGTGCCGAGACCGTTCATGATGCCGGCATCTCCATGCGCGGCCGCGTCCGCGCCAGTGAGACCGATCTGGCCGAGCCGGACGATTATTTCGACTATATGCTCGACGACGAGCCCTGAGCATTCTGGAACGGACGTTGCCATAGGGCGTTCCGCGCCATTGGACGTTTTTGACGGTCAGGATCGTTTGCAGCGGTGGAAGGGGCGGTTGCTTTTGACCTGTCGGGCAGATTAACCGAAAATGAACGGCCGGTTCGCGAAGAGTTCAGATTGCAAGGAGCATTCTCCCCCCATCGGTTCGACCAAGACGGGCGCAAGCCCTCAACAAGGAGAGAAGACAATGTTCAACTCATTCAAGACGGCAGCCCTTTCGGGTCTCGTAGCTCTCGGCACCCTTGCCGCAGTGCCCGCCCAGGCGGACTCGATCTATCTCGGCTTCGGCAACAACCATGACCGCCGCGTCGGCGTCTACACCGGCGACGATGAGGACGGCTTTCGCCGTGACCGCAATTGGCGCCGCTGCTCGCCGGACCGCGCCCTCGACAAGGCCGAGCGCATGGGCCTGCACCGCGTCCGCATCGTCGATGTCAATCGCCGCGTGGTGAAGGTCGCCGGCCGCCAGTATGGCGATCGCGTAGTGGTCGTGTTCGCCAATGAGCGCGGCTGCCCGGTTATCTATCGCTAAGAGAACCAGACTGATCTTCTGCGAAGATCAGTCTGGGATACGACCTTCTGCGAAGGTCGATCCGGAGGCATGTTCCTCTGCCAGGATCAGCCTGGAGTACCTGGAGTAGCGGCATGACCCTTCTAGGGTCAGCCAGGAGCCCCTTTCCCTCCGCGGAAAGGTGCGGCTCGAAAAAACCCCGGAGGCCAGTCCTCCGGGGTTTTTCATGTCGGAAATCTGCGGTTCCGGCCGACGGGTTCAGCAGAACCGCGCCCAGCCCGGCGGCCTGCTACTTAAGCTCGAATGTCACTGTTACCTGCACGGCGTAGGCATTCTCGCCGGCCTGCACGGGAACCGCGGCGCCTGCCGCATCGAAGGCCTTTGCATTGATCGGCATCGGCGCCGGCGCAACGTTCTGGTCGGTGATTTCCAGCACCCGGCCTATGCTGACGCCGGCGGCTTCGGCCAGCGTCTTGGCCTTGGCCATGGCATCGGCGACCGCCTTCTTGCGGGCTTCGGTGACGGCAGCTTTCGGATCCTCGTTGGAGAACGAAATGCCTCCGCCCTGATTGACGCCGAGCGACACAGCCTTGTCGAGAATCTCACCTGTTTTGTCGATGTCGCGGATGCGCACCGAGAGTGTGTTGGTCACCTGGTAGGCGACAAGCTCGGCTTCCTGGCTGCCGTCCGGTTTGTTGGTGTAGTTGTAACGCGGGTTGATCTGGATGCCGGCGGTCTGCAGGTCGCGGTCCTTGATCCCTGCCGACTTCATTGCCGCGATCACGGCGGCCATGGCGTCGTTGTTGGCGTCGAGTGCCGCGCGTGCGGTCTTGGCCTCGCGCATGACGCTGAGCGTCAGCAGCGCCAGGTCAGGCGCCACGGTCGACTGGCCTTCACCCGACACGATGATGCGGGGCGGGGGCAGCGAATCGGCAGCGCTTGCCATCGCCGGAAAAGCGATCGCGGCGGCAAGTGCGAGCGGCAAAATATGTCTGGTCATGAAAATCTCCTCGGTGTGCGATCCAGTCGCGCCTGTCGACTAGGGCGCGAATATGGGCTGATTTGGGCGATCTCGGCCAGCTCGTCCGGAAAGCCTTGTGCCGCGCAAGGAAAAACACTAATCCAGCGCGCGTGGGGCCTGTAGCTCAATGGTTAGAGCCGGCGGCTCATAACCGCTTGGTTGGGGGTTCGAGTCCCTCCGGGCCCACCATGACCTTTGATTTTGTTATTAAAAATATGCCTCGGCCCAAAACGTTTTGGGCCCATTATGGGCCCGAAGAAAAGGGCACCCGATATGGGACCCTGCTCATGGTCGGTTGATTTCACTTACTTGACGACGCGCAGCCGCTCGCTGCTTCATCGCATCGCGTTTGGTCTCGCGCTCGTTGATGGCGCGGGCTATGTCGACGGCCATTCGCTTCTTGTTAGCCTCCCGGACATATTCGTCCGTCACCGTCATGGAAGAATGCCCCATCGCCTCCATGATGGCACGCGATTGGATGTTGCATTCGGCGAGATACGTGCCGAAGGTGCGGCGTAGCCCGTGGAGAGTGTAGCCCTCCGGAATGCCGGCCTGCTTGTTCCAATGTGCCATCATGCCGGTGAGGCTCTTTTCCGCGAATGGACGCCCATAGGCATTCTTCAGTACCGTTCCGCCTTTCGAACGTCGAGCGGCGCCAAGGCTTGCGCCAGCTTGTCGAGGATGGGGATAAACATCTCGCGACCGCCGTGACGGTTGCGGTTCTTCTTCTGCCGGAAATCGAAGGCTTCGATCACCTCTAGGGAGCCATCGAACAGTTCGATCTCCTCGAAAACCAAATCGTCCCATTGCAACGAGGCGATATCGCCTCGTCGGTTGCCCAGCCAAAAGGCGAGCGCGTAACAGGTGCGCGGCGGGGAGCCGATCGGATGGCGCGCCTCGAACTTTTCACAAATGGGGACCGGCCACGCGGGATTGGTGGTGGATTTAGGAATGCGGACGCGGATCGACAGTGAGGGATTGTTCTGCGGTTTGATCCATTTCTCAACTTCGATCCCCACCCACAGGAGCTTCTTGATTGCGACCAGCAGGTGCTTGGCAACCGTCCGGTTGGCGGCAAAGGCGCTTTCGACAATCGCACGCAGATGGTCGGCGTCGAGATGTTCTACTGGCGTATCGCGCCAAGTCAGCGGGTAGGCAGGTTCGACCTGCATCCCAAGGAAGCGTTCAATCAGCCTGACATTCTTCCGCTGCGTTGCTTCGTCAAAGTCCAGCCATTCCATAGTCCCTTCAAGTCGCCGCGCTGCATGACCGAACGTCTTTGGCAACGCCCGACCGGGTAGGTCGATGATAATTGCCTTCAGGCCCTGGCTCTGGGTCGCCCTCCGTCATCAACAAGCGATTCGTGTGTCATCGCAGTGTAGAATCACACCCGATTCCGCAGGGCAATACCTATCTTAGCGCCTATGCCNCAAGCGATTCGTGTGTCATCGCAGTGTAGAATCACACCCGATTCCGCAGGGCAATACCTATCTTAGCGCCTATGCCGGCCAGGCCGGGATGGTCGTTGGGCAACGTGTTGACGGCACTTGTCTTCACCTCACGCCCAACCCGGTTGAACTGCAGCTGACCGTCGATGTCGTGGCTGAGAATGTCCTTGAGGCTGACCTTGGGCGTCGCCGGTCCAGCTAGGCGTCATTGCATGCCTGGTCGAGAATGAGAGGCTGTCGATCATGCAACTGCTTCATCGGGTCTGCGGCAGGCTCTGTAATGATGGTGCAGCTGGTTATGTCGAGATTGGACTTGTAAGCCCATATGCCTGCAAACGAGAAAGGCGCGTGGCCAGGCTGGTAGATGTGCCAAGGGTCTTTCTTCCCGTCGGCTGGCGATATCGTCCATTCATAGAAGCCACCTGCCGCGATCAGACATCGCTTTGACTTGAAGTCGTCGCGGAACGCTGACGCCGTGTCGGCCCCCTCAATCCACGCATTGAAAGGGACCGGCCACCAATTCCCCATGGGGATATTCGGTGTGCGTCGCAGTCCTAAGAGTGAGAGGGGTGCGCCCGTCTTAGGCCGGAAGGCGTAGTTGCATGCAATTTGAGCCTCAGCTAATGTTGTCCTGTGACGAGAATTCAAACCCCTCGTCAGCTTTTAATGAGATTTTACGCCCGCTGGCTCGCGCCGGCGGGTTTTTTCATCCTACGCGGGAATTTGATAAACGTCGCTTCGGTCTCTGGCTGAACCGGTTCACGCTAATCGACGGCTGTCCGCAGATCGGGCAGGCATAGACATGGTCGCGACGTGGGCTGGCTCGGCGTTGCATCGCTCGCCGGCAATCGGGCCGAGATCGGACAGTTGGTCGTTCAGTTAGGCCTTGTCGACAAGCGGCGTTTTCGCTTGGGTGCAACGTGGCTCTCCACCAAGCGAACGTGCTCGATTTCGACAGTCACCAGCGGCCGATCGGAGGCGCAAGTTTCTACATATCAGGCTCGTTTTGATCGCGCTTGTCGGCGCCCCAGCACGACCCTTATTTCGTTCGCATTTCCGCCTAATGGGCGCTGCAAGCCGGCGCCCTAGTTGCAAGGCTGCCAGCCGCGACCGCCGGCCTTGTTCTTGATGTTCATTCCAGGCCACGAAGGTCGGCCGCGCAACCGCAACCGGAGGCCTACCTATGGGTGAGGTTGTTGGCTAACGCTTGTTCAGCCGCGGGGTCTGGCTTTCGGCCCGGGAAAGGTAGCCGATGGGTTTGCAGCCAATCTGGCTGACCGCTTATCTCTGAGCCAGAGCGACATCGTTTTCCTTGCTAGCAACTCATCGCGGTCGCTATCCGCGCTGCTCTTGCCAGCAATTGCATAGTCGGCCCTGTTGGTTCGAAAGTCCTGTTTCTGCACGGGCATGGTTGCTACTCCCGTCGGCCTCCCCCTCGGCCCGACGGAGCCAGTAGCTGCCGATGCATCGCGAGAGTCTACCAATCGGGGATTGCGTTAAAAATGAAAACACTCAGCGGATGTTAAACGCCGGATTGACCGGCGCGCACCGCACCTGGCTCGCACGGGACAGCGCCGGCAAGGCACCCGTCGACACGCCGCGTCGGGCAATGGGTGACCTTCTGAGTCACGCGTCCGCTTCGGCGTACCCGACAGCGTCATGGCGGCAGGCGAAGGTCGAGACGACGCTGTCGCTCAGATGCGCCTTGCCTGACATGGCGATGGCTGCAGCACTCTCGGCAGCCCATCTTGCCGCCATCCTGTTCCCTCCGAACCTGCGGCGGCTCTACGTCATCCGCGACAACGATCCGGCCGGTGACGGTGCCAGAGACAGCCTGATGGAGCGCGCGACCGACGCCGGAATCGAGGCAATCGTGCTGTCGCCGGCTATGGAGGACTTCAACTAAGACCTCGGCCGTTTCGGACTTGCCGCCTTCCGTGCCCCGATTGCGGACCAACTGATGCGCAAGGACTGCCTCCGCTATCTGAAGCGGTTTACTTGAGCCGGCAGGGAAGCGTGCGGCGGCGCACGGTGCCGGCGGCGTTGCCTGGATGCGGTAGAGAACCGCGATCCGGCCTTCGAGAGGGCGATCAGCCCACAAGCTCGCCGGCCAGGCAATGGCGGCGGCCGACTATTCTCCGGCGGCGCGCGATTGCTGGCGAAAGCCAGCGATAGGGTGCGACGCCTTTCCATCGCGATGCAAAATAGCCGGCCGCCGCCATCCTTCGCTACGCTCCGGCCCTCCGCTTCGCTTCGGGTGTCCGGCCAACCCGCCCACGGGCTCTCGTCGCCATGAAGGCCGCGAGGGGCGCGGTCAAACCGACGGGAGCATCCCATGGCCGAGCACGACGACACCGAACCGCACCACGCAGCTTCTCCGACCGCTCACATCCTCACCGAACTCCAGCTCTATGGCTGGCGCCCCTATGCCGACGAGCCCGACCCGCGACTGCTTCCCAGCGGCGACCACGTGGCCGGAGCCGTGGCCGACATCTATGACGCTCTCATCGCCACCTTGGCCGACACGCGCCTCGAACCCGACCTCGATGACCTGCTCTGGTCCGTCACCAATGTCTTCCACCGAGCTGTACACCGGATCGAGCGGCAACTGGACGACAACGAGCATGCCCAGCGCTGCCTGCAGCGCGAACAGGATGGCAGCGAGATCAAGGCGGTTGAACTCGAGACACTCACCGCCCAGGGCCAGNTGCCTGCAGCGCGAACAGGATGGCAGCGAGATCAAGGCGGTTGAACTCGAGACACTCACCGCCCAGGGCCAGACCATGATCGACGGCGCGATGCCTTCGACCTGATGCGTGACCAGGCGGCCAACCACTACGATCAGGCCGGCGCAATCTTCGCCGCGAGCAGAACGCGGTTCGCCAATGTGTGGACGCTGAGTTCCTTACGATGTTGGGCGGAGAGATCGAGCGGTTTGAACGCGCCGCCGAGGTCGAGCGAGAGCAACTCGGCGTAGATCGGTCCGACCTCCGAGGGATGTTCCCCGTAACGTTGAACAATCGCGCGAAATTTTTCATCGCGCATGGCTTCGCTGTCGGCGGATGAAAAGCCTGCAAGCCGGCTTAGGCGTTGGATGATGGGGTAGAAGGCTGAGGTGATGTGATAGGGGGAGCACTGCAGCCGGATTAGCTCATGATGGCTCTCATAAAGCCGTTCCTCGAGCGCATCCACGAGGCGCGACTTCCCGATGCCCGCTTCTCCCGACACGAAAACCGCCTGGCCTTGGCCGGCTTCGGCCAACTCCCAGCGCTCGAGCAGAATGCCGATTTCGCTGGTTCGGCCGACGAACTTCGACAAAGCGCGATCGTGCGCTGCGTCGAACCGGCTTTCCACCTCCCGCTCGCCACGAACCGCGAATAGGGCAATAGGCGATTTGAAGCCTTTCAACTCCTGCTCACCGAGGCTCTCGATCTCGAAGGACTGCCCGGCGAGCCGACGCGTGCTGTCGGCAACGACGATCTGACCGGGAGCGGCAGCGCTTTGCAGGCGCGCCGCGAGATTGGGTGTGTCCCCTGCGATTGAGGCGCGCTCGTTCACGCTGCTGCCCGCAATGTCGCCGACCACCACGTGGCCCGATGCGATGCCAATACGCGCCTTCGGTTGCTCGCCGTCGGGCGATTGGATGGCCTCGACTGCGGCGAGGGCCTGGAGGCAGCCCGAATGGAACGCTCTGCGTGATCCTCGTAAGCCATCGGCCACCCGAAATAGGCAAGCACGCCGTCTCCGAGATATTTGGCAACATCGGCCTCGAATTGTGGGGCAGGGAAGGGCGGGCACGCTCCCGAACGTTGATCATGCAGTAGCACGGCTATGACTGACGTCTGTGCACGAAAAGGGAAGGCAGGAAGGAGGGTAGTAGTGACGACGGATATGGCTGGACAGAAATCGGATGGCCTGCTCTTCCACAATCGGAGCCGTGAGGCTCGATCGAATTGCACCCATGATGGATGGAGCGGATAGATAAGTAATATCAGACGTTGCGGGAGACCGTGCAGAAATCGCACACGGAAGTCCTGCTTCTCTTCTTTTTCGTTCCCACGACGGAGCCGCCGACAGCCCCATTCGGACGTTCTTTGCCGACGATATTGCGTTGCAATAGACGTTTGAATACAAACAATCCGACAGGTCCATATCGCATGCTTTATACGCTAAGGGATTGGATTAGCCGAAGCAGGCCCATATCCTCGAAGGAGTCGATGCCATCCAGATCCGGTCTTGCCTCGGCATTTACCCGGGTTTTCCTGCCAATGTCGGTTTTGCGCTCATCCCTTCCTGCACACGTCGATGCGGCCTTGCCGGCGCCGCGCATCCGCTTCTCTCCAGGCGGCTGGCAGGTCCCCAACATGTCCTTGATGTGCCGCGAACGAGCCGCGGCCGCCAGCAAGGGTCCAAGCGATTCTAAGAGGCATTTTGCGCAGCAGATGTTTCAGGGTAAGGTCTGGAAGGAATACGACTGCACCGAAGCCCTTAGCCGCTGCGGGCGTTGTAGATGAGTGCGGATCTCGTCGGTGGCGCGTTCGCCAACGTTGTCCCAGATGTAGAACACGGCGGCAAGGATCAACAGAACTAATCGCATGATCTGCGCCTCGGTAACGTGGTTTGCCCACGGCGCTTAGGCGAGTTGAAGGTTTCGGCCCGAGTCCGCGCGCATCCTCAACACCAGCAGGCGCGTCGCTGCGAATGGCGTCAAAACAATAAGCGCCATCGTGGTGTTGACTAAGAGCGACAGCAAACAGATCGAGCTTTGGGCGTAGCAAACGGATTCCATGACGTTCCCCTTTTCCATCGTTACTGGTGGCCTCCGTGCGGCAAGAATGATCCTGGTTCACGAGAAATACAAGCAGTTGCTAATACGTTGATATTTCCCCTAGGGTTGGGGCAACGATGCGAAATCGACGCCGGTCAGTTGTTTGGATAGCGATTGCCCTTGTCCTGGCGGCGTTGGCGATCACGGCGGCGATCATTGGCTTTCAGAATTTACAGCGCTCGTCACCGATCATGGTCTCGGCTGTCTCGGCCTTTAATACTGGGGGGCTCGTCCCTGGCCCCACGGTTAAGGCGCCCTCGAAAAACCTTGGTGCTGTTGCTACCGGTAGGGATATCTGGCTCGAAGTCTCATGGAAGTTTTTCGGGGAGTTGCGGACGCTAGATACCGTAACTGTCGGCGACCTTCGGGCAAGGCGCCTGGTGCGCAGTCATGATGTGCCCTCAAGCGCCAATTCCGAGATCTGGTTCATATCAGCCGGCAGCGGCGACATATTGGAAAACACAACGTCGACCGACATCGGGTTCACTTTTGATGGCGGCAACCCGTCTGTCACGGCGCAGATTTACAGAGTGGTTGGAGCTTCTGAGATACCTGCCGCGATAGCTGCAGAAAGCGGCGACAGGATTACCATCACCATTCCAGCCGATGGCATCGCTTTTATCTCGCTCATCGCTTCCGGCACCACCTCCGGGTCCATGAGCAATGTCACCGAAGATTTTAGTGCCCTTTGTGGAAAGGATTTCCTTGGCATCCATGCATCAACAAGTTCGACCTCCGCTGAATCAGAGACTGCTACGTTTTCGGGAAACTCAACGGCAGATTTTGCAGCTGTCGCACTTCAGTCGGCCGCAGCGAGATAGCTAACCAGCCAGCGCCATTCCAAAGCAAACGCCTAGGCCGACAGCGAGGCCAAGGAACAGCTTGGCGGCAAGATCGAGGGCGAAGGCGCGGACTGGGCGCCACACGTCTGAGCGGGGCTCTCTGAGGGCATTGGCGATATCATCGAACACCGTTTCCATGGAATGATTCCAAATCGGAACTCCGGGAATGTGAATCCTCAGTTTGTTCCACTGTCGCCCCATTGGGCAACCTGCACGGTTCACCCGAAACCGTGCAGGCAGCAAAGGTGGCTTAACGCACCACTCTGAAGCCAGTCGACTCCAGCGACGCTAGTGCCGTCTCTGCAAAGGTCGCGCAATTGTCCAAAGGATCATTGTTTTCATAGAGCGTTGGCTTGATAGGCTGCTGCTATGCCTTCAAAAATGGCGGTTAGAACTTGGTCGCGGCCTCTGGCGGCGCCAGCGGCCGGTTCAACAGTCATCTTTGGTGTTTCTGGGTGTTTGCCTTCCATGAGGAACTCGAGGAGCGCCGACACCAGCCACTCGGTGCTGTCCCTGTCCAGGGTCCCGCAAGACTCGGCCGGGCTCGCGTCACCTCGCCGGGCGGTGCGAGCCCACAATCGCGGGCCATCTGGTCCGCTGCTTCAGCTTGGGCTTCATCAGAATGAAGGGCGACATGGTTCATCCGAATGTAGAAATTTGCGTTGGGGGGAGGTGAGAATGAGGCTACCAGGAAATGTGTTGGCTGGGAGAACGCCGAGGTGCAGTGCGGTCCGCGAAAGCGATCAATGAGGTTGAATGCACAGAACGTGCCGCCAAGACAGCCAGGTTGAAATCGCTACGCTTGGCTCAGATCTTGCCAGAGGCCGACCCGCACTTTTCGTTCAACGAGGAACTCGACTGCTCGGTACTTGTCGCCGTGCTGGCTCGGGAACCGCATTATAATCCAAAGCGGCCCGAATCCCATTCTTTCCGGCGGCTGCCCCTGCGACGAGGCCTTTGATCTCCTCAAGCAGCGCCGTTAGGCTTTGTTAACAATCGGCTTTTTTCGCCGTGGCGACCCCACATGGCTCTCAACAACGCGCACGTGCTCGGCGTCGACAGTCACCAGTGGCCGCAGGCTGACGGTTACCTTGTCGCCGATGCGCGTGACCGGGCCGACTAATTCCATATCTGGCCGATCACGGCCTTCGAAGTCGAATCGACAACCGCATGCGGGAAGTCATAGGAGGGAATCGTCACGCTTATGCGATCGGGTGTCACCCGGCCGCGGGCGGGTGCAGTGTCAAGGATGAGAGGTTGCTAACAAATGAGCGTCCGTGGCCTGAGGTTTCTCGATAAGTGGGTAGCCAACAACTGCCCATTGTGGCGCGGGGAGACCCCATCTCGGTTGGCGACTTGAAAGACCAGTTGATGACAGCTGCCGAGAAGGCCGGGATTCCTGCCGACGAGATCAACGGCGAGCTTGAAAGCGTCTTCGAATTGATTATCGAAGTGAATCGTCGTGTCGCCGAAAGGGTGGACTGAGCCTGAGGCTTCCCCGACGTGCCGGTCATGTCCTACATGCCGGACTGCCTGACAAGGGGCTCGCTTACCTAACCGGCCAGCGCCACGCCAATGCCATCTCAGAGCAAATGTAGATCGACACCGCGAATCCGTGAATCCCCGGTTTGTTCTGGTCATGGCTTCTGCGCCGGTCCGGTCACACAGCGCTAGTGCGTTCACCCCTCCGGCTGGGCAGGGTCCGGTTCTTGGTGCCGCTCTCGTTGATTTTCGAGGAACAGCTTGGCGAGTTCGCCCCACTCAGGATGATCCGTGGTTTTATGCTCTTCTACGAACTCGAGGAAAGCCTTGCGCAAAGCGTCAAGGTCGAAAACCCCAAGATGCTCGCCCATACCGTCGTCCATGCCCGCGACTCTCAACGGTATTAGCTTGTCCTCTCGTTTGAGCCTTCAAGAGGGATTCCCTGAGTTTTGGCTTGGGAGCGCCTACATGGTTAATGGCGTGATTGCTGATATGACTATATCTAGGCAGCGCGGGGGCTCTATCTTCGCGCGCGGTGGCCGGTGCGGCCCCACACCCAAAGACTGCAGCGACCATTTCTGTGGATGGGTAGTGCTAGCCGATGCGACATCATGCTGCAGCGATATTTTAGAATCGGCTAATTGTGCAATCGCTAAATTAATGAAATGCGTGAGGAATGTATTTTCCACAGTTCCTGGTCGGCATGTCTGCCACTGCGATCATTGTGGCGATCTGGACCTACATCGAAGCCGGTTCAATTTGGACCGCGCTCGGCTGTGCGGTCCTTGCGCTGATCGTTCTGCAAGTCGGGTACGCCGGGCTGGTCGTTTGCTTGATATACTGGCGATCATCGGAAGCGGCTGACTCGACTAGTCGAATTTCGGTCGCGGCTCAAGAGAACGTCGACGGCATCTGATAGCCCGCGATCGTCTCGGCACGGTCACGTGACCCTGGGGCAGCAGTTTTGCCTCGCAGTGCCGCCAGCAAGTGGGCCTACAACGTGTTTGCGGTGACAGACACCTNACCCTGGGGCAGCAGTTTTGCCTCGCAGTGCCGCCAGCAAGTGGGCCTACAACGTGTTTGCGGTGACAGACACCTACCCCGAGCTTCGGGCTGAAAGCCCTATCATTGATCCAGACGCGGAACTGGAGGACGGGTGCGTTGTGGTCGCCATGTTTGGAGGCGGTCATCCGCAAACCATGAGCTGGTGCAACAATCACGGGCGAGGCTATGGGGGCCGCTTTGCCGCCAAGGGAAGTCTGCACGAGACGTTCCTTCTCGATTCCCTGGTGTGCGGACGAGGGCCATCTTCTTGCATTCGCATCCTCGGCCGGGTGTTCGGCTACCGGCCGCGCTTCCCGCGCTACAGAACCTGGAACGATCCAGTTTGCTTCTCGAATAATTTGGCTCGCAGCCTCACGGTGGCGGGCTTTTTTGTTGCTCAGCCCCAACGTCTCGACGCCGGGCTGCGGAACGCAAACGTCGTGATGTCGTCACGGGAAATCCCGATGTCGCTGAGCATGTCGTCTGGTGACGCGCTCAACTCGTCCGTTGCCTTCAACAGCGCGTTCTGCTCGGCTCGATGACGGACCCAATCGGCAAGGGGACCAACTGCGACAAGAGGAAGATTCACAAGCATAGGAAGGTTCACAAGCATCGGGACCACTCCCTTTACCCCTGCAGGAAACTGCACGTAGCCTACGCCGATACGTCGATGCGTCTGTGACAAACCTCACAGTCCGATCCGACGGGGCAAAAACTGCCCGGATGCCTGACGGTGGCGGGCTTTTTATATATTAGCAATGCATAAAATTCGAGAAGGTTCATGGCATGGTTGTTAGCAAACTCGCTGCTATCGTGCGACGCAGGTCTCGGTGGATGGTGTGCTGGAATGCGCGGGGCTGGATGGATCAGGGGTCTGATGGAAGCTGACGCTCGCGATCTGCGGAGCGAGATCAGTCGGCTCCAAATAGACTTGATCGCTGCCGCCAACTCTCAGGGTAAATCCAGGCTGCATGACGTCGCGCACACACTGCGATGCCAGAAGGCGCGGCTGGAACGTCTGGAGGAGTGCCTCGCTTCAATGACGTCGAATGTCCGGCCAGAGGCATCCGCAACCCCGCCCGATGAAGGCCGGCCGTAAAAGGCAGCTCATCATTTCCGAAAGAGAACCCGCTGCCTCACGGTGGCGGGCTTTTTATTGCTCAGCCCCTTGCCGGCAGCGTCTTGTCCGTGTTGCGGCGGAAGGTCATGCGAAGCCGGAAATTTTTTTGCCAGGAATGGTCGCCTCCGCGCCGATCGCCGGCTCCCGAGGCAGATCATCACCAGGCGACTCCTGCAAAAGCAGATAGTTTGGGAGACTGTGTGCAGAAAGCGCACAGATTCTTCTTCTCTTCCTTTTTTCGATCTGGAACCTGCCATTAAAGCAACCTTCGATGATCGTGCCAATGTCGTTAGGAGCGCTGGGGAACGCATGGCACGCTGTGCAGGCGCGAACTGAGGCGGGGCGGCGGGCGCGCGGCCGCTAGCAAGAGATCCTGGCGGTCTTCGCCGCACGGGTCGGCGAAACCATTGCCGCGTTATGAACTCGCCGGTGACGATTCGGAAGTCGGCGAGCGCACCATCGACGTCCAGATCAACCGCCTGCGCCGCAAGATCGAGCGCGATCCGTCCAATCCGGTCTGGCTGCAGACGGTACGCGGTATTGGGGACAGGCACCAGTGATCGCCTATGTACGGCGCCATTTTCGGACGAACGTCTTTTTGATGATTGGGAGCGGTGGCGGTTCGGCGCTGATAATTGTTAGTGTCGCCGGTCTGTTGACAACAGCCGCAAACGGGAACGCCACGGCACCAACAATCAATCCAGCCGCCAACCAGGCTACTGTCGACCGGTAATCCTGTATCATAGCCCACCCTCAATAGACAGATAGACTGCCAGTTCGGCATTAAGCAAAGGTTACGTCGGCGCGCGCTTCGTGCAGCAGAGCGGACTGCCGAGGTTCAATTAAGCTGATCCAGGATTCCGGAGCTGCTCGCCAGCACCAGACTTTTGTAGATCACAAACGCGATCGTGCAGATTGCCGCGACCGAAATCGGCACGCCAAACGGCACGACGCCCTTGCGGTCCAAGTGCTGGACAAAGAGCCGGAAGGCGCCTGCCGGCAGCATAAGCGGGTTTCTCACGATCGCCGCGGTGGCGAGGGCGAGGATCAGCAACAACACTGAAAACATGGCGAGATTGCCGCCGCCGATCAGGAACGGCGTAACCGCCATCAGCTTGACGTCGCCGGCGCCGATCTTTCGCAGGCCCCAGAACGGGAAAAGCATGACAAAAAGCAGAAGCCCGGCAACCGCGCTCAGCCCCATTCCAAACCATGATCTCGAATAGAGCGAGAAAAGCGCAAGCGACCCCAAGCCCAGGCCAAGCAGCAGCAGTACATCGCGATTGGCTATCTTCTGGGTAGTAAAATCGAGCCAGGCGACTCTTGCGAGCAGCGGGACGGTGAGCGCCTTGAGCAGTACCGATCCAAAAAACAGCATGCTACTGCCGCTCGACGTTCTTCACACTGGACGACAGAAGCTTCAGATTGTTGACCACGGTCGGATCGTTGGGCGCCAGTTCATAGGCCTTGAGGAAATTCGCACGTGCGTCCTGCAGCTTGCCGCGCAGCAGGTAGGAATAGCCGACATTGTTGTAATATTCGGGCGACGCGCCAACCAGTTTGAAGGCTCGGGCGTAGGCTCGGTCGGCGAGGTCGAAGCGGCGGATGCGGTCGCTGCAGGCGGCCAGGCCCATCCATGCGCCACCATCGTTGGGTGCCAGTTGCGTCGCCTTGTAGAACAGCGCTCCGGCATTGCCGTAATTTTCCGCCCGGAACTGGTTCTTGGCCTCGGCAACGGCCTGGTCCGAGGCATAATATTCGACGTCACCGACAGTCTTCAGTCCGTCGAACGCATCACCAAACGATGTCACATCGCCTTTTGAAGGCTCGTTGGTGCGAACGACACCGTCGGTGGTGACCGCCCCGTTCGTCTGGCAGCCGACGAGTGCCGCCATGAACAGGCAGGCCACGACTGCAATTGGCCTTTTCATACAATCTCCCCGTGAGTCCCCCGACCCATATTAGGACCAAAGCATATGCGCAACTAGAAGAAAATGCCCTTCATGCGAATGATCACCGGCAGCATGATGACCATCAGCACGACAGGAAAGATGCACAACCCTAACGGAATCATCATTTTGACGGGCAAGGAGTTGGCCTTCTCCTCTGCCGTCAGGATTCTCTGGCCTCGCATTTCGTCACTGTAGACGCGCAGCGCCTCCGTCAGGCTTGTGCCAAGCTCTTCCGATTGCCTAAACAGCACGGCTAGAGCCCGTGCCTCTTCAAGCCCGATGCGTTCCGCGAGCTCGCGCAGCGCATCCCGCAACGGCTTGCCGGCGCGCAGCTGCAGATTCATGATCGACAACTGAATACCCAGCCATTTGTGCGTGGCGGCAAGTTCCGCGCCGACCCGCTCGACCCCTGCTTCCAAGCTCATGCCGGCGTCCGCGCAGGTGATCATCATGTCCATGAAATCTGGAAACCCGCGACGATAGGTTTCCTTCTGAGCATTCTCGAAGCGATCGAGCAGAATGGCTGGGATCACTATGCACCCCAGCCCCAACAAGGCGGAGCCGGCTAGAGCCACGAAACCGGGTAAATGCGGTGGCAACACCCGGGGCAGGATTGCGTAGGCAGCCAAAAATCCGACACACACGGCGCCGAGCCGCGACAGGGTATAAAGCAACGGAGCGCTCGCTTGATAGAAGCCGGCGCGAAACAGCTTCGCTTCAAGCGCGCTGGGCTCCTGCCGCTCCTTTTCCATTGTTCGAAAATATGCGTCGACAGGTCGCTGCGCCGCAATCCTGGCCAGTTCTTCCTGACCCGCGAGCGAGCGGGCGTCGACCACACCTTCGCCTACAAGGCTTTGCGTGACCAGTTTTCGCGTCTGCAGGGCCGGCAAGAAGACAAGCGCGCCAAACAGGAAAAGCGCCACCGCCGCCACGAAAACCGCGATGGAGACCATGAAGCCCAAGTCGCTGGGGTTGGAAAGCAGGTTAATGGCTCGCTCCTCAGAAGTCGAAATTGACCATTCGATACATGATGAAGTCGCCCAACAGGGCCCACACTCCAAACCCAACAAAAACAGGGACAATCAGCGGGTCGTGCCATACTTTGCCATAATAAGACGGAGCCGTAACCTGAAGGATCAAGAACATCACAATTGGAAACAATGAGATGATCCAGGCCGAGACTCGCCCCTCGGACGAAAGCGCTCTGATTTTCATCCGTAGTTTTTGCCGTTCACGCAGCACGGATGAGAGATTTGCCAGTATTTCGGTGAGATTGCCGCCGGTCTTGGATTGAATTGACAGCGCTATCGAAAGCAGGTGGAGGCCCTCGAATCCTACCCGCTGAGACAGTTTTCGCACGGCCTGTTCCATGCTGAGCCCAAAGGTGATCTCGTCGGACACGATTCCGAATTCGGTTCCCAGGGGGTCGGGCATTTCCCGCGCCACAAGGCCAATTGCCACTGAGGCCGGATGTCCAGCGCGCAGCGAGCGTACGATCATGTCGAGTGCATTCGGGAGTTGCTTCGCAAATTTCTGGATTCGCTTGCTGCGGGCCCGGCGAAGCACGAGAAGGGGCAGCGCAAACCCGACAACAAGAAAAACGACGAGTGCGAGCAAGAACGACTTTCCCAAGACGAATGACAGCAGCAGCGCCAATGCCAAGGAAGCGCAGACGAACATCCCGCCGAATGTCAGCGGATTTCCGGTAATGCCGGACTGGGTATAGAGCCTATTCAGCCCTACCAGGCCAAAAAGAAAGTCCCCCGATTCCGTCAGTCCCCGCTCGCGCAGCAAGTTTTGCAAAGTCCGCTCAGCCGGAATTTCATCTGACAATCTCTTCAACCGACGATTGATCGCCCCGGCTGCCGCACGGCGACCGGCAAAGGAAAGATACAGAGCCTCGCCGGCGAGAATGACCGACGCCGCCGCAAGCACATAGATGAAGTAAAGCAGCCCCTGACCGGTCAGCATCAGAGGGCGACCTGCGGATTGAAGGCGTCCTTGGTGAAATGATGGCCGAGCGTCGCTGCTTCCGCTGCAAACCGGGGCCGGACGCCAGTGGCGCGAAAATCACCTATGATCTTGCCATCGGCCGCGACCTCGCGGCGGACGAATTGATAGATTTCCTGCAGCTGCACGATATTGCCTTCCATGCCGGTAATCTCGGAAATCGACGTTACGCGCCTGCCTCCATCGGCGAGCCGTTGCGTCTGCACGATAATGTCGATGGCCGAAGCAATCTGCGCTCGAATGGAATCGTGCGTCATCGGCATGCCGGCCATGCCGACCATCTGCTCCAGACGCGATATCGCGTCGCGCGGGGTGTTTGCGTGAATAGTGGTCATCGACCCTTCATGGCCGGTGTTCATCGCCTGCAGCATGTCGAAGGCCTCCTCGCCACGAACCTCGCCGACGATGATGCGATCGGGCCGCATGCGCAGCGCGTTCTTGACCAATTCGCGCTGGCGCACCTCGCCCTTGCCCTCGACACTGGGCGGGCGGGTTTCCAGTCGCCCGACATGCGGTTGCTGCAATTGCAGTTCCGCCGCGTCCTCGATGGTGATCAGGCGTTCCCTGGAAGGAATGTAGCTCGACAGCGCGTTAAGCAACGTCGTCTTGCCGCTGCCGGTGCCACCCGAAACCAGAATCGACTTGCGCGCCTGAACGGCAATCCGCAGCAGATCGATCATCGGCTGCTTGATTGAATTGAGCGTCATCAGTCGTTCGAGCGAATACGGATTCTTCGAGAATTTGCGGATTGAAACCAGCGGACCGTCTACCGAGATCGGCCGCACCGCGATGTTGACGCGCGAGCCGTCGTCCAGGCGCGCGTCAACCATTGGCGACGATTCATCGACCCGGCGGCCGATATTGGAGACGATCTTGTTGATGACGCGCAGCAGATGCGCCTCGTCACGAAATCGGATTGCCGTCTCTTCGATCATGCCGCGCCGCTCGATGAAGACACGCTTGTGTGTATTGATCATTATATCCGTGATGGAATCGTCCTTGAGCAGCGGCTCGATCGGACCGAGCCCCAGCATCTCGTCGGCCGTGTCGATGGTCAGTTGATCGAGCTCGCGGGCATTCAGCGGCACGTTTCGACCGCGAACGAACTCACGCACGATCGGCCGGATCTCATTGAGGATTTCATCCTTGGAGGCATTTTCAAGGGCGGTCAGATTGAAGCGATCGATCAGGTGGCGATGAAGCTCGACCTTGAGCGTCAGGAAATCGTCGCCGCGCGATTCAATATCAGCGGTCGGCGAAAGGGCCGGAGCGACAGGCAGCACCGCCGGCTGCTCGGCTCTTGTCGCGACCTGCTGCTCGCTTGGTCCCTTGATAAACCGCCCCAGCATAATCCCTTATACCCCGCTAGCCCCTTATTAGCGGAAACTAAACGTTAACCAAGCGAGGCACAAGCGCTGGAGGGGCTCACGTGAGGCCAATGCTTTCAACATAGTTAAGGAGGACGCCAGAAAAATATCGTTTTATTTCGATCCGCCCGCTTAACCCTCTACCCCAACTTCCACCTCACGGAACCTTTCATGCCGCAACAAATGAGATGCTGGGTGAAAAATCTCCGTAAACCCTTAGATATAAAGGAATATGCAGGTATGCTAATATTTCTATCGTTCTGCCTTGGCTGCGGCCAAATTGTGAACGAATGGTTAAGGAGGGTTGAAAAATCAGCAGAATCAAGCTCTTGTAAGGATTCAAGTCGCCCTTGAACTCGCGAGCATAGGTATTGGAAGGTTAAGGAATTGTTAATCCCGTTTGACTCTGCTTTTTCGCGAGCCTTAGGATTGAGGTGACGGGGGATGCTTGGGTATGGAGTTCATCCTTGGCTCTGTCTCGTCGGGTTCAAACCTCCAAGGGGAGAAATTGACATGAAGAAGCTCATGACGATGACCCGGCAGTTCCGCGACGACGAAAACGGCGCTGCTATGGTCGAATATTCTATCTTGGTCGGCATTATCGCTGCGGCCTCGCTGCTGGCGATCCTGGCCATCGGCGG
Source organism: Mesorhizobium sp. L103C105A0 (assembly GCF_000502215.1). Lineage (NCBI taxonomy): Bacteria > Pseudomonadati > Pseudomonadota > Alphaproteobacteria > Hyphomicrobiales > Phyllobacteriaceae > Mesorhizobium > Mesorhizobium sp. L103C105A0. Next base: position 271,903 of record NZ_AYXF01000001.1, on the reverse strand, counting down.
CTGGGTCGGTGATCAGTTTACAGGCCTTTGCGCCAATCTCGACGGCAAGGGCGTCACGGCTACCGGCGCCACTGGTGGCGATTGCACGCCGTGATATGAAGTGAACTCCCGGGTCGGGATCGATCTCGACCCGGGTTTTTTCTGCATCAGGAAGAAACTAGCATCGTCCTGGGGGGCGATTTTGGGGTGGAGAGATGCGCGCCAATACTCTTATCATGATTGTCCTCGCCGGCGTGTTCGGCGTACTTGCGGTTGTGCTTGCCAATTTTTGGCTGGCGAGCCAGCGCACTGCGATGGCGCAATCCAATGGAGCACAGACCAGTACGGTCGTCGTTGCGGCAATGCCGCTGAAATTCGGCGACACGCTGGATGCGGACAAGCTGCGCGAGATCCCGTGGCCGGCCGGCGCAATACCAGCAGGCGCGTTCAAGACCACCAAGGACGCGATGGCCGGCAACGGCGCAAGGCAGGCGCTGCAGGCTATCAGCGCCAACGAGCCGGTGCTCGCCACCAAGATCACCGGTCCAGGCCAGCGCGCCACACTTTCGGCGGTGCTGGGTGAAGGCATGAAGGCCGTATCCATCCGCGTCAACGACGTGCTTGGCGTCGCCGGCTTCGTCTTCCCGGGTGACCGGGTTGATGTGCTGCTGACGCGCTCGGTGCGCGGCGATGACGGCATGGACAAGAGTTTTGTCGACGTTCTGCTGCAGAGCATGAAGGTGCTCGCCGTAGACCAGGTCGCTGACGTGAGCAAGGACAACCCGACGGTGGTTAAGTCGGTGACACTCGAAGCCACCACAAAGGACGCGCAGAGACTGACGCTGGCCGCCGGTGCGGGGCAGTTGTCTCTTGCACTGCGCCAGGCAGCCGCCAACAAGGGCGAGGCGACCGAACGCGTCACGCTTTCCGATCTGAACGGCGAGACGCCGGACGATGTCGCGAAGAGGCAGGCCGAACTTGANGACCGAACGCGTCACGCTTTCCGATCTGAACGGCGAGACGCCGGACGATGTCGCGAAGAGGCAGGCCGAACTTGACAAACAGGCCGCTGCCGACGCCGCGGCCGCCGCCGAACGCCAGCGCGCGGATGACAAGATCGCCGGATTGGAAAAGGCCGTGGACAGGGTGGGAAACCAACTCGACCAGTTGAGCAAAGTCAAGCCGGTTCCGGCCGTAGTGACGGCACCCGCATCAAAAGAAGTCGTCAAGGAAGTTATCAAGTATTTGGAGCCGGCACCGCCGAAAAATGTTACAGTGGGCGTATTTCGCGGCGTGAAGCTCGAATCCTATGATGTGCCGCGACAACCATAAAGGGACGCGGCGAAGCGGGGCTGCCGGCGGCAGCAGTTTGGGAGACGGGTATGCAGGGGTTTTGGATGAGGGTAGTGGCGGCCGCGCTGTGCTGTTTGGCTGCGCTGCTGACGTCGATTGCGGCGGCTGAAGCAGCCGACCGGTTCATCGACGTATCGAACCCGAGCGTCCATCGCATCTTCCTGCCGATGTCACAGTCGGTGACGCTCCAGGTGAGCGCCAATCTCGGCGACATCGTTGTCGGCGACGAGAAGATCGCCGATGCCCAGCCCATGACCGACCGGACGCTTTATGTCATCGGCAAAGGCGCCGGCACCACCACCGTCAATCTTTTCTCTCCGGAAAAGCGCTCGCTCGGCGTCATCCAGATCGAAGTCGGTGTCGACGTCAGCGACATGGCGCAGGCGATCCGTCAGGTGGCGCCTCGGGCGCGCATCGANATCGAGATCGGCTCGATTAACGGCAAGGTCAGGCTCGGCGGTCACGTCAAGGATGGAGCCACGCTGGCGTCAATCCTGGAGGTGGCGCAGCAGTATGGCCCCGACGCCATTATAAATTCCGTCATTGTCGACGACAGCCAGCAGGTCAATCTCGAGGTTCGCGTGCTTGAGGCCAAGCGTAATGCCGGTAGGGATCTTGGTGTTTCAATAAGGAGCACGAATCGCAGCGGCACAACCCGTACAGGCACGGGTGTTGCAGCCGCCGACGAAGATGGCGTGGTGCTTGGCCCGGGCGATCTGCTCAGCGGCCTCTTGTCGGGCAGCAATCCATTTGCGGCTTTGATCACCCGGGTTATCGACAGCAACATCAAGGTGGACCTGATTATCGAAGCACTCGAGGCCAAGGGTGTGGTACGCACGCTGGCTGAGCCCAACCTTACGACGCTTTCGGGCGAGCCGGCCAGCTTCAATGCCGGCGGCGAAGTGCCCATCCGTGTTATCGGCACCGATGGCCAGATAACCATCACGTACAAGCAATTCGGCGTCAATCTGCTGTTCACGCCGGTCGTACTCGACGACGGCAAGATCCATATGAAGCTGGCGCCGGAAGTGAGCGACCTCACCGGCTTCACCACCGCCGGCGACCCGATCTTCACCAACCGCAAGCTTGATACCGTCGTCGAATTGCGCGACGGCCAGAGCTTCGCGGTCGGCGGGCTGTTGTCCAGCAAGACCACCAAGCTGCAGAACCAGGTGCCATGGCTCGGTCAGGTGCCGGTCATCGGGACGCTGTTCCGAAATTCGAGCAACCAGAAGGAAGAGACCGAACTGGTCGTCATCGTCACGCCGCACGTCGTGCGGCCGGTGAAACCCGGCGAACAACTGGCGACCCCGTTCGACAAGACACGGCCGGCCAACGATCCGGAATTCTTCGTGCTCGGTCAGCTGGAGGTGAACAAGGATATGATCCGCAAATACGAAACGGGCGACGGCGTGACCGGACCCTATGGCCACATGCTGGACTTCAAATCGAAGGACAAGATGCTCTATGTCAAGAAATAGCGTCCTGATCCTCCTCTTGTGTGCCGGCGCGCTGTCAAGCTGCGCCGCCGACTATCTGAACCATTACGATTCGGTGACCCTGGCCGCCGGCGACACACAGAAATACAATTCGCTGGCGCAGACGGTCGATCCGTTCAACCCAAACTCGAAGAACACACACATCGAAGGCGACGGCAGGCGGGCTGCCGCTGTTGCCCAGGGCTACAAATTTCCGCCGCCACCACCGCCGCCGCCTGCGATCACGGTCAATGTCGGCGGGGCGGTGAACAACGGAGCGAATTGAACAGAAGGATGCGGTCGCAATGCGCCGGGTGAGCGAGGGGCCTGGTGCAAGGAAGCAGAGAGTAGGGTCATGTTGGGGACCATTAGGGCGTTCTGGAACGATCAACGCGGCATAGCGATGATCCTGGTGGCGATTATGTTGCCGGTGCTTATCGGCTTCGCGTTGCTTGCCATCGATATGAGCCGGGCCAACGGGCTTCACAACGATCTGCAGAAGGGTGTCGATGCGCTTGCGCTTGCGACAGCCGCGGAGCTGGATGGCAAATCGGATTCGATCACCCGGGCCAATCTGGCGAAAACGACCCTTCTGACCAGCCAGACGACCAAGTTTTCGACGTCAGGCGATCACACACTTGCTTTGTCTGACGTGACCATTACCTACCTGACCGGTATACCCGCGAGCGACAGCATAGCATTGGGCGCCGACGGCGTTGACGCGAATGGCGTCAACTGGGCAAGCACCGATCCCAAGGCGGTATCATTTTCCCTGGTGACGGTGAACGCTTCCGGACTTGCCGATGGCGCCGGTGCCTTTGAAACGATCTTCCCCGCCAGCTTTATCGGCAGCAAGGACACCATCGATATCCAGCCACAGGCCGTGGCCGGGTTCGTTCAGTCGATCTGCGAAACCGTGCCGATCTTCATGTGCAACCCGTTCGAGACGTCCGACCCGTTGACTAGTAAGACGATCCAACAGGCCTTTGCATCGGGCGATACTTACAGCCGTGAATTTCGTATTCTCAAAGTCGACAGCAACCCCGGCCCAGGCAACTTTGGCCTGCTGGACAACGGTTTGACGTCGGTACAGGACGGAATGGCCAGGGGATCCGCAGGTACCTGCTACAGTCGCACTTCGCTGACATCCAAAACCGGCGTCACCTTGGGACAGGTCAACACTGGCCTTAACGTCCGCTTCGATCTCTATCAGGGATCTTTGAAAAATAACAAAGACCTTGGCTACCGCCCGGCGAGCAATGTACGCAAGGGAGCCAGCAAGAACAGCAATTGCAACAAGTTTGATGTCGCGACAGATGGTTCCGCAGTGCCTCTGCCGGTTGGCAGCGGCTATGACTCGGCTAAGGGCATGACGCTGCCGATCGCAGCGAATTCGTTCTGGACTGCCTACTGGGCCGCCAACCACAAGAACGCTGCCTATCCGAACCTCCCGGCGAAGACTGACCCGCTCAAGCGTAGCGTTCCCGCGTCCAGGTATGACGTCTACATGTATGAAATCACTGCCGGGATCGTGGCCGACAAGTCGAAAGGGCCTTCAAACGAAGTGGGAACGCCTTCCTGCTACAAGGGAGACCTCACCAAGGCAGATCCGAGCCGCCGGCTGATGAACATGGCCATCATCGATTGCAAGGCGAACCAGGCGAAGCTGAACGGGCACACCGCAGTCCGGCCGGATGGCTATGCCAGCGTCTTCCTAAACAACCCGATCCAGAAGGTGAATCCCAACGACGAGGACAATCCGGAAAGTACCGGCGCCGAAAAACCTATCAGCCTGGAGATCGTCGACGTCGATGGCGGCTTCGCCAACAACACCCTTGTCGACAAAGCATTCCGCAATGAAGCCCAGTTGTATCGGTAGAGCCGACATGACCAAGCTTGGCCAAATCATCCGGCGGTTCCAAGGCGACGAAAGGGGCGCCGCCTTGGTGGAAGTCGCGATCACCGTACCACTCGTCTTGCTGTTGTCGGCCGGTGTGTTCGAGTTCTCCAACCTTTTGAACACGCGCCTGCTCCTTGCAGCAGGCGTTGAGGATGCAGCCCGCTACATGGCGCGCTGCAGTAGCGATTGGGAGACTACTTGCAAGGGTCAGGCCCAAAACCTTGCTGCCAATGGCGCGGTCGTTGGCGGCAGCGCAAGAGTAGCTGGCTGGCTTCCACCGACAGTTTTGATCACCAAGACATCCACTCCTGCGACCGATGGCAGTGGCAACATACTTTATCTAAGTAATAGCGCCAACGTTGATGTTGTGCTGGTCAGCACCACTTTGCCATACAACGGCATGGTGTTCTGGGATTATCTGGGCTTTGGAAGCATCGACATCAAAGTATCGCATCAGGAGCGCGTCTTCGGATGGTGATGAAAGACCGAAGGTTCTGCGCTGAGCAGTCTGGCGCTACGATGGTCGAAATGGCCATCGCCCTGCCATTGCTGTTGACGCTTCTGCTCGGTTTCGTCGATTTCGGCTACGCCTTTTACCAATGGAACGCTGGAAACAAAGCTGTGCAAGCCGGCGCAAGACTCGCGCAGATTTTTACTCCTGTCGCCATCGGGCTTCCATCTGAGACGCTGACGCAGAGCGATATCACCAAGGTCGGCACCGCGGTCCCGGCCGGCACGTATGACTATGTCTGCGCTGCGAGCACAGCAGGTGTCGCTTGCTGCAGTATCGGAGGCGGCTTGTGCAACCCCGTCAACGCGAGCCAGGTCGCGTTCGACGCGATCTATGACGGCACCGCCAACCGTGCCGGAATGCATGACTTTCTGCCGATGCTGGAAAAGTCAGAGGTGCGGATCGAATACGCCGCCTCCGGCCTTGGCTACTGGACGCGGCCCAGCGGGCCGGTGCCGACGATCACCGTAAGCATCAAAAATCATCCCTTCCAATTCTTCTTCCTGGCCGGACTGCTCGGATTCGGAAACATCACCATGCCCTCCATGCTGAGCACGGTCACGGGCGAAGACATGAAGAGCACGTGGACACCATGAACGCCATCAACACCAAGGTTACACCGACTAAGCGAAAGCAGGTGGCGCTGTTCTCGTCGGATGCGAATTTCAAGCGCGATGTGGCGACGCGGCTCGACGCGCTGGCGATCTACGACATCAGGATTTCCGAGACCGGCGACTTCCTCAGGGGTCCGCCCGCGGACACGCGCCCCGGCATCGTCATCCTCGACCTCGGCAATGGCGAGTTGCTCGGCAGGCCGGGCATCGTCGAAGTGCGCGCCCTTTGGGCAACCGTGCCGCTGATCGCGGTCTCGGACGAACTGTCGTCGGAGCAGACGCGTGTGCTGGTGCGCATGAACGCTTCGGACTGGCTGCACAAGCCGCTCGACGGCAAGGAACTGCTCAATGCGGTGACCTTCCACGACACCGGCAACCAGGGAACCAAAAGCCGTATCATCACCTTCATCAGTGCGAGCGGCGGCGCCGGCGCGACGACGCTCGCTCTCTCGGCGGCCGAGTTCCTGTCATCGAAGTCGAAAGAGCGGGCGGCTTCCACTTGTCTGGTCGACCTAGATTTCCAGAGCGCCAATTGCGGCGCCTATCTCAACCAGTTCAACCAGTTCGACCTCGGCGGCATCATCGGCCAGCCGGAGAGGCTCGACGTCGAGCTGATGGATGTCATCAAGCTCTCGCGCCCGTCCGGGCTGACGCTCTATTCCTTCGAGAGGCCGCAATTGCCTTTTGAACCGCAGGGCAGTGATTTTGTCTTCCGGCTGCTGGACCTCGTCGCCTACCGGTTTGACGACATCGTCATCGACCTGCCGAACATCGAGACGCCTTGGCACAATTCCGTGCTGTCGACGAGCGATGAGATCTTCATCGTCTTCGAACTCAACGTCGCCTCGCTGCGGCAAGGCAAACGGCTCTACAAGAAGATCCGTGAGTTGCGTGGTAATGCTGTCAGCATCACGCTGGTGGCCAACAAGCACAAGCGCAAATGGTTCGGCAACCACTTTTCGCGCAGCGAGCTGGAAAAGATCTTCAAGGCGCCGCACATCAAGTCGGTCGCGCTGGACAATGCGCTTCTGACCGATGCGTTGAACCGTGCTATCCTGCCTGCCGAGGTGGATGGGCGTGCGCGCTTCAACAAGGACCTGAAGCGGATGTTCAAAGAGCGGCTCGATGACGCTGCTGCCAAATAGGTATCGCATCGTCCTTGGGTTGGTCTGCGCCATGGGCATGGCGCTGGCGATGTCGGTCCAGGATTTTGCCAGCGCGCGATCGGCACTTTCGGATCGGCCGCCGCTGCCGGCAATGGGGCCCAGCCTGCGCAAGACTGTCGCCTTCGAGACGACCGAACAGCCCGGAACAATCGTTATCCGCAAGGGCGAGAAAGCGCTTTATCTGGTGACCCGACAAGGCCAGGCGCTTCGCTATCAGATCAGCGTCGGACGCGACGGATTTGGCTGGACCGGGGTAGTCAAGGTGGGGGCGAAGACCGAATGGCCGGAATGGCACCCACCCCGCGAAATGCGCGCCCGCCAGCCGGACCTGCCGCAAATGGTGCCTGCCGGTCCTTACAATCCACTCGGCGCCAGGGCGCTCTATCTGCTTCGGAACGGGCGTGACACGCTCTATCGGATACACGGAACCAACGATCCCAAGGGTGTTGGCTTCGATGGAACATCGGGGTGTTTTCGCCTTACCAACACCGATGTGATCGATCTCTTCAGGCGCGTCGCGATCGGCGCAAAGGTGGTGGTTCAATGACGATGATCAGCGAACCGGACATGCCGGCAATCGAGATTGGGACAGCAACCCACATTGGAGAGCAAGCTGCCGTTGTGAAACCGAGCGACAGAAGCATTGTCGGCGCCGTCATCATCGGCACGTCCCTGCTCACCTTGGTGAACATAATAGCCGCAGTCTATCTCTACCGCGGCATCAGCGATATGCGCTTTCTGGAAGGGCGCCTGGAACAACTCGGGACGTTTGAACAACGAATCGGGGGCCGGCTGGACACGGTCAACAACGGTTTTCAGAGCCGATTTGAAAAACTGGACACTCAACTGCAGAGCAGCTTTGGCGAAATCAACCGGAGCATAGCCCGGCTGGAACAGAACCAGCCTATTGTCCATGACGAAATCACGTCGAGCGCAGCGGAACCTTCCGTCGACACGACCAGCAGCATGGCGGAGGCGCCTGCTGTTCTCGATGGTGAAGACGCGACCGAGCCCAGCGTCGTCGATACACCGCGTCCGCCCAAAAGGAGGATTGCAGCTGCAGCGCCTGCCCCAAGCCCCGACTACCAGCGCATAGAGCAGGCCGACGGCAAGGTTTACTACCGGAAGATCAACTAACGCCGGAAAAAGGTGGGGCTATCCTAGAGATCTCGCTGCAGAGCAACGAGCCTAGCGGCCAGCGCTTCGGACCGCTGTCGGGTTTCGCTGAGGAAGATGACATGGCAGTAGGCGCATGCCGTCACGCCCAGAAACAGCACAAGACTGTTGTTCAAGGTGAAATCGACCGTAAGTTGGAACGGAAGGCCGCCGGGTACCGTGAAAGAGGCGATCGTGCTGGCTGTTTCGGAATGGCTGGTGACAGCGATCATCAACCCGGCGAAAAGCAGGGCGACGTGGTTGGCAAGGAAGAAGAACGCGGCCGACCTTCTTGTGCGGCACGCCATCCAGCAAACGATCGACGCGGCGGCCAGCATCAAGGCATCAAGGACCATCGACGACCCGAGATAAAGATCGACCTGTTGCCAGAACATCGTCGACAGCGGCCTTAGTTCAAGCCAAAACCGCCACATTGTGGGACTGGCCGGATATGCTCCCAGCAAGAAAGTCGCCATGCGCTCCCCTGCCAAGATCAGCAGGATCAGAGCTGGGAAGGCAAAGAGCATTATCGACTTGCGCTTCATGTCACCCTCGACAAATTGGCAACAAGATAGCTTGCAGAGATTGAGCGAGGCTTAACGGAGCGTTGGTGGTCCTGCGGCAGCGCAGCCAGCGGCGCATGGCAGCTGCATATCAGAAAGCGCCATGCGCCATTAGTTGTTTTGGGTGAGCACGAGCGTCACCACCTTCGGCTCGACTCGTTGCAGACATCGTTCCGGAATATTGGGCCACATCGCCTTGGCGCATCCCTCTTCGCCTGGCGCCGGCGCCAGCGAGAGTTCTGAGCTACGGGCTTCCTCGGCGGTCGACAGGAATACCTGTGTAGCCAGCGCGGTCGCCATGGATACCTGGACGAGGATAAGAGCGTAAGCGAAACTTCTGATCATCCGCTCGCAACGCCGAATTCGCGAACTGGTTCCAATGGCCTGCCCACCGGGTAACCACGATCGCGATTTTTGCGCTTCAGTGCCTTAGCAGTCATCGAATTCTTAGATAGCAAACCTTCGTCCATGTCCCAGCTCCTCGCCCAGACCGCGGAAACGGACGCGGTGGTTGTGGGCTCGACGTAGGTCTTGCCATTGCTGATCAGCGTGATTGCGCGGCAGACGACCGGTTCGATCTTCCGCGCGTGGCGCAAGGAGGATGTGGACGCGAGCCGCCTCCAAGTGCCGCTCAAGATTATCGAGATTCTGGACGATGGTGACACCGGGGAGATCGCGCCGCGCGTCTCCCAGTCGGCCAACAATCAGAACGAGGTCGACATGGCCGACTTCTCGTCCAATCATCGCTTCCACCGACGGATGCAGGAGCTTTCGGGTCGATCTGGGCGCGCCCGGCGGGCGGGATGCAACGTCAGTCACGCTGGTTCTACGAACGTGCGCGCGGTAGCGACGAAAGCTTCCTGCGCGGGCGTTTGACTGCGGCGTCGGCGCTGGCGCACCGGAGAAGTCTGCTGTTCGGGCTTCGTGCCGGCCGCTGCTCGCGCCAACTGTGGGTAAGTTCGCCGTCCCATCCGCTCGTCATGCCCTTCAGTATCGAACGCCTGGCTACCCTTCTCAGTCCATAATCGTTGGGCTTGCTCGCCTTCTGGGCTCTGGACCTTCGCGGTCATCCAGAGCATCGCGCCGTAGTTGGCAGCGCGATCGTAGTTGGTCAGATCAACGATGCCTGCCGTGACGAGGAGGCCGATCGGACGAACATACACGAACAAACATATCAATTTGTGTTGCAGCCATGTTGGAGGGACAGCAAGGAATGGGCCGAGACATGCCCGGAAAGAAAGGATTTAAGCGACACAGAGCCGGAAAGTTCGTGCAACATGGAACTACCCCAACCGTAATCGCCAGAAATCGAAATAAGCTCCCGGATGGGTTGGGCCGCCTTGGAGATGGCGCAGACGATCGAATAAGATGGGTCTCGCCACCTACCTTGGACCGCGTCCGCAAATTGAAAAAACGCGAATATGTTGGGCGCGAAGCTCGTTACTTCTGGCGAAACGCGGAGTGGAACGACACAACCAGGGGGCCTAAAATGTAGTCCAGTGCGGTGCGTTCCTCGGTGAGGATCATGACTGACGCCGGCATGCCCGGATAAAGCGCAATCTGTGGGGCCCCGGCCAATTCCGCGGGATCGACCGCTACGTCGGCAAGATAGTAGGGAAGCCCGGTCTTGCTGTCGGTGACGCGATCCGCCGAAATGCGGGTGATCCGTCCATGAATGACCGGTATCGAACGCTGCTTGTAGGACGTGAAGCGGACCTCGGCCGTCATGTCGGCGCGCAGGCTGGATATGTCCTCGACCTTCACCTGCGCCTGAACGATCAACGAATTCCTAGTCGGCACGATGTCGAGGATGGTCTGGCCGGGGGCGACGATCGCGCCGGTCGAGAAAACGGTGAGATTCATCACCTGGCCGTCATAGGGCGCCCGCACTTCGGCGCGGTCGACCGTGGCCTGCGCGGCGAACATTTTCGGTACCAGGTCGGCGAGGTTGGACTGGGCGTCGATCAGCATGGTTGAGAGTTTTGCGCGGCGCTCGTTGGTGAGCTGCGCAATCTGGCTTTCAAGCTCGGCCTTACTCTGGCGGTTTCCGGCTATATCGCCGAGAGTCTGGTCGATCAGGCCCTGCAGGTCGGAGGCGGAGCGGTCGAGCTCCAGGACACGCGTGCGCGTTGTCAGGCCGGCCTTCAGCAACTTGTTGAGGCCTGCCTTTTCATCAATTGTCGACTTGAGCTGCGCACGAAAAGATTCGACGCGCGCCTGCTTTCCATCGATCTGCTCGTCGAGTTCGGCTATCCGTTTCTGCAGGATCTGCTTGGCACCGGCCATCGAGGCGCGCTGGCTCCCGAGGTCGGCAATTTGGTTGGTCATCGCGTCCTGCAGATAGGCCTGGTGCTCAGCGGTGATGTCCTTCGGAAAGGCGACTGCCTCATGGCCGTCGAGCTCTGCACGAATGCGGGCATCGGTAGCGCGCAACAACGCATATTGCTGCGAATAGAGGTTGAATTCGGAACGGGCGTGCGTGTCGTCGAGCACCACCAGCACATCGCCTGCCTTGACGATGTCGCCATCCTTGACGCGGATCTCCTTCACCGTGCCGCCGTCGAAATGCTGTACGCTCTTTCGATTGCCTTCCACCTTGACGATGGCGTCGGCGAGCACGGCGCCGTTCAGCGGGGCAAAAGCCGCCCAGCCGCCGAAGATACCGAAGAAGGCAATGATGATCAGCAGGCCGACAGAGGCCGGCACCCGGATCGAATCCGGGGCCAGGATACCGGTTTCGCCGGACAGGCTCCGGTAGGTGAGGGCGCCGTCGCTCATCGATCTCTCCGGCCACAGCTCATTGGGTTGCCACCGCCATTGGAGCCGCGCGCTGGTTGAGCAGCGCCACGATCTCGTTTCTCATGCCGAAGGCCTCGACGGCGCCATCGCGCAACAGAAGGATCTTGTCGACATTGGCCAAGGTCGAAGGCCGGTGCGATACGATGATCACTGTGCTGCCGCGGCGCTTGAGCTCGATCGCGCACTCGCTCAGCGCGCGGTCGCCATCGGCGTCGAGATTGGAGCTCGGCTCGTCGAGAATGATCAGGTTCGGCGTCCCGAATACCGCACGAGCAAGAGCAATCCGCTGCCGATATCCTCCCGACAGCACTGCGCCGCCTTCGCCGATCTGGGTCTTGTAGCCCTGCGGCAGCCGAATGATCATCTCGTGAACGCCGGCGAGCCGCGCGGCGGCTATCACCTCCTGGTCGACATTGGTCTTGAAGCGGCCGATGTTGGCGGCGACCGTATCGGCGAAGAGTTCGATATCCTGCGGCAGGTAGCCGATGTGGTCGCCGAGCGCGTCGTGCCCCCACTGCGACAGGTCGGCCCCGTCCAGCCTGACGGTGCCGCGGCTGGGTTGCATGACGCCCGCGAGATGACGCGCCAGCGTCGACTTGCCGGCGCCGGAAGGGCCGACGATTCCCAGCGCCTCGCCTGCGTCCAGCCGGAATGATACGTCGCGGAGAAGCACTTTCTGCTGGCTGGCAATTGCAAAGCTGACCTGCTCGACCGAAATCTTGCCGGTGGGCTTCGGCAGGTTGAAAGATCTTTCGTTGAGCGCCCCCCCGTCGACCAGCTTCTCGACCCTTGCCAACGCCGCCCGGGCCAGGATCAGGCTGCGCCAAAGGCCGACGATCTGCTCGACCGGCTGTAGCCCCCGGCCCAGCAAGAGGCTCGCCGCAAACATGGTGCCGCCGGTGATCTGCCGCTCGATCACCAGATAGGCGCCGAAGCCGAGGATCAGCGACTGCATGGTGAGCCGCAGGAACCGGATCAGGCCGGACATCAGGGCGGCGCGATCGCTTGCCTCCGCTTGGCGCCGCAGCGCCAAGTTACGGTCGCGCCCCCAGCGGCGGATGAGACCGTCGATCATCCCCATGGCGCGAACGACTTCCGAGTTTCTGAGGCTCATTTCGGTAAAGTTGTAGTTGGTCGTCGCCAGGTCGTTGGCCTGCTTCAGCGGCGAACGCACGAGATACTCGTTGAGCACGGCCATGGCGATCAAGAGCAGCGAGCAGCCCAGCGCGAAGAAACCGAGCCACGGATGCAGCAGGAAGATGATGCCGATGTAGATGGGTGACCATGGCAGGTCGAACAGGGCATGGATGCCGCTGCCGGTGATCACCTGCCTGAACGTATCGAAATCGCGGATCGGCTGGCTTTGCGAGGAGCCCGGCGATGGGGTTTCGACCGACGCGGCGAGGATCTTTGCCGACAGCAGCCGGTCGAGCCGCGCGCTGGCACGCGTCAGGACCCAGGCGCGCACCAGATCGAGGCCGGCCAGCGAAAGGAAGGCCGCCAGCAACACAAGGGTCAGCATCACCAGCGTGGTTTCGCTGCCGCTGGTGACGACCCGGTCGTAGATCTGCAGCATGTAAAGTGGGGACGCGAGATAGAGCAGATTGATCGCCAGGCTGAATGCCGCCGCAACGAGAAAATAGCGGCGGCATGCGCGAAGCGCGTCCTTCACAATCTTGGATTTGTTGTCGAGACTCAACTACCCAGCGGAAAACCGCCCCCCCTGTCCACGCCCGGAACCGATACTACTCCTGATCGTCCAACCGGCCACGTGATCCCTTCCTCTTCCTGCCGTAAACCTTAATTCGTAAGCTGAATCAGGAACCGGCAGCATGAGGAGAGCCGCGCCTGTCCGCGCGGCTCTCCTTTTGGTTCACATCACAAAGTCGCTCACTTGCACCACCGTGCTGCCGGTGCCGTCGTCGGCAAGTGTGAAGCTGTGGGCATCGTAGACGCCGAGCAGGTGGAGCGTGGCGTTGTGCGTGCCGTCCGTGACGGTCAACGTTCCTCCGGTGCCGTCGAGGTCCGCCTGATAGGCAGCGGACGTTCCGGTGCCGAACAGGATGTCTTCGAGGTTCACCTTGTCGTCATTGGTGATGCCGGCGATGCTTCCGCTGAAATCGAAGGAATCGTCCAGCTGCAATGTGCAGGCAGCATTCGCCGCGAACGTGACGTCGGTTGAAGAGGCCGCGCCGAACTCCAGCTTCGACAGGTTGCCGATCGTGGCATCGCCGTCGCCAGTGACCTGGCCGTTGATGTCAATGTTACCGCCATTGGCCCAGATCATGCCGGAATTCGCCAGCCCGCCGGTGATCGTAAGGCCGCCGGAGCCGGTTGCCTCCAGCGTTCCCGAATTGACGACGACGCTGCCCCCGGTGTCGATGACCAGCGCATTCGAGCCGGTGGCGATGATGGTGCCGCTGTTGTCGAGGCTGAGCATCCCGCCGCCCAGCTGGCCGGCCCCCGAGATCGTGTTGTCGACATTGACCAGGGTGACGCCCGGCCCCGTGCCGGAGATGACGTTGGCGGTGCTGTCGGACAGCAGGATCTGCCCGCCACCCTGCAGGGTCACGCCATGCTGGATGACCTGCAGCAGCGTATCGCCGCCCATCGAGTCGAGCGTGATGAGGCCGCTGTTGTTGATAATGCCGCTCAGCGGCAGCAGAGCGCCGTCGCCGATCGTCATGGTGCCTGAATTGTTGACCACCGGCGTCTGGTCGAAGACGAAATTACTTCCGGTGAGTGCGCTTGAGTGCACGCCATCAAGCGTGATCGACTGCCCGTCGCCGAGCGCTATCACCGCGTTGCCGTTGGCGTCGTCGACCATATGCGCCTGGACGTCGGCGAAGCTTGCCAATCCGTTGTACCCGATGAGGTCGATCTGGTCGGCCGCAGCGTCGAAGCTGTGCACCGTGTCGTTGCCGATCGGCTGCGAGAAGACGAAGAGATCGTTTCCGCTGGAGCCGGTCAGCACGTCGTCGCCGGACCAGGCAAAGATCGGCGAGCCCGGAGCGTAGGCCTCGACATTGTCGGCAACCGACGCGGTGCCCACGGTGCCGTCGACGTTGATCCAGGTCATCTGGACGTCGAGCACGGCTGCTCCGGTGAAACTGGCCGGCGTGGTGACGGTCAGGCCGTGCAGGTCGCTGGTCACAACCGTCCAGCTGCCGTCGGCGTTGTCGGTTGCGCCATCGATGCTCCAGCCCGAAGGCACGTCCTTCACTGTGACGGTGATGAGCGCGCCTTGCTGTGACGGATCGGTCAGGGCGAGATTGATGGGCTCGCCGGAGACGCCGGCGGGAAAGCTTTGGTTTCCGGGATTATTTATGGGAATTGCATTTGAGCCTAGGCCTGGGTTTCCGGCAACGTCGGTATAGCCGTTTGCGAGTACCGTAATCGAGTGAGTTCCCGAGCCGGAGTTGCCCACGCCTGTCACAACTACTGTAAATTGGGTTTGGGTGGCGTTCGCAGTCACTGAGAAAATCGTTCCACCTACGACCTGCAAATCTGCGGCGGTAAATGTACCTGCTGTCAAAGCTTCACTGAACGTGAGAACAACAGTTCTATCGTTATTTGTGGGTGCCTTAGTGACGGTGGCTGGTGATACGACGAACGGTTTTGTGGTATCGCCGCCGGTATCGATGGTGACCGTGTCGGAGCCGGCAGCGCCGGTGTTGCCGGCAGGGTCGGTGTAGCTGCCAGCCGCCACCGATACTGACCCCGTCGCAGAAACCCCGTCGGTCGCCGTGAAGGTGGCGTGGTAAGTGGTCGCGGTATCCTGTGTGAAGCCGGTGATCGTGCCATTCGTCGGCGTGATGTCGCCTACCGTGAAGCTGGCGCCTGGCGCCTCCGAGAAGGTGAAGGTGACGTTCGAGTTGTTGTCGGTGTCGCTGAGCGCGCCGTCGACGATGTTGACGATGACGCTCGGGTTGAGCGTGTCGATGGTGACCGTGTCCGTCCCGCTGGTGCCCAGATTGCCCGCCACGTCGGTGTAGCCGGCGTCAACCGTCACCGAGCCCGCCGTCTCGCTGGCGTCGGTCGCCGTGAACGTCGCCGTCGCCGCGGTATGCCCGGCGTTCCAGGTGAGAGCCGACAGCGTGCCGCCCGCCACCGTGATGCCGGCGCCGCTTGCCAGACCGGCAAACGTCGCGTCGCTGACCTTCTCCGAGAAGGTGAAGGTGACGTTCGAGTTGTTGTCGGTGTCGCTGAGCGCGCCGTCGACGATGTTGACGATGACGCTCGGGTTGAGCGTGTCGATGGTGACCGTNGGTGACGTTCGAGTTGTTGTCGGTGTCGCTGAGCGCGCCGTCGACGATGTTGACGATGACGCTCGGGTTGAGCGTGTCGATGGTGACCGTATCGGAGCCCGCCGCGCCGGTGTTGCCGGCAAGGTCGGTGTAGCCGCTGGCCGTTACCGAAACGGAGCCAAGACCATCAAAACCGTCTGCCGCCGTGAACTTCGCCGTATAATGCGAAGCATCAATCTTCACAAAATCAGTCAGCGTGCCATTCATTGCCGTAACATCGGCAGAATCGAAGCCCGTCACCGGACCAAGAAAAGTGAACGTCACGACCGAGTTGTTGTCACCATCATTTAAGGAAGGGTAGACAATATTTACGGAGACAGGAACATGCCCGGCGTTATCGAGAACGACAACCCGCTCGATCGCGGAGACCTTGAGGTTGATCGTGGCGAATGTAAATTCTGCCTGACCTGCTTGGCCGGTATTCGTGTTCGAGTTCGCGGCAATGAAGGCACGAAACTGAGCAAGTTCGGTGTTAAACGCCGTCATGAATGACGTATTGGCTAGTTGATCATTGCTTAGATAGATAGCGAGCGTATCGATCTCGGCAGTGCCTTTCGCAGCATTGCCGTTACCGCGTCGTAGGTGTCGTAGCCGGAAAAGGCTGTTTGTCCGACGGTTGTCCCTGTGCCGTAGACTTGGCTACCAAACTTGTACTGATTTTCCCACGCGCGATAGATGAGCGTGTCCGCTCCCGATCCGCCCAGGACCGTATCGAAACCACTGCCTCCATCGAGCGTATCGGCGCCTGAACCGCCATTCAGGCGATCGCTTCCGGCACCGCCCAAAAGCACGTCGTCTCCACTACCGCCGACCAGATTGTCGTTGCCGCTTGTACCAGTTGCCGTTGCCATACCCCGTCCCCTATCTCGCTAGTTGTTCTTGTCGATCGAGAAGTGCCGACATTGACCTGCCGCTTGCAGCGGCGTCGCTCAAAAATTGTGAACCTATGAGGGCAAGTTCGCCTTCGCCAACAAACGGCTTGATCCTGGGAAAGAGCGCCGGACCAAATGAGTTCGCATCCAGACCAATGGCATGTGTACCAATGCCAAACGCCCACGCTCGCGAGTCCGGCAAACACAGCTTGATGCCTGCTGAATCTGCGCAGGCAACAGCGGGCTTCTTCGGATCGGTCGAGGCGGAAAACTCATCATTCGGAGAGCAAAGTGTGATTTCGGCCAGATCGCTACTCGACCCATCGAGAGATATAATGGTCAGAACGGTGGAAATGGGGACGGGCGCATTTTCGGCTAAGCGGTAGGTATAGTCTCCGCCCTGTGGCGTATCGGGAAGCAACGTCGACATTCCGTCGGCGTTTATGATTTGAGAAGCAGCCATTATAACCCCCTTACTCATACACAGATGCCCCCACATCCGTTTACCGACCGCACTGAAAAGACAAAGCACTCGCTATCAAAGCTCATAGACTTAGTCAGCCCACCCAGCCACCGCTATGTTACGCCTTGCGAACGGCTGACTCAGCAGTACCGTTTACGGATGGCGGCTCGATGTTGATGATGATGATGATGATGTTGCGACGAGATTGGTCGTCGCGCTGCGTCTCCCCTTGCGTCGGCAAACTCGTCGGCTGCCGATCATGTTTTTAAGAAAATGCTTATATTAGGAGATTATTAACTCTTCCGAGGGGGAGTCGTCAACATTCGACTAGCGTGACAGTTAACAGTCAAAATAAAACGTGCACGGAACCGGCTGCGGACCGCCTTCCAGAAACGCATGCCCCAGTCAGGTGAATGTGTAGCAGCAACCGCCGATCTCATGGACAATTGCGTTTCACTGTGTCGGTTGCTGTAACCATCTGAGAAGGTCCCAAGAGTCCGAATTTCCGCACCTTGGCCTTGTCTTTCGACCAGGAAGGGCAGGGATGGTCTGATTTCGATGCATCGTCTCCGGTAGGAGAGGTAATTAGGCGCGATCAATATCCGGTTTCGATCATTCTCAGGCCGGCTCGAATTGTCCTGGAAGTCTTAATTGGCATCGAGAAGGTGATGGGGCTGCCCGTCAAGGATCTGCTCCAAGCAGTTAATCCAAAACCTCACCAATCTTTTGGAAAACGCGGCGGCTGAAAAGGCGGGAGCAACCCAAAAATGGCCGGCACACTGATCTCCTTCAAAATTGCCGATATTGCGCGCGGATCAAGAGCGCACGCTAAGGCAACATGGAGCCTGGCAGGGTAGAGGCGACGGGCAAGATCGTGGTCATCGCCGCTACACATACGAGCGAACCGGAAAACCCCATCGACCAGTGTATAAAAAATCATGCGCGTTCGTCTTAAGGGGCTGAACAGCCGCACGAAACAACTCGCCGACGGCAGCCTCGTCACCTACTAGTGGGCTTGGAAGGGCGGGCCACCTTGCCTGGCAAGCCTGGAGATCCCGAATTCATCGCGGCCTACAAAGCTGCCGCCGCGACCAAGGCCAAGCCGCGCCAGGGCGCGCTCCTGTCCGTGATGAATGAATTTCAGGCCAGCTCGGATTTGGATGACCTGGCGCCGCGCAAGCAAGCCGACTATGTCAAGCTGATCAAGGTTATCGGAAAGAAATTCGGTGACTTCCCGCTGTCGGGCATGAGCGACCGCCGCACGCACGGCATCTTCATGGAGTGGCGCGACGAGCGCGCCAAGGCATCGCGCCGACAGGCAGACTATGGCTGGCAGGTGCTGGCGAGGATCCTGTCCTGGGGACACGGTCGCGGCCTTGTTCAGCCAATCCTTGCGAGAAGGGCGGGCGCCTCTATCGCGGCACCAGGGTGGCTAACGTCTGGACTGCCGCCGACGAGGCCGCATTCTATGCCAGCGCTCCCGCGCACCTGCATCTGCCGCTCACACTGGCCTTGTGGACCGGCCGGCGCCAGGGCGACCTGCTGCGGCTCACTTGACAGCAGTATGACGGCAAGGTGATCCGCCTGCAGCAATCCAAGACCGGAACTCGTGTGGTCATTCCCGTCGGAGGGCCGCTCAAGGCGTTGCGCGACAAGGTCGGGCAGATACTTTTGAACAGCGACGGCGTGCCATGGACCTCAGATGGCTTTCGATCATCGTGGCGCAAGGCCTGCGCCTCGGCCGGGGTGGTCGGAGTGACCCTCAATACATTCGCGGGACTGCTGTAACGCGCCTGGCGCTCGTCGAGGCCTGGGTGCCGGAAATCGCAACGATCACCGGCCACAGCCTTCCTCAACCGAGATCCGGCGCTCGGCGAAAGCGCCATCCGCAAGCTCGAAACGGGAACAAAAATTACCGACCGTGCGTCCGACTGACACGAAATGTTCTAATGATCAAACGGAAAAATCGCTTTCTGGGGAACCTGGATTCGAATCATAGCTGCAGGTCACGTCGCACCTTTACCGGATAGCCGTCGGCATCCTTGCGCTTGTCGAACTGCTTGGCGCGGCGATTGCAGCCGGCATCGAAGTAGTCTGCCGGCCAGCGAACTTCACCGGAGGGCAGGGTGCGCTTGCGGACTTTAGCCATTCCTATTCCTCGCGGTACTTTGGATTAGGTTGCGTGGTGTGGGAGCGAGCTTGCCAGACCGTATAGCGTTCCGCCTCTTTCGCCAACTCTCTATCATTTCTTTCCGCGACGCTCCGATGGCCTCGAAAACCTCTTGGCCGATGGGGACGTCTCCCGAGGCGTATTCATTCGCAAGCTTGATTGCTTCGCCTAACTTTGGATTGTTGGCGAATGGCGCAAGTTCAACGAAAAGATTGAACAGGTTGTCCAGACCGGAACAGTGCCGACTAACGGTTAATGTCGGCAGTGTCCCGAATCATGATTGGCTGGAGCGATGGCGGTACTGGCGTTCGATCTTGTCTATTTTTCCGGCCTGACCCTAGGCGACCTGCTGGGCAGCGTCATTTCGTTGCTGGCGTGTTTGGTGCTCTACAACGTTTTGGCTACGGACCGCCCGAACCGATAGGTCGGGTCTAACCCGCGTTCGCCATTCCAAAGCCAAGGCCCAGGCCGATTGCGACGCCAAGGAACAGCTTGCCGGCCATGTCGATGCGAAGGCGCATACAGGGCGCCATGCGTCTGTGCGGGCGCTCTGAGGNCAAGGAACAGCTTGCCGGCCATGTCGATGCGAAGGCGCATACAGGGCGCCATGCGTCTGTGCGGGCGCTCTGAGGCCGTTGCCGATGTCATCGAAGATCGTTTCCATCGGTCGAGTCTCCGAATCTGTGAATCCCCTGTTTGATCCGTCAAAGTCTAACGATCAGGGAAGCGCCATGAAAGCACGTGCAGTAACGGTTGATTCAACCATTGCTGGTATAAGTGTGGGGTGGGTGGCGGCTCCGACAGCTCGGGGGTGGAACTGAGTGCCGAAGCCGCCTGCGCAGCCAAGGTTGGGGTTTGACCGCGCCGTCCTATTCTGGGACAGCGCGGTCAACGATTCGTTAAAATGATCCGGACCTAATTAAGTCGGTGCTAATTGCGCCCTTCGGCCTTTTTGCGTCAGCCGGGAACATCCTCGCTCCGAGGCTGTTCGGTCACACCCGGCTCGCGTTCTCAGCGGTCCTGCCGGTGACCAAGATGGCCCCTCACTCATCATGGTCGGCCCGCGCTCGGAAGCAGGCGCGGGCCATCCCAACAAGCCCGGCGTCTCCAGATGTCAGCGCCCTGGCGCGAGCCGGACTGCATAACGATTGCGGATGTGGCTGTTAAAATAGACGCCCTTGGCAAAGGCAGCTTTGAACGCAGCAACGGCCTCAGCAGGTACGTCCAAAAACTCGTAATGCTTCCCGCTCGCTACAAACCAAACCGAGAGAACCCTAGTGTTGGGGTCATAGTCGAACTTGCGTATCGAGGTCGACGGCATGGTATGCCATTCAAAAAACTCAGCTAGCCGAGTTGGCTAAAACTGTATTCGAATATGTGGCCGCGCTTTTCGTCGGCAACCCTGATCCAGATGGGCTCGCTGGTGCGCAGAGTGATGTCGCGATCCGTCGCTTCCCGCGCCGCCCTGATCGGCGTTGTCGCATGGACGATGTGGGTAGCCGTCACGGTATCGCCGTCCATTTCCTCAACGTGGTATTTCGGCACTTTTGGTCCTAAGCGTCCAGTTCGAGCGGCTCGTGCTCCGGATCGGCATGATAAGTGACCTGGCGAAAATCGCGCATGTCGATCTGTTGACCGCAAACAGGGCAAGGGAGGAAATGCGCGAGTTCGCTCGCGGGCGGGCCTTTATGTCGGTGCCCGACTAGTGGTCTGCCGAGATCAGATAGCCTGGTCATTGTTTCCGCAGCGCCTTGGCTACCCGCTCCAAAGTCTCGCGTTGGTTGCCGTGCTTCGCGATCAGCTCTTTGACCTGCTGGGGTGTGATGCCGGTCTTTGTTGCGAAATATTCAACTTCATAATCCTCGTCGGCCGAGACACGGTCCCGATCGCGAAAACCCCGCTTGCTCTTGTCATCGGCCATATCGTTTTCTCCTTCCTCATCCCGCAACGCCGAGTTGACGTGTTTGTTGCACCAAAAGGCTGATTCCGGTTTCGGACCTATTTTAGCTTAATCTTATTGCATCGCCGGAGGGTGGGTCAGTGCATGCGTTTGAAGTTCATCGAGCCGTTGATGCCGACCCTTGTGGAGAAGCCTCCCGAAGGGTGAAGGCTGGACCCACGAGGTCAAGTTCGACGGCTACCGATCGCAGATGATCATTGATGAAGTCGGCACACGCATTTATACGCGCAACGGCCACGACTGGACGGCGAAATATCGCGACCTGGTGAGAGAGGCCAAGCGCCTTGGTGCCGAAAGCGCCATTGTCGAGGGCGAGATCCTCGTTCTGAACGACAAGGGCCTTTCGGACTTCGCAGCGCTGCGCAAAGCCATCACCCGCCGGCAGCACGACTTGTATTTTGTTGCCTTTGATCTGCTTCATCTTAACGGCCACGATATGCGCGATAAGGCGCTAGAGGAGCGGCGCGAGATCCTGGCCAGCATGATCGAGCCCGGCGGGCGCATTCAATTTCGGCGAGCCCCTGCCGGGCGAAGCGAAGGCCATCTTTCACTTGCTCGACAAGGCCGGACTTGAAGGCATTGGTGTCGAAGCGGAAGGACAGCAAATACCGAAGCGGTCCGTCGACCAACTGGCTGAAGGCCAAGTGGTATGCGATCGACGAGTTCGATCTGCTCGGCGTCGAGCGTGAAGCGGGCAAGCCGGCTTTCGCTCTGATGGCTGAGCGCGGCACCGGGCGCTATGTCGGAAGCGCATTCGTCACCTTGAACCGGGAAATTGCGCGAGAGGCTATGGAAACGCGTCCAGGAGCACTCAGGCACGACGCCCAAGGGCATCGTGAAGCGGCCGGCCACGCAATGGGTCAAGCCGAGGCTGATCGGCCGCGTGAAGCATCTGCGCGGCGAGGATGACCTGCGGCTTGCATGGCTGCAGGATTTCCGCGAGGATGAGGATCAATAGGAATTTGCTTTTTTGGCGGAACTGAGGGTTTGATTCCGCGTTCCTGCAGACTTAAGTTCCTATCTTGGTAGGACCTTAGTCTGATTCGATGATTTCAAGAAGCCTTGCCGCCAGTGCCAAAACCGTCTCCGCCTTTCTCAACTTGATGGGAAATGAGAAGCGGCTTTTGATCATGAACCACCTGGCCGGCGGCGAACTTTCGGCCGGTGTCCTCGCCGAGAAAGTTCAACTCAGCCAGTCGGCTTTGTCGCAGCATCTTGCCAAGCTCCGCGCCTTCGGCCTTGTCGGCACCCGACGCGACGGTCAAGTAATCTACTACTACTGCTCATCCGGCGCAGCGCGCGAATTGCTAGCTATGCTGGACGGCTTCCTGATGACCGGACGACCGCTCGCGGGGCCAGGTCCGCACTACGTCGCCCATAGACTTCGCCGGCTGCGAATGGCCTGAGAAGGCAAATCTAAGACCTAAACGGGGGCGACCCGAACCAGGTGGATCGCTAAGTTCGATGGACCTAACGGGGCACGAGCGGCCCGCGCCAGCCTGTAAAGCACAGCACGGGCCTCAACCGTCGACATCGGTTGGCAGCGGGAGACGCTGCAACCACCCAACTCACCCGCCTGACGCCTGTTCCCCGGACAGACAAAAAGCCCGCCGCCTATGCGTTTTGCGCGCAATTAGTTCGCGCAGTTCACTGGCGCTAGTTGACCATCTCGCGCAGCGGCTTTTTTCGCCTCGGCAGTACATAGGGCGGCCCAGCAGCTTGTTGCGGGGGGGCGCTAACGGGCGGCCACTGGGCCTGACCGGTGATACTTAGCGCCGGCTGGCAAACATATGGGCACTGCTACCAATGCCCACGAAACATACAAACGAAGGAAGGACGCGATCTAACCCACGATCGCCATTCCAAAGCCAACACCAAGGCCGACTGCGAGGCCCAGGAACAGCGTGGCGGCAACATCGAAGGCGAAGGCGCGGACCGGCGCCACAAGTCCGGCGGGGCTCCCTGAGGCCTGGCCGGTATCATCGGAAACCGTGTCCATGCCTTCATAGAAACGCCCGCACTGTGAATCCCCCTGGAACATTGTAGGCTCGAAACACTTGGGGCGATCGCACTGTTCCCATATCAGTGTCTCCCAAAACTGCCCACTACCTGAACGGTGGTGGGCTTTTTTGTACATTAGCGGAACCTGAAATTTGGGGGCATGTTGATAGAACGGCAGCGAGTGGGTGTTCGCTGCTGGTCGAGGTCCCGCAAGACTCGGCCGGGCTCGCATCACACCTGCCCCGGTACGGTGCGAGCCCACCGTCGCGACCAAGCGAGATCCCGTGTGTCGGTCTCTATTTGATACTCGGGGACGGCGGTTCATCATCACGATGGTTTATGGCACGTTGTTCGACATGCCGAGCGCCGGGCTCGGGCTGCAGCAAGTGCTGGTCGATAGCGGCGGCCTTGAACGCCGCAAATGCTACGGCCGGACTGCAGCTTCCATCCTTGGCCTCCGCGATCAATCGGCACGCATCCCTATAGGCCGCCGCACCCTTATTTGGCCACTGCCCCTGGAGCGCATCCTCGGCCTCACAAATAGAGGAAACCGTCATTGATTTCCGGTCTACCAGCTTAACGAACAGCGGTAAAAAGGTGCCCATGGGCACAACCTCCCGGTCTTTAGTGCGCCGAACGCAACAAGAGCTTTTTGGTTTCCATGCCTATTTGATTTTTTGACCCATTTTAGCACAAGCCAATTGAATCGACGGATTGGGACGACCCAGCCATAGGGAATGGCTTTCTAAAATTGTATGGAACCGTAGCGAGAACCGCACATTTCCTAATCTGAGCGGTCGATTCTTCGGATGTAGCCGTGACTATGGAAACCCGCTGTTGCGCGCGGATGGCGGTTTTCTTGGCGTTGATCCGCTACCGGTAAGAGAGGCTAAGTCCCATGAAAGACCGGTGGGAACCTGACCACCAGTTCATTGAAAGCGCCCGCCGTGGCCAGCGCCGAGCGGAGAGCCAGCTGGAATCCCTACAATCGACCATCCAAGAGACACGCCGCGTACTAGAGGCTTCACGGAAGCTCTAGGAAAAGATTGCCGAACGCAAAGACCATCCCCAGCCATAAGGGAATGGCCGGTGCAGTTGGGCAAGCTTGTGGGGGGCTTAACTGCACCGGCCACTGCGGGAAGACAGGAAGCCCCGCGCTGCCGAAGATATATGCGTATTAGGAACCGAGCGAATTATCTCGCAATGCCATCTTGAAGGCTCAACCGCGAAGCCAACTTAGTTCCGAGAGAATGGGCGGATTGGTGAACGCAATGTCGCACCCGGTAGCAGTGAGCATCTTTGGGCTTTGGACCTTGCCGACCTGCGCAAGGCGTTTGGAAAGTTCGCTCAAGAGCACGGGACAACGCCTCTTGAGCGGAACGAGCACACCAAGCTGTTCCTTGAAGAACGAAGGGAACGCTGCCACGAACCGGACCCTACGGGCATTAGGACAATCATTCAGATCGTCAAGAGATGGAAGCCGAGGGCGACGAAGCCGCCGTCGAGCGCCCCTGAGAAATAGCCATTTTGCCGTATGAATCCGTTTTTGATTGAAGGAAGGGTTTCGAAGCCTATAAAGATTGTGGTTACCATTGCCTTTTGGGAGGATGCGATGGTTGCAACGCCCATAGATATCGCTCAAGCGGCCACTGCGACTACCGCCACCTTGCTAAAGTGGCAGAAGTCCATGGAGGAACGCGCCACGTGCCAGAACATGGATCAATCGCGCAGGGCGATCCAAGCCTCTCGCGAACTGCTGAAGCGCCTTCGTCAACATCATCGCGATGACATGGCGCAAAGTTGGGAAGATGCCGACCCATCGTCGGCAGCTAGCGCGAGGCGACCAGAGCCGATGTGAAGGGAAAAGTTTCAGTGGCCTGTGCTTTGGGTCGGCTGTGCCGTTAGGCTTTGTCAACAAGCCGCGTTTTCCCCTTCGGCGCCACATAGCTCTCAACCAGCCGCACATACTCGGCGTCCACAGTCACCAATGGCCGGAGGCTCACGGTCACCTTGTCTCCATCGACGCGCGTGACCGTGCCGGTGACCTCCATATTCTGGCCGATCACGGCTTTCAAAGTCGAATCGACAACCGAATGCGGGAAGTTATAGGACGGGATCGTCACGCTTACGCGATCGGGCGTCACCCGGCCGCGCACAACCGCAGTGACGGCGACCTCATCGCCAACTTTGATATTGCCTCGAGCCATGTGCAAGACTCTGGGGTGGGCGGCTGCGGCGTCAAGATGAGAGGTTGCTAATAAACGAGCACACGCGGCATGAAGTTTCTCGACAAGTGGGTGGCCAAGCAGCTGCCCATTGTGGCGCTGGGGGATCCGATCACCATCGGTGACTTGAAAGATCAGTTGATGACAGCTGCCGAGAAGGCCGGCATCGGCGCCGACGAAATCAACGGCGAGGTTGAAACCGTCTTTGAACTGCTTGTGGAGGTGATGCGGCGGCGAGAGGTGCGCGAGGCTGGGCATTAGCCCGGAGGCTTCTCCCAAGCCTGTGCCGGTCCTGTCCCGTTCCATTTTATGAACTGCGTCTTCCTGCCGGTGATGGTCTCGATCGACTTCAACAAGGGCCGCTGGACCTCACGAAGAGCTTTGTAGTGCTCGCTGTGGTACGCCAGGAGCGGCCGACGATGCTCTTGTGCAGCGCCTCGGCTGCCGCCAGGAAGCGGTCAATTTCCGCCTGTGAAAGCTGTTCGGAAGGTTTGGTTCTGGCCATTGGCGATCTCAGGTCATGGAGCTTCGCCGCAACAAGGACTATAATCCTACATGCCGAGCCGGCTCGCAAGCGCGTCGCTGGCTTACCCGGAAGGAAGAGGTAGGGCCACGGCGCCAAGCGCAGCCATCAGGAGCAACCACCCGAGCAACGGCAGGCCCGGCGACCTCCTTTGGACACACACACAGGGAACGAAAAGAAGGGCGCCGAGCCTTACCGGCGCTGCTTTGTGAGGGAGACGACGCCGGATGAGATGAGAGTATGCGATCATGCCAATCTCCGCGAACCATGCGAATGAACGAAAGCCGTGTGACAGCGCGGTTGAGACCAAGGTAGGCGGTGCGATCAGCTACGGTGCTGAAGGGCGGGTGCGGCTTCAGTCGCAATCTCTGCCGGTGGATTTATAGCCGGACTTGATGACGCGCTCTGATCTTGTGATTTCATCCCGCAAGTTTGGCAGAGCCGATTTTCTGTTATGACTTCAGACGACAATAGTCGTGCCCAGCGTGTGATCGCGGATTTGGCCAGGGCGCAGACGTCATCAATACCCGCTTACGGCCGCTACGACCTCGGCGACAATGCCGCCCGGATCAGTGGGGTTCCTCGCCGAACTGCACCACGATGTAGTGGGGCAGGTGGGTGCGGCGCCGGCTGAGTGAAGGGTGATGCCAGGCACCGTTGCGGGCGTTGGCGCCGCTTGCGCTGGCGGTTCTCTAGGTGACGGCGGCGTGCCGCCGGAAGCCGCGTCGGCGCCGCTCTGGCCATAACCCATTCTTCAAACAGTTCCATCTTGCGTGCAGAGTGCGGTGATCTGGCTGACGAGCACCAGGCAGCGGCATCGGGACAGCGAACGGTGCCACCGACGTCCGGTACGGTCCGGTGCACTAGCCTGGCAGCTCGCGCACAAGGGCCAATGATGAATCGGCCGTCGTTGGTGAAAATCCAACAGAAGCATGCTACCAGCCAAATAGAAATAGCTAGAACCGCATGCGCCGGCCGACAGTTCCTTCAGGTCCGGCGAAGCTAAAGCAGCTGATTCGTTGCGTCAGGGGAGCTGGCGCGGCCAAGTATTCTAGTTGGATCTCATTGCCAGACGGCTCGCAAGCACCTCAAGTTCATCAAGCGTCAACTCAATCTGGTACCGGTATTGCGAACCGCTTGCATAAATGCCGCCGGCATCTATCGACATGATGACCGCCCCCGTTTCGGATCTGATATCGGCATCGCCCAACGGTCGATGGAAAATCGTTCGAGAAACACCTTCTCGTTTAGCAGGTCCCACTAGGATGCGCATTGCCTACCTCGCCCTGTTGCTTCGCCAACCAGGAAGCAGCGCCCTCGCGCCACGACAAAGCTTTAGAAGCAATTGCGGTGCCAAACCAAGGGTGTCCCAATATGAGCCAAAGATAGACGGCGCCATTCGGCGTTGGGGGACTGCGGCTTGGCTTCCGCTTTCGCACGCAGCTCAACAAGACCGACGCGTCGGCGTCGCCAAAATCCTGCGCACTTGCTGGTCCCGCTGGGGCTATATCAAGTCGGAAAGGTGCAACCGAACGCACCTGCTGCTAACGCACCGGCGAAGCTGAAAGCCAAGCTGCTCTATCTGGAGAACGCCGTCCGCCACTCGTTAAAGTCGTTCGGCATCCGCATGGGGCAAGGTCGGAGGCGGCGCCTTCGCGCAGGCGGTGCGCAGGCTGCGGCCGAGTTGACAGACGACATGCTCACCGGCCCGCGCGCGCTGTGGCGACAGTACTGCCGGCTGCATGATCTGGTCATGAGGACCGTCGCGCGCTGCGGGGCATGCTGGCGCTTTATGGCGATCCGCGGCGTCAGCCCGGTGACGGCAACTTCTTCATGACAGCGATCGAGGACCCGACGCGCATTCGTCCCTCAGGCGACTCGCCGCCTACTTCGGCCTAGTCTCGCGGCCCAGGCACTCGGGCGCTTCGATCGATGTTCGAGGTCCCTATCTCAAAGGCTGGCGACGCCGACGTGCGGCGCGCGCTCTCCGAGGCGGGTGTCGGGACGGATGACGCGCTTCAAGGCAAGGACAAGATCAAGAGCTGGGGCCTGGAGATCGGCAACGCTCTTGCCATCGCTAGGCCTGCGATAGCGCGCAAGCTGGCTGCGTTCATTTACGCCATGTGGAGCGACTGCACATTCTACGTCGCGATGGGCGGCGGGTGAGGGTGACGCCGCGGGGCGCGCCCATGTCAAGGATCGCACGCTTCTGCCATGTAGGGGCAAGCCTACCAGGAAAGATTTCGTCGTCGCGCGAGCGGTTCGTCAGGTCACCTGCCCGCGTGTGGCTCGCCACCAGTCGACCAGGCGGGTGAGGCCCTCATCGAGGTCGATGCTCGCCTTGAAGCCCAGCATCTTTTCCGCCTTGCACGTGTCGGCAAGGCGCCGCGAGACGGGGTTCACTTTGCGCTCGGGCCCGTACTCCGGCTGAAGGTCGGAGTCCATCACGCGCAGGAGTGAGGCGGCCAGTTCGTTCAGGCTGGTCTCCACGCCGCTGGCGACGTTGAACACATCGTCCTCCACGTCAGAAAGCAGGGACAGGATGTTCGCTCGGGCGATGTCCTCGATATAGACGAAGTCCATGGTGGTGGAACCGTCGCCGAGAATCAGCGGCGGCTGGCCGGCGTCGATGCGGTCCATCCAGCGGATTAGAACCTCGGTATACTTACCATGCAGGTCCATGCGCGGGCCGTACACGTTAAAATAGCGCAAAGCCACGTAGGGAAGGCCGTACATGTCATTGAACGAGCGCAACAGGCCTTCCAGCATGACCTTGCTGGCGCCGTACCAGGTGCGGTTGTTGTACGGGTGGTGGCTCTCTTCTGTCGGGAAGAGGTCGGCCAGGCCGTAGACCGAGGCCGAGGAGGCCGCGCAGATCTTCTTCACGCCCTTAGCCTGGGCGGCCTCAATGACGTTGTAGCTGCCGTCGCACATGACGCCCAGGGCTTCGCGCGGCTCGGCGGCGCAGGCGATGACCCTCAGGGTTGCCATGTGGATGACGGCGTCCATGCCGTCGGTGGCCCTGTGGACAGTTGCCACGTCGCGAATGTCGCCTTCGACGAGTTCGATGCGCGGGTCTTGCAGGGCTTCCTTGACGTTTTGCAGGCTGCCGCGGACCAGGTTGTCGAGGATCACTATCTTTTCCGGCGCGTGCTCCTTAAGCAGCAGGTCGATGGTGGTCGAGCCGACCAGACCGCAGCCGCCGGTCACCAGGATGCGAGAGCCTTCAAGTTTCATCGTATTCCCTGTCATCGGTTCGAGGCGTGTTTCCGGTTGAGTGGGGCCCGCTCAACGCTTGCTTGCAATTCGATGACCGCGGCCACGACCGCGTCCTGCTGCTGCTCCGTCAACTCCGGGAACATAGGTAGGGAGAGAACCTCGGCGGCGGCCTTTTCGGCGTGCGGGAACTGGCCCTGCTTGTAGCCGAGATCGGCGTAGGCGGGCAGCAGGTGAACCGGAATGGGATAGTGGATACCCGACTGGATGCCTTGAGCGTTCAGCGCCTCCCCCCAGCGCGCGCGGTCGGGCGTACGCACGGCGTAGATGTGGTAGACGTGGCGCACATCGTCGCGGACGAACGGGGTCGACAGGCCGATGCCGGCGAACATGGCGTCATAGCGGGCGGCCGTGGCGCGTCGCTGCTCGGTCCATCGGTCCAGATGTTTGAGCTTCACACGCAGGACAGCGCCCTGAAGGCCTTCCAGGCGATAATTATAGCCTTTGACTTCGTGATGGTACTTCCGCTCGGCGCCCCAGTCTCGCAGCATGCGAACCGCACGGTTGTGGTCGGCGATGTTGGTCGTCAGCATCCCGCCCTCGCCATAGGCGCCGAGGTTCTTGCCGGGATAGAAGCTGAAAGCTGCCATGTCGCCGATGGCCCCGACGCGCTTGCCCTTGTATTCCGCGCCGTGGGCCTGGCAAGCGTCCTCCAGCACCATCAGGCCGTGCTTCCGGGCGATGGCCATGATCGGATCCATGTCGGCGGGCTGGCCGTAGAGGTGGATCGGGATGATCGCCTTGGTGGCCGGCGTGACCGCGGCTTCGATCAGGGCCGGGTCGATGGTGTAGGTCGCAGGATCGATATCGACGAGCACGGGGGTCGCGCCTGTGTAGTAAATGGCCGCAACCGTCGCCACGAAGGTGAAGGGGGAGGTGATCACCTCGTCGCCCGGTCCAATCCCGGCGGCCAGCAGGCCCAGGTGCAGGGCGCTGGTGCCGGTATTGACGCCGACGCCGAAGGCCGCTTGCGAATAGGCGGCGAATTCCTTTTCGAATTCAGCGACGTCAGCGCCCAGGGTAAACTGACAGCTCTCCAAAGTGCGCTGAATGGCGGCATCTACCTCGAACTTGATCGTGGTGTACTGGGCTTTCAGATCTACGAACGGGATCATGTTAGGCTGCATCTTTGCGTCGCAGGTGCACGGTTTCGCCACGCCCGCGCATGGAACTGGTGGCGGCTTCGATGATCTCCACCACGCGCAGGCCAAGCCGGCCATCTGCGATGGGAACCCTCTTTTCGACGATGCAGTCGATCCACTCCTGGCCGGCGATACGCAGGGCCTCGGTGGAGTCGAGCTTGGGCGCCCACATGTCGCCCGTCCGGTAGCCGACGCGCATCTCGTGGATCTTGGCCGGGTCGTCGGTGAAGGAGACGCCCTTGTCGTAAACCTTGACCTTCTCGGACGGCTCCAGATCGTCGTAGGTGATCATCTTGTTGGAGCCGCCGACCAGTATGTTACGCACCTTCACCGGAGCTAGCCAACTCACGTTGATGTGCGCCATCATGCCAGAGTCGTAAAACAGCGAAATGTAGGCCAAATTTTCCGGGGTGCCGGGGAAGTGGTTGATACCGCTGGCCGAAACGGCGGTCGGATGTTCTTCGAACAGACGGTCGATGATCGCGAAGTCGTGGACCGCCAGGTCGGATATGACGTTTACGTCCCTCTGAAAGAGGCCCAGGTTCACCCGGGTGGCGTCGTAATAATAGATCTGGCCGAGGTCGCCGGCGGCGACGATGTCGCGCATCTTCCGGACTGCACCGGTATAGATGAAGGTGTGATCGACAATCAGGGTCAACCCGCGCTTGTCCGCTTCATTAACCAGCATCCTGGCCTGTAGCGAGGTTTCGGTCATAGGCTTCTCGAGCCAGAGATGCTTGCCGGCCTTTAGCGCAGACATGCCCAGTTCGAAGTGGCTATTGACCGGCGTCGCCACGGCGATGGCGTCGATCTCGGGATCTTGGAACAGGGCCTGGACGTCCCTGGTGGACTGCACACCCGGATAGCGACGGTTCACCAACTCGCGCTTCTTGGGGTCCAGGTCGGCGACCACGCGGACCCGGGCATCGGGGATCTCCATGAAGTTGCGCAGGAGGTTCGGCCCCCAATAGCCGTAACCG
Organism: Mesorhizobium sp. L103C105A0; assembly: GCF_000502215.1. Taxonomy (NCBI): domain Bacteria; kingdom Pseudomonadati; phylum Pseudomonadota; class Alphaproteobacteria; order Hyphomicrobiales; family Phyllobacteriaceae; genus Mesorhizobium; species Mesorhizobium sp. L103C105A0. The sequence continues at coordinate 240,466 of NZ_AYXF01000001.1, read as the reverse complement.
ATGATGCCGATATTGATCATATTGACTACCCTTCACTCCGCCCCCGCCCACCGGAGTCTTGGAGGCTTGTTGGAGCCTGTCGTTGGTTGAGAAGGGATGCGCCGATCGCTCAATGCCGTGCCACCTCGACCTCTTCACAATGCAGTTTGAAGCTGCGAAGCGGTGCGGTCACTATGGCCGTTGGGTCATCAAGACCCCCTCAGGATCATCCAGCCAGGCGAGGGCAGGGCGCCGGATCTACCTCAAATGATCTCTCCGAATACACCAAAGGATCGCAATTCGGTGTACGAAGCCGTGCCGAGAGGGGCCGAGGGGGGTCAGCCAGTCTTTGCGGTCCTTACGTCTCCGACCACACGGGCTGGCACGCCGGCAGCGATGGCGAAGTCGGGGATGTCACGGGTGACGACGGCGCCAGCGCCGATCAGGGCCCGTTCTCCGATGGTCACGCCCGGGGTGATGGTGACGTTGGAGCCGATGGAGGCGCCCTTCTTGACCAGGGTCGGCTCAATTTTCCAGTCGGCTTCATTCTGCGCGCTCCCGTCCGGGTTGGTGGCTCGGGGAAGACGGTCGTTGGTGAACATCACCCCATGGCCGATGAAGACCTCGTCCTTGATGGTTACGCCCTCGCAGATGAAGGTGTGCGAGGAGATCTTGCAGCGCTCGCCGACTGAGGAATTCTTCTGGATTTCGACGAAAGCGCCGATGCGCGAGCCGTTACCGACCTCGCAGCCGTAGAGGTTCACCATACTGGGGTGGTGGATGACGACCTCGCCACGCAGCACCACACTGTCCGAAATAGGCATCGCTTCCCCCTGGAACTGTCTGTCACGTGCCATCGCCTGCAAATCGGATATGATCCTTGGTGCGCCGCTGAAGCGATAGCAGCGGTCGGCTACAGTTCTATGTAACCTGCTTTGTCGCTTGGCAAGCCTTCACCACTAGGTATAACAAGTTCTAGGGCAGGCCGCGACCGTGGGGGGAAGGATGCCGGAGACGATGCGATTTGAAGCCGTGCGCTCCGATTCCGAGGTGGCGCGTATGCGTCACAACTATGAAGAGTTTCAAAGCCTTCGGTGTGAGGCGGAGCGCTGTCTGGAGGCTGACGACCTCAACTCCGCGGCGGCCTATGTAGAGGCGGCGGTCACGCTTGCACGCAAGCGGCATTGCGGCTTTTATCGGTCCGAGCCGCTTGAGCAAATCCTGATCGAGATCGCGCGACGGACACTCGCCCCGAAGGCCGAAACTGCGCGACCGACGCGAACGAAGATCGGCCGCGTGCTGCATGTGGCCACCGCCTTGAGCGAAGTCGGCGGCTTGACGCGGATGATGCGCCGCTGGATCGTCGCCGACGAGAGCCGTCATCACTCCCTGGCCCTGTTGCGCCATCCGGGGAAGCCGCCGGCCTCGGTGCGCCAGGCCGTGGAGGCTCGTGGCGGACATATCCACGTAATCGGCGCAACACGCGGCGGACCGGTGGAATGGGCCAGCGCGCTCCGCAAGTTGTCGCTCAATTTCGACCTGGTCGTCCTGCACGTCAGCAACGAGGACCCGACGCCCAGTATAGCCTTCGCCGACGAGCGCAACCGACCGCCCGTGGTGCTGGTCAACCATGCCGACCATGCCTTCTGGGTCGGGCTCTGTGTGTGCGACCTGATCGCCAGTTCGCGCGTCTCGGGCGAGCGTCTGGTGGTGGAACGGCGTGGGATCTCGGCTAAGCGTCACGCCATCCTGCCGATCCAAATCGATCCGCCGATCCGCAAGCACAGCCGGGCCGAGGCGCGCCAGAAGCTCGGCATCCCGGTCGACGGACCGCTTCTGGTTTCGGTCGCGCGCGGCGTGAAATACCGGACGATGGGCGGGGTGTCGTTCGCCGACATGCATGTCGAGGCACTGCTGGCCCGATCCGATGCGCGGTTGTTGGTCGTCGGGCCGGGCGAGCCGGCCGATTGGCAAGACGCCATAGCGGCGACCGGCGGGCGGATCATTGGGCGGCCGGAGACGCCCGATCCTTCGCTCAGCTTCGAGGCGGCGGACATCTATCTCGACTCTTACCCCTTTGTATCGATTACCTCGATGCTGGAAGCCGGCGGGCTGGGCGCGCCCTGCGCGACGCTGTTTCCCTATCCGTTGGATGCTAACGTCATGAGCACCGATATGCCTGGGCTGGCGCCTACCATTGGCTTCGCCACCTCGATGGCGGAGTATAACCGCATCCTGGCGGACTGGCTCGCCGACCCGCAGGCGCTGCGTCGGCGGGGCGATGAGACGGCGGCCAATGTCAAGCGGCTGCACACCACGCCGAATTGGATCGAAAGCCTGGAGGTTCTCTACGCCAGAGCCGTCGCGATCCCGCCAGTCACACCGCTGCGTGGGAATGGCGCGCCCGCGAACGAGGAATTCTACGAAGGATATCCCGACATCCTGCTCAACGAGGTGTTCGGCGAGTTCGACAGCGCCGAGGCGATCCTGAAGCGTTCCCTGCGCCTGATGGCGCTGCCGGAGCGGCTACGGGTATGGCGGCGCCTGGCGCGGACCAAGAGCTTCGACGGGCCTTGGGACGCAGTCCGCAACCTGCTTCCCGAATGGCTGCCGCGGTCGGCGAGCCGGCTGAGGGGCGACAGCTGGATGTGAGTTTTAACGGCATGGTTTGCCCGGCGTCCCTTCGTCGGGCGCGTCTGCGACGCGAGATCGATCTTCAGATGCGACCCGCACACCTTATTCCCAGTACCCCTATAGCCTGAAGGGCTGTCAGTCAGGCAGCCATCGCGAATTACACTTTTGATTTAGCAGGCTGACAAAAACATACCGGGATACCCTTTTTGACTCTGGTCTGTTCAGCACCTCATTCTGATACGTTCGACGGAACAGAGCCTGTTGAGGCCTTGCTTTCCTTCTGGTGAGGATTGCGTTTGACGGGATGGGTATGGGTGCCTCGGGTTTCGACATGGTGGCGTTGGCGTCAGAAGTCATACTTGCCATGGGGCCTGCAATTCGACACCGACAGAAAGAACTGAGGCGAAGGTGAATATGATTGGGCGACCGCCGAAGATTCTGAAGCGGGCTGTCCGCGCCTTCGGTGTCGAAAGGCGTCATCTGGTCGGCGCACGCATGGTCCTCGAACGAGAGGGCATGTCCGTCCTTGGCCGACGCGTAAGCCGTTCGGGCGGCCGTATCCTGGCCTACCACTCGGTCGGCCAGCCGCTGATGGATCACAACGACGTGCCGCCGAAGCTGTTCCGTCGCCAGTTGGAGTGGGCCGCGGCGCGAGGCTACCGGTTCGTCCCGGCCTCGAAGATCGCTCGGACGGGGGGCGACCCGATGGACCTTGCCATCACCTTCGACGACGGTCTGCGCAGCGTGATGACCGAGGCCGCGTCAATCCTGAAAGACTTCGCGGTTCCCTGGAGCCTTTTCGTCGTCACCGACTGGAGCGAAGGCGGGTCTCCCTGGCCGACCGACGAGGTTCTAGGCTGGCGCGATCTGGAGCGCCTGGCCGCCGACGGCGCCGAAATCGGCAGCCACTCCGCAAGCCATCCCGATTTTGGACAGCTGGACGGCGCCGCCGCCCGTGAGGAATTGGACCGCTCGCGCACTATGATCGAGGCCCGGCTCGGCTTTGCGCCGACCTCGTTCGCAATTCCGCTCGGCCAATCGACCAACTGGACCCCGATCGCCATGCGGGAGGCCAAGGCAGCAGGTTATGAGCTGGTGTACGCCCAGGCAGAGGAGACGCGTTCGGCTGGCACCATCGCGCGGACCTTCATCACGCGCTTCGACAACATGCGGGTATTTTCGGCGGCCCTGGCGGGCGTCTTTGATCGGTGGGAGGAATGGGGGTGAGTCAGGCGCGCATCGTCTCGGTAGTCGTCCCGACCCGCGACCGTCCGCAGTACCTGGACCAGTCGCTGGCGAGCATTCGCGCGCTCGAAGGCCCGGATCTGACGTTTGAGATCCTTGTTGGCGACAACGGCTCCAACCACGACGCCACCGGCGCAGTGACACAGGCCCATGGCGCGCAGCACCTCATCGTGAGGACCGCGGGCGCTGGCGCCGCGCGCAACGCCGCGATGCAAGCGGCCTCGGGGGAGTTCCTGGCGTTCCTGGACGACGACGACGTGTGGACCGAGCAACATGTGCGGCCGCATTTGCAACTCTTCGATCGCCAGCCGGAGGTGGAGGCGGTCTTCGGTCAGGTTGTGATGGCCGATCCTAGTCTGCGGCCGATCGCGCCTCCCATCCCCAATGACGTGCGCCCCGACGGCGATCATCTGAAGATGATGCTGGACGGCTACTTCCCGCAGATCGGCGCCACGATGGCGCGTATCGCGGTACGCGACGCCTACGGTTATTTCGACGAGACCCTGCTGGCCGACCAGGACTGGGACTGGCATATGCGCGTCGCCAGCGGTGGGCATGTGGAGCATGTGGCCGTGCCATGCGTCTTGTTCCGCCAGCGTCCGTCGGGATCCTACGACGCCTTGGTCCTGAGCCGGATTCCCTATACGCGCAGGGTGTTTATGCGGCACGCCATACCCGTCTGGCGCAAGTGGCGCTCACCGAAGGAGTGGCTGCATTCCTATTTCGCCACGCTCTTGGGATTCTACACCTATTTCGCCGATGCGGCGGTGGAGCGGGCGGCCAAGGGGGATGCGAAGGGCGTGCGGTTCGCGGTGCGTCATGCGCTGCTGGTGTTTCCGTTCCGGGCGGTTAGGCAGCTCGTGAGGCCGACGCCGTTGCGCGCGGCGTTCTTCTGGTCGATCGGCCTAGGCGCGCGCCCGCCGGCCGTCGAGGACGCGGCGCTGGACTGAACGCGCGTGGAGCTTAAGGATCGGATGGGCATGCACGACGCCAAGGACGCGCCGAAGATCAGCACAGGTGCCCCGGCCATTAGCATCGTCATCGCCACACACAACCGCAGCCACGAGGTCCTCGAAAACGTCGACGCCCTGCTGCCGCAATGCGTCGGCCAGGCGGTGGAGGTCATCGTCATCGACAGCGCCTCGGCGCCGGCGCACGCCGATGTGCTGGAGACCCTGAAGGCGCGCCCGGGACTGAGCTTCATACGGCTCGACGAGCCCGGCGTTGCCCGGGCCCGTAACGCGGGTTTCGAGGCAGGCAAAGGCGATTGGATTGCATTGCTGGACGATGACGCGGTGCCGCGGCCCGGCTGGGTACAAGCGGCGATCACCTACGCGGCCCGCTGTGACGCCCAGACCGCCATCCTGGCGGGGCGGGTGGTCGCACACTGGCCCGACGACGCCAGCAGTCTTGAAATACCGCCGAGCCAGCTCGGACCGCGAGCGCGCTTGTTGTTGTCGGTGGTCGATGAGGACGGCTTCCGCGACACGACCGATCATCCCATCGGCGTCGGCGCCAACTTGTTGTTCCGCCGCAGCGCGCTTCAAGCTCATGGTGGGTTCGACGTAAAGACCGGTCGGGTCGGCTCGAACCTAGCCAGCGGGGAAGAGGCCCAGATGATGACCGATCTGATTGGAGCAGGTTATCGCTGTTGGTACGCGGATGCCTTCGTCGTGGACCACAAGGTCGATGCTGGCCGTCTTACGCGCGCGTGGCTCACAGAGCGCGCGCGCAAGGAAGGCGAGGTGGAACTGAGGGGTTTGAAAACGCCAGGCCAGAAGATCGCGCGAGCAATCAAGATGATCGTCGCCACCCCGGTGCTGGCCGCGTTCCAGATGCTCGACCGGCCCGAACGCGAATATTACCTGCGCCTGAACCACAACATTGGTCTGCTGCGGAAGCTGTTCGGTCTGGCAAGCTGAGGGGGGGCTCAGGCGATGGCCGGCGCGGCTTTCGGTGTCGCCCGATGGGCCCAGGCCATGATTGGTCGTTCAAAGAATCGCCAGGAGACGGTCGCCAAGCCGATGGTCAACACAAGTTCGATGGGGGCCGAGATCCAGTCCGGCGCTTCGAATGCGACGCCGAACTTCCGGGCCGCTGCCTCGACGTTGTAGAAATGAATGAACTCGTGGAAAACGTAACAGCCGTAGCTTATGCGTCCCAGGTTGCGCAGGGGCCTTGTGTCCAGAAGGGCGACGAAACGCGAGGCCTGGTTCCTCGCGATCTGGAAGACCAGAAGCGCGGCTGTAGCCGCGACTGCCGGCGCATAGACGCGCCAGACGATCTCGTCCTTGAGGACTGTCAGGGGCAAGATGAGAAGCGCCAGGGCGGCGATGCTCTGGGCCGCCGTGGAAACCAGCCATGCCGGTACCCGCCGGTCGAGGTTCAGTCCTGCCAGACCACCCAAGGCGAGATAGCCAAAGCCGATCATGGGATTCAAGCCGATGACCTTGGACGATGCTCCGGCCCATTCGAGGCCCGCCTGAGTGATGAGACCCACAACCACGAAAGCAACGCAGATCTGACCGGCGGCCTTGCTGTGGGTGAACAGCAGCAAGGGTGCAAACAGCACATAGAATTGCTCTTCGATCGCCAGCGTCCAGAAGTGGTTGAAATGGCCTACCCAGTGGCCGGTCGTGAACACATAGATGTTCGTGGCGTAGAGCAGCATGGCCTGGGGCGCGCCGCCTTCGAAGCCATCGAAGTGAACGTACAGCGAGGCGATCAGGAAAACGCCGATCGTCGCGTAATAGACGGGGAATATCCTGGCCGTGCGTCGAAGATAGAATCGCCCCAGACCCGCAAGCGTTGTCGTCTCGCCAGCCTCGACTGCCACCCGCGTGCGAGCCAGGATACGGGTGATCAAGAGGCCGCTGAGCCCGAAGAAGAGCATCACCCCGTCGCCGCCAAGGGATCCATACGTCCCTTGATGAAACTTGTGGCTAATGAATACGAAGACGAAGGCGATCGCGCGCAAGCCATCAAAACCCTTGATGCGGCGTTCGTCGTCGAGTCGCATTGGTCGTAGCTCCGCCCGCTTCTACGTGGCTCTTTGCCGGCCAGGGGACAAGGCAGCGGTTGCGCTGCTGGCCTCGGTGCCCTCCCGCGCCGTCAATCTGGCGCCCAACCGCAGAAGCGGCCGCTCGAAGAAGTGCCAGGAGAGCGTCGCCAGCGCGATGGTGATGAAAAGCTCCAGGGCCAGTTGAACGTTAGCCGGCGCGTCGATCTCCAGATGCAGCTTATGGAGCACCGCCGTGAGGTCGTAGAAATGGACGAACTGGTGCAGGATATAGAAGGCATAGCTCACCCGGCCGAGCGAGCGCAGCGGCCACAGGTTGAGGAAAGCCACGACCGGGGTCTGTTGGTTACGGGCGATCTGGAATAGGAACAAACCGGCCACAGTGCAGGTCAGCGGTCCGAAGACGTTCCATGCGTCCCGGAAATATCCGAAGACCAGCGGGATCGCGATCAACGCCAGGCCAGCCGCCGCCTGGGATTGCGCACTCACCAGCCATGCGGGCGGCTTGAAGTTTTTCAATGAGGCGAGAAAGCCGCCGACGCCGAGCATGCCGAAGGCGATCAGCGGATCGACGTGAATGGCGTTCGGGTGGGTGTTCACCGATACGAGCCAAGCCAGCCTTGCCGCGCCGGCGAGCATGAAGCCGATGCAAATCCGAAGCAGGTATTTGCGCGGGGTGAACAGCAGGATCGGCGCCAGGAGCAGGTAGAACTGCTCCTCCGCCGACAGCGACCAGAGGTGACCGAAATGACCGTGGGCCCCGGTCGGCGTCATCTCGATATAGATGTTGGTGCCATAGAGGGCGTAGATCGTCGCTTCCACGCGCGAGAAGCCGACGAATGAGGTGAACAGCGAACCCAGTGCGAAAACACCGAGACAGGCGTAATAAAGTGGGAAAATGCGCAGGCTGCGGCGCAGATAGAAGTCACCCATCGACCGCCAGGTCGACTGGACCCCCGCTTCGACCTTTGCGCGCATCTCCGACAGTATCGAGGAGATGAGCATGCCGCTTAGCACGAGAAAGAGCCAGACGCCGACGGAACCATAGGAATCGTGGTGCGGCAGGGTCGTTTTGTGGCTGATGAAGACCATCAGGACGGCGATCGCGCGCACGCCGTCGAAGCCGGCGATACGATCTTCCGCCGGCCGGGCGACGGCCTTGGCCGACCGGACGGCGAAAATCGCGCCTTGATCAATGGTTGCCATGGGTCAATACTCGAGCCGATGCTCCGCAACCGAGACATGGTTCGGCCCCGGGGGCCGTCAGACTTTCTTGGTTATAAACGCCTAACTCTTTGTCACATCAATTCGGCCAGAAGGCGTAGGCTCTGAGCGTGACGGTGCAGGCGTACGTCTCGCCAAATTGAGATCCTGAAAAATGTTGTTTGCGCGCCGGTCGTCTATAGGTGGGTTACTCGTCTCTTCCAGACGATGGATCAATGAAAAGAAGCGTAACGATAACATTTCTCCCAGGCCGAGCTTATCTCGCAGCACAACATACGCTTCGGCTTGACTGGACGCTAAGCTGCATTGTCGCACTGCCACAACTGGTGATTCAGGGTAGATGAATCTGCTGTAGGCCACCCGCCGGAAATCCCTATATTGAATTCAATATTAAGCGTTAGCGTATATTATCGAATGGCGGGTGCGACACATTTTGGAGTTTCCCCGCCGAAAATGTCGGGCCACACATTGCTTGCCCCATTGCAATGGGGCCGGAAGGTTGTTTCAGAGCCTGTCCGCTGACCGAAAGCGGTATCCGTATGGTAGGAACCCAACTGTCCCAATACACCAGGCACGCCGGCCGTCGGTATCTGCATCCCACAATAGGACAAGGTGAGCCACCGGCTTTGTCGTGATACGACCACTGCAACTTCTCGCACCGAGTAGGTCTTTCGTTCTGAGGATCTGACATGATTCCGATCATCAAGCCCACCATGGATCTGGCCGAGGCCGAGGCGGCGCGCCGCGTCATCCTGTCCGGCTGGGTCACGCAAGGCCCCGAGGTGGCGGCCTTCGAGACGGAATTCGCCACCTTCACGGGCGCGCCGCACGCTGCGGCCGTCTCGAACTGCACCACGGCCCTGCACCTGGCCTTGCTGGCGGCGGGGGTGAAGCCCGGCGACGAGGTGGTCACGGTCAGTCACTCCTACATCGCCACAGCCAATTCGGTGGCCTATTGTGGCGCGATCCCCGTCTTCGTCGACATCGATCCGACCACCTACAACATTGATCCGGCTCTGATCCAGCACGCGTTTTCGGCCAAAACCAGCGCGATCCTGGTGGTCCACCAAATGGGCTTGCCCTGCGACATGGCTGCTGTGGTCGACATCGCCAAGGCTAGGGGCTTGCCCCTAATCGAGGACGCGGCCTGCGCCAGCGGCAGCGAGATCTTCTGGAACGGTCGATGGGAGAAGGTCGGCAAGGCGCACGGCGACGTGGCCTGCTTCTCCTTCCACCCACGCAAGATTATGAGCACCGGCGATGGCGGTATGCTGACCACCAAGCACGCTGACTGGGTCGCCAAATTCAAGTCGTTGCGCCAGCACGGCATGAGCGTGCCCGACACGGTCCGCCACGGCTCGACCCAGGTGATCTTCGAGACGCACCCAGTGCTCGGCTACAACTATCGCATGACCGACATCCAGGCCGCTGTCGGCCGCGAGCAGCTCAAGCGCCTGCCCGGCATCGTGGCCCGCCGCCGCGCGCTTGCCGCCCGCTACGCCGAATTGCTCGGCGAGGCGCAATGGCTGGGCCTGGTGCGCGAGCCGGCCTACGCGCGCACCAACTGGCAGAGCTTCTGTGTCCGTCTGCCGGACTCCGCCGACCAGCGCACTGTCATGCAGGCTATGCTGGATGCCGATATCGCCACCCGCCGCGGTATCATGTGCGCTCACCGCGAGGACGTCTATGCCTCCCGGCCCCTGCGCATGTCCTTGCTGGAATCGGAGGCAGCCCAGGATCATACCATCGTCCTTCCCCTCTATCCCCAGATGACCGATGAGGATCAACAGAAGGTCGCCTCGACCCTGATCAAGGCTACCCGGGTTCAAAATCCAAGGCCCATGACTCCAATTCTGGAATTCAAGCGAGATGTGATGGAGGTCCCACATCGGGGCCGGTCTGTGCGAAAGTGAGAGATAGGAATGGCGAGCATCCGGCGCGCGGTGGTCGCGGTCTATTTCGAGAAGTACGCCACCCTCATCCTGAATTTGGCGACGCTGTATGTTTCGTCGCGGTTTTTGACACCCAACGAAATCGGTGCTGCCTTCCTTGGCGCCAGCCTCGTCGCGCTCGCCGAGGGTATGCGGGACTTCGGCGTCACCAACTACATCGTCAACGCCGAAAAACTCTCGAAGGGGGAAATACGCACTGCCTTCACCTTGATGCTGGCGGTCGCCGTCGTCCTTACGACCGCCTTCGTCGCGACGGCGGGCCTCTATGCCGCCTTCGCCCACGAACCGCGTCTGGAGAACTTTGTCCGCACCGTGGCATTCGGCTATCTGTTCTCCAGCATCGGTTCGCCGATCGTGGCTCTGCTTCGCCGCGACCTGAAGTTCTGGAGTATCGCGGCCATCAACCTGGGCTCCGCTCTCGTCGGCAACATCACCACAACTGGCCTGGTGATGATGGGCTTCGGCTATATGAGCTTCGCCTGGGGCTCGCTTAGCTATCCGCTCTCCACCTTTGTCTTTGCCGTCCTCATGCGCCCGGACCTGTCCATCTTCCGGATCGAGCTCACAAAATGGCGCGAGATTCTGGCGTTCGGCGGCTTGAACACCGCGACCGGCCTTCTGACCACCCTCGGGGAGGTCATTCCAACCTTCATGCTGGGGCGGGCCAGCGGCAGCACCGATGTAGGTCTCTACAGCCGAGCCCAACAGGTCACACAGATGCCCAGCCGCCTAGTCATATCGGCTATCTCCGCGGTGGCCCTGCCAGGGTTCGCCGCCCATGCGCGCACGGGGCGTCCCCTCAAGGCCCCCTATCTCAAAGCCGCCGCCAGCCTGACCGCATTCCACTGGCCGGGCCTGGCGATGGTCATCCTCTTCGCCTATCCCCTGGTGCACACCCTACTGGGACCAGGATGGGAGACCTCCATCCCGCTGGTGCAAGTGATGGCGGCCGCCACCATGCTCTGCTTCCCCGTCCCCCTTATGTTTCCGGCCTTGGTAGCCGTCGGCGGCATCCGAGACACGGCCAAGGCCTGGATCATTTCCCTGCCGATCACCAGCCTGATCATGATCCTGGCGGCCCAGCATGGCCCATTTATGCTAGCGCTCTCGATCTTCGCCACCACGCCGATCCAGGTGGGCGTCGGCCTCTGGTTCCTGATGCGGCGGCTGAAATTGAGCGTCGGCGAATATCTGCGCGCCCTACTGCCCAGCGCCGTCGCCACCCTCGCGACGGCGCTGGGCCCGCTCGTCGTCATCGGACTGAACGGCCTCGACATGAACCTGTCGGTCTTACAGACTGTCCTGGGCGGCGGGCTTGGCGCAGTGTTCTGGTTCCTGGCCATGGGCTGGACCCGTCATCCGTTTGCCGCCGAACTGGCTTATCTGCTGGGCAGGATCCAGGCCTTGGCGCCTGTGCGCCTGCGCGCGCCCTTTGCCCACCTCCGGCGCTTCCTGGGTGAGGACACCGAACAGGGGCAGGCGCCTGCGCCGGCCGACGCGAACACCGGCGGACCGCTTCTTCGAAGGATTGCCTGGATGGCAGACAAGCACTGACTGCAGGGGGAACCGGTGATGAATCACTCTGACGCCATGGATTCTGCCGGCGCGAAAGCCGCCGGCTCGGATTTCAAGCGTGCGTTGGGCCATCTCGCCGCGCCCGCCGTGATCTCCGCTGCCCGCATCGTCACCCCCTTAACCTCGCGGGGCGTTAAAATCGCCTGGTTTGATGTCTGGAACTCGACCCTCGACCAGGTCTTAGACGACCTACCGGCAATTCCCGGCTGCGACCGCGATCTCTATCGTGAACTCACCCAGCCTACGAGCGTCCAGAAGCGCCACGCCCTGGCGACGGAGAGCGGCCGGCCGACCGCGCTCATCTCGCTGCGTCGCCGCCGCCGGTACTGGGAGCCCGTCGCCTATCAATCGCTTTCCGGCGTAATCGCGCCCACGTCCTCTCCCGCCGCTCTTGGTCGGGCGCTACACGCCCTGGGTGTCGAGGTCCGGGTCGAGGCGGGGCTCGACAAGAGCGTCGTGGATCTCAAGCCGCGATCCTACTGGTCTCCAGACAACTACCGCGTCGACCTGCAGGGCGACTATGAGGCACTCTGGAGCCGCAATCACCGCAAGAATGTGCGCAAGGCCCGCCAACGTTGCGACGAGTTCATGCGCCTTCGCGTCGACGATGTGGGCGACCTGGAATGGTGCTGCACCCAGTGGAGCCGCGTGTGGGAAAGCAACGACGCCGAGGAGACGGTCGCCGCGGAGGATCGTCTGCGGTTCTGGCGCGCCTTCATGAAACGGCAGACCGCCGACAGTCCGATCCAGTTCCACACCTTGCACCTGCTCGACGGCGGTCGGCGCACGGCCGGCACCGTCCTGATGTGTCAGGACGGTGCCGTGCTCGGCCAATGCATCGTTCGCGACCCCGAATACGACGGCTTTTGGGTCGGTGTCCGCATAATGCAGGCTTCGATCGAATGGGCGGCAAGCGCTGCGTATCGCCAGTTCGATCTCGGTTCCGGGCAAGACTACAAGCAGAGTTGGGGTCAGCCCGTAGCCGGGCGTTATGGTGCGATCTTCCGCCCACTTGCGGTCAGCGCGCTCTATCGGTTCGGACTTCTGTGACGACGCAGCGACATTAGCCGATTGAGCAAACGGATCGAGCTCTGCATTGCTGAGGACGACCGACCCGCCCCCAGTGCTAGCCCAGAAGCCAAGCAGAACTTCACCGGGTGCCACAAAGCCGGGGAAAACGGCTCTGAAAGGTGTTACTTCGAAGGTCCTAATATTACCATCGTTCCAGCCGGCAACGCCACCCAGGGAGCCGGTGAGGCCCGATGGTCAGACAAGTTGCACCCCAACAGGCTGTCGGGCCGCTTGCGCGGATTCCGCTCCCGGCCAAATGAGCGCGTGCGGCCCGAAGTCTGCGGGGTAGCGGCAACCGCCGCCGGACCTGACCGGCAGGATCCACTTCGCGCCCGGTGACAACGATTATGTGCTATTGATTATATAAGAAGAATTCATCCAAACGAATAATGAAGGAGTAGAGGCGAAGCGTGACTGGTATCAGGCGTACTCCGAATAAACGGCAAATGTGGGACCTGCAGGCCATATTGCCAGCTAATCCAGGCTGACGCAGCTTTATGCCCGATCTTACTTGCTAGGCTCAAGAAACACGCAAAAGCTTGCCTAAGCGGAGCGGCAGGTTCGGACTGGTTTGTAGCTGGGCGCAACTCTCTTTCCATCGCTGCAGCTATTCACCAATGGGAATTCCGTTGCGGCCAGTCCAGCGCTCGAGCGCGCTTTACCAAAGCGAGGGTTCCAAAGGCTAAGGCGCCCGGCGCTCAACTCTTGATGTATTCGCCGTCGAATCCAGCGAACTTCGCCAGACCGCGGTAATCGAGCAGGCGGACATGGCCCTGCCGGAATTCGAGAAACTTCCGCTCGCGAAGTTCCCGCAGCATTCGATTGACGTGGATCGGAGTAAGGCCAAGGGCGTCAGCGAGGTCGTATTGGGTGAGCGGGCAGTCGAAGCCGTTGCGGTCAACTGCGCCTACTCGTTGCAGACGCGCTGTCAGCTCGAGCAGCAAATGTGCTGTCCGCTCTAATGCGTTGCGTCGTCCTGCGCTGGCAAGGTGCTGAGCCATAACCGCCCCATTGCGCAAGAGGGCTCCAACGATGAACGCGAACAGACGAGGCGATTTCATAGCGGCAAGCGTCAATGTCTTGGTGGGTGCCACCAGCAATGAAAGTTCAGTTTGAGCTACGAATGTCCCAATAGAGCCGCTTCCAGGTGATTGAGACAGAACGACATCGCCAGTCAGGGCAAAATCGAGAATTTGTCGCTGCCCGTCCGGAAGCTCATGGGAAATGCACCCCCAACCCGACTCGACGACGTAAATACGATCGTTGTCGTCACCTTGGCTGAAGATTACCGCGTCGACTAGATACCGCTTCGCGGCGAAGCCGAGGGTCTTGATCAGAGCGGCGTCGTCATCGTTAAGTCCAACGTATGACAAACTGTGCTCATCTCCTCTCGAAAAAAAACGTGAAGCCTGTGTCATCCCTAACCCTACCCAATTCCTATGTACCCTCCTGAAACTCATCATGCATATTAAATTTTAGCTTATGAGCGTTCTTTCAGATCTCGCCAAAGGAAGGTGCCACGACATCAATCTCCTGTCGAAACCTGGATCGGAATAGGCCACGGGTCGATTGATGCCGCCTAGAGCTTGTATTATCTATGACTTACTCCTCTTAAAATTCTCCCTCATTGACTCAACGATCTCACTGGCAACGAGACAGCTCCGATTGTCCGCCTGGTCGGCGGCATTGCGCAACGTCAGGGACGCATCCCGCAGCAGGCCCCTGATCTGCGCCGGAGATAACAACTCCGATGCTTCAAGTTCCAAGAGGACCGATTCACTCACATGCAGCGCTGCAAGCGCAACTACCCGAGGTCTTGTTGCAAGCAGCTTCAAGAGATCACCACTGCGCCTGTCCCGCGATTTCTTTTTTGCCATCGTCGCCCTTCAGCTGCCCGGACAAAAAGCTTCTACTTCCCACACTTTGATAAGTTTACGCCGCCAGAAGCCGGGAGACCCTCGTGTTTGTGGGCGCGGCCTCTGCTTAAGGTACCGCAGTTTGCCATGGTGACACAGAGGCAAGAAGATACCGAATTAGCGGTACCTCCCACCGCATCAGCGCGAACGGTGAGAAGACTCCCTGTTTGGAGTAAGATCTGCCGCGTCGTGACGCGATGAGCAGTCGCTTTCTTCAACCATAATTCTGCTTCGCAACAAGGCTGTCCGCTTTCAGAGAAAGTCCCGGAAACGCCTGAACCTGCCCCTCAGTCTTGTCGAGATATTGCATCAATGCCGTCACCAAATGGTAGAAGATGCTGGCAGGAACCTCCGTCGCCAGCGACCGACCGCGCTCGTCGATCCTGTCCATCCACAGGCCAAGCGGCGCGGGATCGATATGCCATCTGAAAAGGCGCGCGACGCGAGCTTCGATCTCGGGTTTCAGATCAGGCCCACCGATGTTGTCCAACGCGATCGCCGCCTTGATGGCTTCGCATTGAGGCCAGCTGCGCGAGAGCCTGTCGAGAGGCATCCCTTGTCTCGAAACGGCCGCATAAGCCAGCCCTGTGGCTCGATTCAGTCCGCTGGCGACCGCCGACGAATAGAGTTTCCTCGCGTAAGCAGCCAGATCTTTCTGTCCGGTTGCCCGCGCGAAGTCGACGAGCAGGGAGGCCCATTCGAAATGGTGCCCAGGCTCGGTCCACTGTCCCTTGTCTCCGGGCAACGGCAGCCAGTCGGCATCGAAATATTCGCCGAGCGTCCAACTTTCCTGGTCGAAGAAATGGCTGCGGAATAGATCGATGATGCGAGCCGCTCGACGCAGATATGCGCGATCGCCGGTTGCGGTGTACCAGGCAAGGAATGATTCGAGCATGTGCATGTGTGGGTTCGAGGACCGAACCCCGTTCCAGCCTGGTGTCTCGAGGAAGCCATTTAAGCTCCCATCCTCAAGGTGCGAATCGATGAAATGAAATGTCTCCTGTGCAAGCTGAAGGGCAGGTTGGTGGCCGCAGCGATAGGCATGAGCAAGTGCCAGGAGCACGCAGGAATGGTCGTAGGCATCCTCCGCCGGATCGGCCACGCTTCCATTGGAATTGAGGGTGCGTACCCAGCCTCCACGATCTGTGCGGCCGTATTTTGCGATGAAGTCTATACCATGATCGATGAGCTTGTCGGCGGCCCCCGTCCAGCCACGTTCCTTGGCCACAGCGAAAGCATAGATCTGGCGAGCCATCGTGCGCATCCGCTTGGGTTTGCCCAATGGCCTGGCATCGAAACCGAGCGCTTCGTGGAAGCCGCCATGCGCGTTGTCGACGCCTGCGTCTGACCAAAGCGGAAGGGTCTCGTTGAAGAGCCAGTGCTCGACGCGCTTGCGCCATGATCCGCTGACAATGACCCGGTCTTCCGACGCTGTGAATTTCGTCTCGAGGCGCCCGCTCTTCTCAAGTTGCTCGACGACCTTCTTCACATTCTGACTATGGCTGACCGGGGCGATGAATATGGCGTCCGGCGTTGCGACCACCGCCACATCCTTCATTCCTATGACGGTGAGCAGCCGACCTTGGCTTCTGAGGTAGGAGTTGTCGCAGTCCATGGCGACGACATCGCCCATTACGACGTTGCCGTTTCCGTCCACGGGGCTGGCCTCCAGCAAGGATTGCCACGACCCAAGATCGTTCCAGCGGAACGAAGCCGTCACCATCGCGATGCCCCGCGCATGTTCCATGACTGCATAGTCGATCGATGTGGAGGGGACAGCCGAGTAGAAGCCTTGCGGCAGGTAAACGCCCGACACATCCACCTTGGCAGTGCTGAAGGCGCGTTCGGCGGTTTCCCAGATCTCCGGGTGAAACTCGAGCAAAGCCCTCCGCATCGTGTTGGCACGAAAAAGGAAGATACCAGCATTCCAGTAAAACCTCCCCGACGACAGATATTTTTGCGCCGTCTCGATGTTCGGCTTTTCGACAAAGCGTGAGACCGCGGCTGCGCCGTCACCATTGGCCGCAACCTCAATGTATCCGTACCCGGTCTCTGGATGAGTGGGCTTGATGCCGAACACGACAATGCTTCCCGAGCCGGCGGCGGGCATACCCGCTTCAACGGTCTCCCAGAACTGCGTCTCGGTCGATATCTCATGGTCGGAGGGAACCACGAGCACAAGCGCTTCGTTGCCGTGCTCCGAAATCGTCTGCAGTGTCGCAATGGCGACCGCTGCGGCCGTATTGCGGCCCAGCGGTTCGAAAATTGGCTTTCCCCCGTTCAGACCGAGCGAACTAATGTCGGAGATGACGCGTTCGGCATGGCGTTCGGATGCTATCAGATAGATCGGCGTTTCGTTGTCCGGCCACGCCTTCAGGCGCCGAACCGTCTTCGCCAGCATAGAGCCATCCCCCGAGAGATCGTGGAATTGCTTAGGATTGTCTTCGCGCGAGAGCGGCCACAGCCGGGACCCGACCCCGCCGCTCATAACAAAACTTACGATCCGGTGTGCCATGCTTCGGTTCCTCTCAGAATGTCTGGTTGTAGGCTCCGACCTCTGGATTGCGGCGCAGGACGGCGTCGATCGCCTCGAACATCTGTCGACGTCGCTCCGACGAGACGGGGCTTTCGACGACGACGACAATTTCGGGCTTGTTCGACGAAGCCCTGACCAGACCCCAGGTGCCGTCTTGAGCCACGACACGCACCCCATTGACGGTAACCAGATCAACAAGCGGCTGCCCCGCAAACTCGGTCCCGTCCCCCTTCATTTTCATGAAGTCGCCCAGGACCTTGTCGACGACGCCATATTTGACTTCGTCGGGACAGTGGGGGGACATTGTTGGGGTGCCGAAGGTCACGGGCAGGGCGCGGTAGAGTTCGGCCAGCGTCCTTCCCGGATTACGGTCGAGCATCTCGCAGACAGCAATCGCCGTGATAAGGCCGTCATCATAGCCACGCCCGATCGGCGGGTTGAAGAAGAAGTGTCCCGATTTCTCGAAGCCGGCGATTGCGTTAAGCTCGGCTACCCGCCGCTTGATGTAGGAATGTCCCGTTTTCCAATAGTCCGTGCGCGCGCCGTTTCGCGCCAGAACTGGATCCGTCATGAAAAGCGCGGTTGATTTCACGTCCACGACAAAGGTGCATTGCGAATGCAGGCTGGAAATGTCTCGCGCCAGCATGACGCCGACCTTGTCAGCGAAGATCTCGGTGCCCTCATTGTCGACGACGCCACAGCGGTCGCCGTCGCCGTCGAAGCCGAGACCCAAATCGGCACCGGTCTCCAGAATCTTGTCCCGGATGGCATGCAGCATCTGCATGTCTTCGGGATTGGGGTTGTAATGCGGGAAGGTGTAATCGAGCTCCACGTCCAGTGGGATCACGTCACAGCCGATGGTCTTCAGCACCTGTGGCGCAAATGCGCCAGCCGTCCCGTTGCCGCAGGCCACGACCACGCGCGGCTTGCGTCGAGCCGTCCTTCCGGCAGTCAAGTCGTCGATGTATTTCTCACGAAATCCGGACACGAATTCGTAGCCGCCGCCACCGACAAGATCGAAGTCGCCGTTCAGTACGAGCGCTTTGAGGGCTGTCATCTGGTCAGGACCGAATGTTAGCGGTCTCTGTGCGCCCATTTTAACTCCGGTCCAGCCGTTCTCATTGTGGGAAGCCGTGACCATCGCAACAGACGGAGCGTTGAGTGCGAACTGGGCGAAATAGGCGGTCGGGGAAAGCGCCAGGCCGATGTCCTTGACATGTGCGCCAGCCGCCATCAGCCCTGAGACCAACGCCATCTTTATGGACATTGAATAACTGCGAAAGTCGTGACCCGTGACGATCTCCGGGCCGACCCCCATTCGGCGGATCAGAGTGGCGAGACCCATTCCCAGTGCTTGGGCGCCCATCAAATTGAGCTCGGGCTCTTTCTCCGAGCCAGGGTGGCCGAACCACCACCGCGCATCATATTCCCGGAAGCCAGTGGCTTTGATGAGAGCATTGTTCTCGAACGCGAATGTGTTTGGCCTGGCTTGGGCGACTATCGTTAAGGTCACGGCTACCGCTCCGGGATTGCGCCAATATTCCTAGCATGGCCGCGAACCTCGGCCCCTTCATGAATTCGGGTAGCGCTACCCCGCGGCTCGTGCCGCTTCATCCAATAGGTGGTGCCGATCGATGATCGAAAGGATATCTCGTCCAGGCATGGCGGTCGCGTATCGTGGGGGTAGGCCCGCATCGGGCGCCAACATCAATTGTGGCTCTGTAGTGCCGCTGACATCATTCGGATTCTCCTTTCACAAGAACGTCGATGATAGGCGTTTCCAGGCTTTGGCGCGTGCCCTCGACCTCATTCAGCCGGAGATCGAAAGGGAATCGGAACGACTTCGCCAAGCTCGGAAACGAATGACAGATTGTGCCGCATTTTGCCTGGAGGCGACGGAAAACGGGGATAGGGGCGAACGTCTTTCAGCCAAACTGGTTATCCTCTCGCACGATCTTGCGGCAAACCAAGCACGAGAGTTGCTGCTGGAACAGCAGAAGTCATTTCTAGCCAAGATAAGGGCCGGTCTGCCGCGCATTCTTCATTCGCAAAGGATGTAGGTCTACGCCAATTGGCGGCGTTTACCTTCCCCCACGTCGGCGTAGTCTTTCTGCAAAAGCCGGGATCGCGGGCCCCGGCTCTTATGAGAACATCGGGCGGACGCCATGAAGCTCTGTATCGGGCGGCGTGCACGAAGGACTCTCCCATGCCCGCCGGAGACGTTTGAATGAACCGCTTGTTCGCCAACCAATGGCCTTTGGCAACCAATCAGCAGGCCAATGTCGGACAGGAATTCGTCGGCCTCTCGGACATAACCGGGTTTTTGAGACATTATGTCGGAACAATTACGGCCTGCCTTGCCGCGGCACTCCTGGTCGCATGGTTCTACGATTTGACCACCGATCCGGTTTTTACAGCCAGCGCCCAGATATTGATCGAACCGAAGCTACCGCAACATTTGCAGGAGGGCGGTGAAGTAAATCTGTCATTGGACACCGCACAAATTGAAAGTCAGATCGCAGTACTGCAATCTGAAAAGATTGCTTCGATGGTAATTGATCAGTTGAAATTGATTGAGGATACGAGTTTCAATCGCCCCGAGACACCGATGTTGCAGGAAAGATTCAGGAAACTCAAAGATATAATGGTGCAGGCTTTAGGGCTTGAGAAAAGCGCACGGCTGAACTCACTCTGGGGGCATATCGGCTTAGGCGCTCCGGAGTCGACCGCAAAGCTGACCGATTACCAGAAGTCCCGTCTCAGCATGCTGATTTTCCTCAGTGGCCTCGATGTGCGAAGGGTAGGTGTCTCCTACGCGATAGACATATCCTTCACCTCCGCCGATCCGGAGGGCGCCGCCAAGATTGCGAATGCAACGGCTGACGCCTTCGTGCATGAACAGATCGACACCAAGGCCGATTCGGCAAGAGAAGGTGGAGCATGGTTGGAAAAACGCCTTCAGCAGCTGCGCACCCAGATGAACGAGGCCATGGCAAGGGCGCAGGCATTTCGCTCTCGGCACGATTATAGCGTAGGAGGTGGTGCAAGTGCCGGTGGCGGCGTTAATTCTGAACCTACTCTCGAAGAACTCGAGGTAACTGCTGACACCTATCAGAAAATGTATGAGAGCTTTCTGCAGGCTTACACCAATTCGGTAAGCCAGCAATCCTACCCGGTTGCAGATGCAAGAGTGATCACTGCCGCGACGCCGCCGCTTTTTCCAAGCGCTCCAAAACCGAAGCTGGTGTTGGTCTTCGCTGGCGTCGCAGGGCTCATTCTCGGCATTGGCCTTTCCTTCGCGCGGCATTCGTTCGACTGGACCATACGATTGCCACGTCATGTCCGCGATAATCTGGGAATAGAGTGCGTCGGAGAACTACCGCCCACGAGCAGGCGCAGGGAATTCGGAAACGTCGACGAAGTGACCAAGCATCCGTGGTCGCGATACAGCCAGAGCCTAAGGAAAGCGCGAACCGAAATCAGCTTGGCGGAAACGAACCATCCGGTGAAGTTTCTTGGACTAACCGCTGTTTCGAACAACAGTCAGAAGACTTCCGTAGTCAGCAACCTCGCCACGCTCTATTCGATGTCCGGTCTAAAGACGTTGGTGATTGACGCTGATGTTCGCAGGTCGACGATTACCACAAGACTGATTGGGCACTCAAACGTCCAGAGCAACGAGTGCCTGGATCCCGCTCGACATAATATCATACGCGCTCTGGGGCGGCGGTTCGACGTTCTTTCAAGTTCCGTCGTGGATGCAAAGAACCTGCTCGTGCCAAGGAACATGCAGGTTTTCCTTTCTGAAGTTACTGCTGGGGACGCGGCAGGCTACGAGTTGGCCGCTTATGATATCGTCATCGTTGACCTGCCATCGCTTGAATCCGGGGCGGATGACCTGGTCGTTGGATCCGTGCTCGACGGTGTCGTGGTGGTTGCGGAGTGGGGAAAGACGCACGTCGACGCACTGCGGGAACTCGTGAGAACACTTCAGGCCTCCAGGACGCCTATACTTGGCGTGCTTCTCGCGAACGCGAGGGTAATGACGTCCAAGCACCGTCGGGTTGCCGCTAAGCAGAGCGCTTTCGGAAGCCGGCAAAGCGTGTAGAGCAATCATATGTGAGGATAGGGGGTAGCCCCTGGAGTATCGCGCTACCTCCTTTGCATTTCTTGCCGGCACGTTCCGTCCTTGGAAGACTGTCGAAGTTAATCAACGAGAAACAGCGACCGTCACATGACAAACGCCTTCGAAAAGCAGCACCAGGGTGAGGCGCTTTGGAGCCAACCCGTTGTGCCGGCCGCGATCCAAAGCAGGGCGATCCTGCATGTTGTTTCTGCGCGTGACTACGCCAGCACCGGAACGGTGTTGAATGAGCTGCCGGGTGTCCTCACCGGAAAGACGAACCCTCCGATTGGAGGCCTCCTCAAACGGATCATGGATCTGGCCATAGCCGGCGCAGCGCTCGTTTTGGCCGCGCCCGTCATGATTGTCGTCGGTCTGTTGATCAAGGTTACGGCCGGCGGTCCAGCCGTATTCTCGCATAGGCGAGTAGGCTTGGGTGGAAGCTCATTCAATTGCTATAAATTTCGCTCGATGGTCGCCAATTCGGACGAGGTTCTGAAGGCATATCTCGAGTCCAACGCCCACGCACGCAAGGAGTGGGAAGAGACCCACAAGATCAGGAACGATCCCCGCGTTACGCTTTTCGGGCGACTGCTGCGCAAGTCCAGCCTGGATGAGCTTCCCCAACTCATCAACATACTGCGCGGTGACATGAGTTGCGTGGGCCCAAGGCCGATCGTCGAGGACGAACTCAGGCGTTATGGCGAGCATCAGGCAGAGTACCTCGCAGCAAGGCCGGGGCTCACCGGTCTTTGGCAGGTGAGTGGAAGAAGCAGCATGGACTATAATAACCGCGTTGCGCTGGACAGCCACTATGTGCGGAACTGGTCGATCTGGCTTGATATCGTGATCTTGCTCAGGACCATCGTCGCGGTCATGCGGGTCGGCAGGGCCTCCTGAAACGTCGAACGATCACTTCTCGTTTCGATTGCAGTAGTGCGACAGAGACAAGCCTGCGAGGTAGGCGCAAGCCAAAAGAAATATCAAAACCAGAGATTTGCCACCAGTCACATGGCCCCACAGGCCTAGGCTATTCCAGGCAAGGATTGCGATCAGAAGCACTGCAGTCGCTGCCAGCAGCGCGGCAGCCTTGAAGCGTAGACCCAGAAGTATCCCTGCCACCGATACGGCCAGTATGCTTGTGAGCACCGATATCTCCAGTGGCACCCGCAGAAGGAGTTGGCTTTCCGCGGCGGGGAGTTCCGTCAGGGGCCGAGACCCACCGTGCGCCAACTGATAGGCGGCCTAGGAGTGCAAGGCAAGTGCTAGATACGGTGCTTCGGAATGCTGTTTGCGGTATTGCAAAGGGGTACTTGTAGAGCCACATATTTTTGGGTCGCAGCCCCATGCCTAACGCCCCAGCCATCCAACCCCACCTGCAACAGGTGGCGGTCCTGGTGAGCATCGACGGAGCCAGGATGCTGGCCTGGTTCGCGCCAAGCGGATCTGGTCAGTTCGTAGTTCCAACAGCAGTGGTGTCCGCCTGGACGCTTGCATCCGCTGCAGGCAAGCTGTCCAAGCCAGACTGCGGCAGGGGGATTTCGACCTTGATGGTATCGCCCGGCTCGACAAGGGTTGTCTCTTGGGCAGCAAGTTCTTCCGTGCCGGTGTCTTTCGGCCTCACAATGGTGAAGATCGGCTTGGCCCTCGCCGCACTCTGCCTTAGCGCCAGCAGAGCGGGCACAGCGACCTGCGTCTCGCTCAGCAACTGCACTGCGGTGTCGGATTTGCTGGTCACCTCGTTGAGCTGCTGCTGTGTTTCGCGCAAGCCCTCGGCTACCTCGCTGGAACGCTGATTGCTAAGGTTGAGTATTTCGATGTCTGTCTTGCTCATCTCCTGCCTGACACGCAGCATCGAGGTCTCGGCCGCTAATCTGTCGCTCTGCATCTGGGCGACAGTCCCCTCCAGCGCAAGTTCCCGTGGTGCAACCGCAAGGCCCTTCTGCACGAGATTCGAGACACCCGCGAGCTCCTTTTGGATGAGCTCGATCTGTTTGTCATGGAAAGTCAGCTGTTGCTCGAGCGAGGCCAGCTCCTGTTGCAGGAAGTCCTTGAGGTCTCGCAGTGAACGGAGCTGGGTCGCCAGTGCATCCTTTCGGATATCGAAAATCTTGCGTTCCTGGTTCATTGCAAGGGCAACGGTTTCGTTTGAAACCCTGTCCCTCAGTTCAGGGGGGAAAGCGATGTCGTCACTGCCGGCCAGCTCTGACTGCAACCGCGCTTTGCGTGCGAGCAGGCTGACATTGTTCAGAGCCAGCAGCCCGACATCGCCCCGGGCCGTGATGAACTCTCGTCCAAGCCGAGACACATCATCCTCGCGTATCGGCAACCCGCCGGCGACCCCAAGCGCCTGCAGCACTGTCAGGCCGGGCCTGTAGGGAAACTCTCCGGATTGCTTGACGTTGCCGACCACATAGAACGGCCTGTACTGGGCAATCTCCACGGCGACATCCGGCTGGCGGCCGAGTCCCATCTGCTGCATCAGCCGATCGCCTATGGCGCGGGCGAGAGTCCCAGGAGCGGTGCCCTCCGCGCGTATCTGCCCGACAAATGGCAGGAAGAGAGTCCCGTCGGCACCGACAGTGAAACTGTCGTTGAGAGCCGCCCACTCGAAGATCACATCACGCGATGCGCGCCATTCGTAGACTTTGAGCCTGACCTTGTCCTGCGGCCCAAGCAGGTACTCCGCGGCTGATGCCGGATACGGACAGACAGAGGCTGCCGCCAATGAAATCCCTGCCGCTGTTGAAAGCCATTTCCGCATTGTCTTCACCGTCGTCAGATCTTCAGGATGTATTCGGGTTCGATGCGCCCCATGGCGATATGCAGGATCGCGAGCGCGTTGCCGCTGAGACGACCTCTGCGATCGACATATGGCTCGGGCCAAAGGCTCTTTGCGAGGTTGGCCGCAATGTTCCTGAACATAAGGGGCAGTGCGAAAGAGGCTGGAACTGACCCCTTCTTTATCAGGTAGATCGCATTGACGACCTGGGAGTAGCCGAACCGCTTTCCGCTGACGCGGCCCGTTTTGATTCCGAGATGAACGCCCGTGATCGACGTCACGCATACGACGCGGCCTCTGGATCGCATTTGACTTGTGAAGTCGATGTCTTCTTGCCAGCCGTAGAGGACCAGGCGCTCGTCAAAGCGCAAATCGCCAACCAGCGAGGAGCGGAGCGACATATTGCATCCGTAGGCACCGACATGGTCGACCACGGACGCTCCATTCGGTTTTAGGCCCTCGGCTTCCCTCAGCGCAGCCTCTGCATCGTCCCAGGTGAGACCAGCATTGGTGGCGCCGTCTCTGACGACCCTGCCCATCACAACCGCCCATCCGCGATTTCCGGCAAAAGCCTGCTCGATCTGCTCCAGGTACTGGGTGGATGGAACGAAATCGTCGTCGAAGAATGTTATGATGTCGAAGCGCCGCAATGAAGGCACGAGAGCGGCGTTGCGTTGCGCAGCCAATCCTTTTGGACCGAACACATTCGACACAGGGAAGGGGCAGCCGTCCGGCAGGTCGATGTGTGTGGCGTCGGGTGCCGACAATATGACTTCGTCGGGAAGTCTTCTCTGGCTGCCCAAATATCCGAGCAGGCGAGCTACTTGCTCGCTGCGGCCGAGGGTTGGGATAATCACCGCAAGTTTCATGTTTCGTCCAGGCGTCGCTCCCCCTGACCATATTATGACGCGATGGCTCAAACAGCTTGAATAAAAGTGGGCGCGACCAACGCGGCCTACCTCATCGAGTACCAGCTTTTGACGTACTTCCTGCAAGCGGGTCACGACCATAAGCGGTAGGCGCATACGCGCCGGCAGCGGTCGGTGATCGATCGGACAACTTGCGATGGTCCCCGCACAAAACGGAAACTCGGGCTTAAAAGAAAGGGGAGAACCATGCTCCATGAACGTTCTTCCGACCTGGCCATCGCGGCCAAGGTCGAAATGCCGATTGAGGAGTTTCCGGCTGCCCCGGCGCCCGACTTCGACAGATATGCCAGGATAGCGGTCGTTCACGACTGGTGCCCAAATTTCCGGGGCGGCGAGCGAGTTCTGGCGCAAATCTGCAAGCAGCTTCCCAATGCAGAGGTATTCACACTTTTCGATTTCCTCCCGGCCGAGGTGAAGGAGCAATACTTCCGCGACGTGCAATTTCATGCCTCTCCGGCCAACCGGATCCCTCTGGTGCGGAAATTCTACCGGTCTCTCTTCTTCTTTTGCCCGTTTCTGATCGAGCAGTTCGACGTGACCGGCTATGACGCTGTGATCTCGTCGTCGGCCGCATTTTCTCGTGGCGTGATCACAAGGCCTGATCAGCCGCATCTGTGTTATGTGCACAGCCCTGTCCGCTATGCTTGGGACGAGCAATTCTCGTATCTTGAGCAGGGCAAGCTCGGTTTCGGTCCGAAGGGAATACTCTACCGCTATATGCTGCACCGTCTGAGGACCTGGGATACGAGAACCGCGCACGGTCCAGACCTGATGCTGGCGAATTCCAACTATGTCCGTTCTCGGATCCGCCACATCTACGGACGTGACGCAAAGGTTGTTTTCCCGCCGGTCTCGCTGAAGGAACTGCCCTGTGTCGAGGACAAGGACGATTACTACGTCTCGGCGTCCTTCCTGGCCCCCTACAAGCGCACCGACCTCGTGATCAGGGCCTTCAACGAGATGCCGTCGCGACGGCTGGTCATAGTGGGCGAAGGACAGCAATCGGCCAGCCTGCGGGCGCTGGCAGGTCCTAACGTCACATTCTCGGGATTCCTTCCTCGCAGGGACTATATCGATACGCTTGCCCGAGCGAAGGCGATGGTCTTTGCGGGTTGCGAGGACTTCGGCATCGCGCTCGCCGAGGCGCAGGCCTGCGGGACGCCGCTGATCGCTTTCGGGAGAGGCGGCGCGGTCGATATTGCACGCAGCCTGGGGTCAAATTCCGAGCCGACGGGGGTGCTGTTCAAGGCTCAGACCATCGATCACCTCAAGGAAGCGGTCAAACGGTTCGAGGAAAACAGCCACCTCATCACCCCGCGGGCCTGCGCTCGGAACGCGCAGCGCTTTTCCGAAGAGAATTTCGACCGCGCCATGCTGGACTCGATCGGAGCGGTCCAGGCACTTCACACGATCACGTGAGTTCACGTAACCTGACTATCCTGGTCTCTGGATCGATACCGTCGGCAAGAGCCATCGCCTGCAGGTAGCGCAAGGCGCTCGCTCTCCAGCTATATGCCAAGGCTCGGGCTTTTCCCTTCCTCATGAACTGCACGCGTAGCGCCTTGGAATTGCGCAGCCCCATGAAACGGTCGAACCACGCCTGCGGGTCGTTGGCAGCGGCATAAAGAGCTGCGTTCCTACAGACCTCGGGCAGGCTGGCGCGTTCGGACACAACGACCGGACAGCCCAGCGCCATTGCCTCGACAACCGGAAGACCAAAGCCTTCAGTTAGCGAAGGAAAGGCCAGGCAAAGCGAGTCCATCAGCAAAGCAGCCAACTCGTTGTCGGAAATGCGTCCGAGCCAATGGATATTTTGGGCTTCAGCTCTGGCTGATCCTGTTTTGAAAATGTCCGAATCCGACATGCCGACGACCGCGATCTTCAGTCCGGCCTTGCCAAGGCGCTCGGCCATATCGAGAATGAGCTTCACATTCTTGTGAGGTGCGGCGCCGCCGATCATGACGATTGTTTCACGCGAGGCCGCCAATCGTGTCGCCGCCGAATGTTCAGGCTTCCATCGGAGGACATGTTCATGACCGTTGGGGGCAACGAAGGCCCTCTGCTCCGCAACGATGCCCAGCCGAACCAGCTCGCCTAGCGAAAAATTGGAAACGGTCGAAATGCTGCATGCAGTCTTGCCGAGGCAGGGTAGCAGCGCTTTGTAGGAGGTCCTGAAGCGAAGTGAATAGCTCTCTGGGGCATTCCAGACATTTGCATCATGAATGCAGACAATGTGCTTGCGCGACAGAAGCGGGCCGGTATTGCACAGGCTGAGGAGCCCGCCACCCCGAAGAGAGGCGGCTAGCCGGGTCTGCTCCCATAGGTGCCCACCCCTGCTGCCTATCTCGCAACGTTCGATGGAATTGATCGCGATGTCTGAGCTGCCAGGTGGGCAGTAAAGCCTGAGTTCCAGCCCACGGGTGAGCGGCGCCTGCTCGGCGAACAGGGCATCCAGCGCACGCACGATCTCTCCGGCATAACGCTGGACGCCCGTTGTCGGTTGGGAAAGGAAACGCCCGTTGATCGTCCACTGCCGTGCCATGTCACCCTCTCCATGTCCCTAGTTTGAAACCGTCAGCGCGTGGGGTCACCACAGCCGTTGGGTCGTGCGGACGCGCGCAGCATCATCCAGGCAGGCGAGGGCGAGCGTTGGAGCTACCTCAAACGTTTGAGGGTCGCTGCGGTTCAGAGAGTGTTAGTCTGGATGTTGGGGCGGCAAGGCGGGGGACGTGATGATCGGCAAATCTGAGTTCGATGCGGCGCCGGCGGTGCAATCGGGGAATTTGAACGGACACAGCGTTGCCGCCGTGGTGGCAAGATCGCTTCCCGGAGGCTCGCAGTACCTGATTGGCCATCCGGGCCGGACATTGGCGGACTTAGTGCCGCCAAAGCGCCGGTGGACGATAAACGGTGATTTCACCACGCTTCGACGCAATGGGATAGCGCGTTATGCCCACGAGGTGACGATGGCTCTCGACGCCCTTATTTCCGAAGGGCATCCCTTGGGTCGCGACCTTGAGATCGATCTCGTGGTGCCGCGCCAGCCTGCCGAGCCTCTTCATCTGAAGGCAATCGCGGTGCGGGTCGTCCCCGAATTCAACAGGCCTCGACTTCCCCAGTTCTGGGTACAGGCGCAGTTGCCCTGGCATGTGCCGGGAGGGTTGGTGAGCTTTTGCAACCTCGCACCGGTCGTGCTGAGACGCCAGATCGCATGCATCCACGACATGCATACAAGGTTGATGCCGTCGAGCTACGGGCGAGGGTTCCGTTGGGCTCACCGCCTGATCCTTCCGCTGCTGGGCAGGCGGGCTGCACGGATCACTACGGTTTCGCAACTCTCCCGCAGTCATTTGGTCGCGTTCGGCATAGCGCGCGAGGAGAACATTGTCGTTACTTACAACGGCAGCGACCATGCTAAGAAGTGGGACGCGACGATATCATCCTTGGCTGTCAATCGGGGCAGGCCATATGTCGTTTGCCTCGGCCGGCGGGATCAAGAATACAAGAACATGGGGCTTCTCGCTAAGCTCGCATCGTTTCTAGATGAGATGGGCCTCGATCTGTGGATGCCGGGTGACATCGACGAAACCACGGTCTTGCGGCACGTCCCGAAAATGCCGGCGAACATCATCCTTCTTGGGCGCATAAGCGATCACGACTTCAAAAAGGCGCTTGAAGGCGCCCTCTGCTTCCTGTTTCCATCACGGATCGAAGGCTTTGGGTTGCCCGCTATCGAGGCTATGGCGTCGGGTTGCCCGGTCATAGCCTCGACTTCGCCCTGTTTGCCTGAAATCTGCGGAGATTCCGCACTCTATGCCGATCCGGACGACGTCCAATCATGGATCGAAAACGTTCGCCAGCTAGCGGTCGACCCAGATATGCGCAAGCGAATGGTTGGCAAGGGCCATACCAGGGCGAGCAGCTATTCCTGGCGCTGGATCGCTTGGAAATATCTCGAGCTTATGATCCAGGTCGACGCCGATTTCGGGGAAGTCTACGGGTAATTGACCGCGAGCGCAGTTACCTCGTTGGTTAGCGCACATCGCAATCAATTTGAGTCATCCTCGGCAGTCACCCCCCGCTCATCCGGGTGCTGAATCGGGGCAGCGGCACTCCAATGGTCATGCCGCTTGATGGCTAGGTTGTAGCCTCCAAAGGAGGTAACGCGAAGCTTCCCATATCCATTTTGACCAATTGCTCCCGTGTCCCGCAGTTCCGACAATCCCAATATTGATCGTCGTGCAGGGAGGCATGATCGCCATGTCGTTTCGTTTCGCAGCCGCGACTGCTTTGTTGCTGATAGCATCGGCGCCCGCATCCGCCGATTTGCTCTGGGGCGTGAACGGCCATCCGGTGATTTCCTACCCGGATGTTCCGATCGAAAAACAACTCGATTTCGTCAAGAACCTCGGTCTCAAATCATACCGGGTCAACATCACCGCCGCAGATCAAGGAGATACCCTTGCTCGGGTCGTGAAGGCCGGTAAAGAAAGAGGGATCGAAATACTCCCCGTGATCACGCCGGGACTAGACCTGGACAAGCACGATCCGGAAGAACTCTATAGTCAGGCCCGGCAATTGGCGGTCGTCCTTGGGGGCAGGTTCAAGAACGATATCCGCGTTTGGGAACTCGGCAATGAGATGGAAATCTATGCCATCATAAAGCCCTGCGAGAAACGCGATGACGGATCACAATATCCATGCAGCTGGGGGCCTGCAGGTGGAACCGGAGCGCTCGACTACTACGGTCCGCGTTGGGTGAAGGTGAGCGCTGCCCTCAAGGGCCTGTCCGACGGCATGACAGCAGTTGACCCGAGCATCAAAAAGGCAATGGGTACGGCTGGATGGGGCCATACCGGCGCCTTCGCGCGGATGAAACAGGACGGAATCGCCTGGGACATCTCGGTCTGGCACATGTACGGGGAAGATCCGGAATGGGCTTTCCACGAGATTTCCGCCTACGGCAAACCCATCTGGGTCACCGAATTCAACAACCCCTACGGAAGTCAGCACAGCGAGCGGCAGCAGGCCGACGGCGTCAAACAGGCAATGACACGGCTTCGCGAACTCCAGGATACGTACAAAGTCGAAGCGGCGCACATCTACGAGTTGCTGGATGAGACCTACTGGGCGCCGAGCTTCGAAGCCAATATGGGGCTGGTTCGACTTAGCAAGAACAACAACGGCAAATGGATAGCCGGTGAACCAAAGCCTGCCTACATGGCTGTTCGCGACATTACCCGTGGCCCGCAGCCGTTGCCCAAGCCACACCGAGATTGCGCCCCTGAAGCAAAGTTTGCCGGCCGGTTCACCTATGTCCATCAGATAAATTTTGCCTATTGCCTCGTCCTTGGCCATGATGGCGATGCCGCAGGGTTGGATCGGTGGTCGCCAGCCCTCGAGAACGGAGACGCCACGCTCACTGCCGTGATCATGGAAATGTTCCGCTCCGACGAATTCGAGGCCAAATATGCCACGATTGGCCTTACCGACCGAGCCTATATCGGCTTTCTTTACCTGATGCTGCTGGATCGCCCCGCAGACAGTTACGGCATCGAAACCTATTCCCGTCAGTTGCGGGCAGGATCAATGACGCGTGATAGCATTGCCCTTGGCATCGTCAGCTCGAGCGAATTCAAGTCCCGACATGCTGCCCTGCGCAACGCCTCGGATGTGCCCGCGCCCTACTAAGCAGGACAAGACGCTGGTTATGGCGGCGGCATTTGCAAGTCCATTGCTCCGCCTCCGGCCACAAAAAGCGCCGGCAAGTCGATTGCCGCGATCGACATGCCAGGCCGAGATCATCAGACAGATGCATCACGTCGCGGACTTGGACCCGAAATTGCTTGTTGCGGTGGCCGCGACACACGCATTGTTACTATTGGAACCGATGTGTACCGCTCTTTAGACGGTCGGCCAGGCGTGCACGAAGCCCCGAGGGAACGATATTCGTCCATAGGTGCAATCATTGGCAGCCTTTTTGGTAATCGCGGAATCTTGAGTGGACATGGAGGATTTTCGTTGAGGCTGGAGTGTCCTGCACCCAGCAGAGCCTCGTCCTGGCAAAACTATCATTTGCAGCATCGGGCATGACAACTGATTCCAGGTGGTTCCCACCCACCGCCAAGGGGAGGAAAACCATCGGTGCGCCGAGGGTTGACCTCGGCGCACCGCCTGAAACCACTCACTCTTGCGCGAGAGCGCCTTCCCCGAAAAGATCGTTGACCTTATAGGCGACTTCCGTCCTATTCGTCGCCTTCAGTTTTTTCATGATATTTCGGATGTGCACCTTCACCGTGCTTTCGCGCAGGTTCAATTCGTAGGCTATGATCTTGTTCGCCTTGCCGCGCCGAAGCGCCTGAGCCACTTCAGCTTGCCGATGCGTGAACATAGTCGTCAACGGACGCGTGTCGCGGCTGCCTGAATCGATCAGATGGCGCATGGACAAAACGCTGCTGGCCGGTACAAAGATGCCGCCAGCCGCTGCCAGATTGACGGCTTCGACACAGACATCAATACCAACTGAAGTCGGGATGTACCCACGTGCACCGCATTCAAGCGCTGTTAGTATTTGCCCGAGATCATCTGTGTCAGACAAAATTATTACCGGAACAGAGCTGAACTCTGAAGAGATTAATCTAATCTCATCTGCAATGCCGCGGTCGGCTAATTTACGCCCGCCAAGGTTGAATAGAATGGCAGCCAGAGAAGGGTAAGACTCCTTCTTTATGCGCCATTCTTCGATCGCACCCATGGCGGCAATGGCCATACCGAGATCATGGTCTTTAAGGGCTGATGCCAGACATTCCCGGTCCAGGGCCCTTCCGTCCAGNGGCAATGGCCATACCGAGATCATGGTCTTTAAGGGCTGATGCCAGACATTCCCGGTCCAGGGCCCTTCCGTCCAGGATAAGTAGGCACTCTTTGTCGGCTTGTTCGTTACCCCTTCCCGTACTGTTCAAAGCAGCTTCTCGTTGACTTGCCGAATCGAAACTATGCAGTCCGATTGCAGAAACCATACTAGTACCCCAACTTTGCCTATACACAAAGCGACCCTCTGGCGGTCGCCATAACCCCCTCACAATTCCTGGATTTTTTGAAGTGTTCTACCCGTGAAGGCTTAGCCGGATCTCTCCAGCTTAGACGCTCATCATTTCCCCCTATGCCACCTGGAATTGTGTAGATTATGCTATACAAGCGGGTGCTAATCTAAGTTAATTTTCGGTGAACTTTTTTCTCACGTCATAGAACTCGCTGATGCGCGGCCAACAGGGGCTGGTCGACACGCTCACTTCATTGAATAACAGTTCGAGATTGGCAGTGCTGTCATGCTCATCCGATAGGCGGAAGCTGGGCAGACACTCCTCGGTGGCAAACTACCCCAAAGGCTTCGTTGACGAGATACGTTGCCAAGACGAACATGGATTTGCCGGCGTCTGCCCGGGCTTACGCGGTCTGTCTGCGGATATAGCGAAGACAGGATAGGGGAGCCACTCGCCCGCCCCAGTGGCTCCCCTATCGTTTTATGGGAGCGGCGCGCCGGGACAGCAAACAAGAATCCGCCTGCCAGCTTGGCTGGCAGGCGGATAGATGCTCCTGGACTTAACGCTTGGACCTCAGGCGTTTCCCTGGGGATCCGTCTCACTCAGACACCGCCCACCCCTTGCATCGCTGGAGGTCACGGTTTCGAAGGCATCGATCAACTTCTTGGCGGCTTTGTTGGCAACGTGGGATTCGGGATACTGGGCGGTCACAGCCCGCGCCCGTTCGTAAATCTCCCTGAGTTGCATCATCTGCTTAGGGCCAAATGGGCCATGTATAACACGGGCGGTCATACCGCTTGTCCTCCTCATGGAACTCTCGAGAACCCACCCCGTCACCAAGAGCACCCAATAATCTCCAACTTAACACGTCATTTCACGATTGTAAGCACAACCTGCCCGCTGGCCTGTGTATAAGAGTGACGTTTCGCGCCGTCGAGGCGTTCTTTAGGGTGCGTTTGCCAATTATCCGTTTGCAGGAAGGGGTAGGCCGGAATCGGAACGGCCGGCGGGTCGAAGGGTCCCGGACGTGTCGGCCTATGCCGCGCTTTGCTTCTCCAGCTGCAGGCAACCAACACGACATTTGGGCACCAGGCTGGCAGCCATTTTATCAGGCTCACCGGCAAAATAACTTTGCGCCGTGGGATCTGCCGCTGCTCGGGGCTACGGCTTCTGCGGAAAGCAGGACTACGCCGTTTGGCTCTCTTGCCCAAGCTATGCACCTGTCGAATGATGCACTCATCGGATAGCGTCTTTCGAACGCTAGAATGACCAACAGGGAGAGAGGCTCAGTCAGCAATGCAGGTTTCTCTGCCGGGTCTTCTGGTGTGCGCGGCCATTCTGATCATTGCATACTATTCCCGAGGAATGCTGATAGTTGGGCTGATTGCTTCCCAGGCATTCGGCGCTACCGCCGTTATGAGCCTGACTTTTTTGGGTGGGTCTTCTCCGCTCATCTACACCATGTTCGAGGCTCTGCTCGTCGCTGCCGTCGCTGCCAGACGACATATATGGATCGACTTAGGAAAGGTGTTTGGGAGCATCCGCGCGGTCTGGGTTCTTGCGGGCGCTATGGTTTACGCAGTTATTGGAGCGTGGCTGTTTCCAAGGTTCTTCGCCGGGCAGACGGCTGTCTTTGTCCAGTCGAAAATCCGCGGCACCGTCGTGGAAGCTTCGCTGGCTCCGGTTTCCGGCAATACCTCTCAGACAGGCTATTTCATTCTCGGTGGGCTCACGACCATCGCGCTTTGCACCCTGTTGCTGCACTCTGACAGGATAGACCAGCTACGCCGTGGGTTCTTTTTGTGGTGCGGCCTGCATGCTGGCATGGGGCTGATTGATTTCGTCAGCAAAAATGCCGGCGTGGGCGACGTACTCGCCCCGATCAGAACCGCCAACTATGCGATCATAAGTGACGCCTACGAGGCCGGTTTCGCACGCATCACAGGACCTTTTTCCGAGGCCTCTTCGTTTGCCGGCGCCTCCCTGGCCTGCTTGGCATTCTCCTATACATACTGGAGAATGACCAGGTCCCGTCTCGCCCAGTGGCTGTCGGCCATCCTGCTTTTCCTGACCATCCTGTCGACGTCCTCGACCGCCTATGTTGGCCTCACTCTGCTGTGCATTCCGGTCGCCCTCTCAATGTTGGCATCAGTTCTCAGGGGACGAGTCGAGCGGGAGGAGATATTGATCACCGTCCTGATGGTGCTGGGCGTGGCCCTTGTTATGGGCGTGAGCCTCTACCGGGCCGACGCGCTGGATCCCTTCGTCAGGCTCATCAACAGCACCATCATCAACAAGGCAGCTTCCGCCTCGGGCAACGAGCGCACCTATTGGAACCTCAAGAGCCTGCAGTCGTTCGTTGACACCAGTGGCCTTGGCGTGGGCTTCGGCAGTTCCAGGGCATCGAGCTGGCCGATCGCGGTTCTGTCCCAGCTTGGCTTCTTTGGGTCTCTGATGATGGCCATGCTGCTCGGTGTCCTGACCAGGGGATTGGGCGGGGTACAACAATGGGTGACGCCTGAGACGGCTGCAGTCGCAATGAGCATCAGGAACGCCGCCTTCGCCGCCATAATTGCCAACTCGGTGTCGGGCGGCAGCGCTGACCCAGGCCCCATCTTCTGCATCGCAATCGCCGTCGTCTCCGCCACCAGGGTCAGCGCCTTACGCATGGCAGCAGGATTTGAAAGACACAATCGCTATCAGGCGGCACAGCCCATGCCTGCTATCGATGCCGCTTAGGCGACCGGAACGCTACGCGACGCCCAGTGCCACTCGAGTTGTTTTGCCAGCGATGCCGGAAAATCGGACTACTGCTTTCGTAGCCATTCACTGCTTCGCCGACTCCTTGTGATATTTGCGCGATCTCAGCAGCCGTATGCAGTGCCATGTGTCTTTGGCTCTAGGACGAGCTGATAAATGTAGGCTTGCGTTGGCAGCGGGCAATTTGCGATTGTGATATCGCGAGGCCTGCCCTTTTGGCAGCTACTCCAGAGGCGAGGTACGCCCACGCTTCAACGAAACGTCCGGCCTGCTTTATCCGCTCAGCAGCAGGCTTCGCCAGCCCTGCAGGAAGCGCTGTTTAGAAGCGCGCGAGGCAACGTCCCGCAGTTCGCGGCTGGCCTGTGCCTTTTCGCTCGAACTGCGTGAAAGCGCTTGCCGCATCGCCTGTCCGATTGCAGTCGTGTCGTGTGGAGGAACTTGCACGCAGACTCCTTCCACCGCTTCCACCAATGCACTTCTCTCGGAGACGATCGGTAAGAGGCCCATATGGGCCGCCTCCAAGGCGGGCATTCCAAACCCTTCCAGAAGGCTCGGCAGAACGAATGCCTCAGCGTTCGCGTAGAGCCATCGCAACTGGCTGTCCGGCACATATCCCGGCAGCACCGTCCCTGGTATCGATTTCGCAAGATCGATGATCTTCTCGCGGCCGTCGCCTCGCGAGCCGCAAAGCACGTATTTGATACCTTGCTTGTAGAACCCGCCGTTTCGATATGCCTCAAGCGCCGTGATCTGGTTCTTGCGTGTTTCAAAGGCGCCGACAGTCAAGAAGAATGGCCCTTTGACAGCAGGAAGGGATTCCAGGGATCCATCAAACAGGCCCGTACGCACGTACAGCGGAATGGTGATCAGGAATCGGAAATTTGACCCATAGATGGAGACGAAATTATCCTTCGACCAATCGCTGACGAAAACAATCCCGGGCCTGTGTCTGCGGATTTTTTCATATGCGACACGGTAATTCTCAACGGTTCCAGGGTCATAGAGGAAGCTGTGGCTCAAAGGGCCGACGTCATGGCAGAGCACGACATCTTTTTCAGCCAGCTCTGACCTCAGCACAAAGAGCGGATCGAGAAAAACCCGGCTGTAGCCATCAGCGGCTTTGCTGCCGATCAAGCAATATCGGCTATCCTTAAGCCAATTGATTTCCAGCATCATCAGCCTTGCCGCGATCTTGCGCGCCAGCCCTCCGGGAGCCACCGCGCCAAGTCTCCAATATCGAACCCGTGCGTGCTGTGGTACGAACTCCTGGCAAAGGTCCTTTGCGATATGCCAAGCACCAGTCCGGTTCAATATCGATAACGAGTTTTCAAAGAGTGGACGACCAACGGCGAGAGCCCCGAAGGGTTCGGAACAAGTCGATCCAACTCTTCCCGCCGCCCTCCGTGGACCTTGCCGCTTTTCAATATCCAACGACCGTTCTCCAGATAGGGGTATCGAACCCATTGACGGCATTCATCCAATGCCACGGAAAAAATTGTCGTAAGTTTCAGTATGGTCGTGAAAAGGTATCGGGTAGTGGCTTTTTGTCAACGGAACCAGAGGACAAGAGGCTCCTTTAAAGGAGCAAGTTGGGTCTAACCTTATTGATAATAGTTGCCGCAGCGGGAATTCAGCCCAGCAGACTCCGAGCGTTCTTGCGCTCGCGATCATCCGCAGGCATCAGGCTGACTGTGCGTCATCGCTGGCGGCGCGCTATCACATCTGTTGCCGTGCTGGCCCATGTGGGTGGTACCGTCTCAGATGTGCTCGCGCGCGCCGATACGGCCACTCGGCGCCAGGGATGAGGGCAGGGATGAGGTGCACTCCTTTCCCTGCCTTCAGCATCGCGAAAGTCGTAAGCCCAGCCAGATAAGCATACACTGAAAGGCAGCGGCGCGGACGGCCCCAAAATCGAGACCTTCATCGTGGTCGAACACGGAGGCTGTCGGCCTTCTTCGACATCCTCGATCCGAGCCCGCGTCCATTCAGCTCCGATGCAGACTGCGCCAGGCTGCCGGCCTCAGCGCGATAAGGCACGATCTGTAAGTCGGCGATAGAGCGCTCTGCCGCCCCCGGCTCCTTCCATCATTCAAAAACAACTTAGATGGATGGGTGTTTGGTGTGGATAAGCCTTCAACGGTCATTGGTCCCGCGAGGCAGGCCGAGCACTCTTGCCGTATGAAGGCGGAGTACGTTGAACTAGTCTTACTGGAGCAATCTCTTGCCAACGCTGGCGGGATGACCCGTCCGTTTTTCGATCGAGTGAGTGATGTCGCCGAGAAAACGGACGGTTCCATCCTGTTCGATGTTCGCGTCGATGGCGACATGCGAATCCAGAGGTTGGCGGCAATTGGGTATGGTGCAAATGGCACCGTCGCAATCATTATGGACAAGCAAGGGCAACTTAGCTCCGCTCCGATAGACGGCGACGAGAACAAAATTGTCGAACTAACCGTGTGGTGTTCTCTGCCGATGGCTGAGCAAGCCCGCGTTAGCTACACGGGCGCCATCGCGCTTTTGCTTACGAAGCTTCGTCAGGCGGGATTCCTTGAATGAAATGGCCGCTTAAAGGGCCGCCGTTCAGCAAATCGAGCAGAGATGGTATGGGGAAGCGACTCGCCTTTGCCGAGCTTGGCGCCGTCAGCACGGTCACCCAGGCGCGCATTGCGGACCAGAACTCGACGGCACGACCCAGTTGATCGGCAACCAGATGAAGGAAAACGGAGCACGGATATATGACCGCCAGGGGGGCAATTGGCTTCCGCACCAAACCTAGAATCCGCTGGATTCTCATTCGTGGCTGACATGCGTTTGGCGCGCTCGCACTATGCGGGTCTCAACCCGGGGCGAGTTCGGCAAGTTCGTCGGCCGCTTCACTAATACCGAGTGCTGCTGCGCGCTCAAGCCATAGGCGACCGGCTGCCGGGTCGCGCTCCCCAGCGATACCCCTTGAGAAATAACGCCCGAGCATGAGTTGGGCTTGGCCGTGCCCACGTCCAGCAGCGGCGGAGTACCATTTCTGCGCCGCCGTTTGGCTGACCCGCACGCCCTGGCCAGTTCCATACATGGCGCCAAGTGCAAACATCGCTCCAGCGTGACCGTCGAGCGCGGCCCGCTCGAACAGCTGCATAGCTACCTTTGGCTCACGCGCGCCACCGCGGCCATTGAGCAGCATCTCGGCAAGCGCCACCTGGGCGTCGAGCAGGCCGGCATTGGCCGCCCGAGCAAACCAGAGGCGGGCCTGCGATAGGTCGGTCACCACGCCGCGTCCATCTTGCAGGAGACGGGCGTACATATATTGCGCCTCGGCGACACCTTCAGCCGCGCGCCTTAGCCATTGCGCCGCTTGGCCCTCGTCCTGGCGGACGCCAACGCCATTGGCGAAGCAGAGCCCAAGATTGAACGCGGCGATCAGGTCCCCCGATGAAGCGGCCGCTTCGAACCATCCGGCAACGCTTGCACGATCATCCGGCTCGCCGGCTCCTTCGAGAACAAGATTGGCGAGATCGACCTGTGCTTCCTGATTGCCGCCAAGTGCAGCGGCGCGTAGCCAGCGTGCCCCTTCTTCGAGATCCTGAGCCACGCCGTTGCCCGTCAAATAAAGCGAGGCCAAAGCGCGGGCGGCGGCCTGATGGCCCGCTTCGGCCGCCCGCCGATACCAGTTTGCGGATTCTGCAAAATCCGGCCGCTGCGTCTTTACATAGCGATCGCCAAGGAGATAGGCAGCCTCAATATTGCCCGCCAATGCAGCGCGCCGCATCCACGCCTCTCCAGCAGATATGTCCTGGTCGACAAATGCACCATCAATCAGTGCCAGTCCCAACCGGAACTGAGCGGAGGGAAGGCCTTTTTCTGCAGCAGCCTGATAGAGTTGAACGGCTGCGTTGATGTCGCGCACGACGCCGAGCCCGTGCTCGGTAAGGACCGCGAGAAGGTAGATTGCGGTCGGCAGACCGGCGTCGGCGGCGCGTCTTACCTCGTTTGCAATCCTGACCCTGTTTTCACGTTTGCCACTACGGGCGAGCGACAGGGCAAAGCCGAGACACCCCTCGGCGCAGCCGGCAGAAGCCGACTTCTCGTACCATCGGTGCGCCGCATCTGCATTGCGCATTGCTTTGGGACCGCTGGTAAGTATATAGCCGAGGATCGCCTGTCCGGTGGCCGAGCCCGCCTCAGCCGCCTTGGTGGCAAAATCGAACGCCGCTGTGAAGTCCGGTTTGCCCGAGGAATCCGCCATGAACAATTGGTCGGATTCGGAGCCCTTGCCGTCGCCTTCCTTAGCCACCAGCCCGGTCAGGTAGAGAGCAGCGAGCAGCGCTTGCGCATCGGCGCTCCCGTGGTTGGCTGCCCGCAGCAGCCATCGCGCCCCTTCCATACGGCTTGGCGGCACACCCGAGCCTTCGAGATAGCAACGCGCGACCCGGTACTCGGCCTCGACGATCCCCGCGCGCGCCGCGGTCGCCATCAGCGGAAAGGCTTCTGCGGGCTTGCCGCTGTCAGAGAGCTGGATCGCTCGGCGCAACGCTGCCGCCGGGGAGGCCAAGACAGTCAGCCGATCCAGGATTGTCATCGATCCGAGCCTCCGAAAACACCCTGCGCTATGGCTCCCGCATGGCTTCCTGGCCGATCGGGAGCATCACACCGAGAATATATTTGAGCACTGTGCGGCGGCCGACCTTAACGTCGGCGGTCACCGGCATGCCAGGGCTCACGGTGAAACCGGTAGGCACGCCGTGGAGGGCGACTTGGTCGATGGAAATCCGCGTGCGATAGAACGGTTCGGCGTCCGAAGGCAGCATGGCCAGTGAGCTGTTCGGATCACGCGCCTGATCCTGCGCAGAGAAGGAATCAGGGCTGAGCGTCCGCACGGTGCCATGAGCAAGGCCGTATTGCGAATAGGGGAAGGTATCGAACTTGATGACCACCGGGTCGCCGATATGCACAAAGCCGCTGCTGCGGCCGACGATGTTTGTCTCGATTTCAAGCTGCGCGTTGGCCGGCACCAGCGTAATCAAGCGCTCGCCGGACTGCAGGACCGAACCGACCGAGACCTTGGCCACGGATTGAACGATCGCGTCTGCTTCGCTCTTCAGCTCGACCAATTGCTTACGCAGCTTTGCCTTGTTGTGAAGTTCACGGGCGTCCGACATGCGCGAACTGGCTTCGGACAGGCTCTGTGAAACATCCGCTCGCCAGCCCTGAATATAGCCGTCGCGCTCGGCGGCCACCGCCGCCTGCTGGAGCTTTGCGGCTTGCGCGGTCTGCTCGGCATTGCCGAGCGCCCGGGACATTTCCGCGCGATTATCTTCGGCGAGCAGCGTGTTGAGGCGGCTGCCCACCTGCCTTGCTTCGAGCTGCTTGCGCATCTCTTCGATCGAGCCCGCGACCGCGAGCCGCTGGCGGTAGCCATCTGCATCCGATAGCGACCGCGAGATTACGGAACTGAGTTCGTCGCGCTGCCGGTCGAAATTCTCGACCTTGGCGTCATAGACCGCTTTGCGGCGCTCAAAAATCGATGCCTGCAAGGTCCAGCTTGGGTCGAGACCGTCATAGTTGAAGGTCTGGCCGTCCGCTTCGGCTTTCAACCGCGCGACTTCAGCTTCAAGTGTCGAAACCTGCATCCCGAGCGCCGCCAGATCGGCAGAAGCAAAAGTCGCATCGAGGCGAGCCAGCACCTGACCGGCCTGCACGTGCTGTCCCTCACGAACGTCGATCGAGCGCACGATCGCCGTCTCCAGCGGCTGCACGACCATATTGGGCGATTTTGACACCACGAGTCCTCTGGCCGTTACAACCTGATCGACCGGTATCAGTCCGGCCACGGCGATCAGCGCGATGACCAGGCTCGCGATGATCCAGACGATGCGCCGCGCCGCCTGCGGAATAGGAGCATTGGCGACAGCCGTCGACGGCCACTGGAATTCGAGTATGGCTGGCGTCGTCAGATCCCTCGTTTCCATCCGATGCCGCCGAGAGGGGAGGGTGATGAGAGAGGTGCTACTCATGGGTTACCGGACCTGAAGCGCATCTGAGTCGTGGCATCGTCAAACCAACCGCGGTGGGATGGCGACCGGGCGGCCATGACGGCCGTCGAGGTGCCGGTTTTGCTGCGACCACAGCTGACGATACAGCGCGCAGCGCTCGAGCAGTGTCGAGTGCGGCGCGACGTCAAGGACCTTACCTTGATCCATAACCAGGATGTTGTCGCATTCTGTTAGCGAGGACAGCCGGTGCGAAACGATGATCATCGTGCGGCCGCTGGCGATGCGCATAAGATTGGCGCTTACCACTGCCTCGCTCTCCGGGTCGAGCGCGCTGGTCGCTTCGTCGAGGATGAGAATGGTCGGGTCGTGGATGAGGGCGCGTGCGATCGCCAGCCGCTGCTTTTGACCGCCTGACAAATTGGGCGAACCTTCCTCGATATAGGTGTCAAAGCCATTGGGCATGCGCTCGATGAATTCCTGGGCGCCGGCGAGGTGCGCGGCGCGCATGGCATCGGAAAGCGTCAAGCCTGGACGCCCGGCGATGATGTTATCGCGGATCGACCCGCGAAAGAGAAAATTGTCCTGCAGGACCACGCCGAGCCCTTGACGAAGATGGCGTAGGTTGATCTCCTTGAGGTCGACGCCATCAAGTTTGAGGAAGCCACTGTAGTCGCGGTTGATTCCCTGTAGGAGGCGCGCGATCGTTGATTTTCCCGAACCGCTACGCCCAACAATGCCAAACATGCTGCCGGCGGGAATGTGGAAGCTGACCCGGTCAAGCGCCGGTGTCTTTGTAGCGATGTAGCTGAATGTCAGGTCGCTGAAAGTGACCTCGCCCACAAACCTGGGTCTCAGGCCGGTGGAATTCGAACTGCTCTCCAGCGGCCGGTTGAGAACCGAGGCCGCCTCGCCAATAGCTGCACCGACCTCCTCGTAGTCTTCAACCAGTCGGGCCAGGCCGACCAGCGGCTGCGCTACGCGCTGGGAGATCATCATGAAGGCAAACAGGCTGCCAACCATATAGCCCGAGCGGTCGTTCAATGCGAGATAGGCGCCGATCAGCATGGTGCCGAGCACCATGACGCGTTCGATCGGCGTGACTAGCGTCTGCGGCCAGCTTGCAAGCTGCCCGAAGGCGAGGCGAGCCTTTCCGGCTTCCGCTACGCGCTCATCCCAGAGCGCCTTGCGCTGCGGCTCGAGGCCGAGCGCCTTCACTGTCTTGATGCCGACGACAGTCTCGCCAAGCGCTGCCGACTTCCAGGTCTCGGCTTCGACCACTCGCTGATATCTGCGGCGCAGCGGTCTGAGAAAGGCAAGGATGATCAGCATGATCACGGCCGCGCACGCCATTACCACCCAGGCGAGCGTGGCGTTGATGTAGAACATGACCGGTATCAGCACGCACAATGTGATCAGATCCAGGAACGTGCTGAGAAGTTTTCCGGTCAGGAACTCTCTAATACGATAGACTTGGGCCAGATGATACATCGTCTCGCCGGCCGGATGACGCTCGAAATAGTCGAGCGGCAGGCGCAAGAGCCGGCTAAAGACGTGCAACTGCAGCTTGGTGTCCAGACGGGCGCCGACGACGTTGATGATCAGTCGCCGCGCATGGCCAAGAAGTGTCTCATAGGCGAAGACCACGGCAATCACCGCAGACAAGAGCAGCAACGTCGAGATGCTGTTGAACTGCAGCACCTTGTTGACCAGCGCCATTACGATGAGTGGCGGCAGGATGGTCAGAATGCTCAGCGTGAACGAGGCAATGGCTATGTCGCGCAGGGGCTGGCTTTCTAGCCGCACCAGTTGGGTGAGCCAGTGAAGGGTGAAAGGCGCATCCGCCGCCACGTGCGACCGTGTCGCGCGCAGCAGCACCGCCTCGCCCGTCCACACCCGCGACAGCCGAAGCTCGTCGATGGGGGTGGCCTCACCGTCGTCCGGCGCGTCGGCACTTTTGAGGAAGACGACATTGCGCTCCGCACTCGCTCCGGTCAGGAGGGCCGCGCCGCCATCGCTGAACAACAGCACGACCGGTCCGGTATCCTGGAAGCGCAAAAGATGCGACCAGCGGATACGCAGGGCACGCGCCCACATGCCGGCGGTCTGCGCCCATTCGGAGAGATCGGTAGCGGTCGGAACCGCGCTCGCTGTCCTGAATTCGTTGGGGTCGAGTTCGACGCCATGATAACGCGCGGCCTGCAGTACTGCCTTGATGCGTGGCCCGATCTGGTCGCGCTCGGCGGGACCGCCGGGGGTCCGCGCCGCCGCGTTGTGGCCGCCCGCTTGGCGCGCTGCGACGTCGCCTTCGGCGTCGGCACGGATCGAGGCCGGCTGGTTTTCGGCGTTTACGGGCACGTTTACCATGGACTTCTCATCCGGTACGCAGGGCGAGGGTTCGAAAATGCCCAAGCCGAGGTATTTCTGCCGAGGTTTCCGGCAACGCCGCATTATACTTCGAACCGACCGGCCACGCGACTCTGATGCCAATCCCTGTTTGAAAATGATGAACGCGCGAATTCCGCTCTCCCGCGAAGTCCGCGCGTACGTTTCGTCCTGTGTGGTCATGGTGGCTGACCATGGTCGGGAACCCAATAACCTGGAATGATCAGCGCGCGGGTCCGCTTTCCAGCGAAGCCCGCGCGCCTGGTTTAATCTGGACCATTTCCTGTCCAGGTTCACTCACTGCTCACTCATGCGGCTTCAGAATATCCTTCAGAGCCTTCTTCACTGTGTCGTCAGTGTTGGCGTAGCCGGCGCCCTGCTTGGTCTTGTCCGAGATCAGGTCGGTGCTCGCACCTAACGGCTTGTTCTGGTTCTGACCAAATCCACTGATCGTGTTGAGGACATTCAGGAGGTCGGTCGTCACCGAACTGGCCGCCAGACCAACAAGCTGCCGGAACGACGCATGGCTGACGGCACCACTGTCGGTCGAGCCGGATCGCAGGAACTGCGTCGAGTCCTTTAGGCCCAGCGTATTGGTCGTGACGTTGGCTTTGTGACCAGGGCCGTTTTCGGCATTGTTATGGTTCCCGGAATTGCCAGGTGCATCCTGATCTCCGTTGCCAAAGCCGTTGTTGCCATGGTGGTGGTCACCTGTGTCACCGCCCGGGCCGGTCGCTCCGGTCGCTCCCGTCGATCCGGCTGAGCCAGTCGCTCCGGTCGAGCCAGTAGAGCCTGTTGCACCAGTCGAGCCAGTAGCTCCGGTCGAACCGGTTGCTCCCGTGGAGCCCGTTGCACCAGTGGCGCCGGTCGCACC
The DNA here is from genome assembly GCF_000502215.1 of Mesorhizobium sp. L103C105A0. Classification (NCBI taxonomy): domain Bacteria; kingdom Pseudomonadati; phylum Pseudomonadota; class Alphaproteobacteria; order Hyphomicrobiales; family Phyllobacteriaceae; genus Mesorhizobium; species Mesorhizobium sp. L103C105A0. Next base: position 196,438 of record NZ_AYXF01000001.1, on the reverse strand, counting down.
AGTCGCGCCGGTAGAGCCCGTTGCACCAGTCGAGCCTGTCGCCCCGGTATCACCTGTGGCTCCGGTAGCACCAGTCGAGCCAGTCGAGCCCGTTGCACCGGTCGCGCCGGTATCACCGGTTGCTCCGGTCGAGCCTGTCGCCCCGGTGGAACCGGTTGCACCAGTCGAACCTGTCGCTCCCGTGTCGCCAGTTGCCCCGGTGGCTCCGGTGGAGCCTGTTGCTCCAGTCGAGCCCGTCGCTCCAGTGGAGCCAGTCGCCCCGGTATCACCTGTTGCTCCGGTCGCTCCGGTATCACCGGTCGAACCAGTCGCACCGGTAGCGCCGGTGGCACCTGTGGCTCCGGTNGCTCCGGTCGCTCCGGTATCACCGGTCGAACCAGTCGCACCGGTAGCGCCGGTGGCACCTGTGGCTCCGGTTGCACCAGTTGAACCAGTCGCGCCGGTGGCACCCGTCGCTCCAGTATCACCGGTTGCTCCGGTTGAGCCCGTCGCTCCGGTCGAGCCAGTCGCTCCGGTATCGCCGGTTGCACCAGTCGCGCCGGTATCACCGGTTGCTCCGGTCGAGCCTGTCGCACCAGTAGAGCCGGTNAGCACCAGTCGCACCAGTAGAGCCCGTTGCACCGGTCGCGCCGGTATCACCGGTTGCTCCGGTCGAGCCAGTCGTCCCGGTGGCTCCGGTTGCACCAGTCGAGCCAGTCGCTCCAGTAGAGCCAGTCGCTCCAGTAGAGCCGGTCGCACCTGTGGCTCCGGTAGCACCAGTCGAACCTGTCGAGCCCGTTGCTCCGGTCCCCCCGGTAGCACCTGTTGCTCCGGTCGAGCCTGTCGCACCAGTAGAGCCGGTGGCGCCGGTCGAACCTGTCGCTCCCGTATCGCCGGTCGCACCTGTGGCTCCGGTAGCACCAGTCGCACCAGTAGAGCCCGTTGCACCGGTCGCGCCGGTATCACCGGTTGCTCCGGTCGAGCCAGTCGCCCCGGTGGCTCCGGTTGCACCAGTCGAGCCAGTCGCTCCAGTAGAGCCAGTCGCTCCAGTAGAGCCGGTTGCNCCAGTAGAGCCGGTGGCGCCGGTCGAGCCTGTCGCTCCGGTAGCACCAGTCGAGCCAGTCGAGCCCGTTGCACCGGTCGCGCCGGTATCACCGGTTGCCCCGGTCGAGCCAGTCGCACCAGTAGAGCCGGTGGCGCCGGTCGAACCTGTCGCGCCCGTATCGCCGGTCGCACCTGTGGCTCCGGTTGCACCAGTCGAGCCAGTCGAGCCCGTTGCACCGGTCCCACCTGTGGCTCCAGTTGAACCAGTCGCGCCAGTAGAGCCCGTTTCACCAGTTGCTCCGGTCCCCCCGGTATCACCTGTTGCTCCGGTCGAGCCGGTTGCACCGGTAGAGCCGGTCGCACCTGTCGCTCCGGTATCGCCGGTTGCTCCGGTCGACCCTGTTGCTCCAGTCGAGCCAGTCGCACCAGTAGAGCCGGTTGCTCCGGTCGAGCCGGTGGCGCCGGTCGCTCCCGTATCGCCAGTTGCACCTGTAGCTCCGGTATCACCGGTTGCTCCGGTTGAGCCTGTCGCGCCCGTATCGCCGGTCGCACCTGTGGCTCCGGTTGAACCAGTAGAGCCAGTCGCTCCGGTATCGCCGGTCGAACCTGTGGCGCCGGTTGCACCGGTCGAACCAGAAGCACCCGTCGCGCCAGTCCCACCTGAAGCGCCCGTGGCGCCGGTCGCGCCTGTGTCACCAGTTGCGCCAGTGGCGCCCGTTGCACCGGTCCCACCCGAAGCACCTGTCGCTCCGGTCGCACCGGTCACACCTGAAGCACCCGTGGCGCCAGTCGCGCCAGTTGCACCGGTCCCACCCGAAGCACCTGTCGCGCCAGTCGCACCAGTTGCACCGGTCACACCTGAAGCACCCGTGGCGCCAGTCGCACCTGTGGCACCCGTCGCGCCCGCGCCGGTGGCTCCAGTTGCACCTGTTGCGCCGGTCGCTCCGGCGGGACCCGTCGGGCCTATTTGATTCGTGATGACGAGACTGCCCCCATTGAAGGTATCGCCATTATCGCCATTGTTACTTGCCACTGTCGCAAAAGTATAACCGCCACCAGAAGGCGTGAGTGTTCCGTATAGCTTGAATCCGCTGTCGTATACCAGATAAGTGTGCGTAGTGTCTGGAACCGTTATAGTTATAGCAAAGGTGAAAACAAAACCATTAGCTGCGGAAGGCAGTTGAAAGCTTCCAACAGCTTTATCATCTGAATATTGTGTTAACGGCCCACCACCGTCTGGATCTGCAAAAGTGTTGTTAGTATCCACCAGATAGAACGTGTTAATATTATTGCCGCTACCACCATCAATGATGCCAGTGAGTGTCAGATCGCCTGCTACAAGTACTCCGGTGTAACTTGCCACGCCATCTGAGGTCAGTGGTGGCCGGGGCGTCGTCGCGCTCCCGCCAGCGGACAGTTCCCAGGCGCCACCCAGGGCCGCTGCGCCAACCAGCGACCTCGATGCGCGAACGTCCGCGCCGACGGCCTGTTCCAGCGCCGCAACGAAGGTCTCGCCAGCATTCCCAAAAGCTGTCTCGCAGCTCCACAGTCGCAGTTCGCCCTCCGCGGCAAGCGCCCTGCCGATTGCGGCAAGATCCTCAGCATCTTCCTTCAGTGTGGCGGCCGACCACTCTCCGGCTGTGAAGCTAACCCGGCCAGGTGCGCCATGCGCCATAATATGGATCGCGTCGAGCCCTTCGTGCCCTGCGAGCGCCGCAGCGATCTGCTGCGCCGCCGGCCAGCGGCCGTCGAGCACAATCGCTTGAACCTCGGGGCGCACGTTGCCGAAAACTGTCTGAAGGTCGGAGACCGAAGGATCGACAAAAAGAATTTCAGTGGCACGGGCCATGACTGGCTCCTGTTGGCTTCGAATTCGGTTCAAACGGAAACCGCCCACCGGCCTGGCCGGTGAGCGCTCGGGATAAGCGGCTTGAGAGGCCTCACCTTCCGGACGGCCCGACGGCGCCGTCGGGATGTTCGACAGCGGGGCTCTCTACGCGGAGGAAGCTGCAGGCCTGGAAATTCCCGCCATCGTCAAACGTGCCAATCGCCAACGAACCGGCTGCGGCCGGAACCTTGACGGTGACAGCGACGGCGAGGCTTCGCTTGACGGCCTTGGGAAGAATGACCTGACCGACGACGGCGCTCTTGGTCGTGTCCAGGATAAAATATGGCACATTCTCGGTCGTGTCGCCGATGGGCAAGACGCCTCTCACGGCAACTTCCATGACCGCAAACCCCGTTATATAGCTCATGATTTCCTCCTCGGTCGGCAGCGGCTGCGCCGCCGTTTGTCTTGTTTCGTGCCTAGGTTTCTATCGCTGCCGGGCGCCCGCGCCCGCTGAGGCCGGTCGCAGCTTCTACCGGCGCTCGAGCCGCGTGCATTGAGCAGCCAGCAGTTCCGTAAACCGGCGGGCGCTGCGCAGAGCGACGAGCCGGGCGCTCAAGACTTGAAGGCCTCTCCGTGCCGGCCGATCGAACGGCGCCCCGCTTGTCTTCAATGAGATGAGTGTGGAGTTCGCAACTGGACGGCGGTCCACAGGGCACCGAGCAATACTCATCAATCGCCAGGCAATCTTTGCTGGCGGCCAGGTGCAGATAATTGGGGGATTGATCGAAGCAGAAACCTACGTTGCGGACGCATCGTTTCGCACTTGGTATCACACCGACCACAGCCAACTCCCAACACGCGTGTCAACTTGCGAGGGAAATCGACTACTTGCGAGGGAACATCAGGTTGGGAAAACGTTGGATCACGTCTTCCTTGCGCCAAACACTTTCTGCGCCCTCACGCACGAAGTGGCACTTGCTCCAGATACTCTCCTGGCTTCGCAGACAGCGCGAACCGACAGGCCTACTGCCCGGTCCACGGAAACCCTCCCATACATAAGACATTAGTAAATTATAAAATTAGCAACTTGTAAATAACCTGTTTACAATTTGTTAATTGCCCAACAACGATTTACTACCTTGGAAAACATCGAGATGGCGCGCATACGGCCAAATGCATCGAAAAATCCGGGACTTAAGATACACCACCTTCGTTATCGACGAACGCTTGATATCGCGGCGGGGTGTACATGGCGATCGAGCCTACAGGGCAATTCGCAAAGCCTCGCCCAGGGTGACCGCGAGACCCTTGCTGCGGCGGAAGGTGCTGGCTAACAATGGATCACGCTGAGGTAGCATCCAGATGGCCGAGGCAGGGGAAAATGTGCATGGGACATGAAGGCCGGATAAGTCCGCACTGGAACGGATCCCTGTCCCCGATGGCACCATGGCACAAATGTAACCGCTTCAGCCCGCAGTCATGGGGGTCGAAAGTCAGCATATGACAAGCGGTAAGCGCCTCTGCCTTAACATGATCGTCAAGAACGAGGTGGCGAACCTTCAACGCTGTCTCGGGGCGGTTGTCGACCACATCGACTGCTGGGTCATCGGCGACACCGGCTCGAACGACGGAACCCAGGATTTCATCAAGGCGTTCTTTGCCGTCCACAACCTGCCTGGCGAGCTGCACGAGTTCCCGTTCCACAATTTCGAGCAGGCCCGCAACGCCGCGCTCGATCACGCCTATGCCTCGCCGCTCGCCTATGACTATCTGCTGTTCGACGATGCCGACATGGAGCTGATGGTTGAGCATACGGGGTTCCGCGAGGGGCTCGACGGCCCGGGCTACCGGCTGTTGCAGCGGTCGGATTCCGGCCTGGCCTATTGGAACACGCGCCTTGTCAAACGCGACGCCGGTGCCCGCTACCATGGCGTGACCCACGAATATCTAGACGTGCCCGGTGGCGTGCAGGAACTGAGGGGTGCCTGGTACAAGGACCACGCCAGCGGCTCGAACCGGGTGGACAAGTTCGAGCGTGATGCCAGGCTTTTGCTGGACGCCCTTGAGAACGATCCGGAAAATCAGCGCTACTGGTTCTACCTGGCGCAGTCCTACCGCGACGCTGGGCGGACGGCGGAGGCGGCGGTGGCCTACGCCAAGCGTGCCGCGATGGGCGGCTGGGACGAGGAGGCGTGGAATGCCCGCCTGCAGGAGGCGCGCTGCCTGCGGAAACTCGGCGACGAGGCTGGCTTTGTTCAACAGGCGCTTGCCGCCTTCAATCAACGGCCGCAACGCGCCGAGCCACTTTATGACCTGGCACGGTTTTACCGCGAGAAGGGGATGAACGACGCCAGCGTGTTGTTCTCCGAAGCAGGGCTGGCGATCAAGCGGCCGGAGCAGGACATCCTGTTCCTCGAGGATTTCGTCTACACGACAGGCCTGCTGGAAGAATTTTCCATTGCGGCAAACTACGCGCACGATCCCGTGCGCAAGGACCGCGGTTTCGCGGCATGCAACTGGTTAGCGCTGGACCGTAGTATCGGCGATGGACCCAGGGATCTCGCGTGGTCCAACCTGTTCTTCTATGTGCAGCCAGCCAAGACAACGATGCCGTCGTTCAGCGCTCATCCGATCGTTTTCGCTGCGCCCGAGGGCTACAGGCCGTCAAGCCCCTCGGTGGCGCGCCTGGGCAAGGAGATTGTGCTTGCTCAGGCAGCGGTGAACTACACCACAAGCGAAGACGGCGTCCATCTCCGGACGAAAGGCGGCGAGGCGATCCTCGCTCGGAATTTCCTTCTGCGGTTGACCAATGGGCTCGCCGTCCGATCGACAACCGAGATGCTGCCGCCGACAAACATGCGCGAGGCCGGCGTCGAGGACCTGCGTCTGTTCGCCTGGAAAGGTAAGCTGTGGGGCTCGGCCTCCGTCCGCGATCTGGCGGACAGCGAGGGCAAGCAGGTCATCATGCGCGTCGACGACAGCGAACCCAGCCACCACCGGATGACCGACCTGCGCGTGCTGCCCGCGACGGGGCCGAGTGCGCACGACGGGAGATGGATGACGCAGGTCAAATCAGGCGAAGCCGGCGAGGAGCGGCTGCAGTTCGTCTGTTTCGGCGATCCAGTTCGGGTGGCGGATGAGCAAGCTGAAACGATCAGCGAGAGCTCTCCTGGAATTGCGGCCCAACGATTCAGCGGCGTAAGCCAACAGGTCGCTTTCGCCGGCGGTTGGCTAATGTTGATTCGCGAGGTGCAATGGAGACCCTCCGAGAGCAGGCGATACTGCCTGCATCGGTTTGTTTGGTTCGACGCAATGAACCTGCTGCAAAAGGTGAGCCGTCCCTTTTACTTCAAGGAAAAGGGCGCCGAGTTCGCTGCCGGATTGGCTTGGCATCCCGATGAGAAGCGCTTGCTGATTTCCTACAGCGTTGCCGACAGCGAGTGCTGGATCGCGACCGTCGATGAGGCGGATGTGGGAGGGATGCTAGAGGATGTGGATCGCCTGTCTTCGGGGGTGGCTGATCCAGGAACGAAGCAGACACTGTCGACGCCGGCCTTTCGCGCCCCTCCAACGAAAGCCGCGATGAAGCCTGGCCGCGCCGACGGTGGGGCCATGGGTCATGCAAACCGGGCGCCGTTGGAAGGTAAGGACTTCGGCACCGGCAGCATGAAGTCGACAGAAGAGATCTTTCATGAGCTCGCGCCGTTTCTGCGCGACGTGGATTCTCCGCTGGAACGACGGCAACGATCGCGCCAGTTCGACGCGCGGATTTATCCCTTCCTTGGCAGCGACGACACCGCACTTCCGCAGATCAACTGCTTCTATGAAGTGATGTCCGACAAAGCTGAGCATCGTACCTTGATTGGCGCCACAACGTCGATGCGAGCGGCTGGCCATCCGGTGCGGGTGTGGAGCTATGCGCCAGAGAAGCTCGAATTCCTCGTCCCGCACGGGATCGAGGTCCGCAATGCCGACGACGTCATGCCGCGGGCCCTGTTCGAGCGCATCGTCGCCGGCTCCGAGATCAGATATTTCAGCGATATTTTCCGCTACGCCCTGCTCTACGAACATGGCGGCCTGTGGATGGATTCCGACGTGATCCTGCTGCGGCCGTTCCCCTTTCGCGGCGATCACTTTTTCAATCTGCAATGGCGGGGAGCACACAAGGGCCACTTCATCTGCGGCAACGTCATATACGCCAAGCCCTACAGCCGCCACCTCAGGGCGCTATACGAAATGTCGCTGGAGCGTTTCCATGAAGCGCGCGGCAAGGATTTCGGCGACATCGGCCCCAAGCTGCTGTCTGACTACATCGCCTCCGATGCGGGAGCCGAACTGCGAGAACGGGTGTTCAGCCCGATGTTCTATAACGCGATCGATTGGACGGAGATCGACCGGTTCGACAGGCCGATAGCGGAATTGGCTGACTATCTAAACGATGATCGCGTGTTCGGCATCCATCTTTGGACCGCCCGCAACGACGCCCGGCCGGGCGGCGAAGCGGCCCCGTTGATCTCGCTGCTGATCAGCCCGCTCGACAGTTTCCCCACATTCACAAGTCTCGCCGACCGCTTCAATACCGACAAGAACCGGCACACCGGGAACCGACACGCCTATGCCCGGATCTACGATCGGCTGCTGTCGAGCAGAAGGCTGGCCATGAAACTCCTCTTGGAGATCGGCCAGTCCACCAAGCAGGCACAAGGCAACCGGACCGAGACGCCTTCGGTCGACCTGTGGCAGAGCTATTTTCCGTTCTGCCGGGTGATGGGCGTCGACCGGACTGATTTTTCGCAGCTCAACAACGAAAGATTCAAGTCGTTCGTCTGCGACCAGTCCAAGCTCGACGATCTGCGCGAGGTGGCCGCGAAATTCGGACCTGGGTCGCTTGACGTGATCGTCGACGACGGCAGCCATGCCTCGTTCGACGAGCAGTTGACGCTGCGCGAGTTTTTCCCTCTGCTCGCAGGGGGCGGCTGGTACTTCCTCGAAGACCTTGACTGGCAGCCGCCGGGCGAGGATCTCGGCAAGATCACGCTGACTAAGACCCTGCTGCGGGAAATCCAGCAGCACGGCAGCGCGCGCTCGGTCGATCCGCTGGGCGTGAGCGCGCTTGCCGGTCAGTTCGCCGAAATCCTCTTTTTCGACAGCCACTACGAACTGAATCGGGCAAAGCTGCTCGGTGGCTTGGTGGCTATCCGCAAGGGCCCGTCGGGCATGTCCGCCAGGCGAAGTCTTGCACCAGTGCGTGAGTGAGCAGAGCGCCGTGAAAGTCGCTGTCTACACCATCGCCTTGAACGAAGCCGCAAACGCGGAGCGCTGGGCCAATTCGGCCGTCGACGCCGACTATCGCATTGTCGCCGACACGGGCAGCACCGACGATACGGTGGAACGGCTGACCGCTGCCGGCGTTACCGTGCACAGGATAGCGGTCCGCCCATGGCGTTTCGACGATGCCCGCAACGCCGCCATGGCACTGATCCCGCACGACGTCGACGTGTGCTGCACAATGGACATGGACCGGTTCCTTGAACCTGGCTGGCGGGCAAAGCTCGAGGCTGTCTGGACTCGCGAGACGACAGCCCTTTATTGTCAGACAGTGTACAGAGCGAGCGTCGACGACCCGACCCCACTTCGCAACTGGCCAGCGAAAAACTTTCATCATCGCTGGGGATATCGTTTCAGGCGGCCAGTCCACGAGGCTCTGGTCTTCACTGGAGAAACGGAGGTCACGGCGAACAGCAGTGACATTGTCATGTTCGAGGTGCAGGACCTCGCCAAGCCAACAAGGAGCAGCTACCTGCCGCTGATGGAGGTGGCACTGAAGGAAGACCCCGAAGACGCTCAAATCTGCTTCTGGCTCGGACGGGACTTGATGTGGGCCAACCAGCAAGAGCGGGCCGTTTCGCTGCTCGAGCGCTACCTTGAATTGCCAACAAGCAGGTGGGCGGAAGAACGCTCCGAGGCGATGCGTTATATCGCGCGCATGCGGCCGGAGCAGAAATTGTCCTGGCTGGACAAGGCCCGGATGGAAGCGCCGCACCGGCGTGAGATCTGGCTCGACCTGGCAGAGGAGTTCCACAGCAAGGCCGACTGGCTGAATCTGTTCTGGGCCTGCACCAATGGGATCGAGAAGACGCACCGCACCGGCAGCTATCTGGACGAAGCGAACTGCTGGGGTTTTCGATTGTGTGATCTCGGTGCGATCGCGTCGTGGCGCCTCAATGTCATGGACCAGGCGGTGGAGTGGGGGCAAAGGGCGCTAGAACTGGATACGGGCAATCAGCGGCTAAAGGACAACCTCGATTTTTTCATTAGACACCGAGACGACTTGCGGGCAGGGGCATGAACAGTCCGTCCTACAAGCCCGCGCGGCTGTTCACGGCGTTCGGCACCGTCATATATGTCGAGCCCTTAACGGGTGAGTTGCGACACGGCCCTGTCGAGAGCAGCCCGGCGAACGCATATTTTGAGTCGGGCAACCGTTCGGGAGGTGCAAACCGGCAGGGTCGCCTGATCCATGCCGTCAACGGTTCGGCCGAACCGATCTCCTGCTATTCTGGCACCTGCTTTTCCGTCTCACAGTCGCAGCGCGAAAACCAAGCCGTCGATCCCACGATATTCGAATTCATTCCGCTAGAGCGTGGTTTGCTGGCGCTGAAGTCCGGCGGAGTTTTTCTGTCGGCCATACCTGACGGTCAGATGAGGCTCAGCGCTCCTGTTTGCAGCACGTGGGAGCTATTCGTCGCGTCGGAGAACTGGTGCACTGACATCGCCGGCTTGGGCGGTGAAATATTGCGCGCCGCTGGACCGGAATTCGACAGGAGCGGGATCCATGGTTACATTATTCATCCGGTCATAAGGGCGAGAACAAATAGGAATTCTAAACGACCGAGAGTACTGATATATGGCTATACAAAGTGGTCTCACGGTAGGGTTTACTACGATATAATGCGTAAATTACATGACCTTGGGTTCATTGTAGATATACTTGATTGGCAAATAAATAATATCGATCAAGTCGAGTACCTTTCAAAATACTACGATGTGTGGATGAGTGCCCTCGATGGAGTGTCCACGTTGGTGGATCGATATCAAGTTCCATACGATCGAATAATTGCCATTTCCCACCACGAATTCGATATACGTATGCTTGTAGAACAGAAGGGAAAAGACGTATTCGACAAGTTTGCAAATTATGGTGTAGTTAGTGAATCGGTGTATTCAGCCTCGATGATGCTAGGCATACCGAGAATGCCAGAGGTCGCATCGCTCGCTATAGACTATCAGAGCTTCTTTAGTCCTTTGCCAGAACGGCTAACGACAGTTGGCTACGCCACATCAATGTCCGTACAGACGTATGGTGTGGAGTGGAAGCGCGGAGACCTTGCCGAAGCGGCAGCGGAGGAGGCCGGGTTGATATTCAAGGTGGCCGGCTCAACTGCAAACCAGATTTCATTCCACGATATGCCGATTTTCTATCAGAGCGTCGATGCAGTTGTAACAAGTTCGGTTAACGAGTCTGGCCCGCTATCGGTTATGGAAGGGGCAGCTGCGGGAAGGCTTGTAATCGGCACATCTGTGGGCCACTTTCCTCTCAAGGCTTATCAAGGAGGCGGCATAATTGCGCCGATCGAGCCCAGCAAATTCAAGGCCTTCACCAGTGCCACTCTGCGCTACTATAAGGAGAATCCCGCTGCCTTTGTGGAAAAGTGCTATATGACGAGGGAAGCTGCGCGAAAGTTCGACTGGCAATACTCGATTGATGAGTGGGTCGATCTGATCGAACGACCAGGATCGCCTGCCAAGTCTTCTCGCTTAGCCACTCGAACTTATATCGACCAAGGGTCAATTAGCCTTGCGCCTGTCGCCCCGCAATCAAATGGCGAAGCTGGATCACCATTGATTCACTTGATAAACCTGGACCGCAGTATTGCACGACTTTCTAAATATCAAGCCAATAACCCGCATCTTGTCAGAAATACTTTGAGGGTATCAGCAATTGATGGTGCGTCAGTTGACAGAGATCAGCTAATAAAGGAAGGATTTATTACTGAGGACTGCACTTACCTTCCAGGTTCTCTTGGATGCGCTTTGTCTCACATCAACCTATGGAAGTTGGCGGTTTCAGAAAATAAGATAATTACTGTTTTTGAAGATGATGTTCGTGCGTCATTTGACTTTCTTACGGAATCTGCCCGCATTCTCTCCAACGCACCGGCGGACTGGGACATGATAAAGTGGGGTTTCCTCTTTGATCCGCTCTTCCTGTGGTTGGATTTCAGTTTCTCAAAAGCTAAGCTTGAATTCTATGATCGTCGATACAGCAAGCAAGGCACCTTGTTCCAATCTGACAAATCCTCTCGGTCTCTTATTAGGATAGCGCACTCTTTTGGTCTGCAAGCCTACTCACTTACGCCAAGGGGGGCGCAGAAACTTCTTGAACGATGCCTGCCTTTGAAAAAAAGAACTATTCCATTTCCAGGAACTGGAGTAATTCTTGAGGATACAGGTATCGACTGCGCGATGTGTGCGGCGTATAGCTCGATGCAAGCGTTCATCTGCATGCCGCCGCTTGTCATTGCCGATGATGAACAGCTTTCTGAGCGAGAAGCTGCGGACCGAGCTCATTGATTTGATGACTCTCAATAAAACTTTCTCTGAACGTCACCATTAAGAATTAAGAATATGGAGCAAGCCCTAATGCGTCGGAGATCGCGGCAAATTTTCGCTTTACCGGCTCCGATGAGGCCATGATCCTTTCACGCCGCTTGGTAAAAACCGCGTCGAACTCAATCGCATCGCCGTCAAAATGCTTTATTTCGTTAAGCTTCCGTAGAGAAAATCCAAAATCATCAAGGAGTGAAACGATATCACAAAGTAATTTTTGACCTATATATATGGGTGTGACGTGTGTTTCCAATTCAACGGCTAGGCAAGACTCCAGAAGGCGACCGAATCCGATAAGTACTTCGTATTCGAAGCCCTGAACATCAATTTTTACCATGTCCGGTGAGGGCGCGCTCTGGGTTCGGAAAAATTCGTCAAATCGAACACATTCGACCTCTTGGGTGCCGATCGTAGTGAAAAGTCGTCCTATGGAATACCGCTGCAACACCTCTGTATTAGGCGCTCTCAGTGATGAGCAGTCCGATGAGGCAGCTATGTGTAATTTTTGAGTGCCAGTGGAATGCGCTAGGGCCTTCTCTATTACTTGAGCGCCAGGGATTCGGCCAAGAGTTTCCCTTATCGCGGCTGCCTCCGACGGTATCGGTTCGAAAACCATCGGCGTAATCCGATCGGCTCTTAGCATCCACTGGATCTGCAGGCCCCCTTGGCCGCCGACATCGACAATCGTGATGCGCTCCTCCGCTGGCACACTAGACAATTCAGCATTTGCGTCAAAGGTCTCAACCAGAACGCTCATGAGGACAAATTGCTCATGTCCTGTACCAGAATAGACGGGCTTGCGGTTGTTGGAGCAGCCAATTGATAGTGTTGGGTGGAGATTCAGAAAATGTATGTCGATATCAAAGACATCCTCAGCGACATGATCAACCGATATACTTATACTTATGCCGTTATCTAGGATAATTCCACTAGGAGATATTTCGGCGACATCAATAGAACCGTAGTGGTGGACGTAGAAATTGGTGGTGCAATTCACGCAAAATTTTACGCGACACTTCACTCTAACAATTCTAAAAAGAAAAGCTGGATCTTGCAATCGCAAGAGGTGCCAGCTATGTCGTTCTGTATCCGAGACGACAAGAAATTCGCCTTCTAGGCGAATAGACATCTCATGCGCCACCTGCCAATTTGAAAAATCATCTCCGCTGTAAGTTTGCGAAAGGATAGCCTCGCCCACTCCTGATGCCCTATCTGCTCCCCGAGCCTTCGCCATTGGTGGATAGCATGGTAGATTAAATCTGGGCGGTCGGACATCAGGAATCGAAGTGCGACGACGAGATTTCGTTACACTCTTGGGAGGCTCGGCGGCCGGCAGCCTGATTTCTGCGTCGTTGACCGATCGGGACGCCCTCGGGGAAAGCTACGCGACCATGGCACCGACTACTGCGTCCCCATCCCTCCTTTCAGCCCCGTTCGAACTCGCCGGCGACTGGGGCCACATGCCTCCGCGCGCGGCAGATCAGGTCATCGAGCGCACGCGGCACGCCTGCCTGGATGGCGTCCGCCTGCTCTCCGATCGCCAGCCGACGCGACTTCGTGTCGACGAGCACACTTCCGGGCAGCCGGCGATCTGGCTGCACCCCGACGGCAGCAGCATGGCGTGGATCATTGTCGACATAGGCGAACGCGACTGGTCAAAGCTCGCCTACCAATTCGGCCATGAGCTCGGCCACGTCATGGCAAACAGCTGGCAGGCGGACGCCAAGCCGGCGCCGCCCTGTCAGTGGCTCGAGGAGGCGTTGGTCGAGGCCTTCTCGCTGCGCGGTCTCGGTCGCTTGGCAAAGGACTGGAAAGAGAATCCGCCATTTGCCGGCGACAACGCGTTCGGCGATGCCATCGCGGCGTATCGCGACAACATCGCCCGCGGCTACGCGGCGCTCGCCGACAGCCAGGGGCTGAGCCGCGACGCCGCTGCCTGGTTCGGCGACCATCGAGGCGAGATCGAAATACCCGGCCTCAATCCGTTTGCTCAAGCAATGTCCCGAACCATCCTGACTGAGTACGAGGCGGCGCCCGACTGCATCGAGGCGCTGGGCGCAATCAACCGATGGCCCGGCCGCACAGGTGTACCGATCGCCGAGTATCTGAAGCGATGGGAGGCGAGTTGCGCCGAACTGCAAGCCTCGCCCCGACTGCCGGTCCGGCTGCGCGAACTGCTGCACATCGCTTGATCGGTAAGGGGGTGACGAACAAACCAGCCATCTCTGATCTTCGGAACTGCACCGAAGGAGGCAATTGCGAGCGTTGACGCGCACGAGACAGCATCCTTCCGCGAAGCCTTGCACGGGCCGCGGCAGACCAATGGCGGCCGTTGAGGCTTCCTTGATCGTCTCCCGAAGACGTTCGACTTGGCGGCATGATCACCGGATTGATCCGAAGCAGGCACTCCCCCTTTGCGAGCGTACTGCTTTAGAATGATCTAATATAGTCGATTGCATGGCAGTCGTCGTTCGCGGAGCGGTATATGGTGTGTAATCGTTGGTTGCCAAACCATTAATTCAAAGTGGTGCGCCGGGAGAGCTTGTCATGAAACTATCGAACCTGATCAAACGTTACGACAATGTGGAAAGAGCCACCGAGGAACTCGAGACAGAGCTAGTCGAGGCTTTGAACATCTCCCTGAGCCTTGACGAGGTGTCACGATCAGACGACGGCAGTGCCTCGAAAGACAGCCTCGCAATAGGGACCGATGCCCTGCAACCCGAGGGCACTCCCAATGAAACCCCTCGCCAGCTAACTTCGCATACGCAGAGCCGGCTGGCTGCTTTGAGCTCATTTGAGATGCTCTTTCAGGATGCGGATGGCCATTTGGAGGATGTCAAAGCCAAGCTAATGGAGGTTGCAACTTTGCACCACTACACACGCGAATTTTTTCAGATCCTTCAAGCGGACTTCTTTCGTGCCAACGAACTGGAAGTGGCAAATGCCAACCTGACGAGAGAACACATGGTCCTGTCCGAACAGCTGCACGATGCGATGAGGAAGCAACGTGAGCACGACAGCGCGTTCGGAGCCATACAGCAGCGCGAAGTATGCTTGGTCCAGGACAGGGACGCTCTTCGTAGTGCGCTCGCCGCCGTAAGGCTGGAACTTGTAGAAGCGGCCAATACCATCGCAATAAGGGAGGCGGACTTCGGCGAGGCGGCCAAAGCTCTTTCGGCCAGAACAGCCGAGGCCGATAGACGGGCGCGCGAAAACGATACCTTGCGAGAAAAGCATGTCAGACTCTCGATCGACCTCGACAAGGCGCAAAAGCGGGAAGCTGAGGCGAGGCGGAGGCTTGATGAGCTGTCGACGATCCACGCCAACGATGCGGTGCGGCATTCCGAACTGCTGGCTGCGCTCGGCAAGAGCGAGAAGGACGAAACGCGGTTGCAGAAGTCGCTTGAGATCGCGCAGGCGAAACTGTCGGAAATGGCAGAGGCCGCACGCATCATGGAAGATGACACGGGAGCCGAACGTGCACGCAGTCTCGCAGAGATGCGAGGTTTGCGATCTGAAATTCAAAGTCTTCAATTGCGACTGGATGCGGCAACGAACGAGGCAAGCGTAGCATCCAGTGAAATCGCCAGGCTGACGGCTCAATGGAGCGATACCATGGCCGAAAAGCAGGTTGCGGATGAAAGGTATTCTGATCTCTTGAAAGAGAGCGAAGCCCACATGACGAACCTTTCGAAGCTGACTGCGGACCTCTCGCACATCTCGGCGCAATACGCCTCCGAGCAGATGCAGCACGAAGTCCAGAGGCAGGAATGCGAAGATTTGCGGGCAGAAATTGTTGCGCTTGGTACGCGGGTCAAGGAGTTGCTGCCCTATGAGCGTTTGCACAAAGTAACGAGCGCAAGGGAGCGTGAGGGCGTTGTTGGTGTTGGCAGCATGGCAGTGGAACCAACCCGCTCCACAACCAGACGACGTTCCCGCCCGAGCTTGCGTGCAGCGTCGTAGGGAGCGACGGCGGTACTGATGCTAGGGTCCGGACCCATAAACCGCTTTCATTGATGCGGCTGCCGTGATTCAAGGTCACCGACTGGAGGCTTCGATGGATCGGGACTATTTCTGGCTGACGGGCGAACAATTCTCGAAGCTCAAGCCGCATCTTCCAACTGACACGCGGGGCAAGGCTCGCGTGGATGATCGGCGGGTTATCAGCGGTATCATCCACGTCATCAAGAGCGGTGGACGCTGGGTGGACGCACCTGCCGCCTACGGTCCGAGGAAGACGCTCTACAATCGCTTCCATCGCTGGGCTAACAAGGGCATCTGGACCGGCATATTCCAAGCCTTGGCCAGTGCTGGTGGGCCACCGGCACAACTGCTTATCGATTCCTCGGCTGTTCGTGCCCATCGCAGTGCGGCGGGCGGAAAAAGGGGGAACTCAACCAGGCAATTGGCAGATCACGCGGCGGGCGCACCACCAAGATCCACGCCCTGACTGATGGAATGTGCAGGCCAGTCGCCTTCCTTTTGACCGGCGGCAACGTTGCCGACTGCAAGGCGGGCGAGGTGCTGATCGATCAGATGCCGACGACAACCCTGCTGAACGCCGACAAAGGCTACGACAGCGACGCAATTCGTCGCCAGGTCAAGCAGCGCGGCGCTTTCGCCAATATTCCACCGAAGGCAAACAGGAAGTGGAAGAACTGCTTCTCGCCCTACCTCTACCGCGACCGCAACGCCATCGAGCGCATGTTCTGCAGGCTTAAGGACTTCCGCCGCATCGCCACCCGATATGATCGATTGGCTACCAACTTCCTCGCTGCGGTCTGCATCGCAGCGACAATCAGCTATTGGCTCTAACGCCGAACCCGAACTACTTGCAAAATTGTGGGATCATAGGCAAACAGTAGTCTGGCGTGATGTCGACGCTCAGTGCGGAAGGACAGGTCGCTCCTGTAGGGCCCGCAGCGGCATTTCGGGCTTAGATAGTCGGGGTAACCCGTTTCGGTGCGAATCCGAACCCGGTCAGGGTCGCCCCCTGATCGCCTCATAACAATTCAAGCACAATGTTGCCGAGACTGACGACAGCGCTGCAGCGCTCGCACCACAATTATGAGTCTTGGCCCTAGTGGTCACAAAGTGATCCTTTTGGGCGCACCATCCAGCGCCCGGCGCCTCTGTCGCAGTCAGCGGAGGCATCGGTTTCGTCGGCATCGTCGTGCCGCATCTGCTGGGGCTGCTGATCGGCCCGGGCAATCGCTATCTCTTGCCGGCATCGGCGCTGCTTGGCGCCTGCATGCTGCTGATCGCCGATGCCGTTGCCCGATTGGTCGTGGCGCCGGCCGAATTGCCGATCGGCATCGTCACCGCGATCGCCGGCGCGCCGTTCTTCCTCTGGATTCTGCTGCGCCAGCGCGGCGTAATCGACTTGTGAGATTTGAAACCTATGAGGCCGTCATGATCGAAGCACGCGATGTCTCGGTGGCGATGGGCGGCAAACGCATCGTCGCTAATGTCGATTTCGTCGCGAGGCCGGGCCAAATTGCCGCCATCGCCGGACCGAACGGCTCGGGCAAGACGACCTTTTTGAAGGCGTTGTCGGGCGATCTGGCGTCTACGGGGACAGTGGCCAACGACCGCGACCTCTCGCGATGAAGCCAGTGGAGGCCGCGACCGTGCGTGCCGTGCTGGCGCAGGCATGGTCCGATCCTGATTGAACCGTATTCGATGTGAATCCCTCTTTTGTTCCCATGGCAGGCCGTTTGCACGCGCAGTAATAGTTGATTCAACCGCTGCTGGTATAACGTGGGATGTGGGTGGCGGCTCCGATAGTTCGGCGGGCGCTGAGTGCCGAAGCCGCCTGCGCAGTGGGGTCCGACCGCGCCGTCCTATTCTGGGACAGCGCGGTCAACGTTTCGTTAAAAATGTTATGAGGTAATTAAGTGCGTGCTAATTGAATCGCCGTTCGCGATTCGGTGCATGCATGCTTGTCCCAGCAGTTGGTTTCGCTGCGCTGGGTTGGTGGTCCTTTGAAAACTGATCCATTTCAGCGCTAACAAAGTGACACCGCTCTTGCATAGATATTTGCCGGCTGACCCCGGTCCTGATCCGATCATTGA
The DNA here is from genome assembly GCF_000502215.1 of Mesorhizobium sp. L103C105A0. Taxonomy (NCBI): domain Bacteria; kingdom Pseudomonadati; phylum Pseudomonadota; class Alphaproteobacteria; order Hyphomicrobiales; family Phyllobacteriaceae; genus Mesorhizobium; species Mesorhizobium sp. L103C105A0. Next base: position 178,837 of record NZ_AYXF01000001.1, on the reverse strand, counting down.
TCCAGGTCAGGCTCGCCGGGCTCGAGGTGGTCGGGGTATCGCCCGGCGAGCTGTCTACCAAGCGCGGAACGATCTGGCCGCGGGGACGGCCCGGCTTTCTTTGGGGGTAGAGAGCAGCGGGCCTAACCGGCTGGGGACTGGGGACATGGCCGGCGGCCAAGTTATATATGCTGATGCTAATATGAACGCACCACACCTTTATGGACTAAGCGAAGGTGGAGCATGCTCGACGAGTCGGTGGCGACCTGTTGTGAGCGTGTTTGAAGCGCCTCACTGCTCAACGGTGTTTCACCACAAAAGCCAAGACCAAGGCGCTGGCCTGGGCGAAAAAGATCGGCGACAGGTGAGGGTCGACGAGATCACCCCGAAGCGCTAATCGCCATTCTGGGCGGAAAAGTCTGGGGCCGGCGCCCTCCTTTTGAACCTGAACAAACCAGAAGGGCGCCGAGCCTTTTTACCAGACAGCGCTTTGAGGGAAGCGGCGCCGAGTAGCAGGAGTGTATCTCTCTCGTTGGAGTTGTTGGAACACAGCCTTTTGGACGATGGCCCGCAGCGAACGCTCGAGAACCGGCGCCAGCTGGGGTCTGCTGGGCTGTGCGGCGCCGGCCAAGCAGACATCTGGTCCGCCGCAGCTGAAGTCATGACCTATTCGGTCGATCGGCGTTATGGCGTGATCACCTAGGAGGCCCCGCGCGCAAGCTGGCTGCCGCCGGGATCGATTGACGACTTGGGATGGAGAGCGGTCAGCGGGAACGCGCGCCCGCAGGACCCTCCGAGTGAATTCGAGGACGACCGACTACACGCTGAGTTCGGAGCCCCTGGACTAACATCGAGGCTGGCCTAATCCACCTGTTGGATGAACTCGTGGGTGCTGAGTGTCTGAATGGTTTGTCGTCGGTGAGTAGACAGCGCCGCCATTGACTAAGCGATGCTCTTTCGTTCTCGGCCTATCTGTCGGCCACTCTTGGCGTCGAAGCCGACCATATTCTGGTATTCAACGACGGTATTCCTGTCCGCTGGTGCCACAGCATCTGTAGCGTCCAAGTTCCTGCGTCATTTGTCGTCCTATTCGGCCAGTCGCCGCGATCCCCAGGGCAGCATCGCCGATCATGTGCAAACGCAAGCCTCGGCCCGGCTACCCAATAACAGTGGGGAGATCGTTGCTTGCAAAGACAGCATCATCGGACGTGTGAGGCACCTGCGCCGCGAGGAAGGCTTGCGTCATTCCTCTGCAAGATTTCAGGGAGGCNGGGAGGCGCTTGCCGCCCAAGGGTGGCGCGATTTAAGACGGTCAACCTTCCCCGGCGATTTGACGACGCTGCGTGGCCGGCTTGTCGGGCATCATCGGCCGCCTTTAGATGAGACACCGCCGTCTCGACGGGTAGGCTCGGCGGTGTTCGGTTTTTCTTCGGTTCTCTTCGTCCAAAGCGTGTGGAAAAGCGCGAATGAAAACAAGAAATATCCAACCTGGAATATGATCAAAATCAGCAAGGTCCATGCAAGCGACTTCCAGAACGAACCCGTTGCTAGGTAAATCCATAACGCCACCACGGTCGACGTGGCAAACATCCCGACCAAGAATCGCGGAAAAAACATTTACGTTCAATGCCGCCCCATAATTGGACCGACCGGTCTCTCGTCTACTCCCAGGGGCATTTAAGGTTTCACTAAATTAGTCATTGCGCAAGCGCCATGCTGAGTTAATGAGTCCTGCGCCAATCTGGATGACGCCGGCCAGCACGGGCCAATAGTGAACAAAAAGAGAACGAAGAGTCCAGCATGCCCTTGACGAGGGAGAAATATGTTCCTTATTTCTGCGTGATCTGGAGCAGCAAAGCGACCATGGCTTGGCGTCAATCGCCGTGGATGGCGAAGCAACGGCAAAAACCGCGGAAGACAATTTTTGGGTCGAGGTCTGGGATCGCGAGGAGCAGGTTTTGTCCGAAACCATTTCGCGTTCTCCCGATGCAACTGTGAGTCAGGTGGCCTGGCAGGCTGCCATCCGGCGCCGGCCGGGCATGTTGCTGATCCACTACAACAGTCGGCATGTGATGGAGAAAATCCTGACACCAGGCGAGGTCAAGATCCCCCCGCAGGCTATCATCGATGGCAGCGTTCACGCCGGCCTCGATGTGGCGCTCGGCGATCTTCGCGAGTGGCATGTGTTGCGAGCCTGGTGCAGATCTTGTTCGCACCATGCAACGGTAAACCTGCCGGGCTCATCGAGCGCTATGGAAAACGCGCTTTGTTCGGTTCGGTCGAGCGAGGGCTTTTCTGCACCAGTTGCAGGGGAGGGCCTGTCAGACTGGAAATTCACAAGCTGCCACGCAATTGAGAGCCGAATAGGTGCAAGATCAGATCGATTTCTTCCAGGCCAACTCGGCGCTGGCATTATTCAAATCCATCGCATCGTCGCCGATCAGCGGCCGGACTGTCGAGAATGCGGGCAATCTCAGCCGGTCGGCTTCGGCGCATAACATTGCGGACCACCGCGGACGGGGACAGTCGGCCCCGCGTCCCGTCCTGCGGCCCGCGCTATGCTGACGCTCCTACGGCTGTCCCGTTCACCGCCCGCGGCGGGGGCGAATTTCCTTCGTCCTGCGCGCGACAATTGTCCGCTGTTGCGGACGCAAGCAGGACTGCGGCTTATACGCCTTTCTTCCTTTGAGCGCCGACGGTCGCCGGCGCGGGATGCTTGGGCATGGAACCGAATCCAAGGCAGGGTATTGAATCGGACTATGTATCCGAGTTCCGCATGTCGGCTGTAGACGGCACCCTCAGTAAAAGGCGCACACGGCCCAGAGACTCAGAATCTGTCCCTACAAATCGGCTCCCGCGGTTTCGACCCTTCCAGCTATGCACGCTGACAGACCACATACCGGTCGGCGGGGATTGGCTTTTCGAGATGAAGTTCGACGGCTATCGTGCCCAAATCGCCATCTCCGGCTCGAATGTCGTCGTTTATACGCGCAATGGCCACGACTGGACCCGACAGTTCAAGGTGATCTTGCCGCCGCTTCAGAGACTGACCAAAGGCGCGGTGCTGATCGATGGAGAGATCGTCGCTATCGACAGCCAGGGCCGCACGAACTTCTCCATGCTGAAAACCGGCATCGCCGCGGGTATGCCGCTCAAGTTCTACGCCTTCGATCTGCTTGAGTTCGATGGCGAAGATCTGTCGAACCAGCCGCTCCTCGAACGCAAGGCGCGACTTGAGTCCCTGCTGGGCACGCGCCGCCCTGACGACAGTCTGCAATTCTCCAGCCACATCGTCGACCAGGGCAAAAGGGTGTTCGACGCCATGTGCGAGGGCGGCCACGAAGGCGTCATCGCCAAGCGCGCCGACAGCACCTACGTCGGCGACCGCACCTGGAGTTGGCTCAAGATCAAGTGCACGAAACGGCAGGAGTTCGTCGTCGGCGGTTATCGCCCAAGTGACACGGGACGGGGCATGGCCTCGCTGATCCTCGGCACTTACGATCATGGCAAGCTCATCTATCGCGGCCGCGTCGGCACGGGGTTCACCGAGGCGGAGCGCAAGGACATCCTCGCGAAGCTCGAGAAACGCCGTCTTGAGAAATCGGCTTTCGCGTCCGTCCCGAGAGACATTGCCCGACGTGCCAAATGGGTGAAGCCCGAACTTGTTGCCGAGGTTACCTATGCCGAAGTGACACCGGACGGCAGTTTGCGGCATCCAAGCTTTGAGGGCATGCGCGAAGACAAGCGAGCCGACCAGGTGGTGATGGAAATGCCGAAGACGCCGGCAACTCCTGGCTCCGCCAACCTCGATCCGGGAATTGGCAAGGAGATCGCCGCTGCTGTCGGCGTCAAGCTGACGCATCCGGACAAGATCATGTATCCGGCGACCAAGGTGACCAAGGCCACGCTCGCCGCCTACTACGCCGCGGTCGCCGAGAAGATGCTGCCGCACATCCAGGATCGGCCGCTGTCGCTGGTGCGCGATACCGATGGCGACCTGCAGCAGACCTTCTTTCAGAAGCACAGACTGCCAGGCCTGCCCAAGGCCATCCATGACGGCCAGTTGGAGAAGATGTCCGGTAAGGAAAGCCGCATCTTGTGGGTCGATGACCTGGCTGGGCTGATCGCGGGCGTCCAGATGAACGTGCTCGAATTCCACATCTGGGGAAGCCGTCGCCAGCAGCCGGATCTGCCGCACCGGATGATCTTCGACATCGACCCCGACGAGGGCTTGGGCTTTGCTGCCGTCAAGCAGGCAGCCCTCGACATTCGGAGCATTCTGGAAGCGCTTGGACTGCAGTCGTGGCCGTTGCTGTCCGGCGGCAAGGGCGTTCATGTGGTCGTCCCGCTCCTCCCGGAGGCAGACTGGGACGAGGTCAAGAGCTTCTGTCAGGACTTCGCCGAACTGCTGGCCCGTACAGATCCGTCGCGCTTCGTCGCCAATATGAGCAAGGCGAAGCGCAAGGGCCGAATGTTTCTCGATTACCTGCGCAATGGCCAGGGCTCCACTGCAATCTGCCCCTGGTCGACTCGGGCACGCGCGGGGGCGTCGTGCGCGGTGCCTGTCAGCTGGGATGAGTTGCCCACCTGCGAAAGCGCCAACGGTTTCGATGTTTTAGCCGCCGCCGCGCGGGCTCAGTTGCCCGAAGCCTGGGAAGGTTATTTCGACGTCGCACAAACGCTTACCGACCGCATTCGGCACGCAGTCCGGCGGCAATAACCCATACTAAATGGTCAGCGACACTAGCTGATTGGCGCGGACCGCCCTTGCCCCAAGTTCGGGAGCGTTCCCCTTCGAGGCCCCGGCAACGCCTCTAGAGTGAGAGTACGGACCGGTTTGCCGTGACGGGTTGAGGGCTGGAGGAGAGGCCTCCGGCGCCCGTCGCGGAGAAACGCGATGTCCAGACATTACGCTCGCGCCGGCGCCAACCGGACAAGCCTCTATGATGATATCACCAACAAGATCATCGCCGAGCTGGAAGCTGGGCGCTTTCCCTGGGTGCAGCCCTGGGGCACGGCGGCGGCACAAGCACCCCTCGCCATGCCGGCCAATGCCGCCTCTGGCCGCGCCTATTCGGGGATCAACGTGCTGATCCTGTGGGGTGCGGTCGTTGAGCATGGCTTTCCCGTCCAGGGCTGGCTGACTTTCCGCCAGGCGCTATCGCTGGGCGGCCATGTCCGCAAGGGCGAACACGGGACCACCGTCGTCTATTCTGACCGCTTCATCCCTGACGACGAGAAGAAACGCGCGCGGGAGACCGGCGAGGCAGCCCAGGCGATACCGTTTCTGAAGCGCTTCACCGTGTTCAACGTTGCGCAATGCGAAAATCTGCCCGACGACCTGGCGGTGTTTCCGCCCGCACCAGAGCCCGGACTGATCGAACCGGCCGTCGAGGCACTGATCAAGGCGACAGGGATCGATTTCCGCATCGGCGGCAATAGCGCCTATTATGTGCCGGCGCATGACTACGTGCAGGTGCCGCCTCCGCAGGCGTATTTCGAGACCATCGACTGGCACCGCACCGCCCTGCACGAGCTTGGCCATGCGACCGGCCATGCCTCCCGCGTCGGCCGTGACCTCGGCGGCGCGTTCGGCACAAAGCGATATGCTTTCGAGGAACTGGTCGCCGAAATGAACGCAGCCTTCTGCTGCGCCTCGCTAGGTATTGTGCCGACCATGCGCCACGCCGATTACCTGGCCTCCTGGCTCGATGTCCTGCGCGAAGACAACCGCGCCATCGTGCGTGCCGCCTCCCAGGCCAGCAGGGCAGCCGACTGGTTGCTCGCCTTCCTTCCGCAACCTGACAACGGAACCAGGGCAGGGCCCGCCAACGTCGATGAGGTCGAAATCGAGAAGAGGGCGGCATGATCGTTCTCACCGAGGAACTGCGCGTGCCTGCTCGCCAATAGCCGCGATCGCGACGCCGAACGCGTACCGGTGGTGAAGCTCCTTCAAATCAACTCGGCGAAGGAATTTGGCGCGCAACCGCGCTCGAGATGACGTCGATCCGGCTGCCTTTCGGCATCGGCATCGAGCGGGACATGCTCTTTGGCACCGACCTGCCGATTTCCGTCTGGGCAGAGGCCGTCCGCCGGGGCGGAAACCATCGCGACGCCGAACGCAACTCGACCATGGCGGCCAATCCGGCCGAGACGGCGAGTGAGGTCTCAGCTTGTAATCCGCAAGCCGCAGATTGCCAAAGTCGTGTCTGCGGCGCTGTCCCACCTCTGGATCTTCGGTGCGGCGCAGTCCTCAGAGTGAGAGGGCTGCGCCCGCCTTTTTTGACGGGTTTGGAGGTCGAGAGAGTCTCGGTCGCCCCGTTGCGGAGATAATCCCATGGCTACGCCCAAGCAGAAGATCACCCTCAACGCTTCACGTGACATCCCCTTCAACAAGCTGATGCTGAGCCAGTCCAATGTCCGGCGCATCAAGCGCGGGGAAACCATAGAGGACCTCGCCGCGTCGATCGCACGGCGCGGCCTGCTCCAGAGCCTCAACGTCCGGCCAGTATTGGACGGCGAGGGTAACGAGACCGGCATGTTCGAGGTGCCGGCTGGCGGGCGCCGCTATCGCGCGCTGGAACTGCTGGTCAAGCAGAAGCGCATGATCAAGACCGAGCCAGTTCCCTGCGTCGTCAGCGACGCCCACAGCGCGGTCCCGATCGAGGAGGACTCGCTGGCCGAGAATTTTCAGCGCGAAGACCTCCACCCGCTCGACATGTTTCGGGCCTTCCAGACCCTGCACGACCAGGGCGCGAGCCATGAGGAGATTGCCGCACGCTTCTTCGTCTCCGCAACATTCGTGCAGCAGCGCCTCAGGCTGGCCAGGGTTTCGGCCAAGCTGCAGGAGATTTACGAGCAGGATCGCATGAAGCTCGAGCAGCTCATGGCCTTCACCGTGACCGACGATCACACGCGTCAGGAGCAGGTCTGGGAGGCGCTGGAAAACTCCTGGTCGAAGGAGCCGCAGCAGATCCGGCGCCTTTTGACGGAGACCACGGTGCGGGCAAGCGACCGTCGTGCGCTTTTCGTCGGTGTCGACGCGTATGTCGCTGCCGGCGGCATGGTGCTGCGCGACCTGTTCGAGGCCGACAATGGTGGCTGGCTGCAGGACCCCGCTCTGCTCGACCGCTTGGTCCGCGACAAGCTGAAGTCGATCGCCGACGAGATCGCGGCGGAGGGCTGGAAGTGGATCGTGGTCGATGTCGATCTGCCTTATGGCCATAATCGCGGTCTGCGGGCACTGGCCGGCACCCCCGCCGATCTGACCGACGCGGAGCGGGCGGAGCGCGAAGCCCTGCGGGCGGAGTACGATCGGCTGGAAACCGAGTATGGCGAATCCGACGAACTACCCGACGCGGTCGATCAACGTCTCGGCGAGATCGAGTCTGTGCTGGAGGCATTCGAGAACCGCCCGATGAACTACGATCCCGCCGATATCGGCCGCGCCGGTGCCTTCATCAGCATCGACCGTGACGGCGATCTCGTCGTCGATCGGGGCCATGTGCGCCCCGAGGACGAAGCGATGCAGGCGATCGACGGCGACTCTGCCGAGCCAGGTTGCGCCGCCGAGAACGAAGACAGCAGACACAATCCTTCGGCCCGCGCCATTATCACCATCGGCGCGCAGGCGTCTGAGGCTGAGGAGGATGACGGCGACACCATCAAGCCGCTACCCGAGCGCCTGGTCATCGAACTTACTGCCCATCGCACGTTGGCGCTGCGCAATGCAGTGGCCGAGAACCAGCATGTGGCCATCACGGGGCTCTTGCACAGGCTCGTCCTCGACACCTTCGGTCAGCGTTCCGCCATCGGCTGCGTCGAGGCCTCCGTCCGACATGTCCACTTGCCGTGGCAGGACGTCGGTCTCAAGGACAGCCCTGCGGCCAAGGCCGTCGATGAGCGCCATGAGGCATGGAAGAGCGTCATTCCACTGGATGACGACGAAACCCTATGGGCGTGGCTCGACGGACTCGATGAAGCAAGCCGGCAGACGCTGCTGGCGCATTGCGTCAGCTATGGGATCAACGCCCTGTTCGAACGACCCAATCCCTACGGCAGCGGCGTTTCCCAGCATGGACTCGATCAGCGCCTGCGTGAAGCCGATCGGTTGTCCCGTGCCACCGGGCTTGACATGGTAGATGCCGGCTGGCGGCCGACGGTGGATAACTATCTCGGTCGCGTCACCAAGTCCCGCATTCTCGAAGCCGTGCGCGAAGGCGCCGGCGACCAGGCCGCCCAGCTTATCGACCATCTCAAGAAGGCCGACATGGCCAAAGAGGCCGAGCGCCTCCTGGCCGATAGTGGCTGGCTACCCGAACCGCTCCGCCCTAGCGGCAATGACGCCGCCCAGCCGAATGCGAGCGAGGAAGCTGACCTCCCCGAATTCCTGGCCGGTGATGACGAGGACGGCTCGGCCGCCGATGACACTGCCGCACAAGCGGCAGCCGCCGAATAGCACCGTTGGCGGAGTGGCGCGGGTAGCTCGGCCCTTTCTTCTTCACTATGAGTTCACGCCGTTCGATCATCTTGCCGAGGGCAATCCCTATGATGCCTACCTGCCGCCCGATCCCGACAGCGCCAATGGTTTCCTACAGAAGTCGGAGCCTGACGGCGGAACATGATCGAGATCGGTTGATACCGGCAAGCGCTCCACCTCACGGCCGGGCGCTTGTTTCATGTTGGCTTCGGCGCGGTCCGAGAGGGAGAGGCGAGCCGGGATGGGTTTGAATCCGCGCGGTCCAGGGAGAGCGCCGCACGGGTCGATCCTGTCCCCGCTCTCCCGAGGTTCACACCATGTACATGATCTCGCCCGCTGCGACGGTTCCCGCAGTCGCGCCGCTCCCGCTCCCCCAAACCGGTGCAGCCGGCGCTATCTTCGCCGCCGCCGGCCTGCTGCTTCCCCATATCGAGCGCGGCGACTGCATCGACGCGCCAAAGCTGCGCTCGGCGATGGAAGCCGCATTCGGCGCCTCCGACGCCGCCGGCGCCTGGGACTGGAAGCAGGCCTACGATGCCTGCGAGGCCGCGACGGTCCTTTTCCTCCGCAAGTACGGAAAGGCGCTCTTCCGCAAAGCCGAATCTCCGGCTTCACGGCTGTCCGCTTTGTCGAAGATCGCAGGGCTCATGCCGACGCATACGCGCCGGTCCGAAGAAGCACAGACCTTCCAGCAGTTCTCGACGCCGATTCCGCTCGGCCTGGTCGCCGCAACGGCCGCCGCCATCACGCCCGGCGACCGTGTGCTGGAGCCTTCCGCCGGCACCGGGCTGCTCGCCATCCTGGCCGAGATAGCCGGCGCCTCGCTCATCCTCAACGAGCTTGCCGAGACGCGCGCGGCACTTCTCTCGTGTCTCTTTCCGGGCGTCTCCGCCAGCCGCTTCGACGCCGCCCAGATCGACGACCATCTCGATCCCGGCGCCGTGCCGAGCGTGGTGCTGATGAACCCGCCCTTTTCGGTCATGGCTAATGTCGAGGGCCGCATGGCCGACGCGGCCTGGCGGCACATCGCCTCGGCGCTGTCGCGCCTTGCGCCCGGCGGGCGGCTGGTGACGATCACCGGTGCGAGCTTCGCGGCCGACAGTCCGGCCTGGACCCCGGCCTTCACTCGCCTGCAGGAACGTGGCCGCGTCGTCTTCTCCGCCGCCATCGACGGCTCGGCCTACGCCAAGCATGGCACGACCTTTCCGACACGCCTCACCGTCATCGACAAGCTGCCGGCGAACGATCCCACCGTTTTCCCGGATGCTCCCGGCATCGCTCCGGATGCGGGAACGCTCCTCACGTGGATTGAGGAGCGCCTTCCCGCGCGGCCGCCGGTCGTGATGGCCGCCGTTTCGAGCGCGGCATCGGCGGTCGCCGCTCCCCGCACCGTGCACGGCTATCTCAAACGCTCGGCGAGAACCACGCTACGCATGTCGATCGCCGAACCGGAAGCCATCGACCTCGCTTATGAGGCTGTCGACTGGCAGGCGGCCGAGGGGGGTCAGATCAGCGACGCCATCTATGAGGCCTACGGGCTGCAGGCGATCCGCATCCCTGGCTCTCGGGCTCACCCCACCCAGCTCGTTCAATCGGCGGCCATGGCCTCGGTGGCGCCACCCAAGCCGAGCTACCGGCCGCGCCTGCCGAAGAACGTCCTTGACCTGCTCTCGTACGCGCAGCTCGAGACCGTCATCTATGCCGGCGAGGCTCATGCCGAGTATCTCGCCGACGCCTGGACGTTCGACGATACCTTTGACGTGGTTAGCGCCGCGGCCCATGACACCGCGGGTGCCGTGCGCTTCCGGCAAGGCTTCATGATCGGCGACGGTACGGGGGTAGGCAAGGGCCGCGAATCCGCCGCCGTAATCCTCGACAATTGGATGCAGGGCCGTCGTAAGGCGGTCTGGATCTCCAAGTCCGACAAGCTGATCGAGGATGCGCAGCGCGACTGGTCGGCGCTCGGCATGGAGCGCTTGCTGGTCACCCCGCTCTCCCGCTTCCCGCAAGGCAGGCCGGTCACGCTGGCGGAAGGCATCCTATTCACCACCTATGCCACGCTACGCTCAGACGATCGCGGCGAGAAGGTTTCGCGGGTCAAACAAATCGTCGAATGGTTGGGTCCGGATTTCGATGGGGTCATCATTTTCGACGAGGCGCACGCCATGCAAAACGCCGGTGGCGGCAAGGGCGAACGCGGCGACGCCGCTCCCTCCCAGCAGGGCCGTGCCGGCCTGCGGCTGCAGCACGCCCTGCCGAATGCCCGCATCGTCTATGTGTCGGCGACTGGCGCCACCACCGTGCACAATCTCGCCTATGCCCAGCGGCTCGGCCTCTGGGGCGGCGAGCATTTTCCATTCTCGACCCGCGCCGAGTTCGTCGAGGCGATCGAGGCCGGCGGCGTGGCGGCGATGGAAGTGCTGGCACGCGACCTCAGGGCACTCGGCCTCTATACGGCCCGCTCGCTCTCTTTCAATGGCGTCGAATACGAACTGCTCGAGCATGAGCTGACGCCCGAACAGGTCCGCATCTATGACGCGTACGCTGGGGCCTTCGGCGTCATCCACAACAATCTCGATGCGGCGATGCAGGCGGCCAACATCACTGGCAGCACCGGCACGCTCAATGCCCAGGCCAAGTCGGCCGCGCGCAGCGCTTTTGAAAGCGCCAAGCAGCGCTTCTTCGGTCATTTGTTGACCAGCATGAAGACGCCGACCCTGATCCGCTCCATCACCCGCGATCTGGAGGAGGGCCATGCGGCCGTTGTCCAGATCGTCTCGACGGGCGAGGCGCTCATGGAACGGCGGCTGGCCGAGCTGCCGACTGAGGAATGGAACGACGTCCGAGTCGACATCACGCCGCGCGAATACGTCCTCGACTATCTCGCCCATTCCTTCCCGGTGCAGCTCTATGAGCCCTTCACCGACTCCGAAGGCAATCTGTCGTCGCGCCCGGTCTACCGCGATGGCCAGCCCGTCGAGAGCCGCGAGGCGGTCGCTCGGCGCGACGAGCTGATTGCCAAACTCGCCAGTCTACCGCCCGTGCCCGGCGCGCTCGACCAGATCGTGCAACATTTCCGCGCGGACCTCGTGGCCGAGGTCACTGGCCGCTCGCGCCGCATCGTGCGCAAGGGCGACCGCTTGGTCGTCGAGAACCGAGCAGCGTCGGCAAATCTGGCCGAGGCGCAGTCCTTCATGGACGATCAGAAGCGCGTTCTGGTGTTTTCCGACGCCGGCGGGACGGGTCGTTCCTACCATGCCGAACTCTCGGCCCGGAACAGGCGCCTGCGCGTCCACTACCTGCTCGAGGCCGGCTGGAAGGCGGATACCGCGATCCAGGGCCTGGGCCGCACGCATCGCACCAATCAGGCGCAACCGCCGCTCTTCCGGCCAATCTCGACCAATGTGAAGGCCGAGAAGCGCTTCCTCTCGACGATCGCGCGCCGCCTCGACACGCTCGGCGCGATCACTCGGGGTCAGCGGCAGACGGGCGGCCAGGGCCTGTTCCGGCCCGAGGACAACCTTGAAAGCCACTATGCCCGCGATGCCTTGCGGCAGCTCTATCTCCTGATCGTGCGTGGCAAGGTCGAGGGCTGCTCCCTCGAGCGCTTCGAGGCGGCAACGGGCCTCAAGCTTATGGATGCGAACGGCATCAAGTACGAGCTGCCGCCGATCACCACCTTCCTCAACCGCTTGCTGGCGCTCACCATCGATTTGCAGGGCGTGCTGTTCGGCGCCTTCGAACAGTTGCTCGCTGCGCGGATCGAGGGCGCCATCGCCTCCGGCACCTATGATGCCAGCCTAGAGACCCTGCGGGCCGAGAGCTTTGTCGTCACCGATCGGCAGGTCATCTACACCCATCCGCGCACCGGGGCCGAAACCCGCCTGCTGACGATCACCGAACGCAAGCGCAATGGGCCGATCACGCTCGATGCGGCGCTCCATCATCTCGGCGACCCGCGCGCCATGCTGCTCGTCAACGCGCAGTCGGGCCGCGCGGCGGTGCAAATCCCGACCACCAGCGTCATGCTGGACGACGGCGAGATCGAGCGGCGCGTCCGTCTGATCAGGCCGATGGAAGGCCAGAACATGCCGCTCAAGGCTATGGGCGAGACCCGCTGGATCGAGGCCGACCGTGAAGCTTTCGCCGCAGCATGGACTGCGGAGGTCGCCGAGGTTCCCGAGTTCGCCGATGCCGTGCTGCACATGGTGACGGGCCTGTTGTTGCCGATATGGAAGCGTCTGCCAACCGAGTCGACTCGAGTCTATCGGCTCCAGACCGACGAGGGCGAGCGCATCATCGGCCGCCGCGTCTCCCCGGCTTGGGCCGCCAACGCCATGCCGACGGGCGTGGCATCGCTATCGCCCGCGCAGGCGTTTGCGGCTCTGATGGACGGCTCGACCATCCTCGATCTTGCCGAGGATCTCCAGCTTCGCCGCAGCCGCGTCATGGGCGCATGGCGCATCGAATTGTCCGGCTTCACCGACATGATGCGCGAACGCCTCACAGCCTACGGTCTCTTCCACGAGATCATTTCGTGGAAGCTCAGGATGTTCGTGCCGATAGACGTCAACGGGCTCGCCGTGCTGGAGCGCGTGCTCGACCGCTTCCCAATCGAGCGGGTCATCGAGCGGGAGGCTGCATGATTCCGCGTCACGCTGCATCCAACCTCGCAAACCGCCTCGGCGAATATGCCGAAGCGGTGTGCCGCCACTACCTCTCCAATGGCCGTCGCCAGGGCAACTATTGGACCGTCGGCGACGTCCGCAATGCGCCGGGCCGCTCGATGTTCGTGCGCCTGCAGCCATCCCCGAAGGGACCGCCAGGCAAATGGACCGACGCCGCTACCGGCGAGCATGGCGACCTGCTCGATGTCATCCGCGAATCCCTCGGACTGGTCAACTTCCGTGACGTCGCTGACGAGGCGCGCGTGTTTCTCGCTATGCCAGATGCCATGCCACCCCGACCGGCCGCGTCGATCCCGCGGGTCCCCATTGGATCTCCGGAAGCGGCTCGCCGACTGGTCGCCATGGCGAAGCCGATTATCGGCACCCTCGTGGAAACGTACTTGCGTGGACGTGCCATTACGACTCTGTATGGCACCGGATCGCTGCGGTTCCATCCGCGCTGCTACTACCGGCCCGACGATCATGGACCGACCGAGACCTGGCCGGCGATGATTGCCGCCGTTACCGATCTGGATGGGCATCTGACCGGCGCGCATCGCACCTGGCTCACACCGGACGGCACGGGCAAGGCACTCGTCGACACACCGCGTCGGGCAATGGGTGACCTTCTGGGTCACGCCGTCCGCTTCGGCGTACCTGGCAGCGTTATGGCGGCAGGCGAAGGCATCGAGACGACGCTATCGCTCAGATGCGCCTTGCCCGACATGGCGATGGCGGCAGCACTCTCGGCAGCCCATCTTGCCGCCATCCTGTTCCCGGCGAACCTGCAGCGGCTCTATGTCATCCGCGACAACGATCCGGCCGGTGACGGTGCCCGAGACAGCCTGCTCGAGCGCGCGACGGACGCCGGAATCGAGGCAATCGTGCTGTCGCCGGAGACGGAGGACTTCAACGAAGATCTCCGCCATTTCGGACTTGCCGCCTTCCGGGCCTCGATTGCGGACCAGCTCATACGCAAAGATCGTATCCGCTATCTGACACAGGCGGCATGAGCCGTGAGGGGAAGCGTGCGGCGGCGCACGGTGCCGGCAGCGTCGCATGGATGCAGGGCCGCCGGCAGAGAACCGCGACCCGGCCTTCGAGATGGCGATCGGGCCCACGAACTGGCCGGCCAGGCAATGGCGGCGGCCGACTATTTTCCGGCGGCGCGCGACTACTCGCACATAGCAGCGATTGGTCGCGACGCCTTTCCATCGCGAGGCAAAATAGCCGGCCGCCGCCATCCTCCGCTGCGCTCCGGCCCTCCGCTTCGCTTCGGGTGTCGGGCCAACCCGCCCGTGGGCTCTCGTCGCCATGAAGGCCGCGAGAGCCGCGGTCAAACCGACGGGAGCATCCCCATGAGCGAGCACGACGACATTGAACCGCACCACGCCGCTTCTCCGACCGATCACATCCTGACCGAACTCCAGCTCTATGGCTGGCGCCCATTTGCGGACGAGCCCGATCCGCGACCGCTCCCCGGTGGCGACCACGTGGCCGGAGCCGTGGCCGACATCTTTGACGCCCTCATCGGCACCCTGGCCGACACGCGCCTCGAACCCGACCTTGATGACCTGCTCTGGTCCCTCACCAATGTCTTCCACCGAGCTGCACAACGGATCGAGCGGCAACTGGACGACAATGAGCAGGCCCAGCGCCGCCTGCAGCGCGAACAGGATGGCAGCGAGATCAAGGCGGTTGAACTCGAGACACTCACCGCCCAGGGCCAGACCATGATCGAACGGCGCGATGCCTTCGAGTTGATGCGTGACCAGGCCGCCGACCACTACGATCAGTACACCGGCTCGGCCTGGCGACCGCGCACGGGATCGATGATCAACCACCACCATCTCACCGCCGCAATGATCGATAGCCGCGACTTCCTCGCGGCCAGGCGGCGCGCGGAAGCCGACGTCATGTTGCCCGCTGGCTCCAAGATCGCCTTCTCCGGCGGCGATACCGCCGATCACGAGCTAATCTGGGCAAAGCTCGACCAAATCCGTGCCAAGCACCCCGACATGGTGTTGATGCACGGCGGATCACCGAAAGGCGCTGAAAAGATCGCCGCCCGCTGGGCCGATCATCGCAAGGTGCCGCAGGTCGCCTTCAAGCCCGACTGGAGCAAACATGCCAAGGCCGCTCCCTTTAGGCGCAACGACCAGATGTTGGCGGTCATGCCGATCGGCGTCATCATCTTCCCAGGAACCGGCATTCAGGAGAACCTTGCGGACAAGGCCCGCAAGCTCGGCATTCCGGTCTATCGATTAGGCAGCTCGTGAGCGCCGGTGCAAGTACGTCTTTCACGACGCGAACGGCAGGTTTGCGCCCAATGCCGGCCATTCCCACCGGTGCTTGCGAATTCCCGTAAGCGGTCAAAGGATGCCTGCCCGAACGGTCGTGTTCGAGTAGTTGAACGCGGTTCAACGGTGTAGCTGCGGGACCTACAAGTGGCTGGTAACATTGGCGGCTAGTTCAAGAAGCTTTGGCGTCAGGGCCGGTAGCGTGTCGGCCCTGGTGCTCGGCACCAATATGCCTAGGCTGGCGTTGCAGCGGCCGTCCGGCTCGATCAGCGGGGCCGCGACGCCATGCACCCCCATCTGGAGTTCGTCATGCGAAATCGCGTAGCCGTCGCGCCGGGTCTGCTCGATACGTTCCAGGGCGACAACGGGATCGGCGGCTTTCTTGACGATGCGGGCAATCGTTTTCTGGTCCTGGAAGGCGAGCATCGCCCAACCGCTGGCGCCAAGGTGGAGCGGATGGCGCGATCCCGGAACGTGCTGCACACGAACGAGATGCCTGTTGCCCAGCGCTTGCTCGGTCACCACTGCCTCGTCCTTGTTGAGGAAATGCAGCACCACAGTTTCGCCAACGGCATTTGCCAATGTGCCCATCAGGGGCCGGGCTATGGCTGAAATGTCGCGGTCGAGCTGGCGGACCAACTCGTTGACCGCGCTGCCCAGCATGTAGCCGTCATGGCCGCGGCGGACGTAAGCCCGCTGCTCAAGCGTGACGAGTAGCCGATAGGCCACGGTCCGGTTGATGTCGCAGCCACGCGCGACGTCTGCCGCGCTGACGGGACCCTTCTTCGCGACGGCTTCGAGGACTGTGAGCATCTGGTCGCCGGTCAGCGATATCTCAGCCAAGGGGGGTACTCCAATCGTCCGGGGCAAATCATGTGTCCGTCACGTCCATCGTCGCGCCACGGCGCTGAGCCGCGATCGCTTGCAACAGACTCATGGATTATCGGACTACGATCGTCCGATAATCGAGACTAGTCTGAACCTCGAAAGCCTTCAATATGCCACTCGTCGCGCTCACTCGCGGCGGTGGCGCGCCGCCTCATGAAATGACCGACACCGTTTTCTCGACCGTATTGGCGAGAACGCCGGACCAACCGAGCTCCGACCCAAGCCCGCTGGTCTTAACGCCAAGCCAAGGCAGGGCCGGGTGCGGCGGACCCCAGGCGTTGACCCAGACCGAGCCCGTTTTGAGCTGCCGCGCAAACCGGTTGGCGGTAGCAAGGTCTCGCGTCCAGACGACCGAGGTCAGGCCGTAATCCGTCTGATTGGCGAGCTGCAGGGCCTCTTCATTGTCGCGGAAGCGGATGATGGTCCCAACCGGCCCGAATATCTCCTCGCGCGCGATGGTCAGGTCGTTGTCGCCGGCAAACAGAGTGGGCGCGTAGAAAGAGCCGGGACGGTCAATGCGGCTGCCGCCGGTCAGCAGGCGGGCGCCTTCGGCCTTGCCCTTCCTCACATACCCATCGACCCGTTCGAGTTGCCTTTCGCTGACAAGTGATCCCATCTGCGTGTCCGGCGCGAAAGGATCGCCGACGACGACGCTCTGCGCCGCCGCGACCAGTCGCTCGGTCACTTCGTCGGCGATCGCCTCGTGGACAAGCACACGGCTCCCAGATGCGCAGGTCTGCCCCTGATTGGCGAACATCGAGATCGACGCGCCTGGGATGACACGATCGAGATCGGCGTCACGGCACACGATCTGGGGCGACTTGCCGCCGAGTTCGAGCGTGACTTTTTTCAGGGCTTCCGAGGCGATTGCGGCGATCCGCCGGCCGACGCCGGGGCTGCCTGTGAAGGAGATCTTGTCTATGCCGGGATGCCGCACCAGCGCGTCGCCGGCGACCGCACCGCTGCCGGTCACCAGATTGACGACACCAGCCGGGAAGCCCGCCTCTTCGATCAATTCGACCAGCCGGATGGTGCTCAGCGAAGCATCCTCGGCCGGCTTGATGACCACGGTGTTGCCGGCGGCGAGCGCCGGCCCCAGCTTCCACGACGCGATCATCGTCGGCGCATTCCAGGGCGTGATCGCGCCGACCACACCGATCGGCTGGCGCAGCGTGTAGGAATGGCGTTGCCGGCCATCGAAGTCAGGCAGGTCGAAGGTGCTGCCGCCGATCTTGTCGGCCCAGCCGGCGAAATGACGGAAGGTGTCGGCGGCGAGTGGGATCTCAAACATGAACGGCTCGAAATAGGGACGCCCGATGTCGATGGCTTCCAAATAAGCGAGGTTCTCGCGGTTGGCCTCGACAAGGTCGGCCAGCCGCCACAGCAATCTGCCGCGATCGGCTCCCGACAGCCGAGACCACGCGCCTGTCTCGAACTGCGTGCGCGCCGCGACCACGGCGGCGGATACGTCAACCGACGTGGCCATGCTCAGGGCTCCGAGCGGCTGGCCGTTGCCGGGATTGATGATGGGGTGAACCGCGCCATCCGCCGCCGCCCGCCACCGTCCACCGATATGGAGTTCGGTACGCGGCAACCGCCTCGCCGTTTCACTTAGTCCGCTCATGCGCTTCCTCCCGGCAACGGCGACGTCAATACATGGTCTCGTTGACCAAGACGCCGGTGGCGCCGACGATGACCTGGCTGATGAGACGTGTGTCAGCATCCCAGCCGACCAGCCGGCCGGCCGATTTCGGTGCCGCGTTGAGGTCGATCACCAGGGCGCCGTTGAAAGGCGTGGCGCGGTCGGACCAAGTGAACAGATAGAGTTTTTCGGCGATCTTGCGCACGGAAGTCGGTTCCACCGCGCCCATTCCGGCCTCCGGCCCGATGATGCCGTGCCAGACATAGAGTTCCGGTTCGATATAGATATGCTCGAAGAAATGGGTCGGGCCGTAGGTCCAGTGGATGCGCTTGCCGACCAACTCCTTGGTCGGCTCGAAGCGCTCGCCGATCTCACCGTCGATGCCGGCCTCGATGATGAGGCTGCGTTCGGCCACCGTTGAGGTGCCTGCCATCATCACCGAGTGAACGATCACCGCGCGTTTGCCGGCAAGATCGAAAACCACCATGTCGTTGGAGTTGCTCTGCGGATGATTGATCGTCGCAGCCAGCAACCCTTGCCGCACTTCGATCGCTTCGTAGCTCGCCTCGCCGACCGGATAGGCGACGTTGGCGGCCGGCTCTGACGTCCAGCGCACGGTCTTCTCGTTGAAGCTCATCGAGAGCGGCGGCCGGTCGGCGAAATGCAGAACCTGCGTCGTTCCGACGAGCGACTGCGACGCGTCGAGCCGCAGTGCATCATGGCCCGGAAACAGCTTATCCGGTGTGACGGTGTCGAGGCGTTTGTAGTTCTCGGCGATCTGGCTCATGGCTTTTGACCTTTCGAAGGTGCGTCGGGTTGGGTTTCAGGGCTCTCCAGGACCTCCTGCGCGATGCGGAAGGATTCCACGCCGGCAGGAACGCCGGCGTAGATCGCGAGCTGGAACAGGGCGTCGCGGATCTCGTCTGGGGTGACGCCGTTACGCAGAGCGCCACGCAGGTGCAGCGCAAGCTCGGCGTTGCGGCCGAGCGTGCCGAGCATAACTATGTTGAGCAGGCTGCGGTCGCGCCGGCTGAGCGCCTCTCGCCCCCAGGATGCGCCCCAGCAATATTCGGTGACCAGTTCCTGGAACTCGCGGCCGAATTCGCCCGCTTTGTCGAAGGCGCGCTGCACATAGTCCGCGCCGACAACTTCCCTGCGGATCTTCAGCCCCTTGTCGAACAGCGCCGATTTGCTCATGCCGGCGTCCTTTCATCGACGACCGGGTTGCTGAGCGTGCCGAGGCCCTCGATCTCGACGGAGATGACATCTCCATGGGTGAGAAAACGCGGCGGCTTGCGGGTGAACCCCACGCCGGCCGGCGTTCCCATTGGGATGACGTCGCCGGGCTCCAGGTCGATGAATTCGGAAAGGTGTTCGATGATCGCAGGGATATCGAACAGCATTTCACTGGTATTGCCCGACTGCACCACCTCACCGTTGAGCGTCGTGGTGATCTGCAGCGCATGCGGGTCGGTGATCTCGTCGCGCAAGGCGAGATAGGGACCAAACGGTCCGCTATGGGCGAAGTTCTTGCCCGCCGTGTATTGCGAGATGCGGAACTGGTAGTCGCGCACGGTCACATCGTTGAAGATCGAATAGCCGGCGACGTGGTCGAGCGCGTCCTGTCGCGAAATATAGCGGCCGCTCTTGCCGATGATGACGGCGAGCTCGCCCTCCCAATCGAGTTGATGGGAGACACGCGGCACCACCACCTTGCCGCCGGGGGCAACGAGTGTCTTGGCGAAACGGGCGAAGATGATCGGGATTTCGGAGATGGGGCGCCCGGCCTCCTCGGCATGCTTGCCGTAGTTGCGGCCGACGCAGATGATCTTGGGCGGGAAGGGGATCGGCGGCAGCAGGCTGACGGAAGCCGCCTGAACCAGGATCGCGTTTCGGCGCGCATCCGTTTCGGCCAATCCCGACACGGTCTCGACGAGACGGCCCAGGGCCGTCAACGCCGCGTCGCCGGCCTCCAGAAAGCCGATGCTGTCCAGCGCCCAGCGCTCACCCGAAGGCACGTCCCGGGGAAAGGCGCTATTTGCCTGGGCGAGATCGATGATCAGGTCGCCATAGACCGCGCCGAGGTGTGGCCGGTCGCCTGATGTGTATGTGACGAGCTTTGTCATTGCGCTCCCTGTGGTTTGCCGGAATGACGAAAGTATTCCGAATATCGGACATTTATGGTTCGATATTCGGTACCATAGGGAGCTTTGTGGAAGCGGTCAAGGTGCGGCGCAAGCTTGGCCGTGAACATGCCTCACCCCTGCTGACAGCAGGCCGACAGACCTCTGAGGCCTTGTTTTCCTCGGCTTTCAGGGGTTTTCCGCCTCTCCGGTCGTTCGGCGAGCAAGCCCCCTTGACGTCAGGCTGAAGCTAATCTAGTTTTCGAATAACGAACACAAGTCGTCCGATTATCGGAACACATATAGGAGAGGAAGCACAATGACTTTGCGCGTTGGTCGGCTCGGACATGTGGGGATCGCTGTCCGGGATATGGAGCGGTCGGTGAGCTTCTATACGGAGGTTCTGGGAATGCAGCTGACCGAGCAGTTCAACTACGGAATGGATGAGGTCGGGCACGGCGTGGCGGTGCTGTCGGGATCTTTCGTCAGAAACGACTCCACGCATCACTGCCTTTCGATCTTCACGCTCAGGAATGCAGTCGAGCCACCCGCCCAGCATGCTTTCGGCCTGCACCACATTGCCTTTGAGATGAATAGCTCGGACGATCTGCTGGCGCTGTACCGCCGTTTCGAGGAACGCGGGATCGCCATCGTCAATGCGCGCAAGGGTGGCCCCGGCAATCAGCCGCGCTTCTACGGACGCGATCCCGATGGCAACCTGCTAGAGTTCTACTGGAGCATCGACCAGATCGGCTGGGACGGGATTCCTCGTCCGTATCCGCCTATCGAGGAGATCGAACTGGAGAGCTTCGATTTCGAGGCTTTCGAGCGCGATCGCGAGCGTATGGCCGCAGCCGCCAGGGCCGCAATTAAAGCCTGAAAAAAGGACAGCGCGAGCCGGCCGAGAGGCGGCGCCGTGCATTGAGAATGGGGAAGACCGATGGTCACCAGTGCCGTTTCATCCGCCGCCGCCCATTGGCCGCAGATCGGAGACATCCTGCAGAACCATTCCGGCGGCAGGCCGGACCCGACATCCGATCTCGCCGGCAAATCCTTTGGGATTTCCCTCAATGATGGCGGTAGGCTCGACCTTGCTTTCAGCACGGCGGAATTCCTGTCCTGGAGCGCCGCGGGCGCTGGCGGGCATGAGCGGCAGCCCTATCAGGCCTTCCGTGTCCGCGATGGCATGTATTTCGTCGACTTCATCGATGCCAACGACGAGATGAGATCGATCAGCCTCTGGCTGGACCTGGCGCGCAATGCCGCCCTCCTGATCGAAGGCTCGGTATCCGATCGCACGGCCGAAGACATGAATCTTCTCACCCGCGTCGAGAAGACCGGCGCGCAGAGCGTGCCGACGCTGACCTATCGTTCAGGCGGAATAGGGCGGTCCCTTCCGGATTTCCCGCGCACCGAGAAGCTGTTCGGAAAGTTCTTTCGGTACGAGTACAGTGATACGCACGTCTACGACCACTACTACGTGAACCCAAAATACTATTTCTGGTACTGCTGGCATGGTCCGGATGCCGGTATCGGCGAATTCGACGAGGCCGATTACTTCGAGCTGGCCGACGATGTCTATCTGATCTGCTGGCGCGAGAAATTCCTGCCCTGCCTTGCCGTCACTATCGAGGACCTCAGCACGATGCGGTCCATCGGCAAGGTCTTCGGCGCCGATTCTCATACATGGCGGACCGGGAACAGCACCGTGGGCGCGACGATGAGCATCATCGCGGCCATCCCGCCCGGTGCTGCAGGGTCTCCTGCCTAGCACGCCGGCCTTGAGGCGCGCTGCAGGAGAGGCGGAGCGAGCGACGAGAAACGGCAAGGCCGTTTTCGCGTTATGAACCTTGGAAAGAATCGCCGGAGATGACTCAGTCCGACACGACAACAACAGGGCCGTCGCCGCCGCCGATCGTGCGCTTCAGCGGCGTCTCGAAACACTACGGCGCATTCCGGGCTCTGCATGACATCGACCTGGAGATCCAGCGCGGCGAGTTTTTGACCCTGCTTGGACCATCGGGTTCGGGTAAGACGACCTCGCTGATGCTGTTGGCGGGCTTCGACACCCCGACATCAGGCACGATCGCGATGGACGGCACGCGCATCGAAGGCTTGCCGGCGCACAAGCGCGACATTGGCGTGGTGTTCCAGAACTACGCGCTGTTCCCGCATCTCACAGTGGCCGAGAACCTGGCGTTTCCGCTCTCCGTGCGCCGCGTGCCGAAGGCGGAAATCGGCGAGCGGGTCGAGAAGGCGCTGAGCCTTGTCCATCTCGACGGCATGGGCGGGCGCAAGCCGTCGCAATTGTCGGGCGGACAGCAGCAGCGCGTCGCGCTCGCCCGCGCCATCATTTTCAAGCCCCGGCTTATCCTGCTGGACGAGCCGCTCGGCGCCCTGGACAAGAACCTTCGCGAGCATATGCAGGCGGAGCTGAAGCACCTGCACCGGCAACTCGGCATCACCATGGTGTTCGTCACCCACGATCAATCCGAGGCCCTCAACCTTTCGGACCGGGTCGCGGTCTTCAACAAGGGCCGGCTCGAACAGATCGACGCTCCGGAGCTGCTGTACGAACGGCCGTGCACGCCCTTCGTCGCTTCCTTCATTGGCGAGAACAACCTGCTCGACGGGCGGATCGAGGCGCTTGCCGCCGGCCAGGCCGCGATTCGGCTGGATCGAGGGACCGTCCTCACCATGAAAGTCGCGGGACAGTCGGCCATCGGCGATCGCGTCAAGGTCGGCATCCGGCCCGAGCATGTGAAGGTCGGCGGCGGCGAAGGCGCATTCGCCGCGACGGTTGCCGAGATCTCCTACCTCGGCGACGCACGCCGCGTCGCCGTCGAATGCGACGGCATAGGGCGCATGGCGCTGAAACTTCCAACAGGGGCCGAAGCCGGCCAAATCGGCATCGGCGACGAAATCCGGGTCGTCATACCGGAGACGCTTTGCAGGGCACTGCCCGTTACAGGCGGCGAATGACGCTCGCGATGCGTTTGAAAACCACCAACCAAGAAAGGGGACTGATCATGAAAACAAGAACCAAAATCCTTCATGCGGCACTTCTGGCATCATTCATTGCGCTGCCCGGCATCGCCGTAGCACGCGATCTTACCGTCGTGTCGGCGGGCGGCATCTTCCAGGATGCGCAACGCGAGGTGTATTTCGATCCCTTCCGCAAGGAGACCAGCATTCCGCTCGCGGAAGACAGCTGGGATGGCGGCATCGGCGTTCTGCGCACCAAGGTCGGCGCCGGCGAAGCCAACAACTGGGACGTGGTTGAGGTGGAAGCCGAGGAGGAAGCACTCGGCTGTGAGGAAGGTCTCTTCGAGACCATCGATCCGGCCACGGTTGGCGGCGTCGATCGCTACATCGCCGGAAGCGTCACCGAATGCGGCGTTCCCGCCAACGTCTTCAGTATCGTGCTCGCCTATGATAGCGCGGTGTTCAAGGATGGCCCGAAAACATGGGCTGACGTATGGGACACCAAGAAGTATCCAGGCAAGCGCGCCTTCCGCAACGGACCGAAGTTCACCCTCGAGGCCGCGCTGATGGCCGATGGCGTCGCACCGACCGATGTTTACAAGACGCTGCGCACCAAGGAAGGCGTGGACAAGGCTTTCAAGAAGCTCGACGAACTCAAGCCCAATATCGTCTGGTGGTCGTCGGGCAACCAGCCGATGCAGTTGCTGGGCTCGGGCGAGGTGGCGATGACCACCTCGTACAATGGCCGCATCCGGGGCGCCAACGCCGAGAACAAGCGCGACTTCAAGATCATGTGGAGCGGCAACGTCCTCAACATGGATTCCTGGGTCATCCTCAAGGGCTCGCCCAACAAGGACAACGCCGTCAAGCTGCTGGAGTATCTCGGCCGCACCGACCGCCAGGTCGAATGGCCAGCCAAGCTAGGCTACGGCGTCGGCTCCGTCGCGGCGCAGGCCGCCCTGCCGGCCGATGTGGCGACGACGCTGCCGACATCGCCGGAGCACATTGCCGCCGGCCTCACCGTCGACCCCAATTTCTGGGTGCAGAACATCGACGCCCTGAATGAACGGTTCACCGCCTGGGCGGCGAAGTAACGGCAAGCATGGCGGCGGACTCCCTGTCCGCCGCCATGCCCCGCGGAGGTAAAGATCATGGCCATCGAGAAAACCAGGCGGCGACGGGCGCTCGGTGCGAATGCCGTGGGCATTGCCCTGGTTGCCCCGCTGGCGCTGTTTCTCCTTGCCGCGTTCTTCATCCCGCTCGCCGGTATGCTGTTTCTGTCGGTTGACGACCGCGAACTTGCCGCGGTGATGCCCAGAACGGTCGCGGTATTGGCAGATTGGGACGGCGCCGACCTTCCGCAGGCGGCCGTGTTCGAGGCGGCGGGCAGGGATCTGGTCGATGCGCGCACCGCAAAGGTCGCCGGAACCGCCGCTCGCCGTCTCGGCTACGAGTCAGGCGAGTGGCGAACGATCGTCCAATCGACCGCGCGTGCCCTGCCGCGCGACAGCGCTGCCGTTTCCGATTGGAAATCCGCATTGACTACAGCCGATGCCGCATGGGGCAAGCCAGATATCTGGCATGCGCTTGCGCGGGCCAAGGGGCCGCTCACCGGTCTCTACCTCAAATCTGCCCTGGGCCTGCAGGGCGGGCCGGACAGCGCAATCTATGTCAATGTGCTGGCGCGGACCTTCGGGATCGCCCTGTCGGCAACGGCGATCTGCATCGTCCTCGCGCTGCCTGCCGCCTACCTCTTGGCCAGTGTCGGTCAGGTGACGGCCAATTTCCTGATGCTGGCGCTGCTGTTGCCATTGTGGACGTCGGTTCTGGTGCGCTCGACGTCCTGGCTGGTCATCCTGCAGAAGAACGGCATCTTCAACCAGGTGCTGATGGGGCTCGGGATCATCGATGCCCCGCTCGAGCTCGTCTACAACCGCGTCGGCGTGCTGATCGCGCTGACCCATATCCTGCTGCCATACGCGGTGCTGCCGCTCTACGCCTCGATGAAGGCGCTGCCGCGCTCGCAGATGCAGGCGGCGCGATCTCTAGGCGCCGGTCCGCTCAACTCGTTCTTCCGGATCTACCTGCCGCAGATCCTCCCGGGCATATCAGCCGGCGGGCTGCTCGTCTTCATCCTGGCGCTGGGATACTACGTCACGCCGCTGCTGCTTGGCGGTCAGGGCGACCAGATGCTGCCCTTCTACATCGCCTACAACACGCTGCAGGCGCTCAACTGGGGGCTGGCGGCCGCACTCGCCAGCATTCTGCTGTTCGCGACGGTGGTCCTGTATTCGTTCTACGTGCGGCTTGTCGGCGTGCAGCGGGTGGGGATCTGACATGCTCGACAGTACGCGCATCTGGCTGTGGGGTGCCCGGCTCGCCGGCGTGCTGGTGCTGGGATTCCTGCTTTTGCCGATTTTCGCCATCGTGCCGCTCTCCTTCAATGGCGGCTCGATTCTGGCCTATCCGCTCCAGGGCCTGTCGCTGAAATGGTACGCAGCCGTCATCTCGACGCCACGCTGGGTCCATGCGGTGGGTAATTCCCTGATCGTGGCAGTGTCGACGGTCGCCATCGCAACGCCGCTCGGCACCCTTGCCGCGCTTGGTCTCGACCGGATCAACCTGCCTGGCAAATCCCTGCTGATGGCGCTGTTGATCTCGCCTATGATCGTGCCGGTCATCATCACCGCCGTGGGGGTCTATTTCTTCTTCGCGCCGCTCGGACTTGCCAACAGCCTGACCGGCCTGGTGCTGGCCCATTCCGTCATCGCTGTCCCGCTTGTGCTGGTTACCGTCAACGCTGCGGTGAGCCAGTTGGACAAAGGCTTGCTGCGGGCCGCGCAAAGCCTTGGGGCGCCGCCCATAACGACCTTCCGCCGGATCACCATTCCGCTCATCCTGCCCGGCATCGTCTCGGGTACCATCTTTGCCTTTGCCGCCTCCTTCGACGAGGTGGTGATTGCCCTCATGATCACCGGGCCTGGCCAGAAGACCCTGCCGCGAGAGCTGCTGAGCGGCACGCGCGAAAACCTCGATCCGACCGTGCTGGCGGTCGCCACCATATTGATCGCCATATCGGCGGGCCTGCTTCTGCTGCTGAACTTCGTTCAACACCGGTCGGCCAAGCATTGAACCTGAGTTAAACCTGGAAGGAAGATTGCATGAACATGAACCGAAGAACGGCCCTGGGCCTGGCGGCGAGCGCGAGTCTGCTGGCAACTGCCGGCAACGCACTGGCCGCCGGCGTCTATCCCGAGAGCCGCAGCCTGGATCAGCTCTACAAGGCAGCGCTTGCCGAGGGCGGACGCGTCATCGTCTATGCCGGAGGCGACACGCCCGGCCAGCAGGACGGCACCAAAAAGGCGTTTGAGCAGAAGTTCCCGGGTGTGACGCTCGACGTCATCGTGGACTATTCCAAGTTTCACGAAGCCCGCATCGACAACCAGATCGCCACCAAGACACTGGTCCCCGACATCGTTCAGATCCAGACGCTGCAGAACTTTCCGCGTTGGAAGAAGGAGGGCGTTCTCCAGCCCTACAAGCCGATAGGCTGGGACAAGGTCTTCCGCGCCTTCAAGAATGCAGACGGCGCCTATACAGGCGTCTTCGTCGACGCGTTCTCCAACCTCGTCAACTCGAAGCTGCTCCCGGATCAGGCGACATGGCCGCGAGAGGCGAAAGACTATCTGCGCCCTGAATTCAAGGGCAAGATCGTGTTGACCTATCCGACCGACGACGATGCCGTGCTGTTCTGGTTCAAGCAGGTCGTCGACAAATACGGCTGGGACTACGTGGCGCAACTCGCCAAGCAGGAGCCGATCTATGTGCGCGGCACGCAAGCGCCGACGGACATGGTGGAAGGCGGCCAGGCCACCGTCACCTTCTCGACCGATGGCGGGCTGGTGCCGTTCCCCGGCACGGTCTCCCGCTTCGTCCTGCCAAAGGAGGATCCTTTCGTCGCCTGGCCGCAGCAGGCCGCCATCCTCAAGGGGGCAAAACATCCCGAGGCCGCCAGGCTCTATCTGAGCTGGTTGCTCGACAAGGAGACGCAGAAGAACGTCTGGTACATGTGGTCGGTGCGCACCGATGTTGCGCCGCCGGACGGCTACAAGCGGATCTGGGAGTACAAGAACGGCGATCCGACGGCTTTCGGAAAATTTCTTGCCGACCGTGCCGCCGTCGAAAGCTTCCGGTCCCAGATAGCACTCTACCTCGGCGAGCCAAAAGGCGAACCCTCGCCAGGGCACCCCGGACTGCATCCCGACAAGGCGCTGCCGCACTAGAGGCCGTCAGGGTATCGGGTCAACGGGCCGGTGGCGGACCTTCGCCCCGGCCCCACGTTTGCAACAGGTGAGCAATGAATATCGTAGTCATCTGCGGGAGCCTGCGTAAGGCCTCGTTCAATATGATGCTTGCGAGGAACCTCGCTGCACTGGCGCCAGGCGACGTGCGGCTCACGCTGCTCGATGGCCTGGAACACTTTCCGCCCTACTGCGCCGATATCGCGCAAACCCCTGAGATCGTCACGAGATGGGCTGACGCCATCGCAGCCGCTGATGGCGTCATCGTGGTGTCGCCCGAATACAACCACTCCGTCCCGGGCACGCTCAAGAATGCGCTCGACTGGCTTTCCCGAGATACTAACAACCCTTTCGCCAGGAAGCCCGTTGCCCTCCAATCGGCTTCAACGGGGATGCTCGGCGGCGCGCGCATGCAGTACCACCTCCGTCAGATCATGGTCTTCTTCGATGCGCGCTTGCTGAACAAACCTGAATTTTTCGTCAGCCACGCCGCCTCCAGGTTCGCCGCCGACGGAACCCTTCGCGACGAAAACACCGCTGAAGCAATAGCCGGGCATTTGGCCGCTTTTCGGCTGTTCGTGCGCGACCATCAATCTGAAAGACCGTGGGGCTCCAATGACGTTCAACAGGCGGGCGCCGGCTAACCGAACGTCTGCAAGGCTGGAGGACTGACACATCGAAACGTCTCCAGCAGATACGCTGCAGACGACGTTGGGAACAGGAGGACACGATCCATGCAACTCAAGGACAAGACGCTATTCAGGCAAGCAGCCCTGATCGGAGGATCGTGGGTTGAAGCCGATGCCGCAAATGCCATTGAGGTCAATGACCCTGCTTCAGGCGAGGTGATTGGCATCGTTCCCAAGCTTGGGGCCGCGGAGACGAAAGCCGCCATTGTGGCGGCCGAGAGGGCTCAGAAGGAATGGGCGGTGCGCACCGCGAAGGAGCGAGCCGGTGTCCTGCGTCGTTGGTTCGAACTGATGATGGAGAACCAGGGAGATCTTGGACGTATCCTCACACATGAGCAAGGCAAGCCGCTGGATGAGGCGAAGGGGGAGATCGCGTACGGCGCCAGTTTTGTGGAATGGTTCGCGGAAGAAGCACGCAGGATCTACGGCGATATTGTTCCCGGGCATCAGCGAGACAAGCGTATCCTGGTGATGAAGCAGCCGATCGGCGTGGTGGCGGCGATTACACCTTGGAATTTTCCCAACGCCATGGTCACACGAAAAGCCGGCCCAGCGCTGGCCGCCGGCTGCGCCATGGTACTTAAACCTGCCGCGCAAACCCCGTTCTCCGCAATCGCTCTTGGCGTCCTTGCGGAGCGGGCCGGCCTTCCAGCCGGGCTGCTTAGCGTCATTACCGGTTCGGCTCGCGAAATTGGCGGGGAGATGACCAACAACCCTATGGTGCGGAAACTCACCTTCACCGGTTCTACCGAGATCGGCGCTGAGCTGTATCGCCAATGTGCTCCGACCATCAAGAAACTCGGGCTGGAACTCGGCGGGAACGCCCCATTCATCGTGTTCGACGACGCCGATCTCGATGCGGCGGTCGAAGGAGCGTTGATAGCGAAATTCCGCAATAACGGTCAGACCTGCATCTGCGCCAATCGCTTCTACGTGCAGGATGCTGTCTATGATGCTTTCGCCAACAAACTTGCCGCCGCTGTCGGCAAACTGAAGATCGGGAACGGGTTCGAGGAAGGGGTTGCGCTCGGGCCGCTTATTGATGCACCCGCACTTGCCACGATCGAAGCGCATGTCTCGGACGCCGTTGCGAAAGGGGCACGCATCGTCCATGGCGGGCGGCGCCATGGGCTGGGCGGCACGTTCTATGAGCCTACCGTCCTTGCTGACGTCACCCCGCGAATGTCCGTCGCCAAGGAGGAAACCTTCGGTCCGCTTGCCCCGCTTTTCCGCTTTGCGGACGAGCCGGACGTAATCTCGCAAGCCAATGACACTGAATTCGGCCTCGCCTCTTACTTCTACGCCAAAGATCTGTCGCGAGTGTTTCGCGTCGCTGAGGCACTTGAATACGGAATGGTCGGCGTCAACACCGGGCTGATCTCCACAGCAGAGGCGCCCTTCGGCGGCATCAAGGCCTCCGGTCTGGGCAGGGAGGGGTCGACCTACGGCATCGAGGAGTTCACTGAAATCAAATACGTGTGTCTCGGTGGCATCACCTAAGAAGGCGTGGCGAGTTCACGGGTATCGCTGCATTCGTGTCCAATGCCTGCTTCGGGCTGCGTGTGCGAGTTGAGCCGGATGGCTTTCGGAAAAAGCAACAACCAGCCGCATCTCTGTCGGGGAGTGCGCGTCTTCTTGGTCGAACTCAATCGTCTAAATGGCTGGCTGGCTGCTATTCGTTTTGCGACCTCCGAAGCGGACAGTCCGCTTGCGGCCATCATCGGCCTTTCCGCGACTCGATCATCGCCCGCCGTTTGATTAGCCACAATGTTAACATGGATGCCCGCCGGCAATGAGCTGCCGTTGAAGCCGATCCGTTCATTTCGTGCGCGGAGCAACGGCAGCTTAGCTAGGTCATTCAGAATTTAGCAGCCGCTTCCAAAAGCAGACATCACAGGGGGCTGAGTCGTAGCCTTGAGCCGCCCCAGATGGGTGGCGGGTGCCTTGGTTGGACGGGGCTGACTTCCTGTCCACCTTGCAACCCTATCAGATTTCCCGACTGGCCAGCAGCCTTGTCAGCCAGTCCGGATCCATTTCGGGAACAGAAGACAAAAGCCGCTCCGTGTACGCGGCATGGGGAGGAGAGAGAACCTCGCTCTTCAATCCCTGCTCGACGACTTTGCCGCGGTGCATGACGACAATTTCGTCGGCTATCGCGCGCACAGTGGCAATGTCATGAGTAATGAAGATGTACCTGATTCCGAGTTCACGCTGTAGGCGCATGAGAAGCTTGAGGATCTCCTCCTGCACAATTTGGTCGAGCGCGGATGTGATCTCGTCGCAGATGATAAGCTCCGGTTCGGCGGACAGCGCCCGTGCAATGCAGACGCGTTGTTTCTGGCCACCTGATAGCTCGCCAGGCAGACGTTCCAGAAAATCCTCGTTCATCTCGACCATGTGCATAAGTTCGCTTATCCGGCGATCTCTCTGCGCGCCTTTGAGGCCGAGGTAGAATTCGAGTGGCCGATCTAGGACTTCTTCGACCGTTTGGCGCGGATTGAGGGCATTGTCGGGCATTTGGTAAATCATCTGAACGCGGCGCAGGACCTCCTTCGGCCGGGCCTTCAGGCTCTTGGAAAGGAGCTGGCCTGCCGCCAGAAACCTGTCGGACGTCGATCCCGACACCTACATCCGCCCAGGCTACACCGTCGTGCTGGAGAAAACGCACGCAGAGATGCTGGCTCAATTGGCGATCTGCCGACTTTCGACCGGATCGGAAGCTCTGGCGGAGATCATGCTCCGGCGAACGGGCGGCACTTGCTACATGCGCAGCGATGATGCGCGCAGGTTTACCGGTGAGCTTCCATCGTTCCTGGTCGAAGGAGCGCCGACCTTGCACCAGCCAGTCCATACGGCGATACTGGCACGCCGCAAACACGAACCGATCATTCGCAAAGGCATCCGTGCTCTCCATCTCGCCGTTATGTCGCTGGAGGTTTAATCGATATTCCCGATCATAACGCTGGAATAATATTGCTGTTCAGCGGGGTAAGAACTGGCATGTTCGCTCGACCTAACGCCGAGCCGCACGATGAATGCATACGCCTCCACCCAAGCCTCAGATGTCGTGCCCACCATGCGTCAGCGGCGATGGGCACAAAAGACGCGAGATATAGTGCTCTGCCGTCGCGTGATCGACGAGACGCACGATGTGAAAACATTTGTTCTCAGGTCTGCCGCTGGTCGGATGTTCTGCTTCAGCGCGGGCCTTGCCGCTCGCTTTCCCAATGTTCAAGTGACTTTGGTTTGCGGCCAGGGAGGTCCCGCTTGGACGGGTTCAACCGGCCGAATTGATGGTCGGATGCTGCTGAGCCTGGTTCCCGATCTTCACAAGCGCACCGTTTTTGCCTGTGGGCCCGAAGGGTACATGAAGACGGCACGCGCCTGCCTTGATGCAATAGGCTTCCCGCCGGCGCAGTATCACGAGGAGAGTTTCGGAGGCAGCAATGGTTCTCGGTCGGAAATGGGCTTGGCGATTTCGTCTTCGGTCCGTTTTGTCCGCTCGGGTGTGGAGCATCGCTGCGCGCCCGGAGAGACCCTGCTGGACGCGGCGCGGAACTGTGGCATCTACATCCCAACCGCCTGCCAGCAGGGCGTTCGCGGAACGTGCCGAATAGCCAAACTATCCGGCGAGGTTACCATGGACGATTTAGGCGGACTGAATGCTAAAGAGAAATCGGCCGGCTATGTCCTGGCATGTTGCAGCCGCCCGCGAGGGACGGTTTTGCTCGACGCTTAGCTCGGCATTGTTGACTGTTGGAAGATTCCGTCGGCGCACGCACCGGCGTCAGGGTCTAACCCAACGGCTCGACGCCCGAAGCTGTCAGTCCGCTATCGGCCCCCAAATGAGACGTTGGAAGCATTGAGGGCAGGGAACAGTTCGTGGCGCAGACGAGATAGCAGCTCCGAGTAGTCATCGCTGTTCGCGAAACGGTCGATTTCTGGACATCGCAATGTCGGGTATCGACTAACGCGCTATCTCGGCTCGAGGACCAATTCAGGTACGCGCCTGACATTAGGTATTGAGCATAGATCCGTGCGTCCCGGAAAGCGGACGCGTCACGATCCGGGTTAGGCGAGTAAGATACGCTCGATGACGGCGGCGCGCGCGGGAACGTCGCAACCAAGGATGAAGCTGTTGCTGGAGTCGAGCGGGCATTCACGCGGCCATGCCAGAGCAGATCGGCGCTACGACGGCCCAGCAGCCTTTGTCGCGGGGGGACACTTTGCGGCGGGCGGGCCGCTGGGCCCGACCGGTGAGACTCAGCGCCCGCCGGCAAACAATATACGCACGCCTGCCAATGCCAACGAATCATACAAACGATTTAACCAGCGATCGCCATTTCCGATGCCAGCGCCTAAGCCTTTTATGAGACCTAAGCGCAGCTTGCCGGCCGCAGCATGGTCCCAATTTGGGACGAATAGTTTGGCACCCATATTGCACCCACATCTTTCGCCGGCTGATCCCCGTCCTGATCGCGTACTCTGATCAGGTGAAAGGCTCGCCGGGCTCGAGGTAGTTGGGGTCTTCGCCCGGCGAGTTGTCTGCCAATGCGCAGTCACAGCCACATGGTGACGCCATACTCCGAAATGCCGCAAGCATTCCGCGGTTGTGCATCGCCCGACCAAGGTCCGATCGGTATGGGACTTCAGTCGCGCAAAGGCCGATACGGTCTGCGACTCCGAATTTTTTGTTAAATTTCTGATGGTTGCAAAGAGCTTCGCAGTCGTCAGTCGCTCATTGCAACAAGCATTTATCTAAAGTTCCTTCAGTCGGATTAGGAAACTCTTATAGGCCGCTCTATAACGAATCGGCGAGGTGACTATTCGCCTGAGGAGGTACCATGACATCCCGAACAACCCTTTTGGCAGCGCTTGCCGCGCTTGCGCTGGTGACCGCTCCTGCTTTCGCTGGCGCGGGTGGAAACGGTGGTGGTCACGGCAATGGTGGTGGTCACGGCAATGGTGGTGGTCACGGCAATGGTGGTGGTCAAGGCAATGGCGGTGGTCACGGCAATAGCGGCAAGTCCGGCAACAGCGGCGGGAAGTCCGGCAACAGCTCTTCGCACGGCAAGTCGGCATCGGCTCACGCCGGAAAGAAGGCCTCGGCCGACGACCAGGTCGCCGTCGACGACATTGAGGTCGCCGCGACGCCTAAGGACAAGAACATTCACGCCAAGCTTGGCCGGCTGAACTCGCTGCAGCGCAACATCAACGCATATATGAACTCCAAGAGCAAGAAATTCGCCGGCATTCAGGCTTATGTGACAGCGTCGGCGGCCGCGAAGAGCGCCCAAGCCGCGGTGGATGCCGCCCAAGCCGAAGTCGACGCTTTGAACGCCAAATTGAACGACCCGAATACTCCGGCTGACCAAGTCCCGACCCAGGAGCAGATCGATGCAGCGCAGGCAGCGCTCGATGCGGCCAATATAGCGGCGGCCGATGCTGCTGCCGCCGTCCCATCGCTGGATGACGCGCTCGCCGATATGGCCAACAAGCCGGTCGACGCCAAGGTCACCGAATGGGCCAACGGCGTGCTTGCCGAGAAGATCGACGAGATGGCTGCCAAGCAGACTCCCGCGGCAACGCCGTAAGGCGGTCACAGCTGAGCGATCCTAGCCGAACGTCCAAGCCGCCGGGTCACACCCCCGGCGGCAGGGCGACGACGAGCTTGCCACCTTATTCTCCTCTTTGAGGGCGACCCTAAACAAGCGGAGTCGCTACCGACGCGTAGGAACAAAAGTGCCGAAATACCGTGTTGAGGAGATCGCAGCCGATGCCGTGACGGCCACCCACACCGTCAACGCGAAAACGTCGATCAGGGCGGTGCGCGAAGCGGCGGAACGCGACGTCATTCTACGCCCGGCCACATCTTCGAATACAGCTCAGCCTGTAGGGCGGTCCATACCCGGCTGGCCGCGGCTCACGCTGGTTTCTTGAAACGCACCATGCCGTCGACCTCGATGCGCAAGTTCGACTATTGTCCGGGACCAGGGTTCTCTCGGTCTAGTTTTGAGCCAGGGGGAAGCAACACGATTTCCTGGACGTGCCGCTTGAGGCGTTTGTCGCGTTCAAATCTGCCTTCGCCAAGGGCCGCTATTTCAACAATCACCTCCGCAACCAACTATGCATTCCGGCTCGCCCAAGAAAAGGCTGCAGGCTCGTTGGAGATTAAGGGAGGTACTTTCAGAAAAACGGCCCGCGCTGATCGAAGGGCGCGCGGGCCGGACCGTTGCCGCCGGTCGGCAGCGGGAGGCATCCATTCCGGCCGGTGCAAACCAACCTCTCCCGGCACAATCAGCAACCTTCGGCAGTCGTTTTCATCTGTCCAGGGGCTGCGGACTTGGCACTGGTGTCCTCCTGTTGACCAGGAGCGGCCTGCTTGGCACTGCCACTCTGCTGGCCCGGCGCACAGTCCTTCGCTGAGTTCGAATTGGTCGACTTCGTTGTGGTAGAATCCGTGTTGTTATCTGTCGTCGGCATCGTTGTGGTAGTGGAGGAGCCACTCGACGTCGTCCCTGTTGTCCCTGTCGTCCCCGCGAACGCAAGCCCGCTGGAAAGAGCCATCATGGCAGTGGCAAAAAGAAGCCGTTTCATTCTTCATCTCCTAATGGCAAGTAATGTCCCTTCCATTCGATAACGGGGGATGCGAAGGATCGGTTCCAACCTTGTCTTGACCGGCAGCTTTGGGGCGGTCGTTAGCGGACTGGCAGCCTTCAGGCGGCGGATCTTCGGTAGCGGACATTCCGGCTAGCGCGGACATCGCCTTCCCCATTGGCAGAAATTAGTCTCTTGGGGCCCGCCCACGTTTCTCTAAAGCCACCGATTTCATGGCCGACAGGTTATCACGATGTGTCTGAAGGTGGAGAGGCTGATCGTCGCCCCTTGGTTGTGCAGCCCTTCAGCCGTGGGCCAACCTCCGAACACCCTTGAAAAAGAACTTGAAGTCGTCCCGCACCAGAGCGAACGTCTTCGGATGATCGGGATAACACGGCGGTCACGAGACACCTGACGAGTTGAAGGAATGGGAGCGACGCTCCCTGGAAGGCGACTTCTCGCAAATGCCGCGTCCCTTCCGTTGGTGTGATGAACTCGCTCGTCTGCACCGCAGAATTGCCAGAGATGTCCTGGACGGCCGTTCGCCGTGGTACGGAAGCGCGCGGGACTTCATGGCTCTGGCTTTTCTTTGAGCATCGTGCCGCTCGCCACACCGGATCAGATGGTGATGAGGGCGTGCCAGGGTCTTCTTGCCGTCGGCTGGCGATATCGTCCATTCATAGAAGCCATCGGCAGGGATCAGGCAGCGTTTGCGTCGCGGAAGGCGGGCGCTGTATGGATGCCCTCCATCCTCGCCTTGTCTTCGCACAGGTCGTCAAGGACGCGTCGTCGGGTCCGCCGGCCGCGCTTATGGGTCACGCCGCAGGCGTTGCAATCCCTTCTAAAGCGATGATCCTGGTGTTAGCGGAACGTTTGCGGATCTCGATCAGCCGGGCGTATTCCGGCGAATTATACCAGCCCATCAATGACGCCATGTCGGGGAATTCGACAATGACCAGTCGGTGTGGATCCCAATCACCTTCCAGAACCTTGGTGGCACCACCGCGGCCCAGGTACCGCCCACCGTACCGCTCTTCGGTAGCGGGAACGTCCCGCCGATATTCCTCGAACAAGGCAGCGTCTTTTACGTCTACATCCGCTATCAGATAGGCAGCCATCTGTGTTTCCTCCTTAGACCTAGCTCGCCCTCCTCGGCTTCGGCGTCGTCGGTCCGCACCCTGTCGACGATCTCCGTGGCGACATCCAGCGCCAGCGCGCTTTTCGATGATTGTTGGCGCTGCCACGGCTTTCCTTCTTTCGCATGGTTCGCAAAGATTAGCATGATCGCATGCTCTCGTGTCTGGCGGCCTCCCTCAAAGCGTCATCGACCGACCTTCAGATGAGACACCGCCGTCTTGACAGGTAGGCTCGGCAGGGTTCGGTTTTTCTTCGGTTCTTTTCAACCAAAACTTGTCGAAAAGCGCGAATGAAAATAGGAAATATGCAACCTGAAAGATGATAAAAATCAGCAAAGTCCATGCAAGGGACTTCCAGAACGAATCTGTCGCTAGGTAAATCCAGGTCGCTACCACGGTCGACGTAGCAAACATCCCAATCAGCAATCGCGGAAAAAACATTATGTTCAATGCCGCCCCATAGCTGGACCGACCGGTCTCACGTCTACTCCCCAGAAGAACGTAAGGTTTCACTGAATTAGTAACTGCGCAAGCGCCAATGGCCAGAACCAAACCTTCCGGCCAGCTTTCCCGGGCTGAGATCGACCGCTTCCTGGCAGCAGCCGAAGCCCTGCACAAGAGCATCGTCGGGCCGCTGTGGCGCCTGACGCGCGGCGGCTTCTCGACCAAAATCCATCTGAAGACACCGAACGGCATTTGGACAGCGACCCATACTTGGGCCCGCCGACTCATGCTGGCGGGCTTTTTTGCGTCAGTCGGGAACATCCTTCTCTGAGGCTGTTCGGTCACACCCGGCTCGTTCTTTCCTGCCGGTGACCAAGATGTCCTCTCCACTCGTCATGGTCGGCCCGCGCAGCCTCGGGAGCAGGCGCGGGCCTCATTCCCCGTCATTGCTGTGTTGTCGGTGCGCAACCGCTTCTTTGAATGCGCGTGCTGCTGCATCGCAAGCGACACGTGAGGAGCCGTTCACGGACAAGATGATTTCGGCTGCCTTCATGGTCAAACCGTGTTTTTCGGCGAACTCTGCGGCTGTGTATGCCAGTTTTGTTTTTTAGCTACTCCGCATTTCTGACTCCATAGATCTCTTGCGCCTCGTGCAAGCTCTGTCGGGCCTGTTGCAGTGATTGATGCAAGTTCGCCAGCAATTCGTCGGCGTCGGCCGTCGGACTGCCTTCGTGATCCAGTAAGCCGACGATAATATCCTGCTTGGAAACGATGCTCTCGTTGTGAACGAGTTGGCCCATAAAATACATGAGCCGGCTCTGTGCCGGTGTGGGCATGGGCCTTCTCCCTGGTCGGGCGAAAGCCTGATGATCGCTCCCAAGCGCCTCGTGCCTGTTTGTTTTTGATTTTTCGAGGCGACCGCAGCAGTGTGCGCTCGTTAGCAGGCAATGGCAACCGGCCAGGCAATTGCAGCATCCACGCTGCGCACGCCGCCCTGACCGCGCGTGCCGGTCCCCTGGCGTCGGTCGGCCGCTACTTCAGTGTTTCTGGTTGACAATCGTGGCGGCCTCACTGCATTTTTCGCGTTGAGGGACAAACGTGGGGACCCTGCATGAAGAAGCCTTATCAGAAGCCTGAATTAAAGAAGCGCGAGAAGCTCTCGGCCGTAACGGCTGTGTGCACGCCATCAACCTGCACCGATGAGTGACAACATTTAGACCGGCGCTTTGCCGAAATCGCTAGAGAGGGACTGCCGTGAAGAAAGAATACAGCAAGCCAGTACTGGCCAAACGTGGGCGTCTCAGCGCAGTGACGGCGCAATTGGCACCCAGTGTTGAACCCAGAGCAACCTAGGCAAACCCCTGCAACAAAGCCAGTTGGCTTCGGCGGCGGGCTTTTCCGCTTCCAGGCGCCGAAACCTACCTTCGCATGCCTGTCACAACGAGCCAGGCGGCTTCCGTGCTCGGTCTCCGCACTTCAGGGTCGCTGAACCCTGCCTCCGCAAGGCAGCAATGACCTCATCCGGCTCGTGAGGTGTAAAAATATCGGCCGGCATGTTCATGCGGTCCATATGTGCCTTCGGGAGGAAGCCAAGCACGACGCGACCGCCTGGTTTGAGGACGCGATGGAGCTCTGCGGATCCAGCTCGAAGGCTTTGCCAGAAGTACACTGTGGGACGCTGACTTGTCGAATGTGCTATCCGGCAAGGGCAAGTCCTCGACTAGCCCGGTTCGGAACTCGGCTCGTCCGACGCGCACTGCATCGGCGAACCGGTGGGAGGCAGCGTTCACGACATCCTGCGAGCGATCAACACCGCAAACGAATGCTGCCCCACCGAGAAGGTGCGGCAGTAAAACGCGCCGCCGAAACCGACCTCCACGGCACGATCTTCCAGGACCAGTTGCAATTCATCGAGAGCGTAGCTTGAGCCGAGCATTGCCCCGGTTCATTCCGGCCCGGACCAGCCAGCCGCCGATTCCGGTCGGCCAAGGACAGTGGTTTCGCTATAATCGTGGCGCCATCCGATCCCACCCGTATTCGGGTCATCTAGCCACCATGCGCCTACAAGCGGCCGCCCCACAAACGCTGCTTCGATAGCGATGACCAGTTGGGTTGTGCTGCGCTCTTAGCCGTCGAATTCCAGCGGCTGGTGGTCCGGTTGCTCGTGCCACATCACTCGGCGGAAATCGCGACGGTCTACCTTTTGCGAGCAAATGGGGCGCGCATAGAAATGCTCTTCCCAGCCAGGTCATGTGGCTTGCGGGCGGTCCGAGGTCGGCTATTCTGGCCATGCCCGACCGAACCCGTCGCAGCGGCAAAAGTTCCGGAAAGGCGTGCCTGTTGCCCGATCGCCCGCTCGCTTTTTTGTACCATATATTCGCGGCTTCCATTAGCATCCTCTCATGGCAACTCTGCGGTACGGCGTAAGGCGGGAACCAGATGGGACGTGGACGGTATTCGACGTGTTCACCGGGCTGCCGGCTAATGTAGCGGGCCACCCATCTGTCGACCTTCCCGACATGGAGTATGCCGAAGAGCTGGCGGCCATCCTGAATGCCAACGACCTAAAGCAGAGGCTATCTCACGGAAGGTTCCCGGGAGGGTTCGCCTGACTGAGGTGTGATTCGCCCGGCTTCGTACTGCCCATCCAGGGTGGTTCGTCCGATCCGAACAACCATTTGTTATTGAACTGCCGACTACCAGGGTCTTAAATCGACTTGCCATTGCTTTTCGTAGGGAGGACGTGATGAGCAACGTGGTGCCAATCCGCAAGGCGTTGCCTCGCGTGGAAGTGGTCGGAGCCAGTGGCGAATGGGTCGTGCGCATCATAGAGACCGACCAGGAAATTACACGCTCATTCGGCTTGGAATCGTTCGCCCTGTCCTTCGCTGAAGGCCAGCGGATACGGCCACATCTCGACAAGGTTGTGCGGCTTTAGGACCCTCCTGCGGCTGGGTAACCTCAGGGCCGCGACGGTGATGGCCCATGGATGTGCTTGAACAGGAGATTGCCGATCTCCTGCATTGCCGTCATATCCGGGTTAGCCGCTAAACGGAGACTTCACCGCAGACGCTGCCGAGCAGCGGGATCAACACGAAGCTGTCATCCCGAAACTTGGGGGTGATCGTGAAATCTTGTGCTCGACAAGCCACACCCATGAGGAGAATGCTTCCGCTGTCCGAACTCACGACCTGGCAATTTGGCGCCTTGCGCGAAGCGCGATCGACCCAAGATACGCGTGTGTGTGGATCTAGGACTCCTGTCGAGGCTCAATAGCGGAACAGCCGCGCAGCCATGTGGCTCCCAATCACGGACGGTCAGGTTGCGGCCCCAAAGCTGCCGGTCAGCAATGCGCCTCCATTGGCCGTAGTGATGACGCCGCGTGAAGCACATGCGAGGCGAGGAGGAATTGGAGCACACCTATTTCGTCTGGCAGATCGGACTTCATCGAATCGGAATGGGTTTTTTACACATTCGTTTATCTATTCGTGGTTTCTAATACATATGTCATCCAAAGCGTTCACCCGGATCTGGTTTGCTTTGGGCCGCCTAAGGCGCCTCACGAACGGTAACGTTGCCGTCATCTTCGCCTTCACCTTGCCGGTCGTGATCGCCGGCGCCGGCCTCGGTATGGAGACATCCTTCTGGTACTACAGCAGCCTTAAGCTGCAGGCCGTTGCCGATGCCGCGGCCTATGCCGGTGCGCTCGAGAAAGTCGCGGGTTCCGATAACCCGACCATCATCGCCGCCGCCACGCAGTCCGCGACCTCGAACNGCGCTCGAGAAAGTCGCGGGTTCCGATAACCCGACCATCATCGCCGCCGCCACGCAGTCCGCGACCTCGAACAATTTTGCCACGCCGGGCACGATCCAGGTCAACACGCCGCCATTGTCCGGCCCGAACACCGCGAAGAAGGCAGTGGAGGTCATCGTCAAGCAGAACCTCGACCGCTACTTCACGGCGATTTTCAACCAGGCGCCCGTTGCCGAACAGGCAAGGGCGGTGGCGCTGATCAATGACGCCTCCAANGACGCCATAAAGACGCAGGGCTCGGCGGTGCTCAAGGCCGACTGCCTGATCACGGTCGGCGGCATGGTGCTGAACAATCCAGCGACCACAGTCTGCAAGTCCAACATCACCCGAGCCTTGCCGGCAGCTGATCCTTTTTCCGGCCTGGCGACGCCGACAGCAGGCAACCCTTGCAAGAATGTCAACGGCAACAAGACGTCGCAAACACTCCAGCCTGGCACCTACTGCAGCGGCATGAGCCTCAGCGGCAACGTCACCCTGCAGCCCGGCGTCTACGTCGTGCAAGGTGATATGAAGGTCAACGCCAACGCGGTCGTCGCCGGCAGCGGGGTAACCATCTTCATGGCAGGCAGCAACACCGTCAGCATGAACGGCAACGCCAAGGTGACGCTGAGCGCGCCTACCTCCGGAGCCTATTCCGGCGTGCTGTTCTNCCGTCAGCATGAACGGCAACGCCAAGGTGACGCTGAGCGCGCCTACCTCCGGAGCCTATTCCGGCGTGCTGTTCTACGGCGACAGGACTGGGACTGCGGCGCAGAGCACCTTCAATGGCACCGCGAACTCGCTTTTGACCGGCGCCATCTATTTCCCCAGGCAGCAGGTCAACTACCTTGGCAACTTCTCGGGGAACGGCGGCTGTACTCAGGTCGTCGCCGACACCATCCAGTGGTCAGGCAGTACGACCATCAAGCAGAACTGCAAAGGCCTCGGGATGGACGACATTGCGGCGGCACTGTCCGTTCAGCTTGTCGAGTAGCCGGATGGGTGGGCGGACGTTGCGCATTGTCCGGGACAAATCCGGGATAGCGGCCGTGGAGTTTTCCATGTTGCTGCCGGTCCTGTGCTTGGTCTGCCTCGGCATCGCCGATGGCTGGTCCTACGTGACGAGTTACCTGCAGATGCGCGCGGGCGTCAAAACCGCGGCCAATCTCGTGATGGCCGGCGCGTCCAATGACACCGGGACGCAGGCGGTCGCGCTTTCGAGCTGGAACGACAAGCCCGAGGACGCCGCGGTCGTGCTGGTCCGCTCCTATTTGTGCGGCGCCACGGTCGTGGATGAGACCACCATCTGCGGCGGAAAGAAAATCTTCGTCCAGATAACGGCGACGGGCACCTGGGTGCCCCCGTTTAACTTCGGTGTCTTCCCGGACCCGCGCGCNCGTCCGCTATACACTGGAAACCTCTTCTCGGGCGCTGCAGCTGAACAACACGCTTTCGCAGAGCGACATCCAGGCTATCGCCACGCAGAAATTGGTGAACCTGGGTCTGAAGAACGTCATTGTGACGATCGCGACCGACCCTGCCAGCGGCGGTTTCAAGATGGCGCATCTGACCGCCAGCTATGCCTTCGTCATCGCTTTCCCGTATTTCGACCAGTATCCGATAAATTACGCCACGACCGTCACGGTGCCCCTGGTTGCCAGCTAGGATACGGCCGGCTTCGTTGAGTTGGCGGCGCCGAACTCAGACCGTAACGGATCGACTGGGAACCATCGCTCGATCTGGAATTGTACTTGCAAGAGGTCGATTCTCTTCGCGGGTGTAGATGCTTAAAGCTCGCTCCTGAGACCTCAGGGATGGACTTTTTCTATGGAACTAAAGTCAGGCTGCTTGCTTGGTCGCGTCCGTGAAAATCACCGAAAACCAGTCCATCAGTGCTGCAACATGCCGACAGGCTATCTCAGTCACCAAGCCTTTGATCTTGCTGGTGATCCCGACAGGAATCGAACCTGTGACCTACAGATTAGGAATCTGCCGCTCTATCCTACTGAGCTACGGGACCACGCGGCCCGACACATAGCCGCTTCCGATCGTTTCGCCAAGAGGCTCGCCGAAGGCAATGAAGAGGCCGGCCGAAGGCTAATCGGCCGGCCTTTCGTCGGGGCAGGTCAGGCTGCCAGCGCCGTTTCGGCCAGTTTCACCCAGTAGCTCATGCCGTGCGGTATGACTTCGTCGTTGAAGTCGTAGGCCGGATGATGGAGGCCGGCGGTCTCGCCATTGCCGATGAAGATGAAGGCGCCAGGTCGGGCTTCCAGCATGTAGGAGAAGTCTTCGCCGCCCATCACCGGCTGGATGGCGCGGTGGACCTGGGTGTCGCCGGCGACATTTGCCGCGACATCGCCGGCAAAGACCGTTTCTTCCGGATGATTGAAGGTCACGGGATAGTTGGCGTCATAGTCGACAGTGATCGTCGCGCCGAAGGCGGTGGCTATTCCTTCGCAGATGGTGCGGATGCGCTCTTCCGATTTCTTGGCGATCTCTTTCTTCAGTGTGCGCACCGTGCCGGCAATCTCGGCGGTCTCGGGAATGACGTTGTACGCGTCGCCGGCGTGGAACTTCGTCACCGAAACCACCACGGCCTCGACCGGATCGGTGCTGCGCGAAGCGACCGTCTGCAGGGCGCCGACCAGCTGGCTGGTGATGACGATCGGGTCGATCGTGCCGTGCGGCATCGCCGCATGGCCGCCGCGGCCCTTGACCGTGATGGTGAACTCGGCGGTCGCCGCCATGATGGGACCCGGCCGGATGGCGAACTGGCCCACCGGCAGGCCCGGCATGTTGTGCATGCCAAAGACGCGCGAAATGTCAAAACGCTCCATCATACCGTCCTTGACCATCTCGTTGCCGCCGCCGCCGCCCTCTTCGGCTGGCTGGAAGATAACCGCGACCGAACCGGCGAAATTGCGCGTTTCGGTCAGATATTTGGCGGCGCCCAAAAGCATCGCCGTATGGCCGTCATGGCCACAGGCGTGCATTTTGCCGGGAACGGTCGAGGCATAGGGCTTGTCGGTGATCTCGTTGATCGGCAGCGCGTCCATGTCGGCGCGCAAGCCGATGGTCGCGCCTTGCCCCTTGCGGCCATGGATGATGCCGACCACGCCGGTCTTGCCGAGGCCCGTCACCACGTCGTCGCAGCCGAATTCCTTCAGCTTCTCGGTGACGAAGGCGGCGGTCTTGAAGACATCGAAATTCAGTTCTGGCGTCTGGTGCAGATGGCGTCGCCAGCCGGCAACTTCATCCTGCATCTCGGCGGCGCGGTTGAGAATCGGCATAATGGTTCCATCTCGCTGTTGGAGCAGACGATCTGGCCTGCTTGATTGCAATTGTGATTGCCATGCTTGTTGCCATCTTGGCACTTTGCCATCTTGGCGTCACATAGGGTAAATAGCACCCCAGACAATGTGATCCGGAAATTGAGGGCCGGATCAGGTCATGCTGGCCATCGCGTAACGAAATCTTACGGAGCCAGGGGCGACTACGGCAAGAGGCGATTTCGGATTCCATGATGCGGCACAGCCATATCCTCAAATTACTGCTAACGGGCGGCTTGGCGCTACCCATGCTGGCTGGGCCAGCTTTGGCCAATCCGGTGATCCTGTTCGACCTCAACAGCGGCAAGGTTCTGCAGCACCAGGACGCCTTCAAGCGCTGGTATCCCGCTTCGCTGAGCAAGCTGATGACCGCCTATGTCACCTTCCGGGCGATTGCCGCCGGCGAGGTCCAGCTCGATTCACCGATCAAGGTGACCAAGCATTCGGCGGGCGAACCGCCCAGCAAGATGGGCTTCAAGCCGGGCTCGGTGATGCGGCTCGACAATGCGTTGAAGATGATGCTGGTCAAATCGGCCAACGATATCGCCATGGCCATCGGCGAAAACATAGGCGGCTCGCAGTCCGGATTCGCCGTTCGCATGAATGCGGAGGCGGCGCGGCTCGGCATGACCGGAACGCATTTCGTCAATCCGAACGGACTGTTTTCGCCGGAGCAGTATACGACGGCGCGCGATCTTGCCCTGCTGGTGATGGCGATCCGCAAGGAATTCCCGCAATACGCCCCCTGGTTCTCGATCGAAGGCCTTGCCGTCGGCAAGAAGGCGATCTCCAACTACAATCTCTTGATCGGGCGCTATCCCGGCGCCGACGGCATGAAAACCGGGTTCGTCTGTCCCTCGGGCTTCAACATGATCGGCTCGGCGACACGCAATGGCCGCACGCTGGTCGCGGTCGTGCTCGGCGAAAAATCGGCGATCAGCCGTGCCGAGACCGCCGCCAGGCTGCTCGACCAGGGCTTTGCCACGCCCGACCCGAACTGGCTCACGGTCGCGGCCATGCCTTCCTATGGCGATACAATGTCACCCAACGACATGCATGATGAGATCTGCAAGAAGAAGGCGCCGCACGAGCAGTCCGAGGCGGCTCCGCCGGTGGCCGCGAAGGGTGCCGACGTGCCGAAATCGCCCTATCAGGAAAAGCTCGACCACGTGCCGACGCTGGTTGCCGTGGGCCTCGGCGGCGCCACCGGGCC
Organism: Mesorhizobium sp. L103C105A0; assembly: GCF_000502215.1. Lineage (NCBI taxonomy): Bacteria > Pseudomonadati > Pseudomonadota > Alphaproteobacteria > Hyphomicrobiales > Phyllobacteriaceae > Mesorhizobium > Mesorhizobium sp. L103C105A0. The sequence continues at coordinate 134,272 of NZ_AYXF01000001.1, read as the reverse complement.
GGCGCCGAAGGCGATGCTCGACCAGGGCGGCCAGGAATTCGCCGATGTGCCGCTGCCGAGCTGGCGGCCAGACATTCCGGCGCCAAAGGGCGCCGAACCGGCCGTGGTGGGCCAGGCAACCGCGGTGCAGGGCGACCAGCTGGTCAAAGCCGCGAACTAGGCGATGGCTGGCTTTCCGATACCCGTCACGGTGGTCACCGGCTTCCTCGGCGCCGGCAAGACGACATTGCTCAACCGGCTGCTCAAAGATCCGGCACTGGTCGACACGGCCGTCATCATCAACGAATTCGGTGAGGTGGCGATCGACCACCTTCTGGTCGAGCAGGCCTCGGACGGCATCATCCAGTTGTCCGACGGCTGTCTGTGCTGCACGGTGCGCGGCGAACTGGTCGATACGCTGGCTGACCTCGTCGACCGGCTGCAGACCGGCCGTATCGCCCGCCTTGCCCGCGTCATTGTCGAAACCACCGGACTCGCCGATCCGGCGCCGGTGCTGCAGTCGATCATGGCGCATCCCGCCCTTGTGCAGGCCTTCCGACTTGATGGCGTCATCACGCTGGTCGACGCGGTCAACGGCAATGCGACGCTCGACGGCCATGTCGAGGCGGTCAAGCAGGTGGCGGTCGCCGATCGCATCGTGCTGACCAAGGTCGATCTGGCCAGCGATCCCGGCGACGTCGATGCTTTGCGAACGCGACTCCATCAGCTCAATCCAGGCGCCGTGGTGCTGGACGCCGGCGACGGCCGAACCGGCGTCACGGCGCTGTTCGATTGCGGCCTCTACAATCCGGCGACCAAATCCGCCGATGTCCGGCGCTGGCTCGGCGAAGAAGCCGCCCATGAGCACCACCATCATCATGATCATGACCACGGCGAGCATGAGCACCACCACCGCCACGATTCCCGCGTGCGCTCCTACTCGCTGGTCCATGACGGCCCGGTGCCGTTTTCGGCGATCGAGATGTTCCTCGACCTGCTGCGTTCTGCGCATGGCGACAAGCTTTTGCGGATGAAGGGCGTCATCGAGCTTGCGGAGGACCCGTCGCGGCCGCTTGTCGTCCACGGGGTGCAGAAGATCCTGCATCCGCCGGCGCGGCTGCTGGCCTGGCCGGACGGCCAACGCGGCACCAGGCTGGTGCTGATCACGCTCGATATGCCGGAAGATTATGTGCGCCGGCTGTTTTCCGCCTTCACCAACCGGCCGTCGATCGACACGCCGGATCGCGCGGCGCTGGAGAGCAATCCGCTGGCGATAGCCGGGGGCTGATTGTCAGGCTCGCTATGCGCCGCGTTCGACCAGGAAGCGGTGGCCGCCGCTGACGGCTGATGTTTCAACAAGCTGGTGGCCAGCGTCGGCGCAAAAGGCGGGGATGTCGATGACCGCCAGCGGGTCGGTGGTCTCCAGCCAAAGCCGGCTGCCCGGCTGCATTGCCGCCAGGCGTTTTTTCGCCTTGAGAACGGGCAGGGGGCAGTTCAGGCCCTTGAGGTCATAGATCGCGGTGTGATTTGTTTGTTTGTCTTCATGCATGTCTTTGTCCCAAACCGCTGCGCACTTTTGGGCGACATGCATCGGCAAGGCGAAAAACCTCAGCCGCCGAACATGCCTAGCAGCTTGTTCTTGATCTTCGACATCCGGCTTTCGTCCGCCGGCGGTTCTGCAGGCGCCGCCTCGACGCTCGCAGTGGCGACCGGCTGCTGGGGGGCCTGCTTGGCTGCTTCCTTTTCGGCCAGCGCTTGGGCCTTTGCGGCTTGCTTTTCAGCCAGTGCCTGGGCCTTGGCGGCTTTCGCAGCCTCGATGGCAGCAACCCGCTGTTCCTCGGCCTTGCGCTTGGCTTCCTTCTCTGCGTCCAGCGCCGCCATCTTGCGGCCGGCGGGCGAATCGATGCGCCCCATGCGCGCCGTCTCGGTCAGCGTGCCGTCGGAATTCAGCGACGGCGGTTCGATCGGCACGCGCTCGCCCCGGGCGCGGCGCTTCGACCAGTCGGAAACGATGCTGGCTTCCTTGATGCCGGCAATGGTCGGCTTGGGCGCCGGAACACTGGCCTTGACCGCGCCGGTGAAGGCCGCGTCATAGCTGCTTTGATAGGCGTTGAGTGCGCTCTTCAGCGAATCCGGCTGCGTGGTCGCGGGGCAGGCGCCAGTCGGATCGAATGTCGTGCCCTCAGGCGCCACCTGGTTGAAGACATAGCGCTTGTCGCAGACATCGACCTTCGGCGGCACCTTGGTGATCTCGAAGTTGTCGTAACCGACCTTCAGCATCTTCCAGAACTCATAGTTCGGGTCGTTGCGGTAGCGCGCCATGTTGGCGGCGGTCATGCGGAATGGGAAGGCCTGGATCTGGAACTCGGTCTGGCCGCCCTGGAAGGCATCGCGACCAAAAGCGTAGATCTGCTCGATCTGCGGGTCGGTCATCGAATAACAGCCCGACGACGAGCAGGCGCCATGCACCATCAGATTGGCGCCGGTGCGGCCATTGGCACGGTCATAGGCGTTGGGATAGCCGATGTTGAAGGACAGATGATAGTTCGAGCGCGGATTCATCTGCGACGGGCGGACCGTATAGAAACCTTCCGGCGCCTGGCGGTCGCCCTCGGTGTATTTCGGGCCGAGCTTGCCCGACCATTTGCAGATGTCGTAGCTGGCGACCATCTCGTAGCGGCCGGTGGTCTTGGCCTTCCAGATTTCGAGCTTGCCTTCTTCCTTGAAGATGCGAGCCATCACCGACGAGGTGCGGATCATGCCCTTGGCCTTCATGTCGGCCAGGATCTTGTCCGGCAGCGGCTTGCTGGCTTCCGGCGCAAAATTCTTCATTGAGGAATCGTTGCAGCCGGCAACGCCAAGCGCGGCGATCAGAAGTCCAGTGCGGGCAAGCTTGGCAAACATGGATACGGCTATGTCTTTTTCTCGCGTCACGGCCGGATAGCGCCCGGGCCTGCATGCTGAACACTGACGGACCCTAAGCCCGTTAACCTTGAAAATTCCTTACCGCAAGCGTCGGACGGCGCCCCCCACGGCAATTCGCCCGGTGTCACGGATTTTTTATTGAGCCGAATGCGGCGGCATTTTTGTGGCGAAATTGCTCCTTGACGCCACATTGCGGTGCGCTGCCGGCCAAAATCAGAGGCTGCGGCCCATCGCCAGATATTTTTCGCGGCGCTGTTCGCGAAAATCGGTGTTGGCGCCGGCAAAATCCTTCATCGTCTTGGCGATGAGGTCGCCGGTGGCGGCGATCACCGTTTCGGGCGCGCGCTGGGCGCCGCCGAGCGGCTCGGCAATGATGGCGTCGATGATCTTCATTTCCAGAAGGTCCTGGGCGGTGATCTTCATGTTGGTCGCCGCATCTTTCGAGCGCGTCGTGTCGCGCCACAGGATCGAGGCAGCGCCTTCCGGCGAGATCACCGAATAGATGGCGTGTTCCAGCATGTAGACGCGGTTGGCGGTGGCGATCGCAATGGCGCCGCCCGAACCGCCTTCGCCGATGACGACCGAAATCGATGGCACTTTGAGGCCGAGGCAGGCCGAGGTTGAGCGGGCGATGGCTTCAGCCTGGCCGCGTTCCTCGGCGCCAACGCCGGGGTAGGCGCCGGCGGTGTCGACCAGCGTCAGAAGTGGAATCTGGAAGCGGTCGGCAAGTTTCATCAGCCGCACGGCCTTACGGTAGCCTTCAGGGCGCACCGAGCCGAAATTGTGCTTGAGCCGGCTCGCCGTGTCGGAGCCCTTTTCCTGGCCGATGACGGCCACCGGTTCGCCGCGGAATCGGGCGAAGCCGCCGATGATCGCCTGGTCCTCGCCGAAATTGCGGTCGCCGGCGAGCGGCGTGAAATCGCTGAACAGACCCTTGATGTAGTCGAGGCAATGCGGCCTGTCGGTGTGGCGCGCGACCTGCACCTTCTGCCACGGCGTCAGCGCCTTGTAGATGTCGCGCAGCGCGTCGCGCACGCGCTTCTCGAGCCGGCTGATTTCGTCGCCGACATCGACCGCCTCGCCATTCTCGGCAAGCTTCTTCAGCTCGAGGATCTTGAGTTCAAGGTCCTGCACCGGCTTTTCGAAATCGAGGTAATTGTACATTCTTGAGCGGACCGATGCGTCGGAAGGCAAACATCGCGCAGATGTAGGCTCCGCGCGGGCACGTTGCCCTCACATAGCGATATGAGGCCTAGTCGGCAAGCGGATGATGATCGTTGACCAGCCGCACCAACCGCTCTTCCAGCACATGCGTGTAAATCNTGCGTGGTCGAGATATCGGCGTGGCCGAGCAGCTGCTGCACCGCCCTGAGATCGGCGCCGTTCTGCAGGAGATGGCTGGCGAAAGCATGGCGCAGCACATGCGGCGAAATTTTCGCCGCCGATATGCCGGCCCGCGCGGCAAGGCCTTTGAGGTCGCGGGCAAAGACCTGCCGGGAGAGAAAGCCGCTGTCGCCGGCGGCCGGGAACAGAAACGGGCTGTCGGCGAAAGCCGGCACCGACGCCCGGGCCGTGAGCCATGCCCGCATCGCCATGCGGGCCTTGGCCGACAGCGGCACCATGCGCTCCTTGTCGCCCTTGCCGCGCACCATGAAGAAGCGGTCGTCGCGCTGGGCGACGGTCACCGGCAGGCCGACAAGTTCGGAGACGCGCAGGCCGGTGGCATAGAGCACCTCGACCAAAGCGTGCAGGCGCAGTGCCGCCACCCGGTCGCCATTGACGCCATCGCCTGTCTCAAGCGCCGCACGGTCGAGCAGCCGACCGGTATCGGCCTCGCTCATCGTCTTGGGCAGCGGCCGGCCCTTTTTCGGACTGTCCAGCGTGCCGGTCGGGTCGTCGCCGCGCAAGCCCTCGGCGTAGAGAAACTTGAAGAACTGGCGGATCGCCGACAGTTTGCGCGCCTGCGACGTCGACGCAAAGCCGCGCGCCGCGATATCGTCGAGATAGGCGCGGATGTCGGCTGCGGCGGCAGCGGCAAGCCCGCCGGCAATCTGCTGCGAAGCGTCTTCGAGATCACGGCGGTAGGAAGACAGCGTGTTTGCAGCGGCACCGCGTTCGGCGCTCATCATCTCGAGAAAGGCTTCGATGCGAGCCGCGCTGTTCATGTTCCAAGGGTCAGTTTGGGTCAGTTTTCTTGGGGTTCAGCTTTTCCGGTGGGATGCGCACGGTGATTTCGGCTTTTTTCGGCTCGACGAACATCGCCAGCGCCACCATCGTACCATAGGCAATGCCGGCAAGAATCATCATCGTCACGACAAAGCGGAACAGTGTCGGCATCAATCTTCGCCCGTCTTCTTGCTCTGCGATTCCAAGCCCGTGTCCTTATGGGACGCTAATTCCGTCAATTCAAGGACGAAGGGCTCTGCGTGCGAAAGGCGCTATGCTTGACGCAAACGGGCTTTTGATGTCGATACGCCGGCAAAGACGGCTTAGAAACAGCATGGTCTCATGAACGCGTTACCAGCAAATCCTCCCGGCGATAGCCATGCCGCGCTGCTCGACAGGCTGGGAAGCCGCTCGATCGTCTTTGTCGGCCTGATGGGCGCCGGCAAGACGGCGATCGGCCGCAAGGTGGCGACGATGCTGTCGCTGCCCTTCGTCGACAGCGACCAGGAGATCGAAACCGTGTCGCGCATGACGGTGCCGGAACTGTTCGAACGTTATGGCGAGACCGAATTCCGGGCATTGGAGCAGCGCGTCATCCTGCGCGTGCTGGAGAGTGGGCCGCAGGTGCTGTCGACCGGCGGCGGCGCGTTCATGAATGCGCAGACGCGGGAAGCGATCGCCGGGCATGGCGTGTCGGTGTGGCTGAAGGCCGAGATCGACCTGTTGATGGAACGCGTGTCCAAGAAGCAGAACCGGCCGTTGCTCAAAAGCGCCGATCCGCGCGCCGTGCTCGAGCGGCTGATGGGCGAGCGCTACCCGGTCTATGCCACGTCCAACATCACCGTGCCGACACGCGACGACCGCAAGGAGGTCATTGCGACCGAGGTTGTCGACGCGCTGTGCGGGCATTTCGGCATTCCGGCTCCGACTGCGCCGGGCGAGGTGCGGCTGTGAGCGAACCGGTCACTGTCGAGGTCGGCCTTGGCGAGCGTGCCTATGACATCCTGATCGGCCCCGGCCTTTTGGCGCGCGCCGGCGCCGAGATTTCGCGCCGCCTGCCCGGCACGAGAGCGGCGGTGGTCACCGACGACAATGTCGCGGCGGCACATCTCGACGCGCTGAAGGCCGGTCTGGAAACAGGCGGCATCCAGCCTGCCGTCATCACTTTGCCGGCCGGCGAAAAGACCAAGAGCTTTGCCCATCTCGAAGAGGTGGTCGACGGCGTGCTCGCCGCCAAGCTGGAGCGCGGCGATGTCGTCATTGCGCTCGGCGGTGGCGTCATCGGCGACCTCACCGGCTTTGCCGCCGGCATCGTGCGCCGCGGCATGAATTTCGTCCAGATTCCAACCTCGCTGCTGGCGCAGGTCGATTCCTCGGTCGGCGGGAAAACCGGCATCAATAGCCCGCGCGGCAAGAATCTGGTCGGCGTCTTCCATCAGCCGAAGCTGGTGCTGGCCGACACCGAAGTGCTCGACACGCTGCCGATCCGCGAATTTCGCGCCGGCTATGCCGAGCTTGCCAAATACGGATTGATCGACCGACCGGCGTTTTTCGCCTGGCTGGAAGCGAACTGGGAAAAGGTGTTCGCCGGTGGTGCGGAACGGGCGGAGGCGATTGCCGAGGCGTGCCGCGCTAAGGCCGATGTCGTCGCCCGCGACGAGTTCGAAACCGGCGACCGCGCACTGCTCAATCTTGGCCACACATTCGGCCATGCGCTGGAAGGCGCCACACAGTATGACGGCGCCCGCCTCGTCCATGGCGAAGGCGTCGCCATCGGCATGGCGCTGGCGCACCGCTTTTCCGCAAGGCTCAATCTGGCCAGCCCGGACGACGCGGCGCGGGTCGAGGCGCATCTTCGCGCCGTCGGTCTACCCTGGCGGATGGCCGACATCCCTGGTGAGTTGCCCGATGCCGAGGCGCTGCTTGGCTTCATCATCCAGGACAAGAAAGTGTCGCGCGGCGCGCTGACATTCATCCTGACGCGCGGCGTTGGCCAGGCTTTTATTGCCAAGGATGTACCGGCGTCGGAAGTGCTTTCGTTCCTCAGGGAGAACCACCCGGGCCAGGAAAGCCGGCAGCGATGATCAACGAGCCCGGCTGGACCGTCGTCGCCGTCCTTGCCATCCTCATCCTGCTGGTCCTGGCCGTGCGCACGCGCCTGCTTGCCATGTTCGGCTATGAGCTGTCGCGCATCGAGCCGCAGCGCTCGACACAGGACGAGTTGCGCGGCGCGGTCGACGATTTCCGCCGCGACGGCCAGATGGTGCGTGAGGACCGCGACCGCGTCGGCGGGCTGTTCGATCTCGCCGAGCTCGAAGTCTCCGACATCATGGTCCACCGCACCAATATGCGCTCGGTCAATGCCGACAATGGGCCGGAAGCGGTGGTGCGCGAGATCCTGCAAAGCCCGCACACCCGCATGCCGTTGTGGAAAGGCTCTCTCGACAACATTGTCGGCGTGCTGCACGCCAAGGACCTGCTGCGAGCGCTGAACGAGGTCGGCAACGACTTTTCCCGGATCGACGTGATGAAGATCGCTTCGAAGCCTTGGTTCGTGCCCGACACCACGACGCTGCAGGAACAGCTCAACGCCTTCCTGCGCGCCAAGGCGCATTTCGCTATCGTCGTCGACGAATATGGCGAGGTCGAAGGGCTGGTGACGCTGGAGGACATTATCGAGGAGATCGTTGGCGAGATCGCCGACGAGCACGATGTAGACATTCAGGGCGTGAAGCAGGAGGCGGACGGTTCCGTGGTCGTCGACGGCACCGTGCCGATCCGCGATCTCAACCGGGCGCTCGACTGGAACCTGCCTGACGAGGAAGCGACCACCATTGCCGGCCTGGTCATCCACGAGACGCAGTCGATCCCCGAGGAAAAGCAGGCTTTCACCTTCCACGGCAAGCGCTTCGTGGTGATGAAGCGCGACAAGAACCGGATCGCCAGAATCAGGATCAGGCCGGCGGGCGAATCTTAAAGGTACCGAGCAGGCCCGCCACATGACGCTCTTTGCCGAGCTTATGCCGCGATCTGGCTCGTAGACCGTTCGTGGATGGTCGCACCGGTTTGAGCGTCAACTGCGACCAGGCTGACCTCGTAGCCCCAGAGGCTGCGGACATGGCGGAGCGTCGCGTCACGGCTGGCCCCTTCGAGCACAACACCATCCTTTACCCTGTGTTGCAGCCGCAACTGCCGGTCGCCGAGCAGGTCGACATCAATCACCTGGATGTCCGGCCGATTCGCTCCAAGGTCGTAACTGTGGGCAAGCTGGGCGCGTATCTTGTGATAGCCACGTTCGTTGTGGATCGACGCGACTTCGAAATGCGGTTTGTCGGCTCCATCGCCAAGCACGAAGAACCGCCATTTTCGGATCAAGCTCGGGCTGAGGTACTGGCGGATAAAGGATTCGTCGCGGTGGTTGGCCCAGGCCTCAAGCAGGACCTCGCGCCAGTTGCCATGTCCTGCAATGTCCGGGAACCAGTCGCGGTCCTCCGCCGTCGGCTCGGTCGAAATGCGCTGTATGTCCTGCATCATGTCGAGGCCGAGGGCATAGGGATTGATGCCTGAAAACCGGGGATCGTCAAAGGCCGGCTGGAAGATCACGTTCGAATGGTTGCGCAGGATTTCGAGCATGGCACCTTCGCCGATCCGGCCACGATCGAATAGCATGTTCATGAGCGTATAATGCACGAAGGTGGCGCAGCCTTCATTCATCACTTGAGTCTGTCGCTGCGGGTAGAAATATTGCGCGATGACGCGGACGATCCTGATGATCTCGCGCTGCCAGGGTTCCAGGATCAGGCTGTTCTTCTCGAGGAAATAAAGGAGGTTTTCCTCGGGAAGGTTGAGCGATCTCTTGCGCTCCGCCATCCCTTGATCCTCATTGCCGGACTTGTTTTTGTTCTGCGACGGCGGCAGCGTGCGCCACAGATCGTTGTAGGAGCGCTCTTCGTATTCGAGGCGCTCGCGAAGCCCTTCGCGCTGTCGCTCCGACGAGAGCTTTGGCGGCCGGTGGTAGCGGAACACCCCTTGTTCCATCAGCGCATGGGCGGAATCGAGAATGGCCTCCACTGCTGCAAGGCCGTGCCGCTCCTCGCACCGGGCGATGTAGCCCTTGGCGAAGTCCAGATAACCCAGGATTGCCCCGGCGTCGGTCCATTGCTGAAACAGATGATTGTTCTTGAAGAAATGATTGTGGCCAAGCGCCGCGTGGGCCGTCACAAGGGCCTGCAACGCCATGGTGTTTTCCTCCATGAGGTAGACGATGCAGGGATTGGAGTTGATGACCAGTTCATAGGCCAGCCCCCGACCACCCTTACGGTAAAGAAGCTCCTGGTGAAGGAAATGTTTGCCGAACGACCAATGCCGATACATCAGTGGCATGCCGATAGATGAGTAGGCGTCGAGCATCTGCTGGGAGGAGATTATCTCCATCTGGACCGGGTAAGTATCGAGATGCAACTCGTCGACCGCGATCGCCTCGATCTCTTCAAAAGCCCGCGATAATTTCTCGAAATTCCAGTCAGAACCGGAAAACAACAAATTCGTTTCGTTGGCTCGCCTGACCATCTCTCTCTCTCAAGCGCTCTTGATGGCCACCGGCTGCCTGGCGAAGAGCCGGTGGAAGACCGGGTAAATATCCGCGGGAGCAGCGATGCGGCTCATCTGGAAGTTGGGCCATTTCAGCTCGATCGTACTGTAGGCGCGCCAAAGCGACGTCCCGTTTTCGGTAGCACCGAATATGTGGCTCTCGCGTTCGTCGATGATCTCGACATAGGCGAAATACTGGCACAGGCGCATGAGCTTGCCGTTCATGAGCTCTATGCATCGCTCGGAATCGGTGGTGAAATTGTCCCCGTCAGAGGCCTGCGCGGCGTAAATGTTCCACTCGCTGGCAGGATAGCGCTGGCCGATAATGCGGTGCATTTCGTCGAGCGCGGTGGAGACGATCGTACCGCCGCTCTGCGTGTTGTAGAAGAACGTGTCCTCATCCACTTCGTGCGCCTCATGGGTATGGCGGATGAAGACGATCTCCGTGCGTTCGTAGCGCCGTTTCAAGAACAGGTGCAGCAGCACGAAGAAGCGTTTGGCCAAGTCCTTTTCGCGTTGGCCCATCGATCCGGACACGTCCATAAGGCAGAACATGACGGCATTGGCATTCGGCACCGGCCGGGCGTCGAAGCGGTTGAATCGGATATCGACCGGATCGACAAAGGCAATTCGCCTGCGCCGTCGCTCCAGCCGGTCAAGCTCGTCGCGTAATTCCGCGATGCGCTGGCGCACCGCCGCGCCGGCCGGGGCCGACTCAAGGGTGACGATTTCCCGGAGGATCGCCTCCAGTTCCTGCTGCGTGGGGCGCCTCAGCGCAATGCGCCGGCCTAGGCTGTTGCGCATGGTGCGGCCGGCATTGATGTTGGTCGGGGAACCGGTTGCCGCGAAGCCGGCCCGGCGCGGCTTGAAGGCAAGGATTTCCTTGAGATTGAGCTTAACCAGGTCGGGCAGTTCGAGATCCTCAAAAAAGAGTTCGAGCACCTCCTCGCGTGACAGCACGAAACGAAAATCGTCTTCCGACGCCGTGTTTCCTGGCGACGACGCCGCGCCGCCCCCATGCGGCTTCGGGAGCAGGTCTCCAGGGGAAAAATGCCTGTTGCCCGGAAGGATGTGTCGGCGCCGTCCGCTGGCCCTGTCATCGTTGAAGCTCGGCTCGGCCGTTTTCCTTTCAGGCATGGGCACGGCGTGCTCGGTATCCACGTCGGCGATCCTGCCAGTGCGGATTTGATCGCGAATGCTCCGCTTCAACTCCTCGCGAGCACGCCTGAGGAAGCGTTGTCGATTGCCAAGGCTCTTGTCCTTGGGGTTCAGGCGACGGTCGATGAAGATCGGCATGGAACCATCCGGCTCTGTCAACCCGCCTTGTTCACCCGCATGTACCAGTCCACCAGCCGGCGTACCTGCCGTTCTGTGTAGCCACGCTCGATCATGCGCTGCACGAATTCGTTGTGGCGCTTTTCCGTAACGCTGTCTTGCTTGGAGCCGAAGCTGATCACCGGCAAGAGGTCCTCGACCTGTCCGAACATCCGCTTCTCGATGACCTCGCGCAATTTTTCATAGCTGGTCCATGACGGGTTGCGGCCGTGGTTTCTTGCGCGAGCGCGCAGAGTGAACTTCACCACCTCGTTACGGAAGTCCTTGGGATTGGCGATGCCTGCCGGTTTCTCGACCTGCGAAAGTTCGTTGTCCAGGATCTCCCGGTTGAGGATCTGGCCGGTGTCGGGGTCCTTGTAGTCCTGGTCCTCAATCCAGGCATCCGCATAGGCGATGTAGCGGTCGAAGAGGTTCTGGCCGTATTCGCTATAGGACTCCAGATAGGCCTTCTGGATTTCGTGGCCGATAAACTCGGCGTAGCGCGCTGCAAGCTCCGACTTGATGAATTCAAGATATGCCGCTTCCGTTTCCTTCGGGAACTGCTCCCGCTTGATCGCCTCCTCCAGAATGTACATCAGATGCACAGGATCGGCGGCGACCTCCTCATTGTCGAAGTTGAATGTCTGCGAAAGGATCTTAAAGGCAAAGCGCGTGCTGACGCCCGTCATGCCTTCATCGACGCCGGCGGCGTCGCGATATTCTTGGACCGACTTTGCCCTGGGATCGACTTCCTTCAGATTTTCGCCGTCATAGGCGCGCATCTTGGTGTAGAGCGGCGAGTTGTCGTGCTCGGCCAAGCGCGTCGAAACTGCAAAGCGGCTGAGGATGTCCAAAACTTCAGGGGCACAGGGGCTGGCGGCCAACTCGCTCTCACGCAACAATTTCTCATAGATCTGCCTCTCTTCGGTGATCCGCAGGCAATAGGGTACCTTGACCACCAGGATGCGATCGAGAAACGCCTCGTTGTTCTTGTTGCTCTTGAACTGTTGCCATTCCGACTCGTTGGAATGGGCGACGATGATCCCCTGGTAGGGAAAGGCGCCGAAATTTTCAGTGCCGTTGTAGCTGCCTTCCTGTGTCGCGGTCAGCAGCGGATGCAGAACCTTGATGGGTGCCTTGAACATCTCGACGAATTCAAGCAGACCTTGCGTGGTCCGGTTCAGGCCACCGCTATAGGAATAGGCATCGGGGTCGGACTGGCTAAAATTTTCCAATTGCCTGATGTCGACCTTGCCGACCAGGGCCGAGACATCCTGATTGTTCTCATCGCCAGGTTCGGTCTTGGCAATGCCGATCTGGCGCAGCCGCGAAGGCATCAGCTTGACGACGCTGAATTTGGAAATGTCGCCAGACAATTCGTCGAGGCGCTTGGCCGCCCATGGCGAAATCAATCCGTTCAGCCGGCGCCGGGCTATGCCGTATTTATCCTCTAGCAGATCACCCATGTGATCGGGATGGAACAGCCCAAGCGGCGACTCGAAAACCGGGCTGATCTGGTTGCCGACCTTCAGCGTGTAGATCGGGCGCTGCTCCATCAGTTTCTTCAGGCGCTCGGCCAGAGAGGATTTGCCGCCGCCGACCGGGCCGAGGAGATAGAGGATCTGCTTGCGTTCTTCGAGCCCCTGCGAGGCATAGCGGAAATATCCAGCTATGCGCTCGATCGTATCCTCCATTCCATAGAAGTCGGAAAAATGAGGGTAGATCTTGAGGGTCCGATTCGCGAAAATGCGGCCGAGGCGCTCGTCTTTGCTGGTGTCAACCAGTTTTGGTTCGCCGATTGCGTCGACCATCCTTTCGGGCGCCGAAGCGTACATCGATTTGTCTTCCCGACAGGCAAGAAGATACTGTTGGATGCTGACCTCTTCGTCCGCCGCATTGGCATAAATTTCCGAAAAAAGATCGAAGACGTCGGATTGGGTTGCACGCATGATGTTCTGCCCTCGGAGCCGATCTGGATTCCAATCGCCTCATCACCTTCAACTGTCGGAAAGCATTGTTGGTTCCCTTCACATGAAGGAGAGTGGCTGCAATCCGGGTAGAAGGCTTGGGAGGAAACATTCGGAGTGGCTGGAATGGCGGGTTGCCCGGTGCTGCGGCGCTGATGGGCGGCGTTGTCGCCGGCCAGCTATCTCGATGGACACAAGCATCCGCCGACCTTCATCGCCTATTCGCGCGCCGAAGGCCGCGACGACCAATCGAAGGCTTTGCCAAACGCCTGCGCGCCATCGGCACTGAAGTGACGCTGTTCGACGGCAACGCCTACACGCATATGTCGATCAATCACGACTTCGGCGAGGACGGCGACGCGTTGACCGCCGCGATGCTGGCCTTCCTGAATGGACCGTCGGTTGATCGCCGGATCCCGCGAGGCGTCCTGGATCAGACCAAAAGCCCCGGCGGGACATTGCCGACCCGGCGCCTACAGGTGCAATTGTTCCTGAATTGTCGATTGGGAAAGAAAATCATGAATGGCGCCGATCTGCTGTGCGACGTGCTCCTGGCCAATGACGTCACGGTCTGCTTCGCCAATCCTGGCACATCCGAAATGCATTTCGTTGCCGCACTGGACCGCAAACCTCAGATGCGTTGCGTGCTCGGCCTGTTCGAGGGCGTGGTGACCGGCGCCGCGGACGGCTATGCGCGCATGACCGACCGCCCGGCAGCAACGTTGCTGCATACCGGACCGGGTCTCGCCAACGGTTTGGCCAACATGCACAACGCAAGGCGTGCGCGCAGCCCGATGATCAACATTGTCGGCGACCATGCTTCTTACCATCTGCCGCTCGATGCCCCGCTGACCAGCGACATAGAAGGCCTGGCGTCGCCGATGTCGAACTGGGTTGGCCGCGTCAAGGGGCCGGCCGATATTGTGCCGGCCGCAGAGGCGGCTTTCCGCGCCTCACTCACGCCGCCTGGCGTCACGACGCTGATCCTGCCTGCGGATGCCGCCTGGGGCGAAGTTGCTGCGATTTCACCTGGCAAGGTGAAGCTGGAGCCGCCGCCCGCCGTCGACATGGCTGTTGTGCGCACGATCGCCGAAGCAATCCGCGCCGCGCCGGGCCGTGTCGGCATGGTGGTGCGTGGGCAGGCGGCGCGCGCCGATGGACTTGAAATCGCAGGGAGAATGTCATCGGGAAGCGATGTCAGGCTGTTCAGTGAGGTTCTGATCGCCCGCATGCAGCGCGGCCGCGGGCGGTTCGCCCCGACCCGCATTCCCTATCCGGTCGATGCGGCGACGGCCATGCTCCGGGATATCGACTTGCTGGTGCTGGTCGGCGCCAAGGAGCCGGTTGCCTTCTTCGCCTATCCCGGCAAGCCCGGGCGGCTGGTTCGGGACGATTGCAAGGTGCTTTCGCTGGCGGCGCATGGCCAGGATCTGAAAGCGGCGCTGGAGGCGCTGGCTGCCGAGGTCGGCATCAAGCCGACGCAGCAATTCGCCGCCGCAACCGCCTTTCCAGACGAACCGACGCTGAGCGGCAGACTGACGGACGATGCCATCGCGCTGTCGGTGGCGCGCAAACTTCCGGCCAATGCCATCGTCTGCGACGAAGCGGTCACCTCGGCGAGACGGTTCTTCGCGCTATCCGCCTTTGCGGCGCCGCACGACTACATGATGGGTACGGGCGGATCGATCGGCGGCGGCATTCCGATGGCGACAGGAGCAGCGATCGCCTGCCCGGACCGCAAGGTGATCAATCTCGAGGCCGACGGCAGCGGCATGTACACGGTGCAGGGACTGTGGACCCAGGCCAGGGAAAAGCTTGACGTCGTGACCATCATCTTTTCCAACCGGACCTACGCCATCCTGCATGGCGAAATGAAGAATGTCGGGGTCAATGAGATCGGCGAGAACGCTAGGCGCATGCTCGATCTCGACCATCCGGCGCTGGACTGGGTTGCGCTGGCCAAAGGCATGGGCGTCGAGGCGGCCCGCGCCGACACGTGCGAGCGGTTCGACGCGCTGCTCGACAGTGCCCTGTCGCGTCCGGGACCGTTTCTCATCGAAGCGGTGATCTGAGGCGGAGAGACTTACCAACGGGTCTTTTCGCCGGGTGCAGCCGGTTCGATTGCCAGCGCATGGACGCCGGCTTGCAGCTCCGCTGCGAGCAATTCGTTGACGGCGCGGTGGCGATCGATGCGGCTCATGCCGGCAAAGACGGATGAGACGATGCGGACGCGAAAATGCGTCTCGCCGGTGCCGTCATAGGCACCGTGATCGTCGGAGCCGTGGTGGTGATGACCGGCATGAAGGTGGCTTTCATTGACGATCGCCAGCCGCTCCGGCGAAAACGCCTTGTTCAGCTTGTCTTCCATCGTCGCCTGTATGGACATCGCCATCTCCCTTCACCATATCTGCAAGGCGTGATCGGGAAATCGGATCGATCCCGCCGGGCCGCCACAAAAATCGCCATTCGCCCTGCTTTATGCCGCGATTCAGCGGTTAGGGCGATGATCGCGAAAATGTCAATTCTTGTTTCGCACGTGCGAACAGCCCATAAATGGGTGAGATGAAACCGTACCCCAAATATTTCGAGAAAATTCGGGTCCGTCCCGACAAGGATGCGGAGCTGAAGTCGCACTCGCCGATCTGCCAGTGGGACGGCTGCAAGGAGGCCGGTACCCACCGGGCGCCGGTCGGACGCATGAAGGAAGGCGAGTATTTTCAGTTCTGCTTCGATCATGTGCGCGAATACAACAAGGGTTTCAACTACTTCTCCGGCGTGCCGGACACCGAGATAGCCCGCTTCCAGAAGGAAGCGATGACCGGCCACCGGCCGACATGGAAGATGGGCGTCGCCGGCGCCTCGACGCGCTCCTCGCCCGATTTCGCCCAGCAGCGTTCCGGTCGCGCCGGCTATTACAACCGCATGCGCGATCCCTTCGATCTGTTCAAAGGGCCGAAGGACCCGCGCGAGGCGCGCGAACGCAAGGCCAAGCCGCTTGAGGCCAAGGCGCTGGAAACGCTTGGCCTTGATACAAAGGCGACTGGCAAGGACATCAAGGCGCGCTATAAGGAACTTGTGAAGCGCCACCATCCGGATGCGAATGGCGGCGATAGAGGTTCGGAAGACCGGTTCCGCGATGTGCTGCAGGCCTATCGCGTGCTCAAGCAGGCGGGTTTGTGCTGAGCAACCTAACGGTTCGTGTCGTTTTCCAACTTTCATAAGGGTGGAAAAGGCTCTAAGACCGCCCCCGGACAAAATCGATTGCCGGCGAAATCAGGCATTTCGCCCGTGGAGACTTGGATAGAGATGAACAAGGTCGATCGCGACATCGCCAATTTGCCCGACACGACGGTGTCGGTGAAAGACAAATTCGGCTTCGAGTCCAAGATGGTAGTGCCGGCCTATTCGGTGACCTCGGAACATGTGCCGGACATCGATCCGGATTATCTGTTCGACAAGGCGACGACGCTGGCGATCCTTGCCGGCTTTGCCTACAACCGCCGCGTCATGGTGTCTGGCTATCACGGCACCGGCAAATCGACCCATATCGAACAGGTCGCCGCCCGCCTTAACTGGCCCTGCGTGCGCGTCAACCTCGACAGCCATGTCAGCCGTATCGACCTCGTCGGCAAGGACGCCATCGTCGTCAAGGATGGCCTGCAGATCACCGAATTCCGCGACGGCATCCTGCCCTGGGCCTACCAGCACAATGTCGCGCTCTGCTTTGACGAGTACGATGCCGGCCGTCCGGACGTGATGTTCGTCATCCAGCGCGTGCTGGAATCGTCGGGCCGCCTGACGCTACTCGACCAGAGCCGGGTCATCCGCCCGCATCCGGCGTTCCGCTTGTTTTCGACCGCCAACACCGTTGGCCTCGGCGACACCACCGGCCTCTATCACGGCACGCAGCAGATCAACCAGGCGCAGATGGATCGCTGGTCGATCGTCACCACGCTGAACTACCTGCCGCACGACAATGAGGTGAACATCGTGCTGGCCAAGGCCAAGCACTATCGCGACGGCAAGGGCAAGGACATCGTCAACAAGATGGTGCGCGTCGCCGACATGACGCGCTCGGCCTTCATCAATGGCGATCTGTCGACCGTGATGAGCCCGCGTACCGTCATCACCTGGGCCGAAAATGCCGAGATCTTCGGCAATATCGGCATGGCGTTCCGGCTGACCTTCCTCAACAAGTGCGACGAGCTGGAGCGTTCGGTGGTGGCCGAGTTCTACCAGCGCGCCTTCGGCGAGGATTTGCCCGAGAGCGCCGCCAACGTGGTGCTGGGCTGAGCAGAGCCTCGATGGCGGGTCCGGGCGACAACACGCGCAACAAGTCGAAGACGGGGTCTGAAGCCGACAGCTTCAAGCGTGCCGTCACCGTCTGCATGCGCGCCATCGCCGGCGACAAGGAGCTCGAAGTCGGTTTCGCCAAGGACCGCCCGGCGCTCGCCGGCAGCCGCGCCCGTCTGCCCGAACTGCCGAAGAAAGCGTCCAAGACAGACATCGCGATTACTCGTGGCCTGGGCGATTCCATGGCGCTGAAGCGCGCCTGCCACGATCAGCGCATCCACACCAAACTGGCGCCGGAAGGCAAGCTGGCGCGCTCGATCTATGACGCCGTGGAACAGGCCCGCGTCGAGGCGATCGGCAGCCGCGCCATGCAGGGCGTCGCCGACAATATCGGCTCGATGCTGGAGGACAAATACGCCAAGGCCAACCTTGTCGACGTCAAGGACAAGGCCGACGCGCCGATCGAGGAGGCGCTGGCGCTTATGGTGCGCGAAAAGCTGACCGGACGGCCGATCCCGAAGAGCGGCGAACGGCTGGTCGAACTCTGGCGGCCCTGGGTCGAGGAGAAGGCCAAGGCCGATCTCGACGGACTGTCGGCCAAGCTCGGCGACCAGCAGGCCTTCGCCCGCATCGTGCGTGAGATGCTGGCGTCCATGGAGATGGCCGAGGAACTCGGCGACGATCAGGAGACCGAAGACTCCGAGGACAATGACGAGGACCAGCCGCAAGGCGAGGAGCAGAGCGAGGAGGGCGGCGAAGAGGATTCCGGCTCCGAGCAGTCGCAATCCGAGGACGCCGAGGCCTCGGCCGACGACGAACAGTCGTCCGAGACTGAGGCCTCCGACGCCACTGCCGACGATCTTTCCGACGATGACGATGCGGACGCCGAAACGCCGGGCGAGGCGCGCCGTAACGACAACCCGTTCGCCAACCTGCCGAAAGAGATCGACTACAAGGTTTTCACCACCGCCTTCGACGAGACCGTCGGTGCGGAAGAGCTGTGCGAGGAAGAAGAACTCGACCGGCTGCGCGCCTTCCTCGACAAGCAACTGGCCAATCTCTCCGGCGTCGTCGGACGGCTCGCCAACCGGCTGCAGCGCCGCCTGATGGCGCAGCAGAACCGTTCCTGGGATTTCGACCTCGAAGAGGGTTATCTCGATCCGGCACGCCTGGTTCGTGTCGTCATCGACCCGATGCAGCCCTTGTCGTTCAAGCAGGAGCGCGACACCAAATTCCGCGACACGGTGGTGACGCTGGTGCTCGACAATTCGGGCTCGATGCGCGGTCGGCCGATCACGGTTGCCGCCACCTGTGCCGACATTCTGGCGCGCACGCTGGAGCGCTGCGGCGTCTCGGTCGAGATCCTCGGCTTCACCACGCGGGCGTGGAAGGGCGGACAGGCTCGCGAGAAGTGGCTGAAGGACGGCAAGCCGCCGAACCCCGGCCGGCTCAACGATCTGCGCCACATCATCTACAAATCCGCCGATCATCCGTGGCGTCGCGCCCGGCGCAATCTCGGCCTGATGATGCGCGAGGGCCTGCTCAAGGAAAACATCGACGGCGAGGCGTTGTTATGGGCGCACAACCGGCTGATCGCCCGGCCCGAACAGCGCAAGATCCTGATGATGATCTCGGACGGCGCGCCGGTGGACGATTCGACGCTGTCGGTCAATCCTGGCAACTATCTCGAGCGGCATCTGCGCGCCGTCATCGAGCTGATCGAGACGCGCTCGCCGGTCGAGCTGCTGGCCATCGGCATCGGCCACGACGTTACCCGCTATTACAGGCGCGCCGTCACCATCGTCGATGCCGAGGAACTGGCCGGCGCCATGACCGAGCAGCTGGCCTCGCTGTTTGCCGAGGAAAACGTGCGCGATACACGCCGCGGCGGCTACCGGCGCGCTGGATGATTTTTTTGCGCGGCGGGTTTCGGCAGATGCTCTTCGCGGTCACTGCCTTGTTCGGCATGGCGTTTGCGCCGGCCATCGCCGCCGGCCCAAGCGCGGTCGAGCCGGTCGAAGTCTCGGCGCGGCCGATCACCACCTTCAATATCGGCAGCGCCGACAAGCAGTTTGGGCTGCTGGAATTCGTCGGCGGTCTTGAGATGAACTCGACGACGCGCGATTTCGGCGCGCTGTCGGCATTTCGGTTCGTCAAACCCGGTAGCGATTTCATCGGCGTCGCCGATACGGGCTTCTGGTTCTTCGGCTCGATCACCCATGATGCCGACAAGCGGCCGTCCGGCATCCAGAATTTCCGCATGCAGCAGATGGTCGATGAGAAGGGCCGGCCGATCGACAGGAAATGGGAAGTCGATGCCGAGGGCCTTGCAGTCAAGGACGGCATCGCCACCGTCGGCTTCGAGCGCGATCACCGCGTCGCCCAGTTCAAGATCGACCCCAGCAACATGACGGCGCCTTTCAAGCAACTGAACTTTCTGATTCCAGCCCGCGAACTGCGACAGAACCGCGGTTTCGAGACGGTCACCCACACCAATCCTAGCGGCCAGCACGAGGGCGGCCTCGTCGTGGTCTCGGAAAAGAGCTTGGACAAGGCTGGCAACATCTATGCCGCCATCATCGAAGGGCCGCACAAGGGCGTCTTCACGGTCAAGCGCAACGGTGATTTCGACATCACTGACGGCGCCTTCCTGCCGGATGGCGACCTGCTGCTTTTGGAGCGCAGTTTCTCGATGGCCGGCGGTGTCAGGATGCGGCTAAGGTGCATCTATGGCGAAAGCGTCGAGAAGGGCGCGGTTGCCGACGGACCGGTGCTGATGGAAGCCGACATGGGCTACCAGATCGACAATATGGAAGGACTCGACGTCTGGACCCGCGATGACGGAGCGCTGATGGTGTCGCTGATCTCGGACGACAACCACTCGATCCTGCAGCGCAACCTCTATCTGGAATTCATCCTGCACCAGGATTGAGAGCCCTAAGGCTTGGTGGCGATCCAGATGACGTGGCGCGCGCCGCGCTTGCCATTCGCGCGCGTCTTCACCTCGTCCACGACAAAGCCCGCCTGCTTGAGCCTACGTGTGAAGCCGGCATCGGGGCCTTGCGACCAAACAGCCAGCACGCCTCCGGGCCTGAGCGCTGTACGCGCCGCGCCGAGGCCGGCAGCGCCATAGAGGGCGTCGTTGCCCTTGTAGACGATGCCTTCGGGGCCATTGTCGACATCGAGCAGGATGGCGTCCCAGGCTGCCTTGTCGGATCTTATGATGTGCCCGACGTCGGCTTCGCGAACCGTCACACGGGGATCGTCGAGACAGCCGGCGAAGACCGCCTCCATGGGGCCGCGCGCCCAGGCGATGACGGCGGGGACAAGCTCGGCAACCGTGATGCCTGCGTCGGCGCCCAATTGGGCAAGCGCAGCGCGCAGCGTAAAACCCATGCCGAGGCCGCCGATCAGGATTTTCGGTTGGGCGCTGCCGCCGATCTTTTCACAGGAGAGCTTGGCCAGCGCTTCCTCGGAGCCGCTGAGGCGGCTGTTCATCAGCTCATTGGTGCCGAGCATGATCGAGAATTCGCTGCCGCGCTGCTTGAGGCGCAGTTCCTGTCCGCCGTCAGGCGTTTTGGCCGAGCCGAGCTGGACCCAAGGGATCACGGCCTAGACAGCCACGGTCGGCTGGCTCCAGTGGGCGGCGAGCAGCCGGTAGGGGATCAGGGCCACAACAGCGATGATCAGCTTCACCGAAAGGTCGCCCAGCGCCCAGGAGACCCAGCGCATGGTCTCGACCGGCAGCACGCCCATCAGCGGCGCCGTCTCCAGCGCAAAACTGTCGTTCGGGCCGGCAAAAGCGAAGGCGGCCGAAAAGGCGATGCTGAAGAACACCAGGGTGTCGAACACCGAGCCGACCAGCGTGCCGACGATCGGCGCGCGCCACCAGCTCTGCCGGCGCAACCGGTTGAAGACGGTGACGTCGAGCAATTGCGCGCAAAGAAAGGCCGCGCCGGAAGCTGCGGCGATGCGCACCAGCCGGTCGGCTGATGTCTCGAACTCGATCAGGCCGTGGCGAAACAGGAAGGGCGGGACGAGGATCGAGCAGACCACAGCGATCATGAAGCCGACAAGGACGATGCGGCGCGCCACGGTCGGCCCGTAGCGGCGGTTGGCAAGGTCGGTGACCAGGAAGGAGAAGGGATAGGTGAAGGCGCCCCAGGTCAGGATGTCGCCCAGCGACAGACCGCCGGCCTGGCCCTGCATCGGGAACTGCACGAGGATGTTCGATGCCACGACGACAAGCGCCATGGCGGCCACAAAGGGCAGATATCGCGAGAAGGAAGTCATTTTTTTATCCTGGGTAATGGAACCAGCCAGGCGCTAGCCGAAGTTCGGGTCGCGCTGCCTTGCAAGTTTTGAGCATCGGATTGCTCCGATGCTGCTGCCTTAGAAGTTTTGAGCATCGGATTGCTCCGATGCTCAGGGCGGTCGTCCCCCGCCTTGATATCGTTAAGCGGCGGGCTGGTCGGCCAGCTTCTTGGCGATCTGCTTCTTCAACAGGCGCGCGCGCTGCGACAATTCCTTGGCGTCGGCCTTGGCCAGGAAGGCGTCGAGGCCGCCGCGATGCTCGACCGAACGCAGCGCGTTGGCCGAAATGCGCAGGCGCACATTCTGGTTCAGCGCTTCCGAAATCAGCGTCACATTGACGAGGTTCGGCAGGAAGCGGCGCTTGGTCTTGTTGTTGGCGTGGCTCACATTGTTGCCGGTCTGGACTGCCTTGGCAGTGAGTTCGCAGGTGCGGGACATGGTTCTAACCTTCAGTTCTGTCTAAGCCTGCCAAACCTTGTTCGCCCGCGCCGGGTGGCGCGCGGTTTCAGTCAGGCGGCCTTATGGAAAAGTTGGCGTTCCATAGTTGCATTTCGCCAATGCGTCAAGCTCCGGCTTACCCACGACTGTGACGAGCGTTTCACATAAAGGCCGGAATTCAGCCTATAAGCGGTCGGACAGGGACATCTCAAGCCGGAGTCGCCCGCCTCCAGTTAAAAAAATCAAGGACCGAGCCCGCCATGCTTCGCCCGTCACATGCCGTTGTCGCCATATTTGTCGCCGCCTTGCCAACATCAACCCTTGCCGCCGCGCCCGCAGCCACCGCACAGTCCTTCAAGGGCGAATACACGGTGTCGTTCCTCGGTCTTTCCGTGGCCAAGGCGACATTTTCCAGCCACTACGAAGGCGATAGCTATTCCATAGACGGCACCGTCTCCAGCGCGGGTCTCGCCACCTTGTTCGACGACACGAGCGGCACGATCTCGTCAAAGGGCAAGATCCTGGGCAAGCAGATGCAGCCGCAGGTATTTCGCGCCGATTATAAGTCCGGCAAGAAGGCTTCCATGGTCGATATCCGCTTTGCCAATGGCGCGGTGACCGCCACCCAGGTCATTCCCGAGCCGAAAAAGCGCAATCCCAAAAACTGGATACCGCTGGGCAGCAACGATCTGGCATCGGTGCTCGATCCGATGGCGGCTACCGTCATCCATGCTGACAGCCTCGACCAGGTCTGTGGGCGCAAGGTGAAATTCTATGACGGCGAGATGCGCGCCGACCTGACGCTGACCTACGCCTCGAAAGGATCGATCTCGGTCAAGGGCTACAAGGGCGACACCGTTACCTGCAAGATGAGCTTCGAGCCGGTGGCAGGCTACCGCAAGGGCCGCAAGGCGCTGAATTACCTGAAGAAGAAGAGCCAGATGATGGTGACGTTTGCACCGCTCGGCCAAACCGGCATATATGCGCCGATCCACGCCACGGTCGGGACGCAGATCGGCACCTTGACTGTCAGCGCGGGGCGGTTCGAAGCAACTGAATAGATGCGCCTACCCGAATAGAAATGGGGCGCGTCGCCGGAGACGGGCATGGGGCGCGCAACACTGATCGGTTTCTCGGCGGTCGCCATGTGGGCGCTGCTGGCGTTGCTCACCGATGCGTCGGGCGCCGTGCCGCCATTCTTGCTCTCGGCCATCACCTTCACCATCGGCACCGCGGTCGGGCTGGTTGCCCGGCTGTTCATGCCGGCGACCGATAAAAGCCTGAAGATCCCACGCCAGGTCTGGGTGATCGGCATTGCCGGACTGTTCGGCTACCATTTCTTCTATTTCACCGCGCTGCGCAACGCGCCGGCGGTGGAGGCAAGCCTGATCGCCTATCTGTGGCCGCTGCTGATCGTGCTGGGATCAGCGCTGATGCCGGGCGAGAAGCTGGCCTGGAACCATGTCGTCGGCGCGCTGCTCGGGCTCGCCGGGACCGTGCTGATCGTCACCAAGGGTGGCGGCCTCGCCTTCGATGCTCGCTACACCTTCGGCTATGCGATGGCGGCCGTCTGTGCGCTGCTGTGGTCGTCCTATTCGCTGCTGTCCCGGCGCTTTCCGGCGGTGCCGACCTCGATCGTCACCTGGTTCTGCGCCGCCACGGCAGCCCTGTCCCTCATCTGCCATCTTCTGCTGGAAAAGACGGTGCTGCCCGATGGCCCCGGCCAGTGGCTGGCGGTGGTTGGTTTGGGGTTGATGCCGGTGGGTGCCGCCTTCTACGCCTGGGATATCGGCGTCAAACGAGGCAACATCCAGGTGCTCGGCGCGGCAAGCTATGCGGCGCCACTGCTGTCGACATTGGTGCTGATCGCGGCGGGCGTTGCCGAGCCGTCGCTGCGTATCCTGGCGGCCTGCGTGCTGATCACCGGCGGCGCGGCGCTGGCGGCGAAATCGTTGTTCCTGCGCAAGGCGGCAATGGGTGGGGCAAGCGCATGACCATGCCGTTTGCCGGCGGCATCGACGCCAACGCCAATGCAACATTGATTTTTTCGCTGGTGGCGGCAGTGATCTACGCCTTCACCCTGGATATGCGGCCGACGCTGGCCCGCTCGGCGGCAAAGACGCTGGCCGTGGCCATGCTTGCGGCACTCGCCTTCATGCAAGGTGGGCCGCTGTTACTCGTCGTCGCACTGCTGCTCAGCGGCGTCGGCGATGCCTTCCTGTCGCGTGACGGCGAAAAGGCCTTCCTCGGCGGGCTGGCCAGCTTCCTTGCGGCGCATGTCCTCTATGTGCCGCTCTTCCTGCGCGGCGGCGGCGGGCTGGATGTGCTCAGCACCGAGACATGGCGCGGCGCCATCGCGCTTGCCATGGCGGCCTTCGCAGTCGTCATGCTGGCGGCGCTCTGGCGCCGTGTCAGTCCCGGCCTGCGGGTGCCGATCGCCGTCTATATCGCGGCCATTCTGGCGATGGGCATCTCGGCGTTGACGCTCGACAATCCGTGGGTCATCGGCGGCGCTGTTATGTTCATGGCATCGGACGGGCTGCTTGCCGCGGAGAAATTCCTGGTTCCGGCAATAGCACCCTATCGCGCCGGCATCCGTTATGCGGTCTGGGTGCTGTACTATGCCGCCCAGTTGGCAATTACGCTCGGCTTTTTGCTACGCTAGGTTCCCAGCCGGGCTCGGCCATTTCGAACGCGGCGAAGTCGAAGCCCGGCGCCACGGTGCAGCCGACCAACGTCCATTCGCCGAGGCTGCGCGCTGATTGCCACCAGCCGGCCGGCACGACGATCTGCGGCCGCTCGCCCGCCGCAAGCTCAATGCCGAGCACCTGCTCGATCACCTGGTTAAGCATTGGACTACCTTCCTCGCACATCGACAGCGCCAGCGGCGCTCCGGCATGGAAGTGCCAGACCTCGGCCGCGTCCTTGACCCGGTGCCAGGCCGAAATCTGGTCCTGTTCAAGGAGGAAATAGATCGCCGTCGAATGGCCACGCGCGCCACCGGCGCCGTCGCGAAAGGTCTCGGCATACCAGCCGCCTTCCGGATGCGGCTTGAGGCCAAGCATGGCGATGATTTCAGCGGCGCTGGTCATGGCTGATCCCGGAACGATGCTCAGAAATTGTCCTTGCGCTTGCGGATTTCCGCGAACACTTCGGCGTCGGAGGCCTCCTCCATACGGAGATGCTTGCGGATCGCCGGGTCGTGCCAGCGCAGGAACGGATTGGTCGACAATTCCTCGCCGATCGTGGTCGGCAGCGTCGCCTTGTTGTCGGCGCGCAGGGTCTCGATCTTGGCGGCGCGTTCTTTCAGCGCCGAATTGGTCGGGTCGACGGTCAACGCAAAGCGGGCGTTCGAAAGCGTATACTCATGGCCGCAATAGATGACCGTGTCCGCCGGGAGTGCGGCGAGCTTCTTCAGCGACTCATACATCACCGGCGGCTTGCATTCGAACAGCCGGCCGCAGCCGAGCGCGAACAAAGTGTCGGCGGTGAACGCCACTTTCGAGGCCGGAAAATGATAGGAGACATGGCCCGCAGTGTGGCCGGGCGTGGCGATGACATCGATCCGCTCGCCGCCGAGATGGACGACCGAGCCTTGCCCGACGGTCTCGTCGATGCCGGGGATCTTTTCCTTTTCAGCCTCCGGTCCGACGATGCGCAGCTTGAAGCGCTCCTTCAGCGCCAGATTGGCCTCGACATGGTCGACATGGTGGTGGGTGGTCAGGATCATCGTCGGCTTCCAGCCGGTACGCTCGATCGCGGCAATGATCGGCGCTTCTTCGGGCGCGTCGATAATGGCGGTCTCGCCGCTTTTCGGGTCATGCACCAGCACGCCGAAATTGTCGCTGCGGCACATGAACTGTTCGATTTCGACGGGCATTGGCATCTCTCCATCTGTTGGCGCAGACATAGGGCGCTTGGCCGCCGATGTCACTCTAGCTTTGCAGAACGTGCCGGCTTTGTTGAACTTGGGCGGCATCGCAGCTACCGTCCCGCGCATGCATTCCGATATCGTCGATCTCCGCTCCTTCTATTCGACCACGCTCGGCCGCCTGGCTGAACGCTCGATCACCATGGCGCTGTCCTCAATATGGGCAACAGTGCCCAATGAGCGGCTGGTCGGGCTCGGCTATACCTTGCCGTGGCTGGAGCGGTTCGGCACCGATGCCGAGCGGGTGTTTGCCTTCATGCCTGCTACGCAAGGCGCCGTCGTCTGGCCGGCGAACGGGCCGACGGCTACGGCGCTGGTCTTCGACGAGGAATTGCCGCTGGTCGATTCCTGCATCGACCGCATGCTGCTCGTGCATTCGCTCGAACATGTCGAAAACCCGCGCGAGACGCTGAACGAGATCTGGCGGGTGCTGTCGCCGGCAGGGCGCGTCGTCATCGTCGTGCCCAACCGGCGCGGTGTCTGGGCGCGGTTCGAGCACACGCCGTTCGGCAATGGCCGGCCGTTCTCGCGCGGCCAGCTGACAGAATTGCTGCGCGAGGCGAATTTCACACCGGCTTCCTGGTCCGACGCGCTGTTCTTCCCGCCATCGCCGCGGCGCTTCATGATGCGGTTCCACAATGTGCTGGAGCGCGCCGGCCGGCGGTTCTGGCCGATCTTTTCCGGCGTCATCGTGGTCGAGGCGCAGAAGCGGCTCTATCAGGGCGTGCCGGTCGCGCAGCGCGCCTCGCGCCGTGTCTTCGTGCCGGTACTGTCACCGCACGGTGCGACGCGGCTTGGCCGCCGGGCGGAAGGGGTGACATCGACGACGCGTCAGGTGACACCTTCGTGATCATCATGAAAACTGGTGTTGCGTGGGTTTTTCCCACCTATCTGTCGCAGATGCATTCGCGGTCCGTTTGAGCGGCGGATGCCTTCAAGTCTCTCCATCTGGTTTCAGCAACGCTTCTGAACGCAAGGACCTCGTGCATGGCTGATCAACCGGACAAGTCCGCCACCGCTCAGCCGGTAACCGTCGAAGCCAGCAGCCTGCGCGATCAGGTGGCGACGATAAAACGGGCGCTGATAGGCTCACCGGTGCGCAAGTGGCTGGTCTGGACGTCGGTCGGCATTATGGCGGTCATCGTCGCGACGTCGATCGGCCAGGTTCTGCTCAACCGCTGGAACCAGCCTTTCTACGATGCGCTGGCGCGTCGCGACATGGCGGCCTTCCTGCATCAGCTGATGATCTTTGCCGTGATTGCCGGCACGCTGCTGCTGCTCAACATCGCTCAGACCTGGCTCAACCAGATGATCCGGCTGAAGCTGCGCGAGGCGCTGACGCTCGACCTGATCGACCAATGGATGCGGCCGGCGCGGGCCTTCCGGCTCGCCAATGCCGGCGCCATCGGCGTCAATCCCGACCAGCGCATGCAGCAGGATGCTGCGCATCTGTCCGATCTGTCGACGGACCTCGGCGTCGGCCTGCTGCAATCCTTCATCCTGCTGGTGTCGTTCGTCGGCGTGCTTTGGCAACTCTCGTCGGGCTTCGTCTTCCACATCAACGGCTGGTCGCTGGCGATACCGGGCTACATGGTCTGGGCCGCGTTCCTCTATGCCGGCATCGCCTCCTGGCTGAGCTGGCTGGTCGGGCGGCCGCTGATCCGCCTCAACAGCGACCGCTACACCCGCGAGGCCGAGCTGCGTTCCGGGATGGTGCGCGTCAACGAGAATGTCGACGCCATCGCGCTCTATCGCGGCGAAGCCGATGCCAAGAGACGGCTCGAAATCGACCTTGGCACGGTGCTGGGCGCGATGCGAAACATCTACAAAGCGCAGATCAACCTGTCCTGGGTGACCGATACCTATGGCTGGATCACCGTGGTGGCGCCGATCCTTGTGGCATCGCCGGTCTATTTTTCAGGCGATATCAGCTTTGGCGGGTTGATGATGGCGGTCGGCGCCTTCAACCAGGTGCACTCGTCGCTGCGCTGGTTCATCAACAATATCGGCGGCATCGCCGACTGGCGCGCCACGCTGATGCGCGTTGCCGACTTCCGCATTGCGCTCGATGAAACCGATGTGTTGCACGACAAGGAAAAGCGCATCGAATTCGGCGATAACGCCAATGGCAGCCTGACCTTCGAGAAGCTCCAAGTGGCCTCGCCGGAGGGCTGCACCAAACTTTCAGACAGCCATGTCGAGATCCATCCCGGTGAGCGCGTCATGATCACCGGCGACCCAGGCGCCGGCAAGACATTGTTCTTCCGCGCCATTGCCGGCCTTTGGCCCTGGGGCAGCGGGCGGATCGGCTTGCCGGCCGGAGAAACGCCGATTTTCGTGCCGCGTGTTCCGTATTTTCCTGCCGGCACGTTACGCGAAGTGCTGCATCCGAATGGCTCGGCGCCGGCTGGCGATGCTGATTTTGGGGCGGTGCTGGCCGAGGTCGGCCTCGAGCGGCTGTCATCCTCGCTCGACCGTTCCGCACGCTGGGAGCGTGAACTCAACGATGACGAACAGCGCTCGCTGGCCTTCGCCAGGCTCGCCTTGCGGCAGCCGAAATGGGTGATCATCGACGAAGCGATGGACGCGTTCGATGGTCCTTCGCTGCGAAGGGTGCTGTCCATGCTGGAGAAACGCCTGCCGGAAACCGCGATCCTCAACATCGGGCGCGGACTGCACAATGATCATTTCTTTCCACGCGCATTGAACATCGTGAAGGATACGGGTGCTGCGCCACTGAAACCCGCCCGAGTCAGGACCGGCGCCATCGACCCGCCGCCGAAAGCGGCCGTGCGGCGAAAGAAGTAGAAGGGGCTTTATTTCGCCGCGATCGCGGCGAAGATCACGGATCGAAATATCGGTGGTGCGGCCATGCTCGACGCGTTCAGTCTGTTAGCTTGCCTTGCCTGCACCACGCCCGTGGCTGCCCCGGCCGTTGCCGTGGATGTCGAACTGGTGCTGGCCGTCGACATCTCACAGTCGATGGACGAGAGGGAGTTCGCGCTGCAGCTCGCTGGCTATGTCGAGGCCCTCAGGCATCCCGATTTCATCAAGGCCGTGCGCTCGGGAACCACCGGGCGCATCGCGCTTGCCTATTTCGAATGGGCGGGCGTCGTGCGCGAGGATGGCGTCATCGCCTGGCAGGTGATCGACAGCGCAGAGAGCGCCAACGCCTTCGCCGACAGAATAGAAGCGCGGCCGTTCCGCAGCTTTCGCGGCACCTCGATTTCCGGTGCGCTTGCCTTCGGCGCCGGGCTGTTCGAGGGCACGGGGTTCGATGCGCCACGCAGCGTCATCGACATTTCCGGCGACGGTCCCAACAACACCGGGCTGCCCGTCGCCACGACACGCGATGCGGCGGTGGCCAAGGGCATCGTCATCAACGGCCTGCCGATCCTGATCAGCCCGTCGCCGACCTTCAGCCATCTCGACCAGTATTATGACGACTGCGTCACCGGTGGGCCCGGCTCCTTCGTGTTGCCGATCTATGCGGCCTCGGAATTCGCCACCGCCATACGCCGCAAGCTGATCCTGGAGGTGAGCGGCATCGCCGATGCGACCGTGGTCCCGATCGATGCCGCCGCACCCATGGACTGCCTGCAGGGCGAACGCGACCGGCGGCTATATTCCGACCCATATCTGCCGGAACTCGACAAATGAGGTTTGAGGCAGTTCGGAGGGGAAAGCCGCTGCGCGGCTTGTCGGCAAACTTCAGGCCGGTCGTGCACCGTATTTGTCGCGAAATTCGGCATAGAGATCGCGGCGCCAGCGCCGGCCGCCGACATAGCCACGCAACAGCTGCGGCAGCGAATAGCCAAGCGCCTTCGACGACCGGTTGGCCATATAGCCGGAGAACGCCTGCGAAACCCTGCCCTTGAGTGCATCGGCGATGAGCTGCCGGGCGATCATGTAAGGCGGAATGTAGGGGTAGCGGTCGGCGATATAGGGGTGCTTGTCGATCAAGCTCGCATAGGCTTCGACATAGCCGTCCCGGCGACCGGAGATCGAATTCTCCGAGTTGTACTTTTTCCAGTCGATCACTTCGGACAGCTGCGCGCCGCTGCGACGGGCAAAGCGCAGCAACAATTCGCGATCCTGCATGCGCGTGACGTCACTGTCGTAGCCGCCGATGGCCAGCAGCGACTCGCGCCGGGCGGTGATTGCCGACCCGGCAATGAAGATGGTCTGCGCGACAAGGGCCCGCTCCAGCGAGTCGCGGCTCAGCAGCGCTTCGCGGTTGACGCAGTTGGTGCGGCGATTGCCCTTCAGCGACACGAAGGAACTGATCAGCACTTCGAGCGAGGGATTGTTGTCGAACTGCTCCAGCGTCCGCGCCAGGCGATCCGGCAAATAGACGTCGTCGGAATCGAGAAATGTCACCACCGGCGCCTGCGCCCGCTCGATGCCGGCATTGCGGGCGGCATTGGCGCCGCGCCACTTGGAGCCAACATAGATCAGCCGTGGATCGCGGATTTCGGCAAGTGCGGCTGCCGTACCGTCGGTCGAGCCGTCATCGACGACAATGTGTTCGAACCGGGGAAAATTCTGCGCCAGCACGCTCTCCACGGCGCGCACCACCTTGCTGCGGCGATTGTGCGTCGGTGTGATCACCGAGATCAGCGGAGCGAGGTCGGTTGCCTTGGACATGTTGCTTCGATTGTGCCCCGAAATGCCTGGAGGCCGGAGGTTTTGATGGTCGCCGTCCAAGCCTTACCCCGGGATGGCATTCGATTCGACGCTACAAAAAACCAGCGGCAATGTCATCACAAACTGTTAAGCCAGGACGCCGGTAAGCCGGCCGATTACCCCAGACGTAATCGACCGATGGCCATCATGTCTGCAGATTGCGCCAACGAAGCCGGTCGTCGGGCTTCGATCTCACAGGGAGTTCAGCCATGGCCGCCTACGCCGTCGCCCATATGCGTCAAGTCACAATGGGCCCGCAGATTGTCGAGTATCTGCAGAGGATCGACGCCACATTGGAGCCGTTCGGCGGCCGCTTCCTTGTCCAGGGCGGCGACATGACGTGGTCGAAAACGAATGGCCCGGGCATCTGATCGTCATCGAGTTTCCGGACAGGGCGCATGCGTGGGGCTGGTACGATTCATCAGCCTATCGCGAGCTTCTGGCCTTGCGCACCGACAACTCCCACGCCGATGTGATCATCGCCGATGGCGTTCAGCACCCGCACAAGGCGACGGACGTGCTGGAATAGGGGCAAACTACCGCTTCAGCAAGAACACCGCTTGCTGGCCGAAGAAATTCCAGAACCACCATGGCATCGACAGGCCGATCTTCTGGCCGTTGCCGTCGAGCGCGGTGGCTTTCTCGACCGAAGCGCCGAGTTCCTCGACCAGATTGACGAAGTCGCGGATGGTGCAGAAATGGATGTTGGGCGTGTCGTACCAGGAATAGGGCAGGTCCGCGGTCACCGGCATCCGGCCATTGACGAACAGCGACAGCCGCACCCGCCAATGGCCGAAATTGGGGAAGGAGACGATGGCGCGGTTGCCGATTCGCAGCAGCTCGTCGAGCACCAGCTTCGGGTTGCGGGTCGCCTGCAGCGTCTGAGACAGGACGACGAAGTCAAAACCCTTGTTCGGATAGAATTCGAGGTCGGTATCGGCATCGCCCTGGATGACCGAGAGACCGCGCGCCACGCATTCATTGACGCCGCGCTGTGACAGCTCCAGCCCGCGGCCGTCGACCTGCTTGGTCTCCTGCAGGAGTTCGAGCAGCAGGCCGTCGCCGGAGCCGACATCGAGCACCCGCGACTGCGGCGGTATCAGGTTGGCCACGACTTCGAGGTCGACGCGCTGGCTGCCATTGACGCTCATGAGGCGAGCCCCCTTGCGCGGGCCGCCGAGCCGATGAAGCCCTTGATGGCGGCAAACAGTTCGGGTTCATCGAGCAGGAAGGCATCATGGCCGCGGTCGGTGTCGATCTCGACAAAGGAGACGGAGGCGCCGGCGGCGTTGAGCGCATGCACGATCGAGCGGCTCTCCTCGGTCGGGAACAACCAGTCCGAGGTGAAGGACACCAGGCAGAAGCGGGTCTTGGTCCCGGCAAAGGCATCGGCCAACCGGCCGCCATGGTCGGCGGCGAGGTCGAAATAATCCATCGAACGGGTCATGTAGAGGTAGGAGTTGGCGTCGAAGCGGTCGACGAATGTCATGCCCTGGTGGCGCAGATAGCTTTCGATCTGGAAGTCGGCATCGAAACCGAAGGTCAGCGCTTCGCGGTCCTGCAGATTGCGGCCGAATTTCCGATGCAGGGCGGCTTCCGACAGATAGGTGATGTGGGCGGCCATGCGCGCCACGGCGAGCCCCTTTTCCGGGCGCTTGCCGTGCTCGAAATATTTGCCGCCATGCCAGTCCGGATCAGCCATGACAGCTTGGCGGCCGACCTCGTGGAAGGCGATGTTCTGCGAGGAATGGCGTGCGCCTGTGGCGATCGGCAGGGCCGAGAAGACGCGCTCGGAATAGCATGACGCCCATTCCAGCACCTGCATGCCGCCCATCGAGCCGCCGAGCACGCAAAACAGCTTTTCGATGCCGAAATGGTCGACCAGCATCAGTTGCGCCCGCACCATGTCGCGGATGGTGATGATTGGCAGGTCGAGGCCGTAGGGCTTGCCGGTGGCGGGATTGGTCGAGGCCGGACCGGTGGAGCCGAGGCAGCCGCCGATGACGTTGGAGCAAATGACGAAGAAGCGGTTGGTGTCGATGATCTTGCCGGGACCGATCAGCACTTCCCACCAGCCGGGCTTGCCGGTCACCGGATTGGTGCTGGCGACATGCTGGTCGCCGGTCAGCGCGTGGCAGACCAGGATGGCGTTGGTGCGGGCATCGTTGAGGGCGCCATATGTCTGGTAGGCGATCTGGAACGGCGACAAAAGCGTGCCGGCGTCGAGCTTCAGCGGCTTGTCAGGGCCAAAACGCAACACCGGGCTCGACGGGCTGTCGGCCTCGTTGTTGGTTTTTGTAGCGCGGAGCGCGGCCATGTGACTCTCCTTGCCCGCCGTCAGGCAATAAAAAACCGGCAATGCGATCGCAAAGCCGGTTACGTCACGCAAACGGCCCTTTAGCGAGTTGTTTAACGTGGCTGCAAGCCGACCGGCCAAATCACCACGGAACTGTTGCGTTCTTCTAGAACTCGTGCGGCCCGGCGTCAACGGCCAGCTATGCCCGCCTCTCGACATTCGCGGCTACGGCTTGTATTTCCGCTGCGGCCTCCGGACGGAGGCATTCTGGATGGATTTGCGACATGGACAAGACAGCGGACAAGGCACGGCCGACGCCCCGCGCGGGCATTATGGACATCGACGCCTATGTGCCGGGCAAGAGCACGGCACCTGCCGGCGTCGCCAAGGTCCATAAATTGTCGTCGAACGAGAACCCGCTCGGCCCGTCGCCGAAGGCGATCGAGGCCGCGCGCGAAGTGGCCAGCAAGCTCGATGTCTATCCCGACGGCACCGCCCGCCGGCTGCGCGAGGCGATTGCCGAGGTGCATGGCCTCAACCCGGCAAACATCATCTGCTCCAACGGTTCCGACGAGATTTTGGGCCTGCTGGCGCAGACCTATCTGGCGGCCGGCGATGAGGCCATCATCACCGAACACGCCTTCATGATCTACAAGATCTACATCCAGTCGGCCGGCGGGACACCGGTGACGATCAAGGAAACCGAGGAACGCGCCGACGTCGACGCGATCCTGGCCGCGGTGACGCCGCGGACCAAAATCATCTTCCTCGCCAATCCCAACAATCCGACCGGAACCTATCTGCCGTTCCAGGAGGTCCGCCGCCTGCATTCCGCTCTCCCGGGCAACGTGCTTCTGGTGCTGGACGCGGCCTATGCCGAGTACGTCAGGCGCAATGACTATGAGGCAGGTATCGAGCTGGCGGGCAGCGCGCAGAATGTGGTCATGACCCGCACCTTCTCCAAGCTCGGCCTTGGCGGCGCGCGCATCGGCTGGATGTATGGCCCACTGCACATCGTCGATGCCATCAACCGCATCCGCGGCCCTTTCAACGTTAACGCAACAGCGATCGAGGCCGGCATTGCCGCCATCCGCGACCGCGCCCATGTCGAGCGCAGTTCGTTGCACAACGAGACCTGGCTTACCTGGCTGAATGAAGAACTGACGAAGCTTGGGCTGCGCGTGACGCCCAGCGTCGGCAATTTCGTGCTCATCCACTTTCCCGACGACAAGAGGCATTCGGCTGAGGCGGCGGACGATTACCTCACCCAGCGCGGCTATATATTGCGGCGCGTTACCGGCTATGGCTTTCCCAATGCGCTGCGCATGAGCGTCGGCACCGAAGAAGCAAATCGCGGCGTCATCGATGCCCTCACGACATTCCTGAAAAGCTGAAACAATGACAGCACCGATGTTTGAAAAGATCGCGCTGGTCGGCATCGGCCTGATCGGCTCGTCGCTGGCCCGCATCATCCGCCGCGAGGGCCTGGCCCGCCATGTCGCCATCGCGACGCGCAGCCCGGCCACGCTGGCGCGGGCGAAGGAGCTCGGTCTTGGCGAGAGCTACACCACCGACGCCAGGGAAGCGGTCCGCGACGCCGACCTGATCATCGTCTCGGTGCCAGTGGGGTCGTCGGGCGAGGTGGCGCAAGAGATCGCAGCGGCGCTGAAAAAAGGCGCTATCCTCACCGATGTCGGTTCGACCAAGGCCTCCGTCATTGCGCAAATGCAGCCCTATGTGCCGGACGGCGTGCACTTCATTCCGGGACACCCGCTGGCGGGTACGGAGAAATCGGGCCCGGATGCGGGTTTCGCCGAGCTGTTCGAAAACCGCTGGTGCATCTTCACGCCGCTGCCGGGAACCGATCCGGCCGCGCTGGAAAAGCTGTCGGAATTCTGGCGGCGCTGCGGCTCCAACATCGACACGATGGACCCGCAGCATCATGACATGACGCTGGCCATCGTTTCGCATCTTCCGCACATCATTGCCTACAACATCGTCGGCACGGCCGACGATCTGGAATCGGTGACCAAGTCGGAAGTGATCAAATATTCGGCTTCCGGTTTCCGCGACTTCACCCGTCTGGCCGCCTCCGACCCGACCATGTGGCGCGACGTGTGCCTGCACAACAAGGATGCCATCCTGGAAATGCTGGCGCGCTTTTCGGAGGACCTCGCCTCGCTGCAGCGGGCGATCCGCTGGGGCGACGGCGACAAGCTGTTCGACCTGTTCACCCGCACCCGGGCCGTTCGCCGTTCGATCATCGAGGCCGGCCAGGATATCGACGTGCCGGATTTCGGCCGGCAGGCGGTCGAGCACCCGGTGAAAAGTTAAATCTGTTTCAGACGGGCCAGGTCGCCGCGACCATGGCCATTGCCTCGTCCCTGTTTGGCGCCCCCAGCCGGCCGCCGAAGCGCTGGCATTTGAGCGCGGCCGCCGCGCTGGCAAAGCGCAACGCCTGCTCGATCGGCATGGTTTCCGCCAACGCGACAGCAAAGGCGCCGTGGAAAACGTCGCCGGCGGCCAGCGTGTCGACCGCCTTGATCTTCGGCGCCGCGATGTGGCGCACGCATCCGGCGGACCGGTCATGCCACCAGCTTCCCGCGGCGCCGCCGGTCACCGCGACAAAGGCGTCTGTGCGGCTGGCGAGGTCGGCGCAGGCGGTTTCGGGATCCAGCGCGTGGTCGCAGATAATGCGCGCAGCCGTCTCCGAAGCGACGATGTGCGAAGCCAGCGGCAACAGACGCTCCAGCACCTCCAGCGGCGCCGTGTCGGCGTCGAGGATTGCCGGGCAACCGGCGTCGCGCGCGGCGGTCAAGGCAAGAGCGGCGGCGCCCGGCCAGCGCACATCGACCAGCACGGCATCGAAGCCGGAAAGATCGGCGACAGGCACCGCCTCGGGGTCGGCCTGCGCCTTTGGGTCGTAGAAGGGCACGATGATGCGCTCGCCATGAGCGTCGACCAGGATCGCGGCCAGCGCCGAGCGGGCGCCTTCGACGCGGCGGACAAAGCCGCAATCGACGCCCTCGGCCTCGATGCCGGCCAGCAATTGGTCGCCGACGGCATCGCCACCTGCACTTGCCCACAGGAACACCTCGGCGCCGAGACGGCGGGCGGCGCAGGCAGCACTTGTCGCCATGCCCGAGGCGATCTGGATGCCGTCCGAGGCGATGAACTTGCCCTGATGCGTGGGCAGGGTTTCGACGCGCAGGATGGTATCCAGCGTCAGCGCGCCAACGCTCAGCAGTTTCACCGGTCGGTTCATGCGTCGGCTTGCTCGAGCATGATCTCTCCCCAATAGCCGTTCCCGCTCTTTGCGATCATGCTCTAATCGAGCGGCTTGATCTTGCCCAGCGGAATGAAGCCGAGCGAGACCTTGCCCTTCACCACCTTGAGCGGCATCGACGGTTCGTTGCCGAGCAGCGCCAGACCGGCAAAGCCTTGCTCGATCTGGCTCTTCTGCTCGGGGATTGCGGTGGCGAGGATTGCCGCCACGGCTTTGGGATCCTGCAGCTTGATCGTCAGGTCGGCATTGACCTGGCCGTTGGCGTCGACCGACACCGGGCCGGAGACGGTGATGCGCGCGGTTCCCGACGCCAGATCGAGCTTGTGGATGTCGACCGCCTGGCCGCGCAGGCTCCTGGCCTGCGTCTTCATCAGCGCGACGCCGTTCTTCAGCGTCGCGTCGCCGCTGCCGTCGAGCGGCGGCAGCACGCGCCCGCCGATCGCGTCGGCGTCGATCTCAAGATCGGTGAAGCTGCCGACGTAGCCGATGTCCTGGCCGTCGGGTCGCAACTCGCCCGCCGCGGTTCCGGCGCTGAACAGTGAAACCGGGTCGGTATCGTCGGCCGGATCGGTCTGGCCGGACAAGCTCTCGGCCTGCAGCGAAATGCTGCGTGGCAAGGGCCAGGAGAGCTTGGCATTGGCCTGCAGATTGTCCCAGTCGATCCATAGCGGCGCCATCCCCGGCACCGAGGTGCGCAGCGGCCCACGCAACTCGGCGGCAGGCGACAAAGGCCGGATGAGCTCTGCAACGAAGTTGAAGCTGCCTGCCGAGGCGGCAACGTTCCTGGCGTCGTCCTCGTAAGCCAGATTGTCACAGGAGATGGCAAAACTCAGGGGGTAGCCGCTGACGGTGAGGTTGGCGCAGCCGGCCTCGATGCCTTTGTCCTTGAGCGAGGCCACCGCCTTGTCGGCTTCGCTGCTGACGCGACCGGCGACATAGAACCAGACCGCGCTGTAGACGCCGAACAGCATAACGACCAAGGCAGCGAGCCACATCAGCCGGCGGCGAAACTTCGACGGACGCTCGTCACTTGACGTCATGCTGCGGCTTTCATTAACGCGGGCGTGTTGCGGGTGGACTGTGGCTTACGCAACAAGCAAAAAGAACAGAAGAGCACCGATTCCGATGCGGCGGCGTCACTCTCATGCAATCAGGCTTGGCGATATGGGCGATTTTTGGGTTTTTGGCTACGGCTCGCTGATCTGGCGACCGGGATTCGCCCATGTCGAGACACGGCGCGCGCGGCTTTACGGCTACCGCCGGTCGCTGTGCGTCTATTCCTTCGTGCATCGCGGCACGCGCCAGCGGCCGGGCCTGGTGCTAGGCCTCGACCGTGGCGGCTCCTGCATCGGGCTGGCCTTTCGCGTGCCCGGCGAGCTGCGCGATGAGGTGCTGACCTATCTGCGCGAGCGCGAATTGGTGACCAGCGTCTACCTCGAGCGTGTGCTCGATATCAGCCTCGACGGGAATGGGGTGGCCGCGGGAGAGAGAGTGAAAGCGGTCGCCTATATCGTCGACCGCCAGCATGAGCAGTATGCCGGCGGGCTCGACCCCGCGCATGCGGCAGGTGTTATCCGTGGCGCCGTCGGCCAGTCCGGAAACAACGAGGACTATGTGCTCAACACGCTGCAGCATCTCGCGGCGCTGGGTATCAGCGACCACTGGCTGGAAGAGGTGGCGAAGCGGATCGCCTCGTGAGCCAGTAGACCACGGCGAGCCTGCAGGCGAAGCGCTCGCGCCTTTGTGAAGCGCTGGCCCGCTGGAAAAATTGGCTGAGGCCTTTGACCTCGGCGCGGCGAGACCTAGCTTAGCTGCGGCCCGAAGCATTCGGGTCGCCCGCCGCCAGCCCACGGAGCCCCGTCTTGCAAAAACGCCGTCTCGGTCAAACCGACCTTTCCATCGCGCCGCTGGTTCTGGGCGGTAATGTCTTCGGCTGGACCGCGGACGAGAAGACCTCCTTCGACCTGCTCGACCGGTTCGGCGACGCCGGCCTCAACGCTATCGATACGGCCGATGCCTATTCGCGCTGGGTGCCCGGCCACGCGGGCGGCGAGTCCGAGACCATTATCGGCAAATGGATGAAAAGCCGCGGCAACCGTGACAAGATCATCGTCATCACCAAAGTCGGCTCGGATATGGGACAAGGCAAGAAGGATCTGTCCGCTGCCCATATCGAAAGGGCGGTCGAGGCGTCGCTTGAGCGGCTGCAGACCGATGTGATCGATCTCTATTTGTCGCACTGGCCGGACCCGACCACGCCTTACGAAGAGACGCTCGGCGCCTACCAGAAGCTGCTCGCTGCCGGCAAGGTCCGCCATATCGGCGCCTCGAATCTTGACGCCGGCCAGCTGCGCGCCGCGCTCGATGTTGCCAGCCTGCGCGGGCTGCCGCGCTACAGCGTGCTGCAGCCGGAATACAATCTCTACGACCGCTCATCCTTCGACGGGCCGCTGCATGATCTGTGCGTGGCCGAGGATATCGGCGTCATCACCTATTTCAGCCTCGCCAAGGGGTTTTTGAGCGGCAAATACCGTAGCGAGGCCGATCTCGGCAAAAGTGAACGCGGCGGCGGCGTGAAGGCTTATCTCAATGCGCGCGGCATGCGCATTCTGGCCGCACTCGACACTGTGGCGGCGCGCCATTCGGCCAAGCAGGCGGAAGTAGCACTCGCCTGGGTGATGGCGCAGCCCGGCATCACCGCGCCGATCGCCAGCGCCACGACGCTGGACCAGGTCGACAGCCTGGTGCGCGCCGCATCGCTGAAGCTCAGCGCGGAGGATCTCGTGGCGCTGGACAAGGCCAGCGCCTAGCCGCGCAGGTTCGGCACGATCGTTCAAGACGACGGCTGTCCGCCTTGCCACACTGTTCTCCATTATTGTGGAGAAGAGGCAGCATGGCCGCAGACATTCTTTCGCAGGCGCAGCCCTGGCAGCAATTGCTGGCGCTGGTGCTGGCGGCAACCGTCGTCATGGGCAGTCCTGGCCCGGCGACGATCAGCGTCACGGCGATAGGGGCCGCCTTCGGCCTGCGCAATTCGCTTCACTACACATCGGGGATCATTTTAGGCACGGTCGCGGTGCTGCTGGTCGTGGCCACCGGCATCAAGGCTATCCTCACCTCGATGCCGGGCGTAGCGCCAGTGCTGGCGGTCGCTTCCGCCGCCTATATTCTCTACCTCGCCTACAGAATAGCGACAGCGCCGCCGCTGGCCGCGCGTGACAGCAGCGCGGTTCTGCCGACCTTCCTCGGCGGCTTCCTGCTCGCCGTTGCCAACCCGAAAGCCTATGTGGCGATTGCTGCGGTCCTTGCTGGCTCCGCGACCACAGCCGGCGCCGATGCTCTCGGCATCCCGGCCAGGCTGGCGGTTCTCACCCTGATGATCGTAGCCATCCATGTGCTGTGGCTGCTGGCCGGCGCGGCCTTCGCCCGCACCCTGCGCCAGCCGCTGGCGTCGCGGATCATCAATCTGGCCTTCGCGGCGACGCTGGTGCTGACCACGGCGCTGGCGGCGTGGCCTTGAGCCGGCTCGCAGAAGAGATCAAGCTTTGGTCTTTTTTGTTTTGGCGCAATTCAGCACGGAAAAAACCGCTCACACTTTTCCTGGGATTGCTTTGGCGGCCGCGGCGAGTTCGGCCAGCCGCTTGATCGCCGTCGGCGGCATTTGCGGCGGGTTAGGAGCCTGCGATGCCTCGATCAGCAGCTGGTCGCAGGCGGCTTCCGTATCGCCGATCAGCCGGTCCATGAATTCGTCCTTGCCGAGCCCGGGCGGAATCGGCGGCAGGAAGCGGGCCTTGATGGTGCCGGGAAAGCGCAAGAATTTACGGCGAGGCCAATAGAGGCCGGCGACATGGGCGACCGGTACCACCGGGACGCCAAGCTGCGTATAGAGCTCGACAATGCCGTATTTGTAAGCCGGCTCGTCGCCTGGCGCTCGGCGCGTGCCTTCGGGGTAGATAATCAGCTGGCGCGGATTGCGCCCCATCTCCTGCTTTGTCGATGCAACGACCTGCTTCAACGCCTTGGAGCGGCTGCCGCGGTGAACCGGGATCATCCGCATCTTCAGGATGTACCAGCCGAAGAAGGGAATCCAGGTCAGCTCGCGCTTCAGGATATAAAGCGGGTCGTGTAAAAACGGAAAGAAAGCGATCGCGTCCCAAAACGACTGGTGTTTCGGCGCCAGGATGAAAGAGCCCTCGGGCAGGTTTTCGACGCCGGTGATGTCGCTCCTGGTGCCGGCGATCTTGTCGTAGAGCCACAGGCTGGTGCGCGACCAGAATTTAGGCACGAACCAGGCGCGATGGCGTGGCGAGAGGAAGTAGTAAGGGGTCCAGAGGACCATCTGGACGATCAGATTGACATAGAAGACGAAGTTGAACGCCAGCGAGCGGATATAGAGCATGCGGGGAAGGGCCCGTTGAGGAGGTGTGCGTTGGTTACACCAAGCGCGGGCAAAAAGGAAACGCCGCAATGGCCTGACATAGGCCGGCTCGCCACTGACTCAAGCCAGTCTCAACTCACCACGTCGCCTGCAATAGCCGCTGCTTCAGCCGCGGAGCGGCGAAATCGAGGAACGCCCTGAGTTTCACCGCCAGCAGGCCTTGGCCGGCATGGACGAGGCTCACCGGCCATGGCTGCGGCTCTAAGGGCCGCAAGACCGGGACGAGCACGCCGGAACGTACTGCGTCCGCAATCTGGTAGGAGAGCACCCGCGTCATCCCGGCGCCTGCAATCGCGGCATCGATTGCAGCTTCCGCCGTGTTGACGCGCAGCCGTGAGCGGATCGGCACGATCAGTTCGCCCTTGTCGCCGGCAAAGCTCCAGCTGGCGAGCGCTGCAGGCCCCTCGAAACTGATGCATTCATGCGCGGCCAGATCGTCCGGCGTCCGCGGCATGCCATGCGCGGCGATATAGGCGGGGCTGGCGCACACGATGCGACGGATCGCGCCGACGCGGATGGCAATGAGGCTCGAAGGCGCAAGCTCGCCGATGCGGATGGCAAGGTCGAGATGTTCCTCCGCCAGTTGGGTTATCCGGTCAGCCAGCGTCAGCGAATGTTGACTTGAGGATAAGCCGCCAGGAATTCGGTGACGACAGGCAGCACGTGCAGGCGACCAAAGACGACCGGCGCGGTGATGAACAGGTCGCCGGTCGGCGTGCTGTATTCGCCGGCAGCGGTGCGTTCGGCTTCGCCGACCTCGCCGAGGATGCGGCGGCAGGCGGCGAGATAGGCCTGGCCGGCATCGGTCAGCGTGAGCTGCCGGGTCGAACGGTTCAGCAGGCGCGCCTGAAGGTGCTTTTCGAGGTCGGAAACCTTGCGGCTGACCGTTGCCAGTGGAATGCCGAAATGGCGGCCGGCAGCAGAAAGGCTGCCCGCTTCCACCGCGGCGACGAACAGCGACATGGCTTCGAGACGATCCATACTTTCTTCCGGAAATTGGAAGGATAGCTTGCAACTATGCCATCTACATCCAAAACATGGAAGGATCTACCTCTTCGCGTACAATGGCCGTGTTTCGGCCTCGCGGAGGCTTCCATGAATGCTCATACTTTCACCAGCGATGTCGCCTTCACGCCGACGGTCAAGGCGATCCAGACCCGCAAAGGTTCGCGCAAGGGCTATGCCAGCGCCGAGGAGCGCGGCGGATGGCGCGCCCATATGACGCCCGACCTCGCCGACTTCATCGCGGCGCAGACCAGCGTCTTCCTGTCGACGGCAAATGGCGAGGGTCAGCCCTACATCCAGCATCGCGGCGGGCCAGCCGGCTTCCTCAAGGTGCTGGACGAGAAGACCATCGGCTTTGCCGATTTCTCCGGGAACAGGCAGTTCATCACGCAGGGGAATCTCGCCGACAACAACCAGGCATTCCTGTTCCTGATCGACTATGCGCATCGCCAGCGCGTCAAGATCTGGGGCACGGCGCGCGTCGTCGAGGACGATGCCGAGCTTCTGGCAAGGCTGATGCCGCAGGACTACAAGGCGCGCCCCGAGCAGGTCATCTTGTTCACCGTCTCGGCCTGGGATGCCAATTGCCCGCAACACATTCCGCAGCGATTCGAGGCCGCCGATGTCGCGGCCGCACTCGCCGAACGCGA
Organism: Mesorhizobium sp. L103C105A0; assembly: GCF_000502215.1. Lineage (NCBI taxonomy): Bacteria > Pseudomonadati > Pseudomonadota > Alphaproteobacteria > Hyphomicrobiales > Phyllobacteriaceae > Mesorhizobium > Mesorhizobium sp. L103C105A0. Next base: position 91,994 of record NZ_AYXF01000001.1, on the reverse strand, counting down.
CAAGCGGATTGAAAGCCTCGAACAGGAGATTGCGCGGCTGCGTGGCGCGGAAGCCGGCACGGCCAAGGGGTAATCGAGCGCCGTCAGAGTCGTCTGTCTGGACGCAATTCCCAAGGGAAAGCGTACGTGCTTTTCCCGGGAAAACCGCTACACACTTCCTGGAATTGCTTTAGTCCTTGGCGGTCGAAACCTCGGCCAGTGCGACGCTGTCGGCAGTCTGGCGGACCGGGACGACGCCGCGCGCAAGCGCCAGCAGGTATTTGCTGTATTCGGTCAGAAGCACGCGTAGCGCTTCCGGCTTGGTCAGCCAGTCGCCATTGTCCAGATTGGTGTTGACCACCGGATAGGGTTCAAGCCTGGCGCCGTGCAGCAGGCGGCCCATCTCGAGCAGGCTGCGCGGCATGTGGTAATTGTTGGTGACGAGGATGACGCTGCCATAGGCGTGGCTCTCCACCCATTTAGCGCTTTCCTCGGCATTGCCGATCGTGTCGAGCGCGGCGCGGTCGATGTCGACACAGCAGGAAAACAGCGCCTTGTCGCCGCCGGTAGCAGCCTGCAATTGGCGGCGGCTGGCAGAGGGATGCACGCCTGAGATCAGCAGCCGCTCGCCCTTGCCGGAGGCAAGCAGATCGAGTGCTGCGTCGAGGCGGGCCTGACCGCCGGTCAAGACGATGATCGCATCGGCCTTGGCCGGGTTGGTCGGGGTCGTCATGTGGCTGACCTTGCTGGCGAACCAGCCGAAGCCACCGGCAAACAGGGCCACCAGCAGCAGTAGACAGAGGGAGGCGAGACGCAGGGCGGTGCGCAAACGGCCCAGCCCGGTACGCACACGCAAACGCACCACTGGCATCTGTCCAGCCGTTCCGGTCGACTCCCGCGCGTTCATCATCCTATGGTTAATCCTGAAATGCCTTTTTGGTAAGGAAAAAAGCGCACATTGCGTTACGTCGGTTTTCGATCCGTGATCGTCCCTTCCATTCCTGTCCTTGCCCCCGAACTGTTTTCGCTTCTGCCCTCACGGGTCACCCCGCATCCGGCTGGCGGACATCGATGTCGCTGAGGTAGGCGACGACGGTGGCGTGCGAGGTCGCCGCCGTCAGTCCGCCGATCACCAGCACCATCAGGCCGACGCCGAGATAGCCTGCCGATCCGATGGCGAAATTGCCGAACAAAGCGGTGGCCTGGTCGGCCTGCGGCGTTGCCATGTTGCGCGACGACCACCAGGAAAAGACGATGAAAACCAGGATCGCGGCTGCGCCGCCGGCGGCTGCGCCCTTCATCCCGGTGACCAGGAAATGCCAGCGGAATTCGCGCGCGATGAAGCGCGCCTCGGCGCCGACGAAATGCAGCACTTCGATGATATGGCCGTTACCCGCCATGGCGCCGCGCGTCGCAAACACTACGGTCAGCACCGTCGCCGACAGCATCAGGACCAGCACGGCGATGCCGATGGTGACCGTGGTGCGGGCCATGGCGACCAGCCGGTCGACCCATGTACGGTGATCGTCGAGCGAAGCACTCGGCAGCTTGGGCGTGAGCGCCGCACGGATGGCGCTGAAGTCGGGCGGGCTGGTCTCGTCGATGGTGACGATGATCAGGCGCGGCACCGGCAATTCGTCGATATTCAGGCCCGAGCCCAGCCATGGCTCCAAAAGGCGCGCGGTGGCGTCGCGATCGATGATCCGGGTTTCCTTTACGCCGGGGAATTCGCCGACGATCTGCGAGGCCTGGGCAAGGGCTGCCTCCATGTCGAGGCCGTCGACCGGCTTGATCTGAATCGTGGCCTCGCGCGAGATCTGGTTTTCCCAGACCGAGGCAGTGTCGCGCACCAGCGTGACGGCGCCGAAAGTCAGGCAGGACAGGAAGGTCATGATGGCGATGACCAGCACCAAGGCGCGGCCGGCGATATTCTGCGCCGGCACGATCGGCGCCATGCGGCGCTGGACGCGCTGCGTCGTCGTTGCGGGCTCGGCGGCGTCTTCATGCAGCTGTTCGGCCGATAGCTCAGTCATAAATATCCAGCCTTCCGCCGGCCAGGATCATGCGGCGCGCGTCGACCTGCTCCATCAGGCCGAGATCGTGAGTGGCGATCACCACCGCGGTGCCGAGCCGGTTGAGCTCAATGAACAGCCTGAGCAACCGGCGCGCCAGCGGCGGGTCGACATTGCCGGTCGGCTCGTCGGCAAGCAGGATTTCGGGCTGTTCGATCAAGGCCCGAGCGATTGCCGCGCGCTGCTTTTCGCCGCCCGAAAGGACCGGCGGCAGCACATGCATGCGCTCGCCCAGGCCGACCCATTTCAAAAGTTCGGTGACGTCGGTGCGGTAGCTCGCTTCCTCGCGGCCGCGCACGCGCAGCGGCAGAGCGACATTCTCATAGGTGGTCATGTGGTCGAGCAGGCGGAAATCCTGGAACACCACGCCGATGCGGCGCCTGAGATGCGGCAGTTCAGCGCGCGAGATGCGCGAGCGGTCCTTGCCGAAGATGGTGATCAGCCCGCGTGTCGGCTTCAGCGACATGAACAGAAGGCGCAGCAGCGTCGTCTTGCCGGCGCCCGAGGGCCCGCTCAGGAACTGGAAGGAGCTCTCCGGAATGTGCAGGGAGATGTCGCGGAGGATTTCCGGACCCATGCCATAGCGAAGGCCGACATTTTCGAAGCGGATCACGTGCGACGACCTGAGGGCGGCGGCGTGCCAACCCTTTCTGTCCAACGACCATCGGCCGCCATGGTTAACCGTCGGTTAATTTTCGCCGTTTTTGAATGCGTCACAAGGGTTCCGGTGGGGAAGCGTTAACCATTTCCATTTACGCAAAAGAAACGAAAAGGCAACAGCGGGGCCATGATGGCTGAGCAACGAACCGCGCGCCCGGTTTCCGGCGAAATCATGACCGGGACAAGTGTCGCACCGGAATCGCGTCCTGTGGCGACCGACATCGTCGATGCGGATTATGAGGTGCTGCCGCAGCTGATCCCACTGATAGAAGCCATGCCGACGCCGGCGCGCGACATCGCGACGCCGTCGATGGAAGGCATGGAGATGCTGCGCAAATCAGATGCGTCAGCCGGGCGGCCGGCATCGCGTGGCGGGCCGATCTTCTGGATTGCCGGCATCGGTGCGGCGCTTGCCGCCTTCTGGGTCTCGGGTGGCCATGCGCTGGTGCGCCAGACGCCGTTCTGGTCAGTCGAACAGCCGGAGGGCGCCGTACTCAGCATTGCCGGCGTCACGTCGCGTGTCGACGCCTCAGGACCCGCCCCGGTGCTGTTCGTGGATGGCGAGGCCGTCAATGACGGTTTGAAGGCGGGACAATTGCCGCCGCTGGAGATACGTGTCACCGGCAATGACAGCCGCATCACCCGTTATACTCTGGGGACATCCAACCGTTCTCTGGCGCCCGGCGAAAGATTCGGCTTTTCCAGCCGCCTCGATGTGCCTAGAAACGGCGTCAAGGCCGTGGCGGTCACCTTCGCCGGCTAGTCGGTTCTCTGGAAAGGTTGTTGATGCCAGTTGTGCGCGGCAAGGACATCGAGGTCCTGTTTTCGGCGTCCGCGATCGCGCGGCGCAATCTCGAACTCGCCAAGGAGATCGCCGAGCACGACTATCACGACCTGCTGGTGATTTCGGTGCTGAAGGGCTCGTTCATCTTCGCCGCCGATTTGATCCGCGCCATGCACGATGTCGGGCTGTCGCCCGAGGTCGAGTTCATCTTCATTTCCAGCTATGGCGCCGGCACCACCAGCGGCGAGGTGAGGGTGCTGCGCGACATCGACAATGAGGTCGCCGGCCGCGACGTGCTGCTGATCGACGATATCCTGGAGTCGGGCAAGACGCTCTCCTTCACCCGCAACCTGATGCTGTCGCGCGGCGCCAAAAGCTGCGCCATCGCGGTGCTGTTGGACAAGCGCATGCGCCGCCAGACCGAGCTGAACGCCGACTATGTCGGCTTCGACTGTCCCGATTACTTCGTCGTCGGCTACGGCATGGACGTCGCTCACGCTTTTCGCGAACTGCCGTTTGTCGGTGTCGTCAAAGGCGATGCCTGAGAAAAGGCCCCCGACGCTTCAAATTTTCAGAAAAAGTCAACTTTTGCCCGCCAAATTCCGGCCCATGGCAAAGCTTCTGATCGTCGAGGACGATGAGTCCGTCCGCACCCTCGCCGCCCGCGCGCTCGAACGCGCCGGGCACTCGATCGATATCGCCGCCGACGGCGCGCAGGGGCTGGCGATGGTCAGTGCTGCAGGCGGCGGCTACGACCTCGTCGTCTCCGATATCCGCATGCCGGAAATGGACGGCATCGAGATGGCGATCGCCGCAGCCAGGCTTTTCCCTGACATGAAGATCCTGCTGATGACCGGCTATGCCGACCAGCGCGAGCGCGCCGAGGAATTGAACGGCATCGTTATCGACGTCGTGCAAAAGCCTTTCACGCTGGCCGAAATCCGCTCGCGGGTCGACCAGGCGCTCGCCTGCTTCGCCTGACACGCTTCAGGCGGCATCCTGAGACGCGGCGAGGACAGGCGCAGCGCTCCGGCGCCGTTCGGTGTTGAGCGCCAGCAGACCGGCGCCGATGATCAGCGCCGCACCGATGGCAGTGGTCGAGCGCGGCACCTCGTCGAAGAACAGGAAGCCCCACAGCGGCGACCAGATGATGCCGGTGTATTCGAAGGTGGCGACGCGGTTGGCGGGCGCCAGCCTGTAGGCCTGCGACAGCAGAATCATGCCGGCCGAAGCGACGAAGCCGCAGGCCGCCATCTTGAGGAAATCCGGGGTCGTCGGCCAGACCCACGGCCGCACCAGGAATTCGAGGCTGGGGTGGACAGCATGGGTTATGCCGGCAAGCCAGAATGTGCCGGCAACCGCAGCGGCGCCGACCAGATAGGCGCCGTTCTGGTAGAAGGCCATGACGGTGGAGGATTCGGTGTCGCCGATCTTGCGCGCCATCAGCTGTGAAAAGCCGTAGAGCAAAGCCGAGCCCAACGAAAGCAGCGCCGCCCAGTCGAACAGGCCGGCGCCCGGGCGCAGCATCACGACCACGCCCAGCATGCCGATCAGCACGGTGGCGAGAGCCTGCCAGGATACCCGCTCGCCGAGATAGGGCCCGGCTATCGCCATGATGAACAGGGGCGCCATGAAATAGAGCGCCACCGCGTCGGCGAGCGGCAAGGCAGCGATCGCCAGATAGTAGACCGTATAGGAGGAGAACTGGATGAAGGCGCGTATCGTCAGCAGGCCGAACCGCTTCGAGACAATGGCCCGCAGGCCGACATCGGCGCGAACGAGAACGACCAGGATCGGCAAAGCGACGATCGAGCGGATCCACATCACCTCGGTCACGGGATAGCCGGCCGACACCGCCTTGACCAGCGGGTCCTGGAGCGAGAACACCAGCACGCCAAGGCACAGGCTGATGATGCCGAGAACGATCCGGTTGCGCATGTTGTTCTGCCGGCCCTTGCCTTGACTGCCCGCAGCCGCCCGGCCATGGGGTAAAAAGAACCCGCCACCGTTTCGGGCAGCGGGTATGAGTGAGGACTCTTTGATTGGTCCGCAGCCGATTTCGCGGCGGCATATCCAATGGGTGAGCGGACTATGCTGCGGCGTTTGACATGTTGCAAACGAATTGGAATGATACCAGAGATCAAATTTGCTTATGACGGATTCGATGCGGCCAACCCTCGACAGCGATCTCCTGCGCACCTTCGTCGCCATTGCCGAAGCGGGCAATTTCACCCGGGCGGCGGAGCAGGCCGGGCGCACCCAGTCGGCGGTGTCGATGCAGATGAAGAAGCTCGAGGAGCTGGTCGGCGACAGCCTGTTCGAACGCGGCTCGCGCGGCGTGGCGCTGACGCGCCGTGGCGGCGAGCTGATCGTCAATGCCCGCCGCATCGTCTCTCTGCTCGACGAGACGGCGGCATCGATGGCGGCGGCACCGCTTGGCGGGCCTGTGCGCATCGGCATTCCCGAGGAATATGGTCACGCCATCCTGTCGCGCGCGCTCGGCGCCTTCTCGAAGCGTCACACCAAGGTCGAGGTCACCGTGCGCTATGCACATTCGGGCGCCCAGCTGGCAGCGTTGGCGGCCGGTGAACTCGACCTCGCCGTGGTGTTCGAATGGCAGGATCCTTCCGGCGGCGAGGTGCTGATGCACGATCCGACCGTGTGGGTGACATCGAGCCTGCATCACATGCATGAGGAGCGGCCGGTGCCGATCGCGCTCTACAACCGGGCCGGCTGGTGCAAGGACTTTGCCATCAAATCGCTTGAGCAGCGTGGGCTGGCCTACCGTGTCGCCTATACCAGCGACACCACCGGCGGCCTGAAGCTCGCCGTCACCTCTGGCCTGGCGATCGCGCCGATCTCGCACAGCAATATTCCGGATGGCTGTCGTGAACTCACCGCCGCTGACGGGTTCGGCCATATCGATTCCTCGAATGTGGTGATGCACCGCAGCCCAAATGCCTCAGGCGAAGCTATCGACGGCATGCAGGAGGCGATCCGCGAGGCATTCGTCAACCGGCCGGCTTAGTCTGTTGCATCCTCGTAGAAATGCAGGCGATTGCCGAAGGGGTCGCCGACCGACACTTCACGGGTCTGCCACGACGTGGTTTCGAGGCCCGGCCGGGCGTAGCGGTATCTCTTGCCGATCAGTTCGCGGTGCAATGCCGCGATGTCCTCGACCTTGATGCGCATGGCTATACCCGGCGCGCCGTCGCCATGATGTTCGCTCAGATGCAGGACACAGCCGTCGCGGATTACACCCATGTAGAGCGGCGCATTGTCGTCGAAGCGGTGCTCGAACTCGACCTTGAAGCCGAGAAAGTCGACATAGAATTCGCGTGCCTTGGCGATGTCGAAGATGCGCAGGATGGGCGTGACGGCACCGAGTTTCGGCATGGCGCTGATACCATTCAGTTCGACGGATGTTGCCTTGGAGGCTACTTCAGCTCCAGCAGCCGCTCGAGGTAGCTGCGCTCGATGTCGGGGCTGAGCGCGTTGCCGAGCCGCTTGCGAATCGCCTCGAGAATCTGGCGGGCGCGCTGCACGTCGATCTCGTCGGGCACCTTCACCGAATCGCCGAAATCGGGTCCGCGGCTGGCGCGCGGTCGGCCCAGCGGATCGCGGCCGGCGTCCTGTTGGCGGCCGCCTTCCTGGCTGCCGCCCTGGTCGCCCTGCATCGCCTGCAGCTGCTTCATCATCTCCTTGGCGCCCTTGCGCAGCGCTTCCAGCGCGCGACCCTGGTGGCCGACTGCCTGGTCGCCTTCGCCTTCGCCAAGCGACTTTTCGGCATTGCCCATGGATTTGCCAGCGTCGCCAAACCCCTCATTGGGTTGCATGCCCATGCCTTCCAGGCCCTTCTTCAGCTTGTCGAGTTCGCTCTGCAACTGGCCCTGGCCTTCCTGCAACTGCTTCATCGCATCGGCGAATTCCTGCGGTGTCATCGACTTCGGCCGGGCGAGAGGATCGCGATCCTTGCCGACGCCCGGCTGGTCCGGGTCGTCGCCATTGCCTTCGCCGGGCTGCTGATTATCTCCGCGTTGCATCTGGTCCATGCGGTAGGTGTCGTTCATCATCTCCTGCTGGCGGCGCATGATCTCGCCCAGCTTGTCCATCTGCTGGCGCATCTCGCTGTCCTGCTCGCCGCCCTGCTGCTGACGGCCGGCCTGCAGGTTGTTCATCATGTTTTCCAGCTGCGACAGCAGCTCCTGCGCCTTGTCGCGGTCGCCCGACTTCGCCAGGTTCTCGATCTGGTCCATCATGCGGTCGATATCACTCTGACGCAGCTCGCGACCATTCTGCTGCATCTGCGGCGCGTTCGGGTTCTGCTTGGCGCGCTCGGCGAATTCCTGCAGGAATTCGTTCATCGCCTCGCGCAGTTCCTTCATCGCCTTTTCGATCTCTTCGTCGCTGGCGCCGCGCTTGATGGCGTCCTGCAGCGCCTGCTGGGCCTGGCGGAGCCGCTTTTCGGCGGACGAGAGATTGCCTTCCTCGATGCCGAGCGCGATTTCCCAGAGATAGGCAACCTCGTTGCGCAACTGATCGTCGCTGTCCGACATCTTCAGCCGGCTGCGGGCGCTCATGATGGCGAGGTAATGCGACATGTTGTCGAACGTGTCCTCGGGCCGCAGCGTGATGGCGTCCATCAGGTCGAGCACGCGCGGCTTGGCATTGGCGTCGAGCGCCAGTAGGCGGCGCTGCTCGACCACCGCCCGCGCCAGCGGGTTGGCGAAGGGCCGCTCCGGCATCACAATAGTCTTGGTCTCGCTGGTCGCGGTGTGTCCGGCATCGTCGGTGGCGACAAGCGACAGCTTGATGCTGGCGCCGGCCCAGACGTGCTCGGTGAGGTCCTTGGTGGTCTTGGCGGCGTTCGCCTTGCCGCCGCGGCGCGGCAGCGCCAGCGGCAGGTCAGGCGGACCGTAGAGCGGATGCGCATCGGGCGCCGCCGGATCGGCCAGCGCGAAAACCGCCTTGGCGGTGGCCGCGCCATAGTCGTCGTCGATCTGGTAGTTGAGCTCGAAGGCGCCGTTGACGGCGCGCTTGGGCTCGCCGACGAAGCGGATCGTCGGCGGCTTGTCGGGGATCACCGCGAAGGCCCAGCGACCGAGATCGGCTTCGCCCGACTTCAGCGTCAGCGTGCCGTCGGCGGTCAGCTTGCCGGTGAACTGGCGCAGCTTGGGGGTCGCCGGGTTGACCGCCGCTGCCTTGACGGCCGCCACCTGTGGTCCCGACGGGTCGATGGCGCGAGCATTGCCGCCCTTGTCGGCAAAGCTTAGCGTTTCCTCGCCGGAGCCGCCGGTCACGCGCAGCGAGACGTCGCTGCCTTGCGGCACGGTGAAGGTGGCAACCGCCTGCTTGGCGTTGCCATCGATGACTGGCGCGGTCAAGAAGATGGGCGGCTTGCCGGTATAGGCCGGCGGGGTCACCCAGGCATCGACGCGCGGCGGTACGATGTCGCGCGCCGCATGGGCACTGAAACCATCGGACAGCCTGCCGCCGGACGGTCCGAAGGAGAAGGCAAAAGCGGTGACCAACAGCAGCGCCGCCACGGCACGCAATGCCCACGGATCGCGCTCCGGCACGCGGGTACGCGGCAGGTCGGCGCCAAGGCTGCCGAGCTTGTCGGCCATGCGCTTTTGGTGCTCGCGCCACAACGCCTGGGAAAAGATGCTTTCCTTGCCGCTGGGACGGTCGGTCTGCACCAGCACCGGGCTGTGCTGCAACTGGTTGGCGGCCTCGATACGGCGGTCGATTTCAGCGGCGGATGGAAGCTTGAAGAAACGCAGCGGATAGAGCGCCGCCAGCGTGGAAATACCGAACGCCGTGACCAGGATAATGCGCGCAATGTCAGGCAGCCGGGGGAAAAGGCCGAGCCAGGAGAGGCTGAGAAACAGGCTGGCGACGATGAGCAGCGGCAGAAGCAGCGGCCAGCCGCGCTCGACCGTGATCGAGATCCGTGTCGCCAGCCGGCTCAGGGCAAGCCGCCCGGCCAGGCTGCGATCGCCACTGGAAATGGGGCGTTCCGTCATCGGCCCTTCCTGCCCGGGCAGGATAGCCCGGACTCAACAAGCAGAAGTTTACCAGCAAACACGGCAAAGGCGAGGCGGTTCCGGAAAACTTGAAAAGCTTTGGCGGGTTTGGGTCTGCACTTCAGCCAAAGCAAGGCTTCAGAATTTCGTGGGATCGGTGTTCGAGCCGCAGACCAGGACCGCGATCCGTTCGCCCGGCGCCGGGGTGTAGCGGCCGGACAAGAGAGCCGCAAAGGCTGCGGCGCCACCCGGCTCGGCGATGATACGCACCCGCTCCCACAGCGCCTTCTGCGCGGCAATGATGGCGTCGTCGGTGACCAGGATGGAGCGTTCGACGAAGGCCTCGGCGATCGGGAACATCATCTCGCCGACGCGTTTGGGCGCCAGCGAATCGGCGGCGACGCCTTCGGCCGGCGCATCGACGGGGTGGCCGGCCTCGAAGGCGCGATGCAGCGTCGGCGCGCCTTCGGGCTCGATGGCGATGATCCTGATGCGGCCGGCAAACCAGGCGGCGATGCCGCCGATCAGGCCGCCGCCGCCGACAGCGACCAGCAGCGTGTCGATGTCTGGCAGATCGGTTTCGATTTCGAGGCCGAGTGTGCCCTGGCCGACCAATGTTTCCTCCTGGTTGAAGGCATGGATCTGCAGCGCGCCGGTCTTTTCGGCAAAAGCCTCGCTGGCGGCCAGCGCCTCGGCATAGCGGGCGCCGCCGACCATCAGTTCGGCGCCGTAGCCGCGGATGCGCTGCAGCTTGGCCGGTGGGCTGACTTCGGGAACGAAGATCGTCGCCTTGTGGCCAAGCCGCATGGCGGCATAGGCGACCGCGGCGCCATGATTGCCGCCCGAAGCCGCAACCACGCCGGCCGCAGGCACCGGCCGTTCGAGCAGATTGGTGAAGGCGCCGCGCGCTTTGAACGAACCGGAATGCTGCAGGCATTCGAGCTTGAGGTCGACCGCCAGCGGCGGCCGGTCGAAATCGGCCATGTCGACGCGCAGCACCGGCGTGTGCCTGATATAGCGGCGGATGCGCGGTTCCATCGCGGCAATGCGTTCGCGCGTGACGGTGTTGCCGTTCGTCATGACCATCTCCTTGGGATTGACAGCAATTAGTAACTTGGCAAAATGGCTAAATGCAAGAGGTTGATGTCTTCAAGGCGATCGCCAACGAACGCAGGCTGCAGATCCTCGACTGGCTGAAGGATCCGCAGGCGCATTTCCCGGCCCAGGCAGACGGCGATCTGGTCGAGGACGGCGTTTGCGCGCTGCTGATCGCGGAGAAGCTCGGCATTACGCAGGCGACGCTCTCCGAACATATGCGCGTGCTTACCCAGGCCGGTCTGCTGCGGCCCAAGCGCATCAAGCAATGGACGTTCTACCGCCGCGACGAGGACAGGATCGCCGACACAAGGATGCTCATCCAAAACCGGCTGTAGCGCAGCCGCCGTGGCGGCTCCTATGCAAGCCAGTCGGGCACCGAATCCAGGCCGATAAGCTCGTCATAGGTCTGGCGCCGGCGTACGACATGGAAACGGTCGCCGTCGACCAGAACCTCAGGCACAAGTAGGCGGGTGTTGTAGGTGCCGGATTGCACCGCGCCATAGGCGCCGGCGGTGGTGACGGCAATGAGGTCGCCAGACTTGAGCCGGGGCAGGTCACGGTCGAGGCCGAGATAGTCGCCGGTCTCGCAGACCGGGCCGACGACGTCGACCCCCATGCGCGGCGTGTCGGCCGGCGGCTGCACCACCGGCTTGATGTCGTGGAAGGCATCGTAGAGCGTCGGCCGGATCAGATCGTTCATGGCGGCGTCGACGACGAGGAAGTTCTTGGCGTCGCCTTCCTTCACGAAGATCACTTCCGAGACCAGGATGCCGGCATTGCCAACGATCAGCCGGCCCGGCTCGAACATCACCTTCACTCCAAGCTTTGTCAGATGCTTCCTGACGATCTCGGCATAGGCATCGGGCAGAGGCGGCGGGCTGTTGTCGGTGCGGTAGGGGATGCCGAGGCCGCCGCCGAGATCGACATGCTCGACGGGGTGGCCATCGGCGCGCAGCGCGCCGACCAGTTCCGCCAGAAGCGCGAAAGCATCGTCAAAGGGCTGCAACTCGGTGATCTGGCTGCCGATATGGGTATCGATGCCGATGGGCTTGGTGCCCGGCAGCCCGGCCGCGCGGGCATAGACCTGGCGCGCCCGTTGCCAGGGAATGCCGAACTTGTTCTCGGCCTTGCCGGTGGAGATCTTCCTGTGCGTCCTGGCGTCGACATCCGGGTTGATGCGCAGCGACACCGGCGCCACCTTGCCGAGCGCGGTGGCGCGGGCCGACAGCAATTCAAGCTCCGGCTCGGATTCGACATTGAAGCAGAGAATGCCGGCCTCGAGCGCGAAATCCATCTCGCGCGCGGTCTTGCCGACACCGGAAAACACGATCTTGTTGGCCGGGATTCCGGCGGCGAGCGCGCGGCGCATTTCGCCTTCCGAGACGGTATCGGCGCCGGCGCCGAGCTTTGCCAGCGTCCGCAGCACCGCCTGGTTGGAATTCGCCTTCAAGGCGTAACAGACCAGCGTGTCGAGCCCGGCAAAGGCCCCGGCGAACACCCGGTAGTGTCTGGTCAAGGTTGCCGTCGAATAACAATAGAACGGCGTGCCGACGCTTGCGGCGATGTCTGGTATCGCCACGTCCTCGGCATGGAGCACGCCGTCGCGGTAATCGAAATGGTTCACGAGAGTGTTTCCGGAAGTTGGAGCACGAGACCTGGTTAGCACGAGACCTGGCCAGAAAGACCAAGCCGGTCTCATCGGCTCTAGATCAGCGGGTCGAGGATGAACTTCTTGTCCACGACCGGTTTTTCCGGCTCCGGCGGCACCGGCTGTTTGGCGCGCTCGGCGTCCTTGCGGGCCTGGACGGCCGCTTCATAGGGCGTGTCGAGACCGGCCTTACGGCCGCAAGCGGTCACGGCAGCTATCGCCGTAAGCAGCGTCAGCGTCACCAAAATCCTGCTTGCGGTCATCGATCCATCCGTCCGAAACATTATGTGCTGCGCTTTTAACCGAGTTTTAGGCGCATTGCACCCCGGCATCATGCCTTGGCGATGCGCTTTTTCCAGCTGCGGATCTGCTTCCTGACCTCCGACGGCGCCGTGCCGCCGAAACTGGTGCGGCTCTTCACCGAATTCTGCACCGCCAGAACCGAGAAGATGTCTGCCGTGATGCCGGGGTTGATCGACTGCAGATCTTCCAGCGACAGCTTTTCAAGGCTCACCTTCTTCTCTTCGGCCACCGCCACCGCGCGACCGGTGACATGGTGTGCCTCACGGAAGGGCAGGCCCAGCGTGCGCACCAGCCAGTCGGCGAGGTCGGTCGCGGTCGCGTGGCCCGAGCCGGCGGCCTTCTTCATGGCGGCGGCATTGACCGTCATGTCGCGCACCATGCCGGTCATCGCCGCCAGCATCAGATCGAGCGTCTCGGCGGCGTCGAAGACCGATTCCTTGTCTTCCTGCATGTCCTTGCCGTAGGTCAGCGGCATGCCCTTCATCACGGTCAGCAGCCCGACGAGATGGCCGGTGACGCGGCCGGTCTTGCCGCGCACCAGTTCGGCGGCGTCCGGGTTCTTCTTCTGCGGCATGATCGAGGAGCCGGTGGAGAAACTGTCCGACAGTCTGACAAAGCCGAATTGCGGCGTCGACCAGATGATGATTTCTTCGGCGAGCCGCGACAGATGCGTGGCGGAGATCGCCACCAGGCTCAAAAACTCCAGCGCGAAATCGCGGTCGGAGACGCTGTCCAACGAATTGCGCATCGGCTCGCGGAAGCCGAGCGCCTTGGCGGTCTTGTGGCGATCGATCGGAAAACTGGTGCCGGCAAGCGCTGCCGCGCCGAGCGGGCTTTCATCCATCCGCTCGATGGCGTCGCGGACGCGCGACAGGTCGCGCGAAAACATCTCGACATAGGCCATGCAATGGTGGCCGAAGGTCACCGGCTGCGCCGCCTGCATGTGGGTGAAGCCGGGCATCACGGTCGCCGCATGCTCCTCGGCGCGATCGAGCAAGGCTGAGATCAGCCCCTTCAGCGCCTCGGCGACGCGAAAGCACTCGTCCTTGACCCAGAGCCGGAGATCCACCGCCACCTGGTCGTTGCGTGACCGCGCCGTGTGCAGGCGGCCGGCGGCCGGGCCGATCAGATCGGCAAGGCGGGCCTCGATGTTCATGTGAATGTCTTCCAGCCGGGTCGAGAACTCGAACGTGCCGGCCTCGATCTCTTTCAGGATCGTGTTCAGCCCGTGAGCGATTTTTTCTTGATCGGCCGCCGAAATAATGCCCGTTTCAGCCAACATCTCGCTGTGGGCGATCGAACCTCTTATGTCTTGGGCATAGAGTTTGCGGTCGAACGAAATCGACGCGTTGATCGCTTCCATGATCGCGGCCGGACCCGAGGCAAAACGTCCGCCCCACATCTGGTTGCTGGCCTTCTTGTCGCTCATCGCTATAACCCGTGCTCCGGAGCAGTCTTAGAAAATGGCAGACGGTAACAGATACTTCCCGGCCCCGCGCCTGATCCTCGCCGCTTTGCTGGCGGGCGTGCTGGCCGGCGCGGTCGCGGTATATGTCAGCGAGAGCGGGTCTGGCAACAACGCAGCCACCGGCAGCGCACCTGCGGCCGGCGCGGGCAACAGCAAGAACGATGTCGCCTGCGCCGCCAAGAGCGACCGCGCCAAAAAGGTTGCCGCCGCGGCCACCGGCCAGGTGGCGGCATTGCTGCCCGCCGATCCGCCGCAATCGCTGAAAAGTCTCGCCTTCAACGGTCCCGACGGCAAGCCGATGACGATCGCCGATCATGCCGGCAAGACCGTGCTGCTCAATTTGTGGGCAACGTGGTGCGCGCCCTGCCGCGCCGAAATGCCGGCGCTCGACGCCTTGCAGAAGGAAAAGGGCAGCGATGCCTTCGAAGTGGTCGCGGTCAATGTCGATGCCGGCGACGATGTGAAGCCGAAGAAGTTCCTCGCCGATATCGGCATCGGGTCGCTCGGCTACTACCGCGATTCGACGCTGGCGCTGTTCAACGACGTCAAGACGCGCGGCTTGGCGCTAGGCCTCCCCGTCACCATGCTGATCGATGGCGAAGGCTGCCTGGTCGCGCATATGAACGGACCGGCGGAATGGTCGGGACCGGATGCCAAGCGCCTGGTCGAGGCCGCACTCGCCCCTTAGGATGAGCGCAGGGCCGCCGCCGGCGGCAGCATCAAGATGCTGCCGCCGCGTTGTTTGACGCTGGCGTCCTCTTGTGCCGCCGGCGCCGCGACGCCGGTCAGTTCGCTGAACGCCTCGATCGGGCTCGGCCGGCCTAGATAGTAGCCCTGGCCGATCTCGCAGGCCTCGGCGTCGAGGAATTTCAGCTCGCCCAGCGTCTCGACGCCCTCGGCCAAAACCGGCAGGCCGAGACCGCGGCCAAGCCCCAGAACGGCGCGCACGATGGCTGCCACCTGGCCGTTGCTGTCGACTGATTTGATGAATGAGCCGTCGATCTTGATCTTGTCGAAGGGGAAGGCGCGGAGATTGGACAGCGAGGAGTAGCCGGTTCCGAAATCGTCCATCGCCACACGCACGCCAAGCGCCTTCACCTGGCGCAAGGTCGCCAGCGCGCGCGGCATGTCCTTGACCAGCGCCGTTTCGGTGATCTCGAGTTCGAGCCTGCCGGGCGTCAGGCCGGAGCCGAGCAGGACTTCATGCACCTTGCGGCTGAAATTCGGATTGTGGAGCTGCACCGCCGAGACATTGACCGCGACGGTGAGAGGGTTCTTCCAGCGCGCAGCCTCGGCGCAGGCCGTCGCCAGCACCCATTCGCCGATCTGGATGATGACGCCGCTGTCTTCGGCCACCGGGATGAAGGTCGCCGGCGACACGTCGCCGCGCTGCGGATGGCGCCAGCGGATCAGCGCTTCGAACCCGACCATCCGCCCGCTGCTGATCTCCTTTTGTGGCTGGTAGACGAGGCGAAACTCATCGCGCGCCATGGCCTGGCGCAGTTCGTGCTCCATCACGCGCCGGTCTCGCGCCTCGGCGCCCATCGAGGCCTCGAAGTAACGGTAGGTGTCCTTGCCCTCGGCCTTGGCGCGGTAGAGCGCGGTGTCGGCGTGGCTGACCAGGAGTGTCGGCTCATCGGCGTCGAGCGGATAAAGTGCAATGCCGATGCTGGCCGACACCAGCCCGCCACCGACCGACAGCCGGTTTTCCTCGCGCATGGCCGCCAGCACCGCCTCGGCGATGCGGCCGGCCGCCTGCGGATCGGGAAGGTTCGGAGCGATGATGGCGAACTCGTCGCCGCCGAGACGCGCCAGCATCTGTCCGTGGCGGAGCACGGCGGAGGCGCATAGCGCCACCTTCTGCAGCATGGCATCGCCGGCGCCGTGCCCGAACAGGTCGTTCACTTCCTTGAAGCGGTCGAGGTCTAGCAGCAGCAGCGCAAGATGCCCGCCCTTGCCGCCGCGGTCCATTGCGGCAATTTCGGCCTCGAGCCGGCCGGAGAAACTGCGGCGGTTGGGGAGCCCGGTCAGCGGGTCGAAATGGGCGAGGCGCAGTATCTCCTGCTCGGCCTTCCGGCGTTCGCGGATGTCGCGCACGGCGACCACGCTGTGCCGCTTGCCGCAATAGTCGATGCTCCTGGCGATAAGTTCGACGGGGATGGTGGCGCCGTCATGGGCTCTGAGCTCCGCTTCCTGTGCCTGTCCGCTGCAGTCGGACATGCCGGCCGCGGTGCGTTCGCCGAAGAGATCGCCAAGCAGCATCGCGTTCAGCACTTCCGGCGCCATGCCGGTTAGCGCGGCGATGCTGTCATTGGCGCTGACGATGCGGGCGCCGTCGCAGACGATCAGCCCCTCGACGGCGGCGTTGGCGAGGCCGTGCATGCGCTCTGCCTCGAGCTTGTGACGCCGGAAACGCAGGTCGATCCACAATGCTGCGGCTGAAAGCACCAGGATAGCCATGCTGACTGCAGCGGCGGCGAAGGCCTGCGACACCGGTTCAACCGTGAACTGCGATATCTGGATGGAGGAGTCCGGGAAGATCGACACCGCGCCCATGGCGATGAAGTGCAGGCTGCAGATCGCCAGCGTCAACAGGATGGCGGCGGCGATTGTGGCCTGCATGGACGGCCGTCGCAACACGACCAGCAGCGCCAGCGCGGCGAGGGTGACGCCTGTCAGCACCGAGACGCCGACCAGCAGCGGGTTCCAGACGATGCGCCCTTCGACCTCGAAGGCGGCCATGCCGATATAGTGCATGGCGGCGATACCAGCGCCGAGGACCGCGCCGCCGACCAGAGGGTAGTCGATGCCCCGGCGCAAGGTGGCGATCCACATGCCCGCGGCGGTCAGGGCGACGGAACCGGCGAGCGAAAGCGCCGACATTTCCGCATTGTAGGCGTTGGGGATTCCGGGAGAAAAGGCAAGCATTGCGATGAAATGCGTCGCCCAGATGCCGAAGCCGGTGGAAGTGGCTGCTATCATCAGCCAGGTATAGCGGTTGCGCTCGCTCGAGCGGTCGACATGGCGAAGCAGGTTGACCGCCGAGAAGGAAGAAATACCGCAAATGAGCGCTGCCAGTGCGACCAGTCTCAGATCGTGCTCATGCACGATACAATTATAGACCGTCAGCATCTCGCCCCACCTGCTCTCCCACAGCAATCAAGCCGTCCACTTGATTAGTATGTCGCGCTTGACGAAGAATCGGTTATGCGAACTACAACTACAGCGGGTTTTTCGGGTTGTACCTTGCGGCGATCCTGTCTCATTCCAGACAGGGTCACAGCAGCGCTTGGCGCGATGCCGCTCTACCGATCTCGATCTGGCCGAGCGCCGGTATGGCGGCCGCATGGTACAGGTGCGTGGCGCTGTCACGGGGGCCCTTCATGCATCGCCGGCGGTCGGCGATCGTCGCAGGCCCACCGCGCCCATGTATCGCTGAGCCGGCTTGGAATTTCTCTCTGTCCTCGTTGCAGAGCGAGGGGGCGCGAAGTTAGCCGGGTATGAAATTCACGAAACAGCAACAAATCCGTTGTCCGATTGTCATCAGCGACACATATTGCCTTTGCGGGAGTGCCCCTTTCGCCAATGACAAACGGGAGATGAAACATGAAGTTGTTCGGCTTTGCGGCCGGTGTTGCCGCCACCTTGACCCTGCTTTCCACCACCTCCGCCTTCGCCGCCACCCAGATCAGTTGGTGGCATGCCATGACCGGCGCGAATGCCGAGGTGGTCGACAAGATCGCCAAGGATTTCAATGCCAGCCAGAGCGACTATGAAATTCTCCCTGTTTTCAAGGGCACCTATCCCGAAACGCTGAATGCCGGCATCGCTGCCTATCGTGCGGGGCAAGCGCCCGACATCATCCAGGTGTTCGACGTGGGTACCGGCGTCATGATGGCAGCCGAAGGTGCGATCAAACCGGTGGCCGATGTGCTAACCAGCGCCGGCGTGACCTTCGACAAGAGCCAGTATTTGCCCGGCATCGTCGGTTACTATTCGAAGCCGGACGGGACCATGCTGTCCTTCCCCTATAATTCCTCGTCGCCCATCCTCTACTACAACAAGGATATTTTCCAGAAGGCCGGGCTTGATGTGAACAACCCGCCAAAGACCTGGAACGAGGTGTGGGAAGCCGCCAAGAAGATCAAGGCGAGCGGCGCCGCTTCCTGTGGCTATACCTCGACCTGGTTGACCTGGATCCACCTTGAGGCCTTCGCGGCCTGGAACGACGTTTCCTATGGCACCAACCAGAACGGACTTGCCGGAACCGACGTCGAGCTCAAGATCAATGCGCCGATCTTCGTCAATCATTTCCAGGCGCTCGCCGATCTGGCCAAGGACGGCACCTTCAAATATGGCGGCCGTACATCCGAAGCCAAGCAGATCTTTCTTGCCGGAGAATGCGGCATCTTCACCGAATCGTCGGGGGGGCTCGGTGACATCGTCAAGTCGGGCATGAACTACGGCATCGGCCAGCTTCCCTATGATAGTGACGCCAAGGGCGCGCCCCAGAACACCACGCCGGGCGGCGCCAGCCTGTGGGTGTTCGGCAACAAATCGGACGAGGAATACAAGGGCGTCGCGGCGTTCTTCTCCTATCTCTCCAAGACCGAAGTGCAGGAGTATCTGCACCAGAAGTCGGGTTATCTGCCGGTGACGCTCGCTGCCTATGAGGCGACCAAGAAGTCCGGCTTCTATGACAAGAACCCGGGCCGTGAGACGCCGATCCTGCAGATGCTGGGCAAGGCGCCGACCGAGAACTCGAAGGGCGTGCGCCTCGTCAACCTGCCGCAGGTGCGCGACATCGAGAATGAGGAGTTCGAGAAGATGCTGGCCGGCCAGCAGACTGCGCAGCAGGCGCTCGACAATGCGGTCGCACGCGGCAACAAGGCGATTCAGGAAGCGATCGGAAACTGAAGCGGTTTGTCAGTCGAACCTCGTCCACGCGGACCCGCGTGGACGACTTCCTGAACAGCGAGGGAACCACACTGTCTCCACGCGTCGTCTTTCCCAACAAGACCCTGCCTTACCTGCTGGTGGCGCCGCAACTCGCCATTACGCTGATCTTTTTCTACTGGCCGACGGGGCAGGCGCTCTACCAGTCGATGCTTAGGGAAGACCCGTTCGGGCTGAAGAGCAAGTTCGTCGGGCTCGCCAATTTTCGCAAGGTGCTGGCCGACCCGGCCTACCTCAACTCGATCAAAGTTACGCTGGTGTTCTCTCTGGCGACCGCGATCGTCGCCATGGGTGTGGCCCTGTTGCTTGCCGTCATGGCCGAGAAGGTGGTGCGAGGCAAAGGCCTCTATCGCACGCTGCTGATCTGGCCGTATGCGGTGGCGCCCGCGATTGCCGGCATGTTGTGGCTGTTTCTGTTCAATCCCTCGATCGGTTCGCTGGCCTACGCCTTGAGAGGTCTCGGCATCGCCTGGGATCCCTTGCTTAACGGAAACCAAGCCATGATCCTGCTGGTATCTGCGGCTGCCTGGAAGCAGATCAGCTACAATTTCCTGTTCTTCGTCGCCGGGCTGCAGGCAGTGCCGAAGACGTTGATAGAGGCGGCGGCCATGGACGGCGCCGGGGAGACGAAGCGCTTCTGGACCATCGTTTTCCCGCTGCTCGCGCCGACGACCTTCTTCCTGCTGGTCGTCAACACGGTCTATGCGCTGTTCGACACTTTCGGTATCGTCCATGCGGTCACCGGCGGCGGGCCGGGCAAGGCCACCGAGACGCTGGTCTACAAGGTCTACAATGACGGTTTCGTCAATTTGATCCTCGGCGATTCGGCCGCGCAGTCGGTCATCCTGATGGTCATCGTCATCTCACTCACGGCCATCCAGTTCCGCTATGTGGAACGCAAAGTCCACTACGGTTGAGCGCGAGCGATGATTGGTCAGTCCCCGCTTCGCGCCCTCATCGCCCACGCCGTGCTCATCCTGGGCATCCTGATCGTCGCTCTCCCGATCTACTACACCTTCGTTGCCTCCACGCAGACGCTGCAGACCATCCTCAAGCCGCCATTGCCTCTTTTGCCCGGCGACCAGGTCTGGAACAATTACAGCGAGGCGCTGTTCGGCGGTGTCGGCCGCATCGGCGGCGTCAGTGTCGGCCGATTGCTGCTCAACACCACGATCATGGCGCTCGGCATCGCGGTGGGGAAGATTTTCATCTCGATCCTTTCGGCCTATGCGATCGTGTTCTTCCGTTTTCCGCTTCGGATGGTCTTCTTCTGGCTGATCTTCATCACCCTGATGCTTCCCGTCGAGGTGCGCATCCTGCCGACCTACAAGGTGATGGTCGATCTCGGCATGATCGACACCTATGCCGGCCTGATCATTCCGCTGATCGCCTCGGCCACCGCCACGCTTCTGTTTCGCCAGTTCTTCATGACCATTCCAGGTGAGTTGGTGGAAGCGGCGCGTGTCGACGGCGCCGGGCCATGGCGCTTTTTTTTCGACATCCTGTTGCCGCTGTCGCGCACCAACATCGCAGCACTGTTCGTCATCCTCTTCATCTATGGCTGGACGCAGTACCTGTGGCCGCTGCTCGTCACCAACAGCAACGACATGAACACCATCGTCATCGCACTTAGAAAGATGGTTTCCTTCGCCGATGCCGATACCCAATGGCATCTGGTCATGGTCACCGCGATGCTGGCCATACTGCCGCCGATCCTGATCGTGGTGCTGATGCAACGCTGGTTCGTGCGCGGACTGGTCGATACCGAAAAGTGAGAAGCTGATGGCGACCGTCGATCTGAAGGATGTGAAGAAAGTCTATCCCGGCGGCGTCGAGGCGGTGAGGGGTGTCTCGATCGCCATTCCCGACAAGGAGCTTTGCGTTCTGGTTGGGCCGTCCGGCTGCGGCAAGTCCACGCTGCTGCGGATGATCGCCGGGCTTGAGACCATTTCTTCCGGCATCGTCGCCATCGACGGCAAGATCGTCAACACGATCGGTCCGACCGAGCGCGACATCGCCATGGTGTTCCAGAACTATGCGCTCTATCCGCATATGAAGGTCTACGACAACATGGCCTATGGATTGCGCAACCGGGGTACTCCCAAGGACGAGATCGACAGCAGGGTTCGCTCGACCGCCAAGGTGCTGGAACTCACGGCGCTGCTCGACCGGCGCCCACGCGAGCTTTCCGGCGGCCAGCGCCAGCGCGTGGCCATGGGTCGCGCAATCGTGCGCAATCCGAAAGTCTTCCTGTTCGACGAACCGCTTTCCAACCTGGACGCCAAACTGCGCGGCCAGATGCGGGTCGAAATCAAGAATTTGCAGCGCTCGCTCGGTGTCACCTCGGTCTACGTCACCCATGACCAGCTTGAGGCGATGACGCTGGCCGATATTCTCGTCGTCATGAATGGCGGATTGGTCGAGCAGACGGGTGCGCCGCTCGACATCTACGAGAAGCCGGCGTCGACCTTCGTCGCCTCCTTCATCGGAGCGCCGCCGATGAACCTTCTGCCTCTTTCGCAAGGACCGGCTGGTCCGGCGCTGACCGACGGCAAGACGGTTGACTTCGCGCCTACGAACGCCGCCACGCTTGGCTTCCGCCCTGAGGATGCCGACGTCACCTTCAGTGCCGAGGCATCATCCGGCGCGCTTATTCTGCCTGCGGCGGTCGAGGCGGTCGAACCTGTGGGAGCCGAAAGCTTTCTTCACTGTGCCGCCGGCGGCAACCGCATCGTCGTGCGTGTGGCCGGCCGCGCCACGGCCAAACCCGGCGATCAACTGCGCGTCGTGGCCAGGGCCGAGAAGCTGCATTGGTTCGACAATGCTGGGAAACGAGTCGATTGACGCAGCCGCTCGCGCCAATCCGACGCATCGGCAGTTCAGGCGAAGACATGCGCCTTGCCGGAAACTGTCAGACGCACGATCTCGCCGACGGCAGGTGCGTCGATTCCCGGCTTGCGTAAGGTCAGCGGTGTGCTGCCGATCGCCGCGGCGTCCGGCGGATCGGGGTTGTTCAACAGCCGCACGGCAATGGTGCACATCGAGCCTGCGAATTCCGAGTCCGTCACCTCGGCGAATATCGTGCCCGCAGGACCCGACATGCCTTCGCGCGACGTGCGCTTTACCTGCACCTGCTCCGGTCGCAGCATGATGCGGGCGATGTCGCGCCGCTCCTTCGAGTCGACGGCTATGCGACCAAGCGAGGAGGTGGCGAAGCCGCCTGAAATCTTTGCCGGCAAGATGATGGCGTCGCCAAGAAACTCGGCAACCATGCGGTCTTTCGGCTGCAGATAGAGTTCTCGCGGTGTGCCGATCTGAGAGAACTTTCCGTCGCGCATGACCGCCACCTGGCTGGCGAAGGACAGCGCCTCGGCCTGGTCGTGGGTGACCAGGATGGTGGTGATGCCGGCGGCTTCGAGTAGTTCGGCCACCGCCTTGCGCATCGAGGCGCGCAGACCGGTGTCGAGCGCCGAGAACGGTTCGTCGAGAAGCATCAGCCTGGGCTTCATCGCCATGGCGCGGGCCAGCGCCACGCGCTGCTGCTGGCCGCCGGAGAGCTGGTGCGGGCGGCGCTTGAGGATCGCCTTGTCCAGCCCGACGGTATAGGCGAGCTCGGCGATGCGCTCGGCGCGCTGGTCCTCGCCGCGGGCCATGCCAAAGCCGATATTGTCGCCGATGCTGAGATGCGGGAACAGGGCGCCATCCTGCGCCACCAGGCCGATGCCGCGGCGGTGCGCCGGCACCGCATGGCCGCCATTGGCCAGCACTTCGCCGTCGAGCACGACGCGGCCCTGGTCGGGCGCCTCGAAGCCGGCGATCAGCCGCAGCAAGGTGGTCTTGCCGCAGCCGGACGGGCCGACGATGGCGGTGCGACTGCCGCTGGCGGCGCTGAGGTCGACCCCGGCAAGGGCTGCGACCGGGCCGTAGTGCTTGGTGAGGCCACTGATTTCGAGAAAGCTCATCGCCCGGCCATCCGTTTCGACTGGACATAGAGCAGCCAGGTCAGCGGCAGCGACATCGCCACCATGATGAAGGCGTAAGGGGCGGCGGAGGCATAGTCGATCTCGCCGCTATAGGACCAGAACGCCATGGCCAGCGTGCGCGTGCCGTTGGGCGCCAGCATCTGGGTGGCGGTCAGCTCGTTCATGATGCCGAGCGCGACCAGCGCCATGCCGGCCGCAGCCCCCGGCGCCGACAGGCGAATCGTTGTCGACCAAAGCGCCTTCAGCGGCGGCCGGCCAAGGCTGGCGGCGGCGCGTTCGAGCTCGACCGGCGCCTGTGCGATCGAGGCTCTGAGGCTGATCAAGGCGCGCGGCAGGAACATCAGGGCATAGGCGACCAGGATTGTGAACAGCGTCTGGTAGAGCGGCATGGCGATGCGCACGGTAATGGTGACCAAGGCCAGCGCGATGACCACGCCGGGCAGCGAACCGACAATGTAGTTGCAGCCTTCGAGCAGCCGCTGCAGCGGTCCCGGCGCGCGGATCGAGATCCAGGCCATCGGCATGGCGGCGATGGTCGCAAGCAAGGCGCCGGCCAGCGCCAGGAACAGCGTCTGGCCAAGCGCCAGGCCGATCTCGTCCAAACGCCAGACGTCGGCGCCGCCGGCGACCAGCCAGCGGCCGATGGTGACGAAGGGCACGCCGATGGCGAGAAGCGTGGCGATGGCAGGCAGAGCCAGGCAGGGCAGGGTGGCGCGACCGAGCCTGGTGCGCTGCTGGCGGCGCGCGGCACCCGAGCCTACGCGGGCATAGCGTTCCTCGCCGCGCACCAGCACCTCCAGCGCGAGCAGCACGAAGCAGCAAGTCACCAGGACGCCGGCCAGCATGTTGGCGGCGGGACCGTTGAAGGTCGACTGGAACTGGTCGACGATCGCCGTGGTGAAAGTGTCGAAGCGGATGAAGACGTAGAGGCCGTATTCGGCCAGCAGATGCAGGCCGACCAGCAGCGCGCCGCCGCAAATGGCCAGTCTCAGCTGCGGCAGCACGACACGCCAAAACACCCGCCATGGTCCAAGGCCGAGTGCTGCGGCTGCGTCCTCCAAAGCAGGATCGAGCCGGCGCAGAGCCGCCGCCAGCGGCAGATAGAGGAACGGGAAATAGGCGAGAACCGAGACCAGCACGCCGGCCCACAGGCCGTGCAAGGTCGGCACCATGGTGATCCAGGCGTAGGAATGCACGAAGGCGGGGATGGCGAGCGGCGCCACCGACAGCCAAGCCCACAGGCGGGCGCCGGGCAGGTCGCTGCGCTCGGTCAGCCATGCCAGCGTCACCGACAGCACGGTGGCGATCGGCACGGTGAGCGCCACCAGAAGCACGGTGTTGACCAGAAGTTCGCCGACGCGCGGCCGGAAGACCAGGGCCGAAGCAGTGTCCCAGCCGATCTGCACACCGATCCAGATGATGAACGCCAGCGGCAGCAGCGACAGCAGCGAGACAATTATGGCGGCAAGCGCGATCCAGGACATGGGCTTCCGGCGGGACCGCTTGGCTGCCTGGCCTGAACGTGCGAGATCGACGACAGACTGCATCACCTCACCCGCGCCACTGCCGCCGGGGCGGGGGCGCCGCAGGCGCGGCCGGAAACGCAATGTGTCGTCATGGACAATGCCATCTCGAAAACAGAGCGCTCCTGCGGAAAGTCCGGCAGGAGCGCAATCGTTGCCCTTTTAGGACGAACCCAGCCTAAAGCAAGCCGGCTGCCGTCATCAGTTCCGTCACCTTTTTGGAGTTCAGTGTCGCCGGATCGACCTTCGGCGCCTGCAGGTCGGCCAGCGGCACCAGCCTGGGATTGGACTGCGCGTCCTTGCCGATAGCGTATTCGAAGGACGTGCCGGTCTTCAGCACGTCCTGGCCGCCTTTCCCGGTCACCCATTTGAGGAACGCCTGGGCTTCCTTCGGGTGTTTGCTCGAGGCGAGCACGCCGCCGCCGGAGATCGAGACGAAAGCGCCGGGATCCTGGTTCTTGAAATAATGCAGTTCGACGTTCTTGCTGTTTTCGCCGGTCTTTGCCTGATCGCCGAAATAGTAATAGTGGTAGATGATTCCGCCTTCGATCTCGCCGGCATTGACCGCCTTCATCACCGTGCCGTTGCCCTTGTAGGCGGTGAAATTCTCCTTCATGGCCTTCAGCCAGTCGGCGGTTGCGGCTTCGCCCTTGAGCTCGAGCAACGCGCTGACGATGGCCTGAAAATCGGCGCCGGAAGGCGAGGCTGCCCAGCGGCCTTTCCAGGCGGGATCGGCGAGATCGAGCATCGATTTGGGCAGCTTTTCGGCCGTGAGCTTGGTCTTGTTGTAGGCAAAGACGGTGCTGCGCGCCGCGACACCCACCCATTTGCCGCTGCTCGGCTGGAATTCGGCCGGGACTTGCGCCAGCGTGTCGGCGTCGACCGGCGCGAAAAGGCCCGCCGCTTCGACCAGGGTCATCGCCGGCGAGTTTTCGGTCAGGAACACGTCGGCCGGCGAAGAAGCGCCCTCGGCGACGATCTGGTTGGAGAAATCGCTGTCGCCGCCATTGCGCAGCGTGACCTTGATGCCGGTTTCCTTGGTGAAACCTTCGACCCATTCCTTGGCCAGGCTCTCATGCTGGGCGTTGTAGACGATGATGCCGGCATCCGCGGCCATTGCCGGCCCGGCGATCATGCTCACGGCCAGCGCTGTGGCCCCCGCTAGGGTGGAGAGCGTGTATCTCATGGCGTCATCCTTAATCTCGGTGGTTCTGGTTTCGCAGGCTGCACCTATCGATACCTGACAGCAGTAGTCAACATTGCTCGGCTGCTTCAATCGGTCGCCGCTCCCGCAAACTTTCGTGATTTTGCGGCACTTTGGCTTGGACATCATTTCGCCGGACACGTAACAAATCGGTGCCGAGGCGCGAAGATCGGGGAGTGAACTCTTGTGAGCGGCAAGGATGAGGCCGAGCTTTCCCGGCTGATGCGGGCCGCGATCGCGGGAGATGAAAGGGCCTACGCCGACTTTTTGCACCGGATCGCCGCGCTGGTTCGCGGCTTTGCGAGGCGCAAGATCGTACAGGGCGGGGTCGATCCCGAGGATGTCGTGCAGGAAACCTTGCTGGCCATTCATGTGAAACGGCATACCTGGCGCCAGGACGCGCCGGTGTTGCCATGGATCTATGCGATAGCCCGCTTCAAGCTGATCGATGCTTTCCGGCGGCGCGGACGGCGCATCGAAATCGAGATCGACGAGATCGCCGAGACCTTTGCCGAGCCGGAAACCGAGACCGTCAGCGAACGCGACATCAACCGGGCGCTGGACGGACTGCCGGCTGCGCAGCGTTCCGTCGTTTCTTCGATCTCGGTCGACGGCCGCTCCATCGGCGAGACGGCGGCCAGGCTCGGCGTCAGCGAGACGGCGGTGCGGGTGTCGCTGCATCGCGGGCTTGCCGCGATCGCCAAGCGATTTGGGCAGGGGCGCTTCGGGCGGCAGTGACATGAGGACGGAGGATCTCATCAAGGCACTCGACGCCGACACAAGCAGCAAGGCGATGCCGCTGCGCTCGGCCTGGTTGATGGCGGCGGCAGCCGCGGCGGTGATCGCGGCTCTGGTCTTCTTTCTCACCATCGGCCCGCGTCCCGACATCATGACCGCCATGCACACGATGCGGTTCCTGGCGAAGTTCGTGTTCACCATCGTGCTCGCCGTCACCGCCTTTGGCCTGGTCCGGGCGTTGTCGACGCCGGGAGCTTCGACGGCAAGAGCCGCGGCCTGGATGCTGGCGGCGCCGCTGCTGGTGGCCGTGGCGGTGGCTCTCGAACTGTTCATGGTGCCGGAGCCGATGTGGAGCACGCGCATGGTCGGCTCCAACATGATGATCTGCATGGGCTTCATCCCGCTGATCGGAATCGGCCCGCTTGCCGTCTTCCTGTGGATGCTGCGCTATGGAGCGCCGACGCGGCCGGTGTTGGCCGGGGCGGTCGCGGGACTGCTCGCCGGCGGCCTGGCGGCGACCTTCTACGCCGCGCACTGCTTCGACGATTCTCCGCTTTTCGTCGCCACCTGGTACACGCTCGCCATCGCCGTCCTCGCCGGTCTGGGCGCGCTCGGGGGACGGTTCTTCGTGCGCTGGTGACCGGGCCGTCCAAGATCGCCCAATAATCACCGATCCTTAATCATGCCGGGAATTGTTTGCGGGTTCACCGTGTTGCCGGTGGCTCCGGCGCAACCTTTCCTTAAAATCGATCATCCAGTGTTTTTTGCAGAAATGTGTTGCGCATGGGGTGGCATGCACAGTGATGCGACGAGAGCGAAAAAGCCTGCGGGCTGACAGTCACGTGGCTTTGGTGCTTGCGGCCGGAGGGCTTTGCGCTGCCGTGGTCGCGCTCCTGCTGTCGCGGCTCGATGTCAGCGCCGAAGTGCTGAAACTCTGCCTGCAGATATCGGTGCCGGTCGCCGCCGTTGCGCTGATTCTCGCCGCCCTGTTCATTTACCGGATACTGGACGACCGCCGGCAGATCGCCGAAAGCGAGCAGCGTTTCCGCCGCGCCATGGAGGATTCGGCGATCGGCATCGCCATTGTCGGCCTCGACGGCCGCATCCATGAAACCAACCCGGCCTTCGCCGCCATGCTCGGCTATAGCAAGCAGGAGATCGAGGCGCTGACCTTCTTCCAGATCACCCATCCCGACGATGTGCAGATCGGCCGTGAGACGATGGAAGGCATGCGGGCGGGCACCGTCAACGCCTTCCACTTCGAAAAGCGCTACCTCAGGAAGGACGGCACGCCGGTATGGGCCCATCTTGCCGGTTCCGTCATTCGCGACGAGAAGAGCGGGAGCCCGCTCTACCTGGTCTCCCAGATCGAGGATATCGATGCGCGCAAGCAATCCGAGGCGCGCATAGCCGAAGCCGAAACGCGCTGGAATTTTGCCTTGGCCAGCGCCGGACAAGGCGTCTGGGATCTTGATATGCGGAAGGGCGGCACCACCTACTCCGCCACCTGGGTGAAGATGCTGGGCTATGCCGATGGCGAACTGGACGGCGACCCCGACCGCTGGCTGGCGATGATCCACCCCGACGATCGCGAAAACGTCGCCGAAGCCGATCGTGCCCATCTGGAGGGCAGGACACCGTTCTTCGAAGCCGAGTTCCGGATGCGCCACAAGGATGGCCACTGGGTCTGGATCCTCGACCGCGGCAAGACGCTCGAACGCGACAAGGACGGACGGCTGGTCAGGGCCATCGGCAGCCTGACCGACATCACCCAGCGCAAGCAAACCGAGGAAAGCCTCATCGTATCGGCGGCAATGCTGGCCGACGAGAAGGAGCGGCTGAGGGTGACGCTGCAGTCGATCGGCGACGCCGTCATCTGCACCGATGCCGCCAACCGCATCACCTTCATGAACCCGGTCGCCGAAAAGCTCACCGGCGTTGTTGGCGCGGAGGCGCTCGGCAAGACGCTTGGCCATGTCTACTGGGCGGTGGACGAAGAAACCGGGCAAAGGATCGGCATGACGCGGCCGGCGCTCGGCAGCGCCAGCCCTGCCGACCAAAACAGTCGCGCCGTCCTCATCCGTCGCGACGACACGCGCTGCAGCATCCGCCAGGTGGTGTCGCCGATCATGAACGACCGCCAGGAGTTCTGCGGCCTGGTCATCGTCTTCCAGGACTTCACAGATGCGCGCGCCTTGCAGCGCCAACTCGCCTATGCCGCCGCGCATGATGCGCTGACCGGCCTTGCCAACCGTTCGAGCTTTATCCGCACCATGGAGGAACTGGTCGACCGGAGCCGCAAGGCCGGCACGGCCAGGCCGGCGGGCGAGCATCATTTCATGTTCATCGATCTAGACCATTTCAAGCTGGTCAACGACACTGGCGGGCACGCCGCCGGCGACGCCTTGCTGAAGCGGGTTGCCGAGGCCATTCGCGGTGCGCTTGGGCCGGAGGATATCGTGGCCCGCCTCGGCGGTGACGAATTCGCGGTCATCCTGAAAGCCGGGTCGAGCGCCGGCGCCAGGATTGCCGCACGCTCGGTCATCGACGCCATCCGCGGCCTGCAGTTCAGCTGGGACGGCCGGCCGCATGCGATCGATGCCAGCATCGGGCTGGCGCCGATCCACAGCAACAGCGGTGAAGTCGACGAGATCATCGCCCGGGCCGATGCTGCCTGCTATGCGGCCAAGGCCGCCGGCCGCGGCTGTGTTTCCGTGGCGCCTGACGATACCGGGTCAAGAGGCCAAGCAGAGCCGCCGCTTGCAGCGGCGTCCTGAGGTAGCACGGAACTTTCGGTCTGGTGGTTAGCGCGTCGGAACCGGATGCTCGCCGCGATAATCGTAGAAGCCGCGCCCGGTCTTGCGGCCGAGCCAGCCGGCCTCGACATATTTCACCAGCAGCGGGCAGGGGCGATATTTCGAATCCGACAGGCCGTCATGCAGCACCTGCATGATCGACAGGCAGGTGTCGAGGCCGATGAAATCGGCGAGCTGCAGCGGTCCCATCGGATGGTTGGCGCCGAGCCGCATGGCGGTGTCGATGGCATCGACCGAGCCGACCCCCTCATAGAGCGTGTAGATCGCCTCGTTGATCATCGGCAATAGAATGCGGTTGACGATGAAGGCCGGAAAATCTTCAGAGACGGTGATCGTCTTGTCGAGCTGTTTCACATAGGCCTTGGCCGCCTCGAAGGTCTGATCCTCGGTAGCGATGCCGCGCACCAGTTCGACCAGCTTCATCAGCGGCACGGGGTTCATGAAATGTATGCCGATGAAACGCTCGGGACGGTCGGTCTGCGCCGCAAGCCGGGTGATCGAAATCGACGAGGTGTTGGTCGCCAGAATGGCTTCCGGGTTGAGCTGGGGACAGAGCTGCGCGTAAATCTTGCGCTTGACCGTCTCGTCCTCGGTCGCCGCCTCGATAACCAGATCGGCACCGGCGAGATCAGCCATGGTGGGGGCTGCGGAAATGCGCGCCATCGCTTCGTTACGCAGCTTTTCCTCAAGCTTGCCGGAGCCGACCTGACGGGCCATGTTGCCGCTGACCGTGGCAATGCCCTTCTCGATACGGTCGGGCGAGACGTCGTAGATCAGCACCTTGAAACCCGAAAGTGCTGATACATGCGCGATGCCGCCGCCCATCTGGCCGGCGCCGATGATGCCGATCGTCTCGATCTTGGCCATTTGCAGCGATCCCGTCGAAAAGGCCTTTGCGGCCTGCTTTTTGTGCAGTGCAAACTAAAAGGGTGGGGTAGCTTCGTCTACCCCACCCTTTCACAATTTAATACGCTTTGGCAGAGAGCGTCAAAGCGCCTTTTGCAGTTCCGGCAGGATGACGAACAGGTCGCCGACGAGGCCATAATCGGCAACCTGGAAGATCGGCGCCTCCTCGTCCTTGTTGATGGCGACGATGACCTTCGAATCCTTCATGCCGGCAAGGTGCTGGATGGCGCCGGAAATGCCGACGGCAATATAGAGGTCCGGCGCCACGACCTTGCCGGTTTGGCCGACCTGCCAGTCATTCGGGGCGTAGCCGGCGTCGACGGCAGCGCGCGAGGCGCCGACGGCTGCACCGAGCTTGTCGGCGACCGGCAGAATGACTTCCTGGAACTTTTCCGAGGAGCCGAGCGCGCGGCCGCCCGAAATGATGATCTTGGCCGAGGTCAGTTCCGGACGGTCGGTTTCCGACAGCCTGTTCTCGACGAAGGTGGACAGGCCCGGATTGGACGCGGCCTTGACCGTCTCGACAGCTGCCGAGCCGCCCTCGGGGGCAGCCTGGAAGGAGGCGGTGCGCACGGTGATGACCTTCTTGGCGTCGCTCGACTGCACCGTCTGGATGGCGTTGCCGGCATAGATCGGCCGTTTGAACGTGTCTGGTGAAACCACTTCGATGATCTCGGAGACTTGCGCGACATCGAGCAGGGCCGCCACGCGCGGCGCGACATTCTTGCCCGACGAGGTCGCCGGCGCGATTATGGTGTCGTAGGCGCCGGCCAGCGAGACAACGAGTGCGGCGAGCGGTTCGGCGAGGCGCTCGGCCAGTTCGTCGGCCTCGGCCAGCAGCACCTTGCTCACGCCCTCGAGCTTGGCGGCGGCGTCGGCCGCGCCCTTGGCGCCTTTGCCGGCGACCAGCACATGCACGTCCGAACCGATCTGCAGCGCCGCCGAGAGCGCCTTGGCGGTCTGGTCGGAAAGAGTTGCGTTGTCGTGTTCTGCGATGAGGAGAATGGTCATTTTATCTGTTCCTTCCAGTCTCAGAGCACGCCGGCTTCGTTCTTCAGCTTGTCGACCAGTTCGGCGACGCTCTTGACCTTCACGCCCGCCTTGCGGCCGCTGGGCTCCTCGGTCTTGAGCACCTTCAGGCGCGGCTTGACGTCGGCGCCGTAATCGGCCGGGCTCTTTTCGTCGAGCGGCTTCTTCTTGGCCTTCATGATGTTGGGCAGCGAGGCATAGCGCGGCTGGTTGAGACGAAGGTCGGCGGTGATGATCGCCGGCATTTTCAGCTCTACCGTCTGCAGGCCGCCGTCGACTTCGCGCGTCACCTTGGCCTTGTCGCCGTCGATCACGACCTTGGAGGCGAAAGTGCCCTGTGCCCAGCCGAGCAGGGCGGCCAGCATCTGGCCGGTCTGGTTCGAGTCATCATCGATCGCCTGCTTGCCCAGGATCACGAGACCGGGCTGCTCGGCGTCGACGACGCCCTTCAGCACCTTGGCGACGCCGAGCGGCTCGGTCTGTTCGTCTGTCTTGACCAGGATGGCGCGGTCGGCGCCCATGGCGAGCGCGGTGCGGAGCGTTTCCTGCGCCTGCTGCGGGCCGATCGACACGACGATGATCTCTTCGGCCTTGCCGGCTTCCTTCAGCCGGAGCGCCTCTTCCACCGCGATCTCGTCGAACGGGTTCATCGCCATCTTGACGTTGGCGAGTTCAACCGCCGAACCATCAGCCTTGACGCGAACCTTGACGTTCGCATCCACAACCCGCTTCACGGGCACAAGGATCTTCATTTGCCTGTCACCTCTCCTGAGATATCCGGGCGCGCTATAGCAGCGTGCGCCTCCGCAGAGTTGTCGAAAGCCGACATTCCTGACTGAATTGCGGCCAAACGGAATTCTGGCCGGACGGAATTCTTGTCTTCTGCCGCCTAGCGGTGGCGCTCTCCGTAGTTGTGGAGACGCAACACGTCAATATGCCACGGCAGCGGCCAAACCGCTCAAATCGGTTCAGTTGTGACCGGAAGCGCCACCTCGGCCCCAACGCGTCTCAGGTTGCACGGGAGCGGGACCGGCTGGCGCCGGCCCAGTAGAAGCGGCTGGCTGATCGGCGGGTTCCGGCTCGCCGTCGTCACCGGCGAGCAGCGGCACGCCGCGGCTGCGCATGATGAGCACCAGCACGCCACCGGCAATGATGCCGCCAATATGGCAGGCCCAGGATATCTGGTTTTCGCCGCCGGCGGCAAACATCACCACTTGGAAGCCGATCCACAGGATCAGCGGGATGAAGGCCGGGATACGCAGCGGAATGCGGGCAAAGACCAGCACCCACACTTTCACCCGGGGGTAGAGGACCAGATAGGCGGCGACGACGCCGGCAATGGCGCCGGAGGCGCCGATCAGCGGCACCTCCGAACTCCAGGCGACGAGCCCTTGGAAGAAGGCGCCGGCGATGGCGCAAAGCAGGTAGAAGATAAGGTAGCGGATGTGGCCGAGTGCGTCCTCGACATTATCGCCGAACACCCACAGGAACAGCATGTTGCCGCCGAGATGAAAGATATCGGCATGCAGGAAGGCATAGGTGAGGTAACTCAGGCTCTCCGGAATGACGACGAATTGGGGCGAGAGTTCTGCCGTGTCGTGGACAACCGAAGGGATGAAGCCGAGGCCGAGCACGGCGGCGTTGTTGAAATTTTCGCCGCCGATCGTGGTGATGAGAAAGACCAACACGTTGGCCGCGATCAGGCCGATCGTCACATATTGCAGCCGGATGTGGCGCAACCTGTTGGAGTCGTAAAGCGGGATGAACATGCCCCAAGCCCTTTCCCGCCTTCGAAAATTCAGCGGTTCTTGCCGGGCACCCATAACACGTCGGCATTTCCGTTGTCATTGACCGCACGAGCGGCGACGAACAGAAAGTCCGAGACGCGGTTTATGTATTTCAGCCCCTCGCGATTGACATGTTCGGCCGGGTCCTGCGCCAGTGCCACCATGATCCGCTCGGCCCGTCGCGCCACGGTGCGGGCAAGATGAAGTGCTGCCGCCGCCGGCGTGCCGCCATTGAGCACGAAGGATTTGAGCGGCTGCAGATCCTTGTTGAGAAGGTCGATATCCTTTTCGACGCGGTCGGTCTGCGAGGCGATGATGCGCAGCGGTTCGTAGCCAAGCGGCTTGCCGTCGTCGGGCACGGCGAGATCGGCGCCGAGGTCGAACAAATCGTTCTGGATGCGGGACAGCATGGCGTCGATGGCGGGATAACTTGCCGCTGTGTGCAGGCGGGCGATGCCGATGCAGGCATTGGCTTCATCGACGGTGCCGTAGGCATCGACGCGCAGGTCGGATTTCAGCCTGCGTTCACCGGTGCCGAGGCCAGTGGTGCCGTCATCGCCGGTGCGGGTGTAGATCTTGTTGAGCTTGACCACGTCGCCTCCCGAACGGCCGTCACTTGCGGGTGAAGTACACCACCAGCAGGATCAGTGCCAACGCCAGCGCCTGCAACAGCACGCGCGCCTGCATCAGCTTGTTCGAGCTCACACCGGAGCCGCCGCGCATCATGTTGATGAGGCCGCGGACAAGCACGATCACCACGGCGACCATGACGAGGACGAGGAGGACTTTGATGACGGTTGCCATGATCTGTTCCCAGTTCTGTTGCGGTCAGGCGCGTCTGGCCAGAACGCGGTAGAGCATCGATGCCGGCAGGATGCGCTTGAGCATCACGCCGATCCTGGCCGGCACTGTTACCACATAGTGCGGGCGCGGGCGCCGCGACAGAAGTGCATGGCGCAAGGCCGCATAGACCACCTCCGGCCCCTTTTTCAGCCGTGATGAGCTGCCGCCGGCCCGAAGCCGCGCCAGCTGCGTGGCATAGGCGAGGTGGTGGACGGAATTCTCGTGGTCGATGTTTTTCAGGAACCAGAACAGCCCGTTGCTGGCGATTTTCGAGGTCACCGGCCCCGGTTCGATCAGCGAGACATGGATGCCGCTGCCCCTGAGTTCCTGCTGCATGCACAGCATCAGGCCTTCGAGCGCGTGCTTGGAGGCTGAGTAGGCGCCGCGAAAAGGCACCGGCGCTAGCCCAAGGATCGAGGAACAATGAACGAGGCGGCCATGTCCCTGGCGACGCATTACCGGTACGATGCGTCGGGTGAGGTCGTGCCAGCCGAAGAAATTGGCCTCGAACTGCTCGCGCAATGCCGCAACCGGCAGGTCTTCCACGGCGCCGGGCTGTGCATGGGCGCCGTTGTTGAACAGGGCGTCGAGGCGTCCGCCTGTCCGCTCCAGCACCGAGCCCACAAGGGCTTCGATAGAGTCCGGCTCACGGTAATCGAGGTAAAACGCCTCGATGCCGTCTGCTTCGAGTGAGGCTATGTCTTCAGGCTTGCGCGCCGTTGCAAGCACCCGCCAGCCATCCGCCTTCAGCGCACGGGCGCAGTGGGCGCCTATCCCGGACGAGGCGCCGGTGACGATGATGGTGCGCAACTCTTTGGCAGGCGGCGTCGTGGTTTGAGCAAGGGTTGCCATTTGCCACAATCCCTTCCCATATTCGCGGCGTCGAGACAATCGAAGGGAACGCGGCTCTTGATGCGGAATATCGTCGTGCTGCGCCGCGTGCTCTATGACGCGCTTGGCCATTTCAACACCGATGACGGCTGGGCCATGGCCAGCCATCTGGCGATCACTTCGCTGATGGCGCTGTTCCCGTTCCTGATCTTCGCCACCACGCTGGCGAGCTTCCTCGGCGCGCAGGCGTTCGCCGATACTGCCGTGCACCTGGTCTTCGACACCTGGCCCGAACAGATCGCGAAGCCTATCGCGCGCGAAGTGCTCAACGTGCTGACCGTGCGGCGCACCGATCTTTTGACCTACGGCGTGCTGCTGGCGGCCTATTTCGCCTCCAACGGCATCGAGGCGCTGCGCACCTCGCTCAACCGCGCCTACCGCGTCGCCGAAACGCGCGGCATCATCTACCGCCGGGTGCAGAGCATTTTCTTCGTGCTGATCGCGACGGCCGGTTTCCTGGCGATCAGCGTGCTCCTGGTCTTTGCGCCCTTGCTGGCGCGGCTGGCGGAAGCTCATTTCGAGTGGATCAAACCCTATACGGGCACGATCACGCTGTGGCGTTACGTCATCGCCTCAACCGTCATCATTGGTGGCTTGTTTGCCGTCCACTATTGGCTGCCGGCGGGCAAGCGCCGCTTTGTCTCGCTGGTGCCTGGCATCATTTTCACTCTGGCTGCGTGGCTTGTCGGCTCGACGATGTTCGCGACCTACCTCGACCATTTCTCGTCCTATGTGACGACCTATGCCGGCCTCGCCTCGATCATGATCGCCGTGGTTTTCCTCTATATGCTGTCGGCGATCTTCATCCTCGGCGGCGAACTCAATGCAGCGATCAGCCGCTTTCTCGAAGCGCGCGCGCGTGTCGGCAGCTAGGTTTTGGCTGGCCGAGCCGTGGCCAGCCCGACGCCGAGCGTCGCGATTGCCATGCCGACGATCTGCACGAGGCTGAGCCGTTCGCCGAACAGCGCCCAGGCGATGACAGCGGTGACGGCCGGCACCAGGTAGAACAGCGACGCGACCTTCGACATCTCGCCGTCGCGGATCATCACCATCAGCAAGAAGATGGCGCCGATCGACAGCACCAGGACCAGCCAGGCCATGGCGAAGATCAGTTCGCCGTTGATGATCACCGTGTGGGTCTCAAGGGCCAGCGAAGCCAGGATCATCAGCGAGCCGCCGCCGATATATTGCCACATCGTCGCCGCCACCAGGTCGCCACCCGAGGCATAGCGCTTCTGCCAGATGGTCCCGGCGCTCATGCCCAGCACCGAGACCAGCGACGCCGCCAGCGTTTCGGGCGTAACGCCGCCGCCGAGAGCGCCGAGCTTTGGCCACAGCACGATGATCACCCCCACAAGGCCGACGGCAAGGCCGGCCCAGTGGCGCGGCAGGATGGCCTCGCCGAGGAACCGGCCGGCAAGCACGGCCGTGATCAGTGGCTGCAGGCCGACGATCAGCGCCGAAAGCCCGGCGGGCATGCCCCTGTGGATCGCCCAGAACACCGCGCCGAGATAGATGCCATGCATGAGGATGCCGGAGACCGTGGCGTGAAGCGCTTCTGCCCTTGTGGCTCGCTTCGAGCCAAGCACGAGCATCAGGCCGGCGAGCAGCAAGGCGGCGATGACAAAGCGGGCCGCCAGAAAGGTGAAGGGCTCGGCCCAGGGCATGGCGTAGCGCGCGCCGATGAAACCTGTCGCCCACAGGACGACAAACGAGGCGGGGATGAACCGCTTGAGACTGTGCATTTTCGGGGAAGCCGTTTCCGGTGGAGAGGTCCGATTCGGTGAAGAGACAAATACGGCAATTGCTCTAATGCGGTTCAATCCGGCAAGCAAAGCGAAACAATTGGTACATAAGCTCATCCTGATGTAGGAGGTGGCCGAATTCAAAGGGCGGCGTCAGGGCAATCGACTTCTGTCGATGGATCCGGCGACATGGCGTTTTGGCTTCGACAGGGAGCGCGCATGCTGTTGCATCTCGACACAAGCTGGCTTTTGATGACGGTGGCCAGTGTGGCCGTGTTCGGCTTCTTCTTCGGTTCAGCGCTCGACGCCATCATGCAGGAGGACGGTTTTGGGTCGACCGGCAACACATTGCTGTTCACGCTCGGCTTTTTCGCCGCGGTCATGGCCGCGAACGAACATGGCATCGTCCTGAGAGATCTGAAGCTCGCGGTTGCCTGGGGACTGGGCGGCGCCTTCGCGTTTATAGGCGCGTTGGCGCTGCTCAAGGCGGGGCTGGCCCGGCTTTAGTCAGAGCCCGACCAGCCGCCTGACATCGTCCGGCGACATGCCTGCCTGCCTCAGCGCGGCAAGGCCGGTATCAGCAAAACTCTTCGACAGTTTGCGCCCATCCGGTCCGAGTATGAGACGGTGGTGGAAATACTGCGGCTGGCCGAGGCCGAGCAGTTCCTGCAGCAGGCGCTGGATGCCGGTCGCGGAATAAAGGTCGCGGCCACGCACGACATGGCTGACGCCTTGCAGAGCGTCGTCGACGACGACGGCCAGGTGATAGCTGGTCGGGATGTCGCGGCGCGCCAGAATGACGTCGCCCCAGTCCTGCGGACGCGCCTCGACTCGCTGCGTCGCCGAAAGCGTCTCGTTGGTGAATTCGCGCCAGGACAAATCCGTGCCGACGCGCGCCAGCGCTGCATCGATGTCGAGGCGCCAGGCGAAGGGCGCATTTTCGGCGATGCGGCGGTTGCGTTCGCTGACCGGCAGCGCCTTGTCGGCGGCGGGATAAAGCGGCACGCCGTCCGGGTCGCGCGGCCAGCCGCGGCCGCGCTTTTCGCTGTCGGCGATGAAGGCCCTGATCTCGCCACGGCTCATGAAGGCAGGGTAGACGAGTTCTTCGCGGACCAGCCGGTCGAGCACGGCCTGATAGTCGGAGAAATGCTCGGCCTGGCGCCGCACCGGCTGTTCCCATTCGAGACCTAACCATTCGAGGTCGCGAAAGATGCCGGCCTCGAATTCAGGCGTGCAGCGGATCGTGTCGATGTCCTCGATGCGCAGCAGCAGGCGGCCGCCGGCCGCACGCGCCAGTTGCTGGTTGAGCAGTGCCGAATAGGCATGGCCGAGATGCAGTTCGCCATTCGGGCTCGGCGCGAAGCGGAATGTCAGGAGCGTCATCTCACAAGCGGCAATCGGGTTGTGCAGCGGTTTTGCCAATTGCTACCGTGCGGTCGGTTCAGGAACAAGAAAACATGCAACGCATCGCGACACTGGACGATATTGCGCGCGGGTTGGATGCGCTTTGCGCAATCGATCCGCGCCTGGAAAAGGTGCGCGGCATGGCTGGCGAGGTGCCGCTGCGGCTGTCGGAACCCGGTTTTCGAAGCCTGGCCTCCATTATCGTTTCGCAACAAGTATCCCGTGCGAGCGCCGATGCGATTTTCGGCCGGCTGATGAAACTGGTCGATCCGCTAACGCCGCAGGCGATCCTTGCCGCCGGCGAGGACATGTTTCGCGAGGCCGGGCTGTCGCGGCCGAAGCAGCGCGGTCTGATCGCGGTTGCGCAGGCCGTGGTTGAGGGGCTCGACCTGCATCACCTCTGTTTGCTCGACGCCGAAGAGGCGATCGCGGCTATGATCGCGGTGCCGGGCATCGGCCCGTGGACGGCGGAAGTCTATCTCCTGTTTGCCGCCGGCCACCCCGATATTTTCCCCGCGCGCGACGTCGCGCTGCAGAGCGCGGTCGGCCACGCGCTCGGTATCGAGCCGCGTCCGCCGGAGAAAACGCTGATCGCCCTGGCCGAATCATGGAGCCCGTGGCGAGGTGTCGCATCGCGGCTTTTCTGGTCCTATTATCGCGAAACCAGGGGCCGGGACGCGGCACCTCCGGCCTGAAACCGCAAAAAAGCATGAAAACCCTGCATTTTTGCCGCGTTTGGCTGATGACAATCCGCTTCACATCCCTGTCATGTCGGGCTTACAGTATCCACGCCGATCGGTTTTAAAACGAGGAGGTCAACAAGGTGACGGTTGCCGTATCTCCGGATGGGCTTCCTGCGCTGGTGCTGAATGCGGATTACCGTCCGCTCAGCTATTACCCCTTGTCGCTCTGGTCCTGGCAGGATGCCATCAAGGCGGTGTTCCTCGACCGGGTCAACATCGTCGCCGAATACGAGCATGCGGTGTCTTCGCCGACCTTTTCGATGAAGCTGCCCAGCGTCGTCAGCCTGAAGGCCTATGTGAAGCCGTCGAGGCACCCGGCATTCACCCGCTTCAACGTGTTCCTGCGCGACCGCTTCCAGTGCCAGTATTGCGGCACGCCCGAGGATCTGACCTTTGACCACGTCATCCCGCGCCATCGCGGCGGGGCGACGACGTGGGAGAATGTCGTGGCCGCCTGTTCACCCTGCAATCTGAGGAAGGGCGGCATGATGCCGGCGCACGCCAAGATGTGGCCGTTGCAGAAGCCCTACCAGCCGACCGTGCACGACCTGCACAACAATGGCCGGCTGTTCCCGCCCAACCATCTGCATGAAAGCTGGATGGATTATCTCTACTGGGATGTGGAACTCGAACCGTAGGGATCGTTCGAGAATTCGCAAGGCTGGCCGCCTGAAGCGATTTTGCGCTTCCGATGCTCACACGCCTGCCAGACCATATCGGAACAGCTCGGCTGCGCTCACTTATCGGCGGCATCGCCTTTAAGGACCGGCTTCCCCCACTCCGTCGCTGCTTCGCAGCGCCACCTCTCCCCCCTCCGGAGGGAGAGGAAGGGAGCCCCGCTGGAGGAGCGCTGGCTGTAGAGTAGCGCCGGCTGTAATAGGCTCGCGCCTTTCCTCTACCCCGTCGATCGGGGGAGAGGTGGTTCGGCGAAGCCGAGACGGAGTGGGGGTCGACCTGGCTCGGACGTCGAAAGCCGCGCCACGCGAACCAGTCTGCAGAATTTTTGCTCGAACTCTGCGTCGTGGCGCTCGATCGAATTAGCTCAATCGCGCGCCATTGCCCCGCGAAAGGCGACGGCGGCGAGGATGAAGCTGGCGATGGCGTTCCACCCGGCCAGCGACAGGCCGAGGATACGAAGGGCTGCCTTATCGCAGGATGGCGGCACGAATTTGTCGAGCGCGTCGAGCACGCCCTTGCCGCCGGTGTCGACCGGGCCGGCGCCGGCCGTGCAATCGGCCGGGCCCTGCCACCAGGCCCATTCGACGCCCGAATGATAGACGCCGAGATAGAGGCCATAGAGCATCAGCAGGCCGCCGACGGCAAGCAGGCCGCGCGTCAGCCATGCGGGCGCGCTAAGCATCGAGGCAATCACCGCCAGCAGCATCAGCGGGGCGCCGATATAATAGGGCGTGCGCTGCTCCAGGCACAGATGGCAGGGGATGTAGCCGCCTATGTGCTGGAAGGCGAGCGCGGAGCCGACCGTGGCGGCCATGGCGACGGCGAGAAACAAAGCGGTGCGCGTCCGCTGGCGTCCGGTATCGGCTGTCATCGTGGCTGTCATGTTTCGTCCGTTGAATTCGCCGTCCGCCGGCATAGTCCTGACCCACCGCCCGCCTTGGACGGTCAGAAGGCGTATTTGACGACGATATAGAGCAAAATCAGGGCAGCGGCGCCGGCGCCGACGATCAATCCCAAACGCTTCTCGATGAATTCCTTGATCTCTTCGCCATAGCGGCGCAGCAGCCAGGCAAGAAGCAGGAAACGAGCGCCACGCGCCAGGATGGCGGAGACGATGAAGACGAAAAGATTGACGTGGAGGGCGCCTGCCAGAATGGTGACCACCTTGATCGGCGGCAGGTGGGCGGCACCCGATGTGACGAGCAGCACCAGCATCAGCCCGGTGCCGGCCGACTGCCACCTCTCGAACGCGTCAAGGCCGCCAAAGTGCTCCAGCATCGGCCGTGCTATCGTGTCGTAGGCATAGTAACCGATCAGCCAGCCGGCAATGCCGCCCAGCACCGACGCGACAGTGGCGGTCAGCGCGTAGCGATAGGCGCGTTCGGGCCGCGCCAAAGCCATGGGCAGGTACAAGACGTCGGCAGGTATGAAAAACACCGAGCTTTCGACGAAAGCGATGAAGGCCAGCCACCATTCGGCGGATTTGCGGGCCGCCAGCGACAAGGTCCAGTCGTAAAGTCCGCGAAGCATCGGCTCTCCTGGATGCAGGTTGCCACACGCAACGCGCTTTGATGCGCGTCTGTCTAGAAAGATTTTCCGCGCCGCACAATGGCAGGAGCGTCACGAAACAGAAAGGCGGGCTTTTGCCGCAAGCAGGGCACGGCGGCGCATTTGGCCAGTTGACGAACAGGCCTCCAACCGTATAGTCCGCGCCCATCCAGGCCTTTGGGCCTGAGCCCCTATGGCGGAATTGGTAGACGCGCTCGACTCAAAATCGAGTTCCGCAAGGAGTGCTGGTTCGATTCCGGCTAGGGGCACCATTTTTGATCTCACGCCAGTTCGCTTCGCTCATGGGCTCCGATGGGGCGGCCTGACCGGCCGACGGGCGGTCGCCCTTGCGAAACCTCCGGGTTCGAACAGTGCCTCGAACACAGAGCCAACCGCGGCTGCTGAGGATGACAGCGATAGCGCCAATCAGCGGCGGCCGGTAGCCCCGCTCTACGTGCTCTCAGGCCGCCGCACGGTGTTCTTCACGGGCAGCTTCCCACACTTCGCGGGCCGCGTCGGCGTTCATGACCGCGATCCCCAATCCCACCGCCAAATCGGGCCACGCGGAATGCCAGAGCAAGGCCGTGACCAACCCTGCGGCAATAATGGCGATGTTGGCCAAGGCGTCGTTGCGGGCCGACAGGAAGGCCGCCTTTGTGAGGCTGCCGCCACGATGCCGGTGCGCGGCCAGCATGTAGGCACAGGACAGGTTGACGGCGAGAGCGCCAAGTCCCGCCAAGGTCAAGGCGATGGGCTGCGGCGGCACCGGCACGTTGAACTTCTCCCAAGCCGTCCAGAGCGTTGCCAGACCCGGCATGAGAAGGATGAGCGCCAATGCCATCCCCACCCGCGCACGGGAGCGCACAGACCACCCAAGTGCGAGCAGGATAAGGAGGTTCACGGAAGCATCTTCAAGAAAGTCGATGCTGTCGGCGAACAGGGACACTGATCCAATGGCGAGCGCCACAGCGAACTCGATCCCGAAATAGGCAAGATTGAGAAGCGCGACGATGAGGACGATGCGGCGAAGGTTCATCTTCTGGCAGTATCCGAAACCAGTGTGTGGAGCTACAGCTTCGCGGTTTCCAAGGAAAGCCCCTGCTCGTTCCGGGTCCCGGCCGATGGGCGGTTGCCCTTGCGACCTTTTGCGTTCGAGCCGCGCCTCGAACACGGACTTAGCGCATATTCCCCGTATGCCCTTGCGAATACCGCCCCGGCTGTGGCCACACCGTCAGGCCGTGCGGCTCTGAGCCAACCCGAAACTTGGTCACCGCGCCTGATGTCGTGTCGATCATGTAGGCGGCACTGTCGAAGCGGCCGGACAGCCATAGTTGTTTGCCGTCGGCGCTGACGTTGCCCATGTCGGGGCTGCCGCCGCCGGGGATCGGCCATTGCGTGACGACCGCGCGGGTAGCGAAGTCGATCACCGTCACGCTGCCC
Organism: Mesorhizobium sp. L103C105A0; assembly: GCF_000502215.1. Taxonomy (NCBI): domain Bacteria; kingdom Pseudomonadati; phylum Pseudomonadota; class Alphaproteobacteria; order Hyphomicrobiales; family Phyllobacteriaceae; genus Mesorhizobium; species Mesorhizobium sp. L103C105A0. The sequence continues at coordinate 49,722 of NZ_AYXF01000001.1, read as the reverse complement.
GGTCCCTTTGCCTGGCCCTGCTCCATCTTGTGCGAGCCCCGGTTCGAGACATAGAGCCGCTTGCCGTCGCGGCTGACGACGAAGCCATGGGCGCCGATGCCGGCCGGGATGAAGCCGATTTCCTTGAAACTGTCGCCATCGACGAGGAACACGCCGTCATTCATCATGTCGGCGACGTAAAAAACCTTGCCGTCGGGCGAGAGGCGGATGTCCTGCGGCATGCCCATTTTCGAGAAGTCGAGATGGCCAAGCACCTTCTGGTTCTTCAGGTCGATCTTTGCCAATCCGCCATTGCCGTATTCGCAGGTGAAGATCGCGTAGGCCCCGTCGACCGAGAATTCGGCGTGGTTGATGCCGGGGCAAGTGGGCGTCGGCAGGCTCGACATTAGCGCCATGGTGTGAGGATCGCGGAAATCGAGCCGCTCCAGGGCTTCGTCGACGACGATGGCCGCGCCCGGCATGAAATACAAACTGTAGGGATCGTCCACGGCGATCTGCGGGCCGGGCTTGCCGGTCATCGGGTCGATCGGCGTCAGGCTGCCGTTCTTGCCGGTGCCATTGTTGGCGACCCAGAGCGTCTTCAGGTCCCAGGACGGCACGACGTGCTGCGGTTTGCTGCCGACCGGGAACCTGTCGACTTCCTTGAGTGTCATGGTGTCGATCACCGTGACGCTGTTGGAGGAGCGGTTCGGCACATAGACGCGCGGCAGTGCACCCAGCGTGGCCGGGCTGAGATGGCTGGCGGCGGTGTGGCTGTAGATGTTGATGGACGGCGCGGGCTCGCTGCAATCCTCGGGACAGCTATCGGCCTAGGCGCGGACAGGCAGCAGCGCAAGCAGCAAAAAGGCCGCACGGGGACCGGCGTGACGCAAAAAGGTTCTGATCATCAGGATGGCTTGTCGTGAAGGCCGGCCGAAATTGCCGCCGGAGCCATAGCTGGTGTCTTGCCGTTGATCCAGTGGCTATCGCCGTCCCAGCAAACTCTTCACGCGGTTGCGCAGCAGACGGGCCATGTTGCGGGTCTCGCGGTAGAGATGCAGCTGCGAGGCGGCCTGGCGGGCGAGGCGGTCGGCATCCGGCGTCAGTCCGATCACCAGCGAGCCCATCGGCTTGCGCTCGCTCCACAGCCGGCTCATCACCGGGTGGTCGGGCACGGCGCAGGAATCCGTCATCATGATGTTGGGGTCGTCGAGATGCTGCCTGGTCACCTCGATCATCAGCAGCGTGCCCGGCGAATAGGTCGCCAGCGTCTCGTCATAGGCGGTCTTCCAGGTGTAGGCGACGCCGGCTTCGACGAAGACCACCAGGCAGGCGATGGTGCGGCCGTCCAGCATCAGCGAATGGATGCGGCACATGTCGTGCTCGGCCAGCCGGTGCACGGCCTCGCGGGCAAAGGCGGCGCGGTAGCGGTCGATGGCCATGGCGGTGCGCTCGCGGCCCTTCCAGCCGGCCGCCTCCAGCGTCAGGAAACTTTCGATGGCGTGGCGGATTTCGTCCGGTCCCCGCGCCACGACATGTTCCAGCCTGCCGAGATCCCCCAGGCGCCGCTTTAGGCGGCGGAATTCGCGGTAGTGGTGCGCGCGCAGCGATGCCTTCAGATACGCCTCGCCGTCGAGCGTACTTTCGAGCACCGGCCGGTCCGCCTTGCCGGTGGTGACCATTGTCAGGCCGCGCGTCTCGGCAACGGTGGCCAGCACGCTGGCCAATGGGCCGTCGAGCCGCATGTCGGGCAGCACGAAGACCTTCGGCAGCTTGAGATGCGGCCGCGACAGCATGCCGAAGAAATCCTCGACGACGCCGATCGGGTCGTCGTGGTCGACCAGCGGTGTGCCGATCGGGCCGAACGGGCTCGACCAGGTGCGCATCACCGGAACGCCGAGCGGCACCGCCGGCCTTTCGACCGAGAACGGCACCAGCAGGCGCAGCCGGTTGCGGTATTCGTCGCCGTCGCGGATCACCGCCAGCTTGACCTCGCGATCTTCCAGCCGGGGCATGGCCGGCGCCAGGAAGCGCGGGTTGAAGAAAACGTTGGGCTCGATCGTGCGGGTGCACAGATAGTCGAGTTCCTCGACCAGTTCGAAGCCGGCCGAAGCCGGATAGATCGCCAGCTTGCGCAGCGGCCGGTTGTTGGCGAGGATCTCGAGATGCGCCGGATCGGCGTCGCGCGCCAGGCCGGCAAGACCCGACACCATGGCGCCGGCCGGACCGCCGCTGGTTTCCTCGATCAGCGGGATGGCGGCCATCAGGCGGCTCCCTCGGCAGCGGGCACGAAGATCAGCATGACGATGCCGAGCTTGCGCCAGACGGTGAAGGACAGGGCGCTGGCCTCGAAGACCATGGCGAGGCTGGTGGCGATCGCCGCCCCCCACAGGCCAAAGAGCGGGATCAGCACCACGTTGAGGCCGATGTTGAAGGCCAGCGTCATGGCATAGACGGCGGCGCAGATGTTCTGGTTGCCGCTCATCGTCAACAGGCTTTCGCAAGGGCCGACGGCGGCGCGCGCCACGACGCCGAACACCAGCAGGAACAGCAGCGGATAGCCGTCGGTGAATTCGGGCCCGAACAGCACCAGCATCGGTTCGCCGAGCGCCAGCACCAGCAGCGCCATCAGCAGCGACGGCCAGAACGTCCACGACACGGTCTCGCGGGCGAAGGCGGCGAGCTTTTCCGGTTCGCCATGGGTGAACTGCGCATAACGCTGGGCGACGCCGGCCTTGACGGAGAAATAGACGAAATGCACCAGCGCCAGCGTTTTGACGGTGGCGAAATAGACGGCGACGTCATTGGGCTGGAGATAGGCGCCGACCATCAGCACATCGGCGTTGGTGAGCAGGAAGAAGAAGCTTTCGACCAGGAAGATCGGCAGCGAGACGATGAACCACTCGCTGAAATGCACCTTCATCGGCCCGGCCGGGATATTCCTGCCCATGCGCGTGGTCACGCCGATGAGCTGGCCGAGCGTGGTGGCGTAGGTGGCGGCGATCGAAGCGAAGATCGCTGTCCTGGCGTCGGGCGCATAGCCCATTGCCAGCATCAGCGCCATCAGCGCCAGGATCAGCACCGGCCGCACCAGATAGGTCGGCGACAGCGCAAACAGCGCCCAGGAATTGGCGCGTGACTGGCCTTGCAGCAGGTCGCCCATGGCGATCATCGGCAGGCAGAACAGGCCGAGGATGAAGGGCATGACATAGTAGCTCTCGATCCAGTTCGCGCACAGCCAGACGCCCAGTGCGCCTAGTCCGGCGATTGCGGTCGAGGCAATCAGCACGAACAGGCGGCTGGCGACAACGATGCCGCGCAGCTCGGCCAGCATGTTGCGTTCGCGGTATTCGGGGATGAAGCGGATGACCGAGGTGTGGAAGCCGAGGCAGGCGAGGTTGCCGACGATGACCATCGTCACCCAGACGAGGACGAAGATGCCGTATTCGAACGAGCCCATCCAGCGCGCCATCAGCACCTGGCTGATGAAGGCGATGACGGCGCTGACGATGCGGATGGCAAAGGCGATCAGCGACATGCGGCCGGCTTCGCCGCGCTCGTCGGCGGTGAACAGCACCGCATCGATGCGGTCAAGCAGAGGCCCCATGCGCAGCGCCAAACGCTGCGGCAAGAACCGCCCGGCCGTCGTCGCCGCGGAAAAGCGCACCCCGATGTCTCTCCGTTTTCCGCCTCTTTTCAAGGTTTCGATGTATCCGAAACACCTTAAGAAAGGGTGGGCAGGTGCGGGTGCGCCGAGGGGCCAAGGACGGCCGCGTGTGCAAGGTGCGTCATCGTATGCCGGGGCATAATAAAAGGCGAGCGAACGCCGGGGAAGACTGGGGAGCCGGTCGGCGTTTCGCTCGCCCCTCCCCCGCCAAGGGGGAAGGCAGGCATCGGGTGTGTCCGGTGCCGGATGTCACATCGGGAACGTTACATCCCCTTCATCGCGTCGCAGGACACGTTCGGGTTCATGTCGGCGAAGGCGCCGGTCGGGTTCTGTTTCCAGGCCCAGACATGCAGTTCGTAGAACGGGCCGAGGCCGTAGCGGTTGGGGGCGCTGTTGAAGTTGAACAGCTGGCCTTCGAGCGAGGCCGGGCCTTTCGAGGTGATGTATTCGACCGCTATTAGCTTCAGGCCGCCGTCGGCCATCGGCTCGTACATCACCGCCTCGGGCTTGGCGACATCGACGGCATCGTCCTTGAGATAGGCGCCGTTGACATAGTGGATGCCCATGGCGCCGCCGGTGATGCCGCTGGCGCAAGGGATGGGGGCATAGCCTTCGGCGGTGGCGGCTGCCACATTCTCGAAGCGGCTGTTGGCTGCGCGCACCTTTTGGGCCAACGGGTTGGCGTCGTGCGCCTGGGCGGCCGCACCCGCCGCGATCGAGATGGCGGCGAAAGCCGCGAAGCGTGTCGTCCAAAGAGTTATGGTCATGGTCTTCCGTCCGTTTGTTGACGCTCGAGGCGACGGCGGCCGATCAGGCTGCCCGAAACGCTGCGGCGTTGGTTTAGGATTTGGTTTATCCGTCCCGGTTCATGCGATGCGGCTTCCGTTGCCGGGCTTTGGCCGCAGCCCTTAAAAACCGTGCAAAATCAACGATCCCAAAAGTAATATTGCCAATATTCCTGCGGGACGTCCCGCTCCGATAGCCCGATGTCGCGCCTCAGATAGTCGCCTTCCGGGGGCAAGCGCCGCCTTTCAGACAGATACGCAGGCAGCCTCGTCGCGAACCGCCATAGACGGCCGAGCACGGAGGTTGGCCGGACGGTCTTTCCCAGGACAGGCCCGATTCCGCCGAGCGGCAGGCCATCAGGCAGTTCGCCACGGCCGCGAAGGACAGTTTGATGCTCATCGTCGTGGCGACCGAACGCAGGATCAGAGGTAAAAATAAGGGTCAAGAACCCGCACCTCCGTGATCTTGTCGACCGGCAGCGAGTTTTTCTGAGCCGTGCTGCGGATCGCTTCGGGCGTCGGCGCGTCGTAGATGCAGAAGCTGTGCTTCTTGTCGGGCGTGACGAAGGACTGGATCCAGGTGACGCCCTTTTCGGCATTGCGCATGACGACCCCGCCGACCGCAGTGGCGCCGATGTCGGTCATCGGAATGTTGAGGCCGTCCGGAAATGTGCGTTCAATCAGATAGCGAGGCATGGAAGACTTCCTTTTCCATTGATTCACGCTCGATCGGAGCGCTGCTGGACGTTGACCACGCCGGCCCGGCCCGCGCATCGGAACGATTCCCCATATTGGACGGGACGATTCCCTATATTGGCGTCGTTCTTTGTGGAAAGAGGCACGGCAATGTGTGCAAAGTCACATTGCGGCGCTTTCTTCACGGGCTAATCGTGAGCGGCCCGCCATGGTGGGAAAACTCCGATCCTGTGAGACGATGATAATGATGCTTCTGGAACGGCAGACGCAGCTGCAGCAGTTGGAGAGCCTGCTTGGCGATGCAATAGGCGGCCATGGCCGCGTCGCCGTGCTGGCCGGGGAGGCCGGCGCCGGCAAGACGGCGCTTGTCGAGGCATTCGCGGCCCGTGTGGGGCAAAGCGCGGCAATGTTGCGCAGCGCTTGCGAGGATCTGTCGATCCCAGATCCGCTGGGGCCGCTCTACGATCTGGCCCGTGAAGCGCAATGGGCGCTGCCGCGCGCCATCGATGCCCGGCATGGGCAGAGACTGCCGCTGTTTTCCGACGCGCTCGACGCCTTTGCGGCCAAGGGACCGAGCCTGCTGGTGATCGAAGACCTGCACTGGGCCGACGATGCGACGCTCGATTTCGTGCGCTTCCTCGGCCGGCGTATCGCCAACACCCACATCCTGCTGTTGCTCACGGCGCGCACCGACCGCAGCGAAGGACAGATGCGCGTGCGCCGCGCCCTTGGCGAAATCCCGGCCGGCAGCGTGGCGCGCATGGACGTGCCGCTGCTCAGCGAGGCGGCCGTGCTGTCGCTCGCCGATGCGGCCGGCCGCGATGGCGACGCCATCTACCGGGCGACCGCAGGCAATGCCTTCTTCGTCACCGAATTGTTGTGCGCCGAAAACGAAATGGCGCTGCCGGCAAGCGTGCGCGACGCGGTGCTGGCGCGGGCCGAGCGGCTGTCGGTTGGCGCCCGGGCCATGCTCGACGCGGTGTCGGTGTTTCCGCGCCGCGCCGACGCCTGGGCCTTGCAAGGCCTGTGCGGCGTCGCCAGCGCCGGCCAGTTGGCCGAGTGTGTCGCCAACGGCCTGCTTGACGATCTGGGCGACGGCTACGCCTTCCGCCACGACATCGCGCGACGCGCCATCGAAATGATGCTGACGACGTCGCACAGGCGGCAGTTCAACCAGCGTGCGCTGGCGGCACTGCTCGAAAATGGCGACGTCTCCACAGGCCGCCTGGTGCATCATGCGGTCGAGGCGCACAATCTGGCGGCGGTGCGCGAACTTGCGCCAATCGCCGCGCGCGAGGCGTCGCGCGTCGGCGCCCATCGCGATGCCGCCGGCTATTACGAGATCGCCTTGCAGCAGGCCGACAGCCTGCCGGTGATCGAGCGCGCCGCGCTCTACGAAAGTCATGCCTTCGAGTGCCATCTCATCGGCAAGATCGATGATGCGCTTGCAGCGCAGGGACAGGCGCGCCGGTTGCATCAGGCAGACGGCAACAGGCTGAAGGAGGGCGACAGCCTGAGATGGCTCTCCCGGCTGAGCGAAATGGGCGATGACCGCGAGGCGGCGGCCGCCTTCGGCGCCGAGGCTGTGGCGATGCTGGAAGCGGCTCCCGCCGGTCCCGAACTCGCCATGGCCTATTCGAACCTCTCACATCTGGCGATGCTGTCGGAGAGGGTGGAAGACACGCTGTTCTATGGCGAGAAGGCAGCGGCGCTGGCTGCGCGCATGAACCGTCCCGACATCGCCTCGCATGCCCTCAACAATGTCGGCTGCGTCGAGCAGTGGCTCAATCCGGATGCGGGACGCCTGCGCCTCGACCAAAGCCTTGAAATTGCGCTCCAGGGCAATTTCCAGGAGCATGCCGCGCGCGCCTTCACCAACCGCGCCTGTTTCGAGATCACCCAGATGAGCTACGACGCGGCACGTCCGGTGCTCGAGAGCGGCATCCACTATTGCACCGAGAACGACCTCGGCACCTGGCGCGACTATCTCAGGGGCATGCTGGCCGATGTGCAGCTGCGTCAGGGCCAATGGGATGAGGCCGCCGCGACGGCAAGCGATGTCATCGACAATGAGCGGACAACCACCGTGGGCCGGTTTCCGGCGCTGCTGGCACTGGCGAAACTGCGCCTGAGGCGCGGCGATCCCTCGGCCGAGCCGCTGTTCGCCGAAATGGCGCGTCTGGTCGGAAGCGGCGGCGACCTGCAGATGCTGAGCTCTTACGCGGCGCTGATGGCGGAGCAGGCATGGCTGGGCCTGGCCGACAGGCAAGAGGCGCTGGCGCTGATCACCCGCGCCGAAACGCCGGTGCGCTCGCGTGCCCATGTCGGTGAGCTGGCTCTGTGGCGAACATTGCTCTCTCCCGATATGCCGGCCGGCGACACCGCCGAGATGGCGACACCATACCGGCTGCTCCTGACCGGCGACTGGCGTTCGGCTTCGGCACTCTGGTCCGAATTGAATGCGCCATACGAGCGCGGACTGGCGCTCATCCTCGGCGACGACGAGGGGCAGCGGCTGGCATTGGATATTTTCGACGGCCTGGGGGCAAGGCCGGCAGCCCAGCGCCTGCGCGATATCATGCGCAAGAACGGCGTTGGCGGCATCGCCCGCGGCCCGCGCCGCTCGACGCGCGCCAACCTCGCCGGCCTCACCTTGCGCCAGATGCAGGTGCTGCAGCTGATCGAACGCGGCCTCTCCAACAAGCGGATCGCCGAGCAATTGACGATTTCGCCAAAGACGGTCGATCACCATGTCTCGGCGGTGCTGGGCAAGCTGGATGCGGTGTCGCGCGGCGAGGCGACAGCGACCGCGCGCGATTCGGGGTTGTTGTGAGGTTTTGACGAGGGTTGGACCGAGAGGTCGCCATCCTTCGCACCCCCCTCTGTCCTGCCGGACATCTCCCCCTGAAGGGGGGAGATTGGCTGTCACTGTGGCTTTCGCCAATTGTCGAAATTGAAAGAAGTTACGGCGCCGAAGCTGCTGATCTCCCCCCTTGAGGGGGAGATGGCCGGCAGGCCAGAGGGGGGTGCTGTCCCGCCGACCTAGCCTTCGAAATCAGGCAAACGCGCCGTGGCAGTGCTTGTATTTCTTGCCGGAGCCGCAGGGGCAGGCTTCGTTGCGGCCGATCTTGCCCCAGGTCGCCTGGTTGTTCGGATCGCGGTCTTCGGGAGCGACGATGGCGTTGCTCTCCTGGCGGACCAGAAGTGCGGTCTCGCCACCCTCGAAATCGTCCTCGCCCGTGGTGCCGTCAATGTGGCTGCCGAACATTTCAGGCGCTTCGGGCGGCGGCGCTTCGGCGGCCTGGCGGACCAGTTCGACGCGCATCAATTGCGCGGTGACGGCCTGGCGCAGATTGCCGAGCAGCGCCTGAAACAGCTCGAACGCCTCGCTCTTGTATTCCTGCAGCGGGTCGCGCTGGGCGTAGCCGCGGAAGCCGACGACCGAACGCAGATGGTCGAGGTTGACGATGTGCTCGCGCCACAGATGATCGAGCGTCTGCAACACCACCGAGCGTTCGACATAGCTCATCACGTCTGGGCCGAAGCGCTCGGCGCGCTCCTTGGCGGCGTCGTCGGCGGCCTTGGTCAGGCGCTCGCGGATGTCGTCCTCGGCAATGCCTTCTTCCTTGACCCAGTCCTCGACCGGCAGGTCGAGATTGAGGAATTCGGCGACCTCGGCCTTGAGGCCGGCGACGTTCCACTGCTCGGCATAGGCGTTTTCGGGGATGTTCTTGGTGACGATCTCCTCGATGACGCCTTCGCGCATCTCGGCGATCGTCTCGGACAGGCCTTCGCCGTCCATCAATTCGATGCGCTGCTCGAACACCACCTTGCGCTGGTCGTTCGAGACGTCGTCGTATTTCAACAGGTTCTTGCGGATGTCGAAGTTGCGCGCTTCGACCTTCTTCTGCGCCTTTTCCAGCGCCTTGTTGATCCACGGATGGATGATGGCCTCGTCTTCCTTGAGGCCAAGCTTCTGCAGCATGCCGTCCATGCGCTCGGAGCCGAAGATGCGCATCAGATCGTCCTGCAGCGACAGGAAGAATTTCGAACGGCCGGGGTCGCCCTGGCGGCCGGAGCGGCCGCGGAGCTGGTTGTCGATGCGGCGCGATTCATGGCGCTCGGTGGCGAGCACGTAGAGGCCGCCGGCGGCTAGCGCCTTTTCCTTCAGGCGCTCGACATCGGCAATGATTTCCTTTTCGCGCGCCTCTCGCTCGGGACCAGCAGGCATGTCGCCCAGTTCGTCCTCGATGCGCATCTCGGCGTTGCCGCCGAGCTTGATGTCGGTGCCGCGTCCCGCCATGTTGGTGGCGATGGTGATGGCGCCGGGTTTGCCGGCCTGGGCGACGATGGCGGCCTCGCGCTCGTGGTGGCGGGCGTTCAACACCTCGAAATCCTTGAACCCTTCCTTGCGCAGGCGCTCGGCCAGCTGCTCGGATTTTTCAATGGAGGTGGTGCCGACCAGCGTCGGCTGGCCCTTGGCGCGCGCTTCCTTGATCTCCTTGACGATCGCCTTGTACTTCTCCTCGACCGTCCGGTAGACCTCGTCGTCCTCGTCCTTGCGGATGACCGGCAGATTGGTCGGGATCTCGGTGACTTCGAGGCCGTAAATGTTGCCGAACTCCTCGGCCTCGGTCAGCGCCGTGCCGGTCATGCCGGACAGTTTCTTGTAGAGACGGAAATAGTTCTGGAAGGTGACGGATGCCAGCGTCTGGTTTTCCGGCTGGATCGCCACATGCTCCTTGGCTTCGAGCGCCTGGTGCAGGCCTTCCGAATAGCGGCGGCCCGGCATCATGCGGCCGGTGAATTCGTCGATGATGACGATCTCGTCGTTGCGGACGATGTAGTCCTTGTCCTTCTGGAACAGCCGGTGCGCCTTCAGCGCGTTGTTGACGTGGTGGACGATGGCGACGTTCTCGACGTCATAGAGCGACTCGCCCTTGAGCAGGCCGGCCGCGCGCAGCAGGTTTTCCAGCTTCTCGGTGCCTTCCTCGGTGAAGATCGAGGTCTTCTGCTTCTCGTCGATCTCGTAGTCGGCTGGGCCGAGCTGCAGCATGAAGGCATCGATGGTGTTGTACATTTCCGAACGGTCCTCGAGCGGACCGGAAATGATCAGCGGCGTGCGCGCCTCGTCGACCAGGATGGAATCGACTTCGTCGACGATCGCGTAATTGTGGCCGCGCTGCACCATCTGCGCGCGCTCATACTTCATGTTGTCGCGCAAATAGTCGAAGCCGAGCTCGTTGTTGGTGGCATAGGTAACATCGGACGCGTAGGCGACGCGGCGTTCCTCGTCGGACAGGCCATGGACGATGACGCCGACCGAGAGGCCGAGGAATTTGTAGACGCGGCCCATCCATTCGGAGTCGCGGGTGGCAAGGTAGTCGTTGACGGTGACGACATGGACGCCCTTGCCGGAAAGCGCGTTGAGATAAACGGGCAGGGTGGCGACCAGGGTCTTGCCCTCGCCGGTACGCATTTCGGCGATGCCGCCATTGTGCAGCACCATGCCGCCGATCAGCTGCACGTCGAACGGGCGCATGCCGAGCACGCGGCGGGATGCCTCTCGGACGGTGGCGAAGGCCGGCACCAGCAGGTCATCGAGCGTGGCGCCGTTGGCGATATCCTGGCGGAATTTTTCCGTGCGGGCCTGAAGCTCGGCGTCGGACAGCGCCCGCATCTCGTTTTCCATGGCGTTGATCGCCTCGACACGCGGCCGGGTCGATTTTACGCGACGATCGTTGGAGGAACCGAAAACCTTACGGGCGAGACCGCCGAGACTGACCATCCGATGGTCCTTTCGATAGAATTCTCAATTTTGAGATGAGCGCCGGCCGGCCCCATCAATTCCGCGTGAAACGCGGACAAACACAAAAAGCGCCCGGAAAACGGTTCTGGACGCAAAGTCGTTGGACAGATAAGAGGGGGCTCAACTGATGTCAACGCCGCGTTAGCCCTATGGGCAGCGCCAAATTCCGCCACAATCCGGCTGATCTGCAAGCCCTACCAATCCCCCCTTGGAGTTAATCTTGATGTCCTTACTGTTTCGCCGTGCGTCGCTCGCCAGCCTTGGCTTGGCTTTCGGCCTGTCGGCCCTGTCGCTGTCTCCGCTGATGGCCCAGGAAGCCGCTCCCGCCTCGGCCGATGCCGCAGCAGCGCCGGCGGCAGCCCCCGTCGATCCGAACACCGTTATCGCTACAGTCAATGGCCAGAAGCTGACCGAGGCGGACCTTGGGCTTGCCGAGGGCGAGCTGTCGCAGCAGTTCTCGCAGTTGCCACCCGAGCAGCGCCGCGCCGCGGCCCTTTCGGCGGCCATCGAAATCCGCGTCATGGCCGCCCAGGCGGTCGCTACCGGGCTCGACAAGGATCCCGAATTCCAGCGCCGCATGGCGTTCCTGCAGCAGCGCGCGCTGCATGGCGAGATGGTCGAGAAGGGCGTCGTCGACAAGGTTACCGATGCCGAGGTGCGCGCCCGCTACGACCAGGAAATCGCCAGCACGCCGCCGGTCAATGAGATTCATGCCCGTCACATCCTCGTGAAGACGAAGGAAGAGGCCGAGGCGATCATCAAGCAGCTCGATGGCGGCGCCGACTTCCAGAAGCTCGCCAACGAGCATACCAGCGATCCCTCGGGCAAGACCAATGGCGGCGATCTCGGCTGGTTCGGCCCGGGGCAGATGGTGCCGGAATTCGACAAGGCGGCAGTTGCGCTCGAAATCGGCAAATACACCAAGGAGCCGGTGCAAACGCAATTCGGCTGGCATGTCATCAAGCTCGAGGACAAGCGCACCAAACAGCCGCCGGCCTTCGACGACGTCAAGGACCAGGCCAAGCAGGCGGTGATCCGCGACAAGTATTTCGCACTGGTCAAGCAGCTGCGCGGCGCCGCAAAGGTTGAAATCCCCGACGCCAATCTGAAGAAGGCCGTCGACACGATGGAAGCCGGCAAGTAAGGCCGGCACCGAAAAAACATGCAAAGGGCGCCGTTCGGCGCCCTTTTCAATTGCGGGAGATGCCGGACATCACATAGCGGACAGTGGCACGGATTGTCGCCTCATCTTCGTCCAGCCGGTTGGTCAAAAGGTGTTTCCAGGCATAGGAAGCGATGAGGTCGGCGACCAGCGCTGCGTCGATATCGGCCGCAACCTCGCCGCGCGCCTTGGCGCGCTCGATGATCCGAGCGGTGTGGGACACGCGCCCATCGGCATAGCCAGTCAGGGCCGCGGCCGCCGCTTCGTCGGACTGGGCCTCGGCGATCAGCGAGCGGAATACGCTGCCCGAGGATGTGTCGCGCCAATGCGCGAAGAGGTTCCTCAGAAAACCGACGAGGTCGTCTTCGAGACTGCCGGTATCGGGGACGTCGACACGCTTTTGCCGCTTGTAAACCTCCAGCAGCAGGGCCGCCTTGCTCGGCCACCAGCGATAGATCGTGGGTTTGCCGGCGCGCGCCCGCCGCGCCACGGCCTCTATGGAGAAGCCGGCATAGCCGGCCTCGACCAGCACCGCCTCCGCGGCCTCGAGAATGGCCTCGGCGCTGTCTGGGTTGCGCCGCGCCCCGATCGATCTGCGGGCCGGATCCTCGCCCATGTCTGCCCTCGCCAACAATGTCTGCCCTCGCCAACAATCTCGCCGGCAATATAGGTGAGCTGGCAGGCAAACGAAACGGCCCGTTTCCAGCGCTTGTAGAAGCAGGTCTCACATTCGCTTCGCGGGGATTTCAGTTCATCGCTTGCGAGGTTTCCGAGGCGATACGCCACTGGCCGTCGCTCTTCACCAGCCCAAGCGTGACTCGTGCCTTGCCGGTCATGCGCGCCGCCGATTTGTCTTTCGACATATAGTCGTAGCTCATCGCGAACACGGCTTCGGCGCGGTTCTCGCCCTGCGGCGTCACCTCGAGGCTGCCGGGCTCGAGACTGAACGACCAGGATGCAAATTGCGCGAACCAGTCCGTCTTGAGCTTGACGACGGCGTCGCTGTCATAGCGCGTGCCGAAGATGGTGGCGGAAGGCGCATAGAGCCGCTTGACGGTCTCGCCGATCGCCGCGGCATCGGGCGCAAGATAGTCGTCGCGCAGGAATTTCTCGATTGCGGTCTTGTCGTCGCCTACAGACCGTTCGAGTGCCGCAACCTTTGTTTCGGGCGCCGGGGGGACGGCGGGCTTCGGCTGTGCAACCGTTTCGCCGCCGGGCACAAACTCGAACCGTTCGAGCAGCGAACCCTGTTCCCATGGGCGCTGTCCCTCGCGGGTTTCGGAGACCACGTCGCGGCGCACCGCGATCATCATGTCGTTGATGCTCTGGCCGGGCTCGGCCATGTGCCGCAGCAGGGCGGCGGCGAACGGCGAATTGCGTCCGGTGCCGTCCATGGCGACAGCGCCTGGCGCCGTCGAGAAGGCGATGAAGGAGCCGCGCGTCGAATCGAACTGCGCCAGACCGGCAAGCGCCGTTGCCGAGCGCGTGGTGGCGGTGCGGCTCAGGCTGCGGGCAAAGGGATTGTTGCGGCAGGCGTCAAGGAAAACCAGGCTGACCTTGGTCTGCTGCTCCATGATGTCGAGGACTTCGTCGATCGGCACGGCTTCGAGCTGCAGCTTGACCGGCATGTCGAGCCGGGCGTCGACCGGCACGATGTAGTTGCGCCCTTCCACCTGCAGGCCGTGGCCGGCGTAATAGAAAAGCCCGACGCCCGCACCTTCCAGCGCATCGGAAAATTCGCCGATCTTGCGCTCGAGTTCGCGCTTGCCGAGATCGTTGCCCTCGATGACGTCGAAGCCGATCGAGCGGAGCTTGCCGGCAATATCGAGCGCATCGTTGACCGGATTGGTGAGCGTGCCGGCTTCGGCATAGGTGCCATTGCCGATGACCAGCGCCACGCGCCGTTCCGGCTGCGCATCGGCGCTCAGGAGCAAAAGCCCCATAAACGCCACCGCCAAGATCACCAGCCTGCCCATGGCCGATATCATAACGCCAGAGGCCCCGGTGACGCCAACGGATTTGAAATGCAAGCTTAATCCCTGGTGGCTTGCCGACAGCGGCGGCCAAGAAAACGCCCTTGCGCCGGGCCGTGCTATCGGGCAAACCGGCCTTCGCCCAGCGTTTTTCCCTCGCCCGAGGTCTCCAATGTCCGCAACGATTTCGCCGCTCGCGCCGAAGAAATATCCCAAAATGCCTGCCATCGAGGGCGTGCGCATCGCCACCGCCGAGGCCGGGATCAAGTACGAGAACCGTACCGACCTCTTGGCCATGGTCTTCGATGCCGGCACAGCGGTTGCCGGCGTGTTCACGAAGTCGAAATGCCCCTCGGCGCCGGTCGACTTCTGCCGCGAGAACCTTGGCGCCGGCAAGGCACGGGTGCTGGTCGTCAATTCCGGCAACGCCAACGCCTTCACCGGCAAGAAGGGCCGCGCCTCCACCCAACTGACCGGCGAGGCCGCGGCCAAGGCCGCAGGCTGCACGCCAGGCGAAGTGTTCCTCGCTTCTACCGGGGTAATCGGCGAGCCGCTCGACACCACCAAATTCAGCCATTTGCTGGCCGGACTGGTCAAGGACGGCAAGCCGGATCTGTGGACCGAGGCGGCAAAGGCCATCATGACCACCGACACCTATCCGAAAGTGGCGACAGCGACGGTCAAGCTCGGCGACACCGACGTCATCATCAATGGCATCTCCAAGGGCGCCGGCATGATCGCGCCCGATATGGCGACTATGCTGTCCTTCATCGCCACCGATGCGCCGATCGCCGCCCCCGTGCTGCAGGACTTGTTGTCGCGCGGCACGGCCAAGACCTTCAACGCCGTCACCGTCGACAGCGACACCTCGACCAGCGACACGCTGCTGTTGTTCGCCACCGGAGCCGCTGCCAAGCGCGGCGCGCCCGCCATCAGCGATCCCAAGGATGCGCGTCTCGGGGCGTTCCGCCGGGCGCTGGGCAAGGTGCTCAAATCGCTGGCGCTGCAAGTGGTGCGCGACGGCGAGGGCGCCCGCAAGCAGGTCGAAGTCACCGTTACCGGCGCCAAATCGGCGCGCTCGGCCAAGCGCATCGCGCTGTCCATCGCCAATTCGCCGCTGGTCAAGACGGCGGTTGCCGGCGAGGACGCCAATTGGGGCCGCGTCGTCATGGCCGTCGGCAAGGCCGGCGAGCCGGCCGATCGCGACCGGCTGTCGATCTGGTTCGGCGACAACCGTCTGGCGCATGAGGGCGAACGCGACCCGGGCTACTCCGAGGAAGCGACCTCGGCCTATATGAAGCGCGACGACATTCGCATCCGCGCCGATATCGGTATCGGCCGCGGCAAGGCGACGGTGTGGACCTGCGACCTCACCAAGGAATATGTCGCCATCAATGGCGATTACCGGAGCTGATGGAGTTGGCTTCCAGGCATCCGGCAAGCATGCTCGCCATCGTGCGCCGCTACGAGGCTGCGGGGTTTCGCGCCTGGCCGGCGGCGGCCGTGCATTATGACGGCACCTGGGTGGTGCGGCTGACAGCCGGCCATCCGGCCAAGCGGCTGAACTCGGTCAACCCGCTCGATCCCGGCGACACCCAGCACATTGCCGAGCGCATCGGCCGCGCCAGCCGGCGCTTCGACGCCTATGGCAGGCCGCTGACCTTCCGCATCTCGCCGCTGTCGGGGCCGGACCTGGCCAAGCATCTCGACAATGAGGGCTGGAGCACATTCGACGAATCCCTGGTGATGCGGCTGCCGCTGGCGGACGCGCAACTGGCGCCGGCCATGGACCAGATTCCGCTGAAGGATATCAGCCGCTTTCTCGGCGCGTCGCTCAAGGTCAGCGGCTCGGATGCATCGCTGCGGCCCGGTCTTTCGGAAATCATCGGCGCCATCCAACCCGAAGTCGGGCTGTTTGCGCTGGAGGAAGGGGCCGACCCTCTGGCGGTGCTGATCTGCGTCCATGACGGCGATCTTGCCGGCCTGTTCGAGATCGCCACCGCCAAGTCGGCGCGCAATCAGGGCCATGGCCGCAACCTGATCCTGTCGGCGCTGAAGTGGGCGAGGCTGCGTGGCGCTCGCGAAGCCTGGCTGCAGGTCGAGGCCGGCAATGCGCCGGCGCTGGCGCTCTATCGCTCGCTGGGCTTCGACGAAGTCTATCGCTACCACTATCGCCGGCCGCCGGGCGCATGAGCGAGATCACCGGCAAACGCCTGCTGCTGGTCGCCGCGTGCGCGCTGGTCGATACCGATGGGCGGGTGCTTCTGGCGCAGCGGCCCGAGGGCAAACAGCTTGCCGGCCTGTGGGAATTTCCCGGCGGCAAGGTAGAGCCAGGCGAGACGCCGGAACAATGCCTGATCCGCGAACTGCAGGAAGAAATCGGCATCGAGACTGACATTCCTTGCCTGGCGCCGCTCACCTTCGCCAGCCATTCCTATGATGATTTCCATCTCCTGATGCCCCTGTTCGTCTGCCGCCGCTTCCGCGGCATCGCGCAGCCCAGGGAAGGGCAGGCGTTGAAATGGGTGCGGCCAAAGCAGATGCGCGACTATCCCATGCCGCCGGCCGACGCGCCGCTAATCCAGTTCCTCATCGACCTGTTGTGATACAAAGCCATTTCGCGGTCTGATCTAGCCAGCGTTAATGGAAGATTTATCTCGTCGTGAAAAATTGCGGCAAAGCGGGTTCGCGGGGAGCGATTGCATGAGCCTCGACAGGGAATGGGACTCGATCCGGCCAGATCGCAGCTTTCGCGCCGCCGGCGTCGGCTTATTGCGCGTCACGCTGTTGTTCGGCTCGGCCGCAGTGGCGCTGGCGCTGATCGCGGTCCCCGTGCTGGACAACCAGACGCGATCATCCAGCCGCGATGCTCTTGCAGGCGGTCTCGACCCGATGAGCACGGGTTCGATCGGCTCGCGGGCCACCTATACGCTGCGCAGAAGCGTGCTGCAGCCCTCACCGAACTCAGTCTGCATCATCCGCGCGGACGGCCAACGCAGCGGCGACTGCTGACCAACAAGGTCGACACCAGCTTGAGAACTTCCTCAACGTAGGGCCCATTTCACAGCCTGTTAAGCTTGTGCCGTTAACCTTTCTTAACAGGTCGGCGATATGGTCGGGGATGAGAGGGATCGACGATCATGAAGCCATTGCTGCGCCGATTTTTGCAGGACGAAACAGGCGCCACGGCCATTGAATATGGCCTGATCGTTGCGGTGCTGTCGCTTGCCATCGTCGGGGGTGTCGGCAAGGCCAGCAATGCGATCCAGTTTCTGTTCAGCGACAACAACAGCAGGCTCGCAAACGCCTTCGCCGAGCACTGATCCGGAGCGCCGTCACCGCCCGCCGGGGTTTTCCAGTATCGTCTTCAGCGAGACCTTCGCCGAACCCGGTTTCAAGGGCTTTTGCTGCGAGGCATCGGGCGCCCAGCCCGACATCCAGACGATGGAAAAGCTTGCCCTGATGCGGCCATCAGCGTCCGAAAAGCGTTCGGCATAGATTTCGGCGGCACGGGTAAAAAGCTTTCGCGCTCCCGGTCGCCGGCTGCGATCGGTCAGCGCGCTGGTTTCGCCCATCGCCCTGAGATCTGCAATGAGGTCGAAGAGGGTATCGTAGCGGACGGTCACCGTTTCGACGTCGGCCACCGGCAGCGCCAGTCCGGCGCGCTGCAGCAGTGCGCCGGCGTCGCGAACATCGGTGAAGGGGATGACACGCGGGCTGGCGCCGCCATAGAGTTCGGNGTTCGGTCTCGGCGGCGAGCAGGCTTTCGCGCAATTCGGAAAGCGTGCCGGCGCCGGCAAAGGCGCCGAGGAAAAGCCCGTCGGGCCGCAGAGCGCGGCGGATCTGCACCAGCATGCCGGGAATGTCGTTCATCGCCTGCAACGACAGAAGTGAAACGACGAGGTCGAGGCTTTCCGGCTGGAACGGCACTGTTTCCAGCGGTGCTATCAGCCCTGGCCGGCCGTCCAGAAACGCTGGATCTGCCTCGACGCGCACGATCTCCGCTGCCTTGCCGCTTGCAGCGACCACGTCCGTTGCGTCCGGCGTCTGGCAAAACAGCACCGCGGCCTTGCCGAATTTCCGCTCGACCGCGCCGAGCCGGTCGGCAAGGTCTTCCGCCGCCCGCCGCATCAGAAAATCCGCGCCGGCTACGGGGTGGGCCAGCGCCCTGCGCTTGCGCACCAGCCAAAGTTCAGTATCGATGATCGGCTGCAACGGTAGACATCCCTGTTTGTCCGTCTAGTGATATCCTGGCGCGGACGACAAAACCACGTGGCCGATCCGGTGATGGAGATCAAGAGCCTCGCTCAAACCATGTTGAAGCTGGCCATGTTGGACTGGCCGGCGCGGATGCTGTTCCCGCCGGTCTGTGCCGGCTGTCGCAGGCACGTCTCGCAACCCGGCGTTTTGTGCGGTGCCTGCTGGCCGAAACTCAGGCTGCTGGAGCGGCCATGGTGCGCGGTGATGGGCACGCCATTCACGCACGATATGGGCGAGGGATTCCTGTCGGCCGAGGCGATCGCCGATCCGCCGCCGTTCGAGCGGGCGCGGGCGGCCGTGGCCTATTCAGGTGTCGCCCGCCAGATGGTGCAAGGTCTGAAATACCAGGATCGCACCGATCTGGCGCCGTGGATGGCGCGCTGGATGCTGCGCGCCGGCGCTGAGCTAATTGCAGACGCCGATGTCGTCGTACCGGTGCCGCTGCACTGGCGGCGCTTCTTTCGCCGGCAGTTCAACCAGTCGGCGGAGTTGGCAAGGGCGGTTGCGCAGCTTAGCGGGCTGCCTTTCTCGCCCTCGGCGGTCCGGCGCGTCAAGCTCACGCGCCAGCAGGTCGGGCTGGAGCGGCAGGAGCGCGAGGCCAATGTCCGCGCCGCCTTCCGTGTGCCTGCGGAAGCCGAAATCGAGATCACTGGGCGCCGCGTGCTTCTGGTCGACGATGTCTACACCACCGGCGCCACCGTGCGCTCGGTCGCCAGGGCGCTGAAGAAGGGCGGCGCCGGAGCGGTCGATGTGCTGACCTTCGCGCGTGTCCTGCCGGGGGACTTTCGGGCCGACGAGTCCGCGACTATATAAGGTCGAGGAAAGGCACGGACCGATGCTCGATGTGACGATTTACACCCGTATGATGTGCGGCTATTGCGCGGCGGCCAAGCGGCTGCTCGACCGCAAGGGCGTCGCTTACACCGAGCATGACGCTTCGTTTTCGCCGGAATTGCGCCAGGAAATGATTTCGCGGGCGCATGGCCGCTCGACGTTTCCGCAGATTTTCATCGGCGACACGCATGTCGGCGGCTCCGACGACCTCCACGAGTTGGAGGCACGGGGGCAGCTGGATAGGCTGCTTGCCAACGGCTCGACGACAAAGAGCGGTTCGTAGCGCCGCTCTATGTCTTTGTTTTACGCAATTCCGGACGGAAAACCGTTACACACTTTTCCTGGAATTGCTCAAAGAGGACGTGACGATGGGTATTTTCAAGGCGGCGGCGATCCAGATGCGTTCGGGCGAGAGCCCCGAGCGCAACGCGGTCGATCTCGAACGGCTGGTGCGCGAAGCGGCAGGCCTCGGTGCAACCTACATCCAGACCCCGGAAATGACCGGTGCGCTGATCCGCGACAAGGAAGCCAGGGCTGCTTCCTTCACCTTGGAAGACAAGGACATCGTCGTGGCGGCCGCGCGCAAGCTCGCCAGCGAACTCGGCGTCTTCCTGCACATCGGCTCGACCGCCATCCTGCGCACCGACGGCAAGCTCGCCAACCGGGCGCTGCTGTTTGGGCCGGACGGCGCCACCCTTGCCACCTACGACAAGATCCACATGTTCGATGTCGACCTCGACAATGGCGAGAGCTGGCGCGAATCCGCCGCCTATGAGCCGGGCACCGAGGCCGTCGTCACCGAGATCGACGGCGCTAGGCTCGGCTTTGCCGTCTGCTACGATCTACGCTTTCCACAGCTGTTCCGCGCCGAGGCGATGGCCGGCGCCGACCTCTTGTCGGTGCCTGCCGCCTTCACCCGCCAGACCGGCGAGGCGCACTGGCATGTGCTGCTGCGAGCCCGTGCCATCGAGAACGGCGCCTACGTGGTTGCTGCAGCACAAGGTGGCCTGCATGAGGATGGCCGCGAAACCTATGGCCATTCGCTGATCGTCGACCCATGGGGTCGAATTCTCGCCGAGGCCGACCATGACGATCCGGAGGTGATCATCGCCGAGATCGACACGGCGCAGTCGTGGGCCGCGCGTAAGAAAATCCCCAACCTTAGGAATGCGCGCGATTTTGCCGTCAATGCCGGCGCAGTGGAAGCGCCGCGGCTCAGGGGCGCGGCTTCGTGATCCGCTTTGCCCTGATCTGCGAGCACGAGCACGAATTCGAGGGCTGGTTTCGCAGCAATGACGATTTCGACACGCAGAAGAAGCGCGGCTTCGTCGATTGCCCGAGCTGCGGCTCGCACAAGGTGCAAAAGGCGCTGATGGCGCCAGCCGTCTCCACCGCGCGGAAGCAGGAAACAATTGCGCTGGCCATGGGCGAAACCCAGAAGCAGGCTTTGGCGCAACTGAAGGCGATGGCCGAGAAGGTGCGCGAGAATGCCGACTATGTCGGCGACAAGTTTGCCGAAGAAGCGCGCAAGATCCATTTCGGCGAGAGCGATGCGCGCGGCATCTATGGCGAGGCGACGTTGGACGAAGCCAAGAGCTTGGCCGAGGATGGCATCGATTTCATGCCGATCCCGAGTTTTCCCGAGGAGCGCAATTGAGCGATCAGCTGGCGCTATCGATCAATTTGCCAAGCAACTGAGCCAGTGCCCCCCGCTCCGTGCCGGTGAGCCCGGCGAGGATTTCATGCTCGTTGGCGACGTGGGCGGTCAGGGCTTCGTCGATCAAGGCCAGACCTTTTTCGGTCAGTTGCACGACAATGCCACGCCGGTCGTTGGGGTGCGGGCCGCGCAGGATCAGTCCGGCCTTCTCAAGCCGGTCGAGCCGGTTGGTCATGGCGCCGGAGGTCACCATCGTCGCCTCGTATAGAGCGGTCGGTGTCAGCGCGTAGGGCTGGCCGGAGCGGCGCAGCGTCGCCAGCACATCGAATTCGCCGGCCTGCAGTCCGAAACGGGCAAACAGCGGGGCGAGGCGCTCGCGGGCGATTAGCGACGAGGCTTCGTTCAGCCGCCCAAGCACCAGCATTGGCGACACCTCCAGGTCCGGCCGTTCCCGCTTCCATTGCTCCACCGCCTTTGCCGCGCGATCCATCTGTCTCACCGCTAAGTATCTTGACGTTAAGAATCTTTGTGGTATGCTACCTCAAGATACAGTTTCGACCCAGTGCCGCAAGTGAGTGACGGAACCATCCGATGAAATTTCTCTGGGAATCGGCGCTTGGCCTGCTGGTCGTCACCGGCGGCCTGCTCGGCCTGACCCTGCCGTTCGGCAAGCTGGCGACGGCTGCCGGCGTTCCGGCCATGGTCTGGGCCTTCGTCATCTCGTTCGGCGCCGGGGGCGTGCTGCTGTGCCCGTTGCTCGCGAACGGCGAGCGCATGCGGCTCACGTCGCACAGACTGCGCTATTTCTTCATCACCGCCGCCGTGTCCTACGCCGTGCCCAATCTGCTGATGTTTTCGGCTATCCCGCATCTCGGCGCCGGCTATACCGGCATCATGTTCACGCTGTCGCCGGTCATCACACTGGTGTTTTCGATCCTGCTCGGCGTTCGACGGCCAAATACGCTCGGCAGTATCGGTATCGCCGTCGGCTTCATCGGCGCCGTCATGGTGGCGGTGACGCGCGGCGAGGCCGGCCAGCCGGCCGATGTCTACTGGGTGCTGGTCGGACTTTTGATCCCGGTCAGCCTTGCCGCCGGCAATATCTATCGCACCGTCGACTGGCCCGAAGGCACCGGTCCGATCGAACTGGCCGTCGGCAGCCACCTGGCCTCGGCGACGCTGCTGCTGATCGGCATTCTCACGCTGTTCGGCGTCGGCGCTTTCGCCCCGTTCAGGGCCGTGCCGCTGGTTGTCGTGGCGCAAGTCGCTTCGGCCTCGGCAATGTTTGCCTTCTTCTTCCGGCTGCAGGCCGTGGGCGGTCCGGTCTATCTCAGCCAGATCGGCTATGTGGCGGCGGCCGTCGGCCTGTTTGCCGGAACCATCTTCCTCGGCGAGCACTACCAGTTGCTGACCTGGGCCGGCGCGGTGATCATCACCATCGGCGTGATCATCACCACCAAGGCGCAGAGCCAGAAGGCATAGGGTCTTTGGTTTACGCAATTCCCTAGGCAAAGCGCTATGCGCTTTTCCCGGGAAAACCGCTTCACACTTTGCTCGAACTGCTCAAGCTTAAATTTGGCTCGCGTCGAGGCGCTTCCGTAGCGCCGGCGGGGCGACGTTTCGCCAGGCCGTCCGAACGGCGCTGCGGAATGTCTGTTCGTCGCAGGCTTCGAGCATGATCGACGTCCATCCCTTTTGGCCCCAGCCGCCTGTCACGGGCCTGAAAACCGATGGCTCAGCCGCGGCCATCATCTCTTGCTGGTCCCGGTCGAGCTTGACGACAGCACGGTCGGCTTCGGGCAGCGAGACGAAGATACGGTTGCGGACGCGGAAGTCAGCCTTGCCGAAATGCGATTGCTCGACCGTTTCGGGAAGATCGAGCGCCAGCTCTCGGGCCCTCATAGTGTCCACGGCCGCCCCTTCGTTCAGACCGATCGTTTTTCCGCCAGCACCATATAGTTGACGTCCATGTCCTTGGAGCGTGCCCAGCGGTCGGCGAGAGGATTGTAGGTCACGCCGGTGCGGTCGATGATGGTCATGGCGGCGCTGCCGAGCGCCTTTTCAAGCTCTTCGGGCCGCACCAGCTTGCCGAACTGGTGGGTGCCGCGCGGCAGCCAGCGCAGCACATATTCGGCGCCGATGATGGCCAGGCCCAGTGCCTTCAGCGTGCGGTTGATGGTGGCCACGAACATGATGCCGCCGGGCTTGACCATTTCGCCGCACTTGCCGATGAACAGGTCGACATCGGCAACATGCTCGACGACTTCCATGTTGAGGACGACGTCGAATTTCTCGCCGGAATCGGCCAAATCCTCAGCGGTCGTAGCGCGATAATCCACCGTCACGCCGCCTTCGGCCGCGTGCAGCTTCGCCACCTCGATGTTGGTTGCCGAGGCGTCGGCGCCGACCACTTCGGCTCCAAGCCTTGCCATCGGCTCGCACAACAATCCACCACCGCAGCCGATATCGAGGAAACGCAGGCCTTCGAACGGCCGCGCCGCCCGCGGATCGCGGCCGAAGCGCGCCGCCACCTGGTCCCGGATATAGGCCAGCCGGACCGGGTTGAATTTGTGCAGCGGACGGAATTTGCCGTTCGGGTTCCACCATTCGGCGGCAAGCGCGGAAAAGCGTTCCACTTCTCCGGCATCGATTGTCGATCGTCGGGCCTCTGGCATGGGGCGGGTCTCCTCGGACGCTAGGAAGTCGGGTGCCGGGGCAAGAAAGTCAAGGCCGGTTTTATGCGACTGCTGGCAAGTCGACCTAGGGCCTCGAGATCACAATCGCCGCATGTCCCATCTCAACACTCGCGGGATCGATGGCCCGCATCGCTTCGCAATCGCCGATCTCGGCCATGATGCGGCCCGCGGCGGCGAGAGCCTGCTCGCGACTTCGCCAGCGCACGACATCGACCCAGCTGCCATCGTCCCGCCGCGCCAGGCAGCGGTTTACGAAACCAGGTTGCCGCGCCAGCCAGTCGGCGACCAGGTTGTTGGCGGCGGCAAAGCCCGCTTCCGCTCCAGGCTTGAGGCGAAAGGTGACGATTTCCAGGGTCTCGGTCATTTTGCGTCCAGCACGTCGCGCAATTTCGCCGCCAGCTGCTCGATGGTGAAGGGCTTGGCCAGGAAATGCACGTCATGGTCGAGCACGCCATTGTGGACGACGGCGTTCCTGGTGAAGCCGGTGGTGAAGATCACCTTCAGCTTCGGCATGCGCGCCAGCGCCTCCTCCGCGAGCTTGCGGCCATTCATCACCGGCATGACGATATCGGTGAACATGAGCGCCACACCAGGGTTGTCGCCCAGCTTTTCCAGCGCTTCCTGGCCGCTTGCGGCATGAATGACGGTGTAGCCGAGTTCGCGCATGGCATCGGCGGTGGAAGCCCGCACGCGTGGATCGTCCTCCACGACAAGGATGGTTTCGGTGACCGGCACGGCAGGATTTCCGGCTCGTTCCGAAGATATGGCGGCCTCTTCCGGGCCGAAGAAGCGCGGCAGGTAGATCCTGATCGTGGTGCCTTGGCCGGGTTCCGAGTAGATCTTGACGTGTCCGCCGGACTGTTTGACGAAGCCGAACACTTGGCTCAGCCCGAGGCCGGTGCCCTTGTCGACCGGCTTGGTGGTGAAAAATGGCTCGAAAGCCCGCTCCATGACGTCCGCCGGCATGCCGGCGCCGGTGTCGCTGACCGCGATCATCACATACTGGCCGGCTTTGACCTCGGCATGGGTGGCGGCGTAGCTCTCGTCGAGGTGGCTGTTGGCGGTCTCGATGGTCATCTTGCCGTCCTCGCCCATGGCGTCGCGCGCATTGACCGCCAGATTGAGAATGGCATTTTCGAGCTGGCTCGGATCGGCATGGGTCTTCCACAGGCCGCCAGCCAGCACGGTTTCGATGCGGATGGTTTCGCCGAGCGCCCGCCGAAGCAGGTCCGACATGCCGGCGACCAGACGATTGGCGTCTACAACCTGAGGCGCGAGCGGCTGCTGGCGCGAGAAGGCAAGCAGCCGTGACGTCAAGTTTGCGGCCCGGGTCGCCGCATCGGTCGCCGCTTCGATGAATTTCATGATGTCGTGCTCGCCCCGCGCCAGCTTGCGCTGGGCGAGGTTCATGGCGCTGATGATCACCGCCAGCATGTTGTTGAAATCGTGGGCGATACCGCCGGTCAGCTGGCCCACAGCCTCCATCTTCTGCATCTGGCGGATCTGCGATTCGGCCTTTTCACGCGTCTGGATTTCGTTGCCGAGCTCGATGTTCTTGCGCATCAGCTCTTCCTGGGCGATCGCCACTGCGCGGAACCGGCGGCGCGAAAGGCGAACCGTGTAGGCGCCAAGCAGGAAGATCGCCAGCAGCGCCGCTATCGAGCCGATTCGCAGCCAGTTTTCGACCAGGTCGGTATGAGCGTCGCGCGCGGCGATGGCTGCGCCGCCAATGCGCCGGATCGTGTCCATGCTGGCCCGGATCTGGTCCATGGCGGCCTTGCCCTGGCCGCTGCGGACCAGTTCCAGAGCTTTTGCCGCATCGCCGCGATCGTAGAGTGCAATCGTCTCAGCCAATTCGGCCTGGTTTTGTGAAAGCGCGTCCTTGACGTGGTTGATCTGCTGCACGAGTTCGTCGTCGGGCGCGGTCATGCCGTCGATGCGGGCAAGCTGGCCCGGAATGGCGTCGACCGCCTGCCGATAAGGCTGGAGGTAGGATTTCTCGCCGGTCAGGAGATAGCCGCGCTGGCTGGTCTCGGCCTCCTGAGCCATCGTAAGCAAACCGGAAAGCAATTCCTGATACTCGACCGCCTGGCGCGCGGCCTCACGATTGGCTCTCTGGGTCTCGACCAGCACGGCGCGTGTGCCGACGATCAACGCCAGCACGGCGAAGCCGATGAACAGCGGCAGCGATTGCCACCGCATGGCGCGTCGAAGGCGAACAATCATTCGATATGCCGGACCAAAAGGAGTTTCCCGCGGGCAGCATTTGGTAAGCGGCGGCGGGGCCGAACGCAATATGCCGCGATCCTGAAGCCGGCATCCGCCGCCAGCCTTGCGAAACCGTGATCATTTGGCTAAGGAGGCGCGCATTCAGCGGCCGGCTTCTGTCGAGCGCTTACTTCCCCTTTCGGTCCTGGGCCGGCTTCAGTCAAAGGCATTTCGCTTCCATGGCGCGCATCGTGATGAAATTCGGCGGAACCTCCGTCGCCGACATCGCCCGCATCCGCAATGTGGCGCGTCACGTCAAACGCGAGGTCGATGCCGGCCATGAGGTCGCTGTCGTGGTTTCGGCGATGGCGGGCAAGACCAATGAACTGGTTGGCTGGACGCGCGAAGCCTCGCCCATGCACGACGCGCGCGAGTATGACGCCGTGGTCGCCTCGGGCGAGCAGGTGACTGCCGGCCTGCTGGCGATCACACTGCAGAATATGGGCGTCCATGCCCGCTCCTGGCAGGGCTGGCAGATCCCGATCAAGACCGACAACGCGCATGGCGCGGCGCGCATCCTCGAAATTGACGGCGCGTTCCTGATCAAGCGCTTCGGCGAGGGCCAGGTGGCTGTCGTCGCCGGCTTCCAGGGCATCGGCCCGGACAACCGCATCGCCACGCTCGGCCGCGGCGGCTCCGACACAAGCGCGGTGGCCATTGCCGCGGCGGTCAAGGCCGACCGCTGCGACATCTACACCGATGTCGACGGCGTCTACACCACCGATCCGCGCATCGAGCCGAAGGCGCGGCGGCTCAACAAGATTTCGTTCGAGGAAATGCTCGAAATGGCCTCGCTCGGCGCCAAGGTCTTGCAGGTGCGCTCGGTCGAGCTTGCCATGGTGCACAGGGTGCGTACGTTCGTGCGGTCGTCCTTCGACGATCCCGATGCGCCCGGAATGGGGGATTTGCTCAATCCTCCGGGAACGCTTATTTGCGACGAGGAAGAGATCGTGGAACAGCAGGTCGTCACCGGAATTGCCTACGCCAAGGACGAAGCGCAGATTTCTCTGCGCCGCGTTGGCGACCGCCCGGGCGTTGCCGCCGGCATTTTCGGCCCGCTGGCCGAGGCCAACATCAATGTCGACATGATCGTCCAGAACATCTCAGAGGACGGCAAGTTCACCGACATGACCTTCACCGTGCCGTCCGGCGACGTGGACAAGGCGCTGGCCGTGCTGGAGCGTCTGAAGGCTTCGATCGGCTATGACGTGGTGCAGTCGGAAGCCGGCATGTCGAAGGTTTCGGTCATCGGCATCGGCATGCGCAGCCATGCCGGTGTGGCCGCCACCGCTTTCAAGGCGCTGGCCGACAAGGCGATCAACATCCGCGCCATCACCACCTCCGAGATCAAGATTTCGATACTGATCGACGGTCCCTACACGGAACTCGCGGTTCGCACTTTGCATTCCGTGTACGGTCTGGATAAGCAGTAGCGAGAGCGATTTGAGTTGTTGCGTGTGCGCCGGTGGCAGTGGAAACTGCGGCGGGCAAAATGCCCATTGGAGAAGAAGCCGCGATGCGTGATACGGCCAGTGGCCCGCGCGTTCTGCTGAAACGGCTCCGCGAGCTCATGCAGGAGCCGCTGGAGCCGCAGGAGCGGCTCGACCGGATCGTGCGCGACATCGCCTCCAACATGGTCGCCGAGGTCTGCTCGCTCTATGTGCTGCGCGCCGATTCGGTGCTCGAACTCTATGCCACCGAAGGTCTGAACCCGAACGCCGTCCATTTGGCGCAGCTGCGGCTGGGGCAGGGCCTCGTCGGCACCATTGCCGCCAGCGCGCGGCCGCTCAACCTCTCCAATGCGCAGGAACATCCGGCCTTCGCCTACCTGCCGGAGACCGGCGAAGAGATCTACAATTCCTTCCTCGGCGTGCCGGTACTAAGGGCAGGGCGCACGCTCGGCGTGCTGGTGGTGCAGAACAAGACCATGCGCCACTACCGCGACGACGAGGTCGAGGCGCTGGAAACGACCGCCATGGTGATCGCCGAGATGATCGCCACCGGCGATCTCGCGCGCCTGACCCGGCCCGGCCTCGAACTCGACCTGCGCCGTCCCGTCAGCTTTACCGGCCTGTCCTTCAACGAGGGTGTCGGCCTCGGCCATGTCGTGCTGCATGAGCCACGCATCGTCGTCACCAATCTGTTCAACGAGGACAGTGAGGAAGAGGTGCGCCGGCTGGAGACGTCGCTCGGTTCGCTCAGGCTTTCCATCGACGACATGCTGGAGCGGCGCGATGTCGCCTTCGAGGGAGAACATCGCGAGGTGCTCGAGGCGTATCGCATGTTTGCCAACGACCGCGGCTGGGTGCGCCGGCTGGAAGAGGCGATCCGCAACGGCCTGACGGCGGAAGCGGCGGTGGAAAAGGTGCAGAGCGACATGCGCGCCCGCATGCTGCACATGACCGATCCTTATTTGCGCGAGAGGATGAGCGACTTCGACGATCTCGCCAACCGGCTGCTGCGCCAGCTGATGGGGCGCGGGCCTGACGACGTCGCGGCGTCACTGCCGAAGGATGCCATCCTGGTCGCGCGCTCGATGGGCGCGGCCGAACTGCTTGATTATCCCAGGGACAAGCTGCGCGGCGTGGTGCTGGAAGACGGCGCTGCCACCAGCCATGTCGTCATCGTAGCGCGCGCCATGGGCATTCCGGTCGCCGGCCAGATGAAGGGCGCCGTTTCCATGGCGGAAAACGGCGATGCCATCATCGTCGACGGCGAGGAAGGCACCATCCATCTGCGGCCGCAGCCCGACCTCGAAGCTGCCTATGCCGAAAAAGTGCGCTTCCGGGCGCGCCGGCAGGAAGTCTACCGGGAACTGCGCAAGAAGCCGTCGGTGACCAAGGACGGCGTCCAGGTCGACCTGCTGATGAATGCGGGCCTGGCCGTCGACCTGCCGCAGCTGGCCGAGGCGGGTGCGGCCGGCATCGGCCTGTTCCGCACCGAATTGCAGTTCATGGTCGCCTCGACCTTCCCGCGCGCCGAGGCGCAGGAGCGGCTCTACCGCGACGTGCTGGACGCGGCGCGTGGCAAGCCGGTCACCTTCCGCACCATCGACATCGGCGGCGACAAGGTGCTGCCCTACTTCAAGGGCGCTGTCCAGGAAGAAAACCCTGCGCTCGGCTGGCGCGCGATCCGGCTGACGCTCGACCGGCCGGGTCTGCTCAGGACCCAGATCCGCGCTCTGCTGAAGGCCTGCGGCGGGCGCGAACTGAAGCTGATGCTGCCGATGGTGACCGAGCTCGGCGAAATCGCCCAGGCGCGCGAGATCATCGACCGCGAAGTGCGGCATCTCTCCCGCTTTGCCCACCATCTGCCGACCAGCCTCAAGGTGGGCGCCATGCTGGAAGTGCCGTCGCTGCTGTTCCAGCTCGACGAGTTGATGAAGGCGGTCGATTTCGTCTCGGTCGGCTCCAACGACCTGTTCCAGTTCGTCATGGCGGTCGATCGGGGGAACACGCAGCTCTCCGACCGCTTCGACACGCTGTCGACGCCGTTCCTGCGGGTTCTGAAGCAGATCGCCGACGCCGGGGTTCGCAACCACACGCCGGTGACGCTGTGCGGCGAGCTTGCCGGAAAACCCATTTCCGCCATGGCGCTGATCGGCCTCGGCTACCGCTCGATCTCGATGTCTCCAGCCTCGATCGGCCCGGTCAAGGCGATGTTGACCGAACTGCCACTGGAGGAATTGGAGGCTTTCTTTGCCGACAATCTGATGGCGCCAGCTCAAGGGCTGCCGATGCGAGCGCTGCTGCAGGCCTTCGCCGACGACCGCTCCATCCCGCTATAGCATTAGCCATGGTCAATCTTCCCCGCGAG
This sequence comes from Mesorhizobium sp. L103C105A0, assembly GCF_000502215.1. Classification (NCBI taxonomy): domain Bacteria; kingdom Pseudomonadati; phylum Pseudomonadota; class Alphaproteobacteria; order Hyphomicrobiales; family Phyllobacteriaceae; genus Mesorhizobium; species Mesorhizobium sp. L103C105A0. Next base: position 20,120 of record NZ_AYXF01000001.1, on the reverse strand, counting down.
CGTATGGATCAGGTCGTCAAGCGTTTCGAGATGCTCGAAGCGCAGATGTCGGCCGGCCCGGCAGCCGATGCCTATGTGAAGATGGCTTCCGAATATGCCGAGCTGCAGGACATGGTGGCCAAGGTCAGGGAACTGCGCTCAGTCGAGCGCGAGCAAGCCGACCTCGAGGCGATGCTTGCCGACAAGGGCACCGACGCCGAGATGCGGGCCCTGGCGGAGGCAGATTTGCCGGGCGTCGAAGCGCGAATCGAAGAGCTGCAGAAGGACATCCAGATCCTGCTGTTGCCCAAGGACGCGGCCGACGACAAGAACGCCATCCTTGAAATCCGCGCCGGCACCGGCGGCGATGAGGCGGCATTGTTCGCCGGCGACCTGTTTCGCATGTATGAGCGCTATGCCGCCGAACGCGGCTGGCGCTTCGAGACGGTGTCGGCCAGCGACGGCGACGCCGGCGGCTTCAAGGAAATCATCGCCACCATTTCCGGTAGGGGAGTCTTTGCCAATCTGAAGTTTGAATCCGGCGTGCACCGCGTGCAGCGCGTGCCGGCGACCGAGGCCAGCGGGCGCATCCACACTTCGGCGGCGACGGTTGCCGTACTGCCGGAGGCCGAAGAGGTCGACATCGACATTCGCGCCGAAGACATCCGTATCGACACGATGCGCGCCTCGGGTTCGGGCGGCCAGCACGTCAACACCACCGATTCTGCGGTGCGCATCACCCATTTGCCGACCGGCATCATGGTGGTGCAGGCGGAGAAGTCGCAGCATCAGAACCGGGCGAAAGCCATGCAGATTCTGCGTGCGCGGCTTTACGACCTCGAGCGCAGCAAGGCGGACGAGGAGCGCTCGGAGTCACGCAAATCGCAGGTTGGTTCGGGCGACCGTTCGGAGCGCATCCGCACCTACAACTTCCCGCAGGGCCGCCTTACCGACCATCGTATCAACCTGACGCTCTACAAGCTCGACCGGGTGATGATGGGCGAGCTCGATGAGGTCATCAATGCGCTGATCGCCGACCATCAGTCGAAGCTGCTCGCCGATATCGGCTTCGATGGCTGACATGTTGCCCGGCGCGCTCGGGCCGTTGTTGCGGGTGGCGCGGGAGCGGCTTGCCGCGGCCGGCCTTTCCGACCCGGCGCTGGATGCCAGGCTTATCGTCGAGCATTTTTCCGGCACGGACCGTACGCAGGCGATCGCCGACCCGCAACGGACGGTCGATGCGGGTGCGGTTGCCGCAATCGGCGCTGCTCTGCAGCGCCGCATGGCCGGCGAACCGGTTCACCGCATCCTCGGGTTTCGCGAGTTTTACGGCCTGCGGCTGTCGCTGTCGCCGGAAACGCTGGAGCCGCGGCCGGACACCGAAACGCTGGTCGAGGCGATCCTGCCTTTTGCCGGCGCGACGGCCGAAAGGCTGGGGGAATGCCGTATCCTCGATCTCGGCACCGGTACCGGCGCGATTGCGCTGGCGCTGCTCAGCGCGGTTCCGGCCGCGACCGCCACCGGGGTCGATATTTCACAAGACGCGCTGGCAACCGCGATACGTAATGCCGAGCAACTCGGACTCGCCGGCCGGTTCGTGGGGCTGCATTCCGACTGGTTCGAAAAAGTTTCGGGCCGATACCATGTAATTGCCGCAAACCCTCCCTATATATCGTCTGGAGACATTGGAAATCTGCAGGACGAAGTCCGCGATTTCGATCCGCACAGAGCCCTTGATGGCGGTGTGGACGGTCTTGGCCCCTACAGGATCATCGCCGCCGAGGCGGCAAAGTTTCTGGAAGCAGAAGGCAAGATAGCGGTCGAGATCGGCCACTCGCAGCGCAATGAGGTCAGAGACATATTCGCGGCAGCCGGCTACAGGCTGGCCGGGGCATTCGTCGATCTTGGCGGAAACGACAGGGTTCTTATGTTTGAACAGGGAAAGCCTTGATGCAGTGCAAAAAAGCGCTTGGCAATGCCGGGGAATGCGGCTAGGGTCCGCCCTAACCGGATGAGACGAAGCAGGCAGTGCTCTTAGCGATTCGGTTTTCCTTGGAAATAGCTGCCTTCTTGCGCAAACGACGCCCAAGCTTCGTGCGGGAATCGTCCGGCAAGTGATGTAACCGGAACGGGATGACACGTGGCGCCAACGCAATTGATGCGGGCGAACGCCGGTGAAGAAACGAAACGGCTGGCTGCATGAGCGCCTCCGTTCGTGAAACGTTTTTCGAAAATTTCAAAATGAAGAGAGTCTTATGAGGCCACAACAGCAGAACAGGCGCATGCGCGGTCGCAACAACAATGGCGGCGGCGGTGGCAACAACAATAACAACAACAACAACCGCAAGGGCCCAAATCCCCTGACGCGCAACTACGAGAGCAACGGCCCGGACGTGAAAATCCGTGGATCGGCTCAGCAGATCGCCGAAAAATACGCCACTCTGGCCCGTGATGCGCAAAGCTCCGGCGACCGGGTTATGGCGGAAAATTACCTCCAGCACGCCGAGCACTACAACCGCATCATTGCCGCCGCACAGGCGCAGATGCCGATCCAGAATGCCCCGCAGAACCGCGACGAATTCGACGACGATGAAGATCGCGACGATTTTGACAATGCCGGCAGCGGCAATGGCGGCGAGACGCAAGCGCCGATGGCGAACCACGGCAACGGTCCGCAGCCGACGATTGAGGGCACGCCGGCCGAACTCGCATACGGCCAGGAAAACGGCCGCGAGAACAACAGTGGCCGTGACAATAATGGCCGTGACAATAATGGCCGCAACAACAACGGCCGCGACAACAATGGCCGCAACCGTGACCGCCGCCCCAATGGCGGCTATGGCCAGAACGACCAGCGTGGCGACTTTGCCCAGCGTGGCGAGCAGAACGGCCAGCGCGGCGACCAGCAGCGCTTCACCGAAACCCCGGCACAGGCGGAAACCGTTTCCGCGGTTGAGCCCGAAGCCGAGAGCGGTTTCTCCGAGTCGGCGCCGCTGTACGAAAACCTGTCGCCGGCGGCTCTTGCCGCCCGGGCCGAACTCAATGAGGCAGCCGCCGAGAGCGGCGCTGCCCGTCGCCCGCGGCGTCCGCGCCGCCCGCGCAACAATGCCGATCAGGTCGGTGACGAACAGTCTGGTGGTGGCCAGGTGGTGGATGGCGCCGGCGAGACCGCTGCCGCTGTTGACGTGGTTGATGCGGCGCCGGCCGAAAGCCCTGCCGGCGACCCGTTCGCCGTCGACGCCAACAACTGACCCACAAGACATAAGTCGATGAAACGGCGGAGAGAGATCTCCGCCGTTTTCGTTTGCTCGGCCATGCAATATCATCAGCCGGACGTCTTGAGCGGCAATGGCTTGCGCCCCATATCTGGCGTGAACTGGACCCGGCTCGGATGAGCGGGTCCGTCACCGCAATCTGATCCGGTGCCGCAAAGCGGGCCGGTGATGGAAGGAGACAGATATGAACCTCGAAAAATACTCCGAGCGCGTCCGCGGATTCATTCAGTCCGCCCAGACCATGGCGCTCTCGCGCAATCACCAGCAATTCACTCCCGAACATATGCTGAAGGTCCTCGTCGATGACGACGAGGGGCTGGCCGCCTCGCTGATCGAGCGCGCCGGCGGCAACGTGCGCGACGTCAAGCTTGGCGTCGAGACCGCCCTTGAGGCCATGCCCAAGGTGGAAGGCGGCAACGGCCAGCTTTATCTGGCGCAGCCGCTGGCCAAGGTGTTTTCGACCGCCGAGGAATTGGCCAAGAAAGCCGGCGACAGTTTTGTCACGGTCGAGCGGCTGCTGCAGGCGCTGGCGATGGAGAAGTCGGCCAAGACGGCCGATATCCTGTCCAAGGCCGGCGTCACAGCGCAGGCGCTGAACCAGGTGATCAACGACGTCCGCAAGGGCCGTACCGCCGATTCGGCGAGCGCCGAGCAGGGCTATGACGCGCTGAAGAAATACGCGCGCGACCTCACCGCCGATGCCCGCGCCGGCAAGCTCGACCCTGTGATTGGCCGTGACGACGAGATCCGCCGCACCATCCAGGTGCTGTCGCGGCGTACCAAGAACAACCCGGTGCTGATCGGCGAGCCGGGCGTCGGCAAAACGGCGATCGCCGAAGGTCTGGCGCTGCGCATCGTCAATGGCGACGTGCCCGAATCGCTGAAGGACAAGCAGTTGATGGCGCTCGACATGGGCGCGCTGATTGCCGGCGCCAAATATCGCGGCGAGTTCGAGGAGCGGCTGAAGGCCGTGCTCAACGAAGTCACCTCGGCGGCCGGCGGCATCATCCTGTTCATCGACGAGATGCACACGCTGGTCGGCGCCGGCAAGGCCGATGGCGCCATGGACGCTTCGAACCTGTTGAAGCCGGCGCTGGCGCGCGGCGAACTGCACTGCGTCGGCGCGACCACGCTCGATGAATACAGGAAGCATGTCGAGAAGGACGCGGCCCTTGCCCGCCGGTTCCAGCCGGTCTTCGTCAACGAGCCGTCGGTGGAAGATACCGTGTCGATCCTGCGTGGCCTGAAGGAGAAGTACGAGCAGCACCACAAGGTGCGCATCTCGGATTCGGCGCTGGTCGCGGCGGCGACCTTGTCCAACCGCTACATCGCCGACCGTTTCCTGCCGGACAAGGCGATCGACCTTGTCGACGAAGCCGCGTCGCGGCTGAGGATGCAGGTCGATTCCAAGCCCGAGGCGCTGGACGAAATCGATCGCCGCATCATGCAGCTCAAGATCGAGCGCGAGGCACTGAAGGTCGAGAAGGACGAGGCGTCAAAGGACCGGCTCGCGCGTCTCGAAAAGGAACTCGTCGGCCTCGAGGAGGAATCGACCGAGATCACCGCCAAATGGCAGTCGGAGAAGCAGAAGCTTGGCCTCGCCGCTGACCTCAAGAAGCAGCTCGACGCGGCCCGCAACGACCTCGCCATTGCCCAGCGCAAGGGTGAATTCCAGCGCGCCGGCGAGCTTGCCTATGGCAAGATCCCGGAACTGGAAAAGAAGCTGAAGGAAGCCGAAGCCCAGGACGGCAAGGCCGGCATGGTCGAAGAGGTGGTCACGCCCGACCACGTCGCCCATATCGTGTCCCGCTGGACCGGCATTCCGGTCGACAAGATGCTGCAGGGCGAGCGCGACAAGCTGCTGCGCATGGAAGACGAGATCGGCAAGCGAGTCGTCGGCCAGGGCGAAGCGGTACAGGCGGTGTCCAAGGCCGTGCGTCGTGCCCGGGCCGGGCTGCAGGATCCGAACCGGCCGATCGGCTCGTTCATGTTCCTCGGACCGACCGGCGTCGGCAAGACCGAACTGACCAAGGCGCTGGCCAATTTCCTGTTCGACGACGAGAGCGCTATGGTGCGCATCGACATGTCGGAACACATGGAGAAGCACTCGGTCGCCCGGCTGATCGGAGCGCCTCCCGGTTATGTCGGCTATGAGGAAGGCGGTGCGCTGACCGAAGCGGTGCGGCGCCGGCCCTATCAGGTCGTGCTGTTCGACGAGATCGAGAAGGCGCATCCGGATGTCTTCAACGTGCTGTTGCAGGTGCTCGACGACGGGCGGCTGACCGACGGGCAGGGCCGCACGGTCGACTTCCGCAACACGCTGATCGTCATGACGTCGAACCTCGGCGCCGAATATCTGGTCAATCTCAGCGAAGAGCAGGACGTCGATGCCGTGCGCGACGAGGTTATGAGCGTGGTGAGAGCCTCGTTCAGGCCGGAGTTCCTCAACCGCGTCGACGAGGTGATCCTGTTCCACCGGCTGCGCCGGCAGGATATGGGCCGCATCGTCGAGATCCAGCTCAAGCGGCTGGAAAGCCTGCTAGCCGACCGCAAGATCACACTGTCGCTCGACCAGGATTCGATCGACTGGCTGGCGGCGAAGGGCTACGACCCGGCCTATGGCGCGCGGCCGCTGAAGCGGGTGATGCAGAAGGACCTGCAAGATCCGCTGGCGGAAAAAATCCTGCTTGGCGAGATACTCGACGGCTCGACCGTCAAGGTCACCGCCGGCTCCGACCGGTTGAATTTCCGGTCCAGGCCCACTGTGGTGCCGACCGACGCGGCAGCCTGATCCAACGCCGCGCGTCCGACCGGACGCGCGGCATTTTCTTATGAAACAACAATCCTTTGACGGGGGTGCAGATGACGCTGGACGACTACAACAGCTTCTGCGCCTCGCTGCCGCAGACGACGCACGTCGTGCAGTGGGGCGGGGCCGATGTCTGGAAAGTCGGTGGCAAGGTCTTCACCATCGCCGGCCATGACCGGGAGGGTGGCGTCTTCGTCACCTTCAAATGCTCTGAAATGGCTTATGACGTGCTGAAGGATCAGCCCGGCTGCCGGCCGGCGCCCTATCTCGCCTCGCGCGGCATGAAATGGATCCAGCGTCAGACAAGCCAGAGCATGGATGATGATGCGCTGAAGGACTATCTCGGCGAAAGCCACCGCCTCGTCGTCCTCAAGCTGACGAAGCAGACGCGCAAGGAATTGGGCCTGTAGCAACCAGTAATCCGCCATCTTCATGCCCGGTTCATGTTGGAAAGCTTATGTTGTGGTTTGCTGGCGAAGGGGTTTGCCTGCAGGCTTTTGACGATCAGGGCGTTCCTTGCGCATCCAAACGGTGGCGAGAACGTTCTGGTGGGAACACTGCCGGGCGGCGGCAATTACGCATGACCCCGAAAATCGAAATTCGATTTTCGGAAAGGATCATGCGCAGACATGAAGTGTTACAGCGTCCTTTGCGCGTCCAAACGGGCGCGCGGCGCTGTAAGTACCGGAGAGTTTGACCACCATGTTCCGCACGATCCTTGCCTTTTCGGTGCTCGCCGCCGGGCTGCTCACGTCCAGCGCCATGGCATCGCCGACTGTGGACAACGCACTGCCGGCCGTCCGCGCCGCCGATAGCGGCGGCATTGTGCTTGCCCAGGACGGCAATCTCGACATCTATTACGACGCCAGGGGCAACCGCGTCATCGTCGATGCCGAGACCGGCAAGGTCATCGCCATCCAGCCGCCGCAGACCAGGCTCGACCGCCGCGCGCTGCGCCGGGAAATGCGGGCACGTGAGCTTGGACGCGCACCGGTCGAAGACGACGACCGCTACTATCTCGACGATCCCGAAGACATGGCGCGTTTCCGCCGCAGGCAACTGGACGATCAGGGACGAATCCCCGGCCCGCCGGTTGATGAATACGATCCTGAAAGCGACAGATTCCTGGGGGCCGCTCCGCAGGATGATGCCAATGACAGCGACACCTATCCGGAAGCGCCGAAATCCGCTGAACCGCGGCCCGTCAAGCGCCAGCCGCTGAACGAAGCCTCTATCGATCCCGCCGAACCGGCGGCGCCCGCCGACCAGGCCGCGCTGCCGCCGAAAGCCGGTGGCAAGACCGTGGTCGATCCCTCGCTTTCACTCGGCGCACGCCAGGATGTAGCCGCCTTGCAGGTGCTGCTCGACCGCGCCGGCGCTTCACCCGGCGTCGTCGACGGGCGCTTCGGCTCCAATGTCGACAAGGCGCTTGCCGCCTATAACCAGATCACCGGCAGCAATCTGCGCTCGACCGACGCGGTCGGCATCCAGGCTGCGCTGGCGCAGACCGGTGGCGATGCTTTCGCCAATTATACGATCACGCCCGAGGACGCGGCCGGGCCTTATGTCGCCTCGATACCGGAGGATTATAGCCAGAAGGCGCAGCTCGACCGCATGGCTTACACCTCCGTCACCGAAGCCTTGGCCGAACGGTTCCACATGGACGAGAACTACCTGAAGGGGCTCAATCCCGAGGCCGACTTCAGCCGTCCCGGCACCATCATCAAGGTCGCCAATTTCGGCAGGCTGGTGGCGACGCCGGTTGCCCGCATCGTCGCCGACAAGGACAAGAAGCAGGTGTTCGCCTATGACGCCGGTGGCAAGCTGGTCGCGGCCTATCCGGCCACCATTGGTTCAGCCGACACGCCCTCGCCGACCGGCACTCATACGGTGTCGCGCGTCGCGCTCGATCCGAACTACACCTACAACCCCAGCATCAATTTCAAGCAGGGCCAGAACGACAAGATCCTGACCATCCCGCCGGGTCCGAACGGCCCGGTCGGCTCGGTGTGGATCGCGCTGGACAAGCCGACCTATGGCATTCACGGCACGCCCGATCCCTCCAAGATCGGCAAGACCGAAAGCCATGGCTGCGTGCGCCTGACAAATTGGGATGCGCGTGAACTGGCCAAGCTGGTGTCGCCGGGCGTCACCGTCGAGTTCGTCGGCGGTCCCTCGGCCGATGATGTTGCGGAGCAAGTGAGCGCTCCAGCGCAGTGATATCGGCCTGCCCATAAGGCAGGCCGATATCCAAAGCTGGATTCATGAGCGCAGGGTGCTGGCTGGTTGTTGCCGGCCCGCAAGAAGTCTAAGCAGACGCTCATGAAGTCTCCGAGCGAAGCCGCAGCCGTTCCCCTGACCAGGTCGCTTTCCAACGGTACATTTTGCCCGCAGTCGCAGCGCAAGTTCGTGCTGGTAGCGGCGATCCTGGCGTCAGCGCTCGGCTTCATCGACGGGTCGACCCTGGCCATTGCCATGCCGGCAATGCGCGTCGACCTCGGCGCCAGCCTGGCCGAGGTCCAGTGGATTTCCAACGCCTATGCGCTGACGCTGTCGGCGCTGATTCTGGCCGGCGGCGCCGCCGGCGACCGGTTTGGCCTCAGGCGCGCCTTCGTTGCCGGCATTGCGCTGTTCATCGTCGCTTCGCTGGCCTGCGCGGTGGCGCCGAATGCGCTGGTGCTCATCGCCTTTCGCGCCATTCAGGGCATTGGTGCGGCGATCATGGTGCCGGGCAGCCTCGCCATCATCGCCAAGGCCTATCCGAAGAAGGAGCGCGGCCGGGCGATCGGCATCTGGGCCGCCGCCTCGGCGCTGACGACTGCGCTCGGTCCGGTGCTCGGCGGCTTCGTCCTGTCGGCCTTTGGCGGCGGTATCTGGCGGGCGATCTTCGCCGTCAACCTGCCGCTCGGGCTGATCTCGATCTATCTCCTGCTGGCCAAGATTCCCGCCGACGCGCCGACGGAGAAGCGAAGCCTCGATCTCGGCGGCGCCGCTCTCGCCACGCTTGCCTTCGGGGCGCTTGCCTACGGACTGACCTCGATGAGCGCCGAAGGCAGCGGGCTGATGTCGGGGCCGATCATCGCCGCAGGCGCCGTGCTGCTTATCATCTTCATCGTCTTCGAGCTTCGGCAGCGCGAGCCGATGATCGATCTCAAGCTGTTTCGGATCGGCGCCTTTGCCGGCGCCAATCTCGCCACCTTCTTCCTGTATTTCGCCCTGTCGGCCAATCTGTTCTACCTGCCGATGCTGTTGATCGCCGGATGGGGGCTGAGCACCAAAGAGGTCGGTTTCATCTTCCTGCCGCTGTCGGCGTCGATCGCGCTGCTGTCGGGTCTCGTCGGCCAGTGGTCGGATCGCATCGGTCCGCGTTTTCCGATCGCCAGCGGCTGCCTGGTGGTTGCCATCGCCTTTGCCGGGCTGGCTTTGCTCACTCATGCCGGCATGCACAATTTCTGGACCGGTATCTTTCCGCTGATGGCCGTGATGGGGCTCGGCATGGCGCTGGTGGTGTCGCCGCTGTCGACGGCGGTCATGACCGCGGTCGAGGACAAGGATACCGGCGCCGCTTCCGGCATCAACAATGCGGTTTCGCGCATTGGCGGGCTGATTGCTGTGGCGGCGATGGGCTCGCTCGCGGCCTGGGTCTATTCGACGATGCTCGATACCAGCGCTAGGCCGGGCATTCCGGGATTCGGCGAACCGGCATTGGCCGGCCTGGCGCCAGACCTTGATGCAACACGGCTCGCCGCCAGCGATGCGGCGTTCGCGGCCGTGTCGACAGTGACGGCCGTGCTTTGCCTGCTTGCCGCTATTATCGCCTGGGCCACCGTTTCGGGGCAAAAGCTGCCTTGGTCACGAGCCGAAGAGGAGCAGTCGACCTGATTCGGAGCCGACCCGATTCGGAATGCTCTGATGGGGCGATTATGATTCGCCGGCGTCGAGTGTGACGGCTTAAAGCGCGTCGCGCTGAAACGGATTCATACGACGCGCTTTAAGTGTTTGTTTTGAGGCATGTCGTTGTCCCAGAACCGCGGCACACTTCTGGGCGACATGCATTAGCCTTCGATCTTGGCGCTCGCGACCTTCAGCGGATTGCTGTCTTCCTGCTTGAGCAGTTCATCGATGCGCTCGCGCTCGCGCTTGAAAGCGACCAGGTCGTCGCCCTTCAGCACCTTGCCGACCGGCAGGCGCACGCGCATCGGGTCGACCTTGGTGCCGTTGACGATCAGCTCGTAGTGAAGATGCGGGCCGGTGGAGAGGCCGGTCTGACCGAGGAAGCCGATGGTCTGGCCCTGGCGGACATGAACGCCCGGTTCGATGCCTTTGGCAAAGGCGCTCTGGTGATTGTAGGAGGTCTCGTAGCCATTGGCATGGCGGATGATGATCTGTTTGCCGTAGCCGCCGGCCCAGCCGGCCTTTTCGATGGTGCCGTTGCCGGCGGCGATGATCGGCGTTCCGATCGGCGCCGCCCAGTCGACGCCGGTATGCATGCGGACATACCCGAGGATCGGATGTCGGCGGGCGCCGAAGCCGGAGCGGAATTTCCCGGCGGGCAGGGGGTTGCGCAACAGGAACTGCTCGGCGCTAGATCCGTCCTCGTCGAAATAGTCGGTCGAGCCGTCCTGCATCTGGAATCGGTAGAAATTGCGCGTCTGGCCGCCGAAGGTCGACGAGACATAGAGCAGTTCCGATTCGTCGGAGGCCTGGTCGTCGCCGTCCGGCTGCGAGAACAGCACGTCGATGCGGTCCGATGGATTGAGCCTGGACTGGAAGTCGACGCCGGAGGCCAGGAGCTTGACCAGTTGCTGGGTCAGCTTCTTCGACATGCCGTAGGAATAGGCGGCGCGGTAGATGCCGTCATAGACGTTCGGCAGATTGCCGCGCACCACCACCGGCGCCGACGAATCATCGAACGCGGTCAGCAATTCGGGGTTCGGCTCCGGTTCCTGCGCCGGCACATACTGGCCGCGGTCGTCGAGCGCGATGGTGACGATGTGCGTTGTCTTGTCATAGACGCTGGTGCGAACGACCTTGGCGGCGTCGCCATGTACCTCGAGCCCGACGCGCAGCACGGTTCCGGTCTTCAGCGCCGGTGCGTTGAGCAGCTTGCCGATCGCCTCCGCCATGCCGGTGGCGTCATCGCCCGTATAGCCCGAATCAGCGAAAGCCTCGGCAATGTCGCGGTCCCTGGTGAAGGGAATGATTTCCTCGGCGAAAGCCGGCGTCTGGTCGTCGAGCGCGACGCGCGGCGCCACCGAGACGTTTTCCGGCACGATCTTGACGTCGTAGGAGCCGGCCATCGATTCGGCGAAGGCATCGCCGAATCGCTGCGGGTCGACATAATGCAGCGAGGCGACCTGCACGGCGCCGTCGCTGAGGTCGGTGCCGGCTTCGCGCACCACTTTTTCAACCTCGTCGGCGGACAGGTCGCTTTTTTCGTCGAAGGAGGCCGTCTCGACCGGGAAATCGACCGTCTTCAGGCTCATCTCGCTTTCGACCTTGGCGCCGTAGATCTGGCCGCCAACCGCGGAGGCCGTTGCCGGCTGCGCCGGCGTCGAGTCGCCATCGTCGCCGAACACCTGCATCGGGTCGAAAGGCGGATAGGCGCGGTTGGTGGTGTGGCCGGCGGCCAGCGCCATCTTGATCTGCACGAACGGCATGGTGTGGATAACGTCGCGGTCACCGACCTTGGTCACCATCGACACTTCCATGCGCCGGCGGTCCTTGGCCTTGGCGATCTGGCGCGGCGCCACCAGCCTGGTGGTCTTGGCGACCTCGCCGGAATCGCCGCCGCTTTCGAGCTGGGCCAGTTCGGCGATTTCGGGCGGGGTTGCCAACTGCTGGCGGCCGTCAAGGGCGGCAAACAACGCCACGCCCATCAGCACACTCGAGGTCACGCCGGTAAGAAAGGTGCCCGACAGCCAGCGCGCCGAAACCTCGCGCCGGTCGGGCGGGCCGCTGCGGCCATCCGCGATCAGCGGCGGCTCATTGCCGAGTTCGGCTATGACATCTTCCGTGTCTGGCATCCAGAAAGGCTGCTTCTTCCCCGGGCGGAACGGCTTTTCGCTTCTGTTGGGCCATGACATTTGCCTGTCACGGCGAGTGAAGTCAACGAAGCGGCGAAATCCCCACGCACACGCTCTGTTTTACAGCCCCTTATAGAGAGGCGACTTTATCCTCTTATAGGAGCCTCCTAAATCCTCTTGTAGGAGGGTCCGAACCGGTGATGCGCAGACCCCGCTTTGGCTCTTATAGGAAGTCACCTTGCGGGCCGCGCCGAGCCCTTCTTTGTTGGCCTTGGTGTCGAACGGCAATGCGGCGGCAATAGGGCTCCTTTTGGCAACGCCAATGTTCCCTTGGGGCAGTCCGCCGGCGCCAAAACTTCTGTCGCAAAAAGTTCAAAAACATCGTCGATGACTGTTGACAGTTCTGGTTGGTGGCGACTATATACGCCTCACGAACGAGGGCGGTGCGNGAAAAAACATCGTCGATGACTGTTGACAGTTCTGGTTGGTGGCGACTATATACGCCTCACGAACGAGGGCGGTGCGCCGCTG
>NZ_AYXF01000001.1:0-5000 GCF_000502215.1 Mesorhizobium sp. L103C105A0 | reverse complement strand
TTGTGGTGAGCTTCTTGGCTTGCCGCTTGTTCTGTTTTGACATCGTAAAGAGAAGATTTGTTCGAACTTCATGAGCCGAAAGGTTCGTGATTTGTCGCGGGAGACGCTCAATCTCCCGCATATGATGGGTTTGCCTAACCGCACCCTCGAACCGATCTCGAGAAGCTGGTCTTTTTGTGCCAATGACATCGAATGTGGATCCCGCACAGGATCCGGTTCAGGCGACAATTCCTTTGGAATTGCGCGGACGCCAACCCCGCAAGGGAGAGGCTGAAGCGACAATCCTTCGGATTGCGCGGATGGGCATTGGCAATGAGAACGATCAAGTGTCTTAAGGGCAATTGGTGGATGCCTTGGCATGCACAGGCGATGAAGGACGTGATACGCTGCGATAAGCTACGGGGAGGTGCGAATACCCTTTGATCCGTAGATTTCCGAATGGGGAAACCCACCTAAGGTACTTGGAAAATCAGAGTAGCAGAGCGATCTGCTACTGTGGTTTCCAAGTATCGATAATAGGTAACTTATCCTGAATACATAGGGATAAAGTGGCGAACGCGGGGAACTGAAACATCTAAGTACCCGTAGGAAAGGACATCAACCGAGACTCCGGAAGTAGTGGCGAGCGAACCCGGACCAGGCCAGTGGCGATTGAGAGACAAGCGGAACCTTCTGGAAAGTAGGGCCATAGTGGGTGACAGCCCCGTACGCGTAATGCGATCAATCGTCCTCGAGTAAGGCGGGACACGTGAAATCCTGTCTGAAATTGGGAGGACCACCTTCCAAGCCTAAGTACTCGTGCATGACCGATAGCGAACTAGTACCGTGAGGGAAAGGTGAAAAGCACCCCGACAAGGGGAGTGAAAGAGTACCTGAAACCGATTGCCTACAAACAGTGGGAGCCCGCAAGGGTCACCACGTACCTTTTGTATAATGGGTCAGCGACTTAGTGTGACGAGCAAGCTTAAACCGCTAGGTGTAGGCGCAGCGAAAGCGAGTCTGAACAGGGCGTTCAGTTCGTCGCATTAGACCCGAAACCGAGTGATCTAGCCATGAGCAGGTTGAAGGTAAGGTAACACTTACTGGAGGACCGAACCCATAACTGTTGCAATAGTTCGGGATGACTTGTGGCTAGGGGTGAAAGGCCAATCAAACTCGGAAATAGCTGGTTCTCCGCGAAATCTATTTAGGTAGAGCGTCGACCGAATACCCCAGGGGGTAGAGCACTGGATGGGCTAGGGGTCCTCACCGGATTACCAAACCTAACCAAACTCCGAATACCTGGGAGTACTAGTCGGCAGACACACGGCGGGTGCTAACGTCCGTCGTGAAAAGGGAAACAACCCTGACCTACAGCTAAGGTCCCCAAGTTATGGCTAAGTGGGAAAGGATGTGAGGATCCCAAAACAACCAGGATGTTGGCTTAGAAGCAGCCATCATTTAAAGAAAGCGTAACAGCTCACTGGTCTAAATAAGGGTCTTTGCGCCGAAAATGTAACGGGGCTAAAGCCATACACCGAAGCTTAGGGTTTGGTCCGCAAGGGCCAAGCGGTAGCGGAGCGTTCTGTAAGCTGACGAAGCCATACCCGTGAGGGGTGGTGGAGGTATCAGAAGTGCGAATGCTGACATGAGTAACGTAAGGGGAGTGAGAGACTCCCCCGCCGAAAGACCAAGGGTTCCTGCTTAAAGCTAATCTGAGCAGGGTTAGCCGGCCCCTAAGACGAGGCGGAAACGCGTAGTCGATGGGAACCACGTTAATATTCGTGGGCTTGGAGGTAGTGACGGATCGCACAAGTTGTCCAATCTTATCGGATTGAACGGGCAGCGGAGCGGTTCCAGGAAATAGCTCCTCCTTATAAACCGTACCCGAAACCGACACTGGTGGTCAGGTAGAGTATACCAAGGCGCTTGAGAGAACTATGCTGAAGGAACTCGGCAAATTGCACGCGTAACTTCGGAAGAAGCGTGACCCTTTTCTACGCAAGTAGAGGAGGGTGGCACAGACCAGGGGGTAGCGACTGTTTATCAAAAACACAGGGCTCTGCGAAGTCGCAAGACGACGTATAGGGTCTGACGCCTGCCCGGTGCTGGAAGGTTAAGAGGAGGGGTGCAAGCTCTGAATCGAAGCCCCAGTAAACGGCGGCCGTAACTATAACGGTCCTAAGGTAGCGAAATTCCTTGTCGGGTAAGTTCCGACCTGCACGAATGGCGTAACGACTTCCCCGCTGTCTCCAGCATAGACTCAGTGAAATTGAATTCCCCGTGAAGATGCGGGGTTCCTGCGGTTAGACGGAAAGACCCCGTGCACCTTTACTATAGCTTTACATTGGCATTCGTAGTGGCATGTGTAGGATAGGTGGTAGGCTTTGAAACCTGGGCGCCAGCTCAGGTGGAGCCACCCTTGAAATACCACCCTTATTACTATGGATGTCTAACCGCGGCCCGTTATCCGGGTCCGGGACAATGTATGGTGGGTAGTTTGACTGGGGCGGTCGCCTCCTAAAGAGTAACGGAGGCGCGCGATGGTGGGCTCAGAACGGTCGGAAATCGTTCGCTGAGTGCAATGGCATAAGCCTGCCTGACTGCGAGACTGACAAGTCGAGCAGAGACGAAAGTCGGTCATAGTGATCCGGTGGTCCCGCGTGGAAGGGCCATCGCTCAACGGATAAAAGGTACGCCGGGGATAACAGGCTGATGACCCCCAAGAGTCCATATCGACGGGGTTGTTTGGCACCTCGATGTCGACTCATCGCATCCTGGGGCTGGAGCAGGTCCCAAGGGTATGGCTGTTCGCCATTTAAAGCGGTACGTGAGTTGGGTTCAGAACGTCGTGAGACAGTTCGGTCCCTATCTGCCGTGGGTGTAGGAATATTGAAAGGATCTGTCCCTAGTACGAGAGGACCGGGATGGACGGATCTCTGGTGGACCTGTTGTGGCGCCAGCCGCATAGCAGGGTAGCTATATCCGGACGGGATAACCGCTGAAGGCATCTAAGCGGGAAACCCACCTTAAAACGAGTATTCCCTGAGAACCGTGGAAGACGACCACGTTGATAGGCCGGGTGTGGAAGAGCGGCAACGCTTGAAGCTTACCGGTACTAATAGTTCGATCGGCTTGATCGTTCTCATTCCTTATGCTCATCGTGAACACGATGATCTGACCAGCGCTCACGCATGAGCGGCCCTTAACAGGGCCTATGCTCCGCGAGGGCGCCGGAAAACCGGCGACGCGCAGTCGCGCTTGCGGACTTTGTCCGTTAGCTAGACACAAACGTCGCCTTGGCACGAAAAAACAGCTTCTCGATATAACGTGCGTTTTGCCGACCTGGTGGTTATGGCGGAGCGGCTGCACCCGATCCCATTCCGAACTCGGCCGTGAAACGCTCCAGCGCTGATGGTACTTCGTCTCAAGACGCGGGAGAGTAGGTCGCTGCCAGGTCTGCAAAACGCACGTTGAACTCTCATCCGCAAACCGGATGAAACTGAAATCTTCTCTCTACGAAAAGGCCCGCCAAGGGATCACGGGCCGCGCAAGCGGCCCTTTCATTTGGTCAGCCATATACCTATCTGTAAGCCATCCTTTTCATAGGCCCAGGCTTACGTCCAGATAAGCAAGCAAACGCTTGCTTCAGATCCGGAGCAGGCAAGAGCTTGCCCTGGAGAGTCCGGAGCAAGCAAGAGCTTGCCCTGGAGGTGACGCGGGGTGGAGCAGCCCGGTAGCTCGTCAGGCTCATAACCTGAAGGTCACAGGTTCAAATCCTGTCCCCGCAACCAACAAAAAAAGCCCGCTTCACGCGGGCTTTTTGCGTTCGGACCGTGATCGATGGCGATTTTAACCTGCACCAGGGGTCGGAAGCAGGCGAAGCCGACGCCGTAGGACAGAAAAGCCAAATCATGACCCCCAACCGCCCGCAGCTCGCAGGCCTTTTTGTTATTCGGCACCTTTGCCCACGCGAAGCCGGTTGGCTCCCGGCTCTGTCAGCGCGGCAACCGCCACGCGCCGGCGCGATGGTGACCGGACGCTTTGGACCCTGCAAAACCAGGCGACGAACCATTCTCTCGCCATCAGATCTTGGAAAACGAACCGTGATCGTGCGCTTCCAATCATTGCTATTATTGCTACCGGGCTTGATCGGCGCCATAATCTTCCAGGAGGTTGCCGTGCCCGATTACGCTCTGAACGACGAACCACTATGAGAGCTTCATCAGGAAGCAGCTCGAATCAGGCCGCTACAACAATGCCTGAGATGTTCGCGCCGGCCTACGTATGCTCGAGGATTTCGAGGCGGAGCGGGAGAGATGGCTGCGCGAGGAGGTTCCGGCGCGCCTGACCGAGCTCCGGCAGGATCCGGCTAAGGGCATCCCTGTCGAGACGGTTTTTCCGCGACTCGAGGCGCGTCATCACGCGAAGCAGGCGAAAGCCAAATAGGCAATGGAGTACCGCATTGTCTTCCACCCCAAGGCGGAACTGAACTCGGCCAGTTCTATGACGACGTAGCCGACCCGTGCGTCGCCGGCGATCGCTTGGAATTTCGTTGTCGGCATGCGCGACCATTGCCTGAGCGTGTCGACTTTTCCACAGTGCGGCACAGAGCGGGTCGAGATCATGCCTGGTCCGCGGATCATCAGCTGGCGACGTGCCGTCAGCATTGCTTTCGCAGTCGATGCCGAACGGGTCTGGTCCTGGGTATTTTTTCGCCGGCCGCAACATCACGGCGGAATTGCTGGAAGGCCGGCTCTGAAGCGCTGCTTAGGCTGGCGTGGGGATCGACACTCGCCAGGAGGCGATTCTCAGGCCGATGGCACGCACCTGCCGCCGCCTAGGTGGGAGCTTGGTAGAAGAGTGATCCTCAGCGGAACACCACTCACAATTTCAGCCAAGCCAGCTCACGAATTTCCGCCCCGTGGATATCTCCACGAGAAATCGAAAAAACATCGTCGATGACTGTTGACAGTTCTGGTTGGTGGCGACTATATACGCCTCACGAACGAGGGCGGTGC